>CANGWK010000001.1 GCA_947457615.1 Flavobacteriaceae bacterium
AAGCGTAATAGATTTGTCTTTTTGTTGGTGCTCAGAAAAATGTTCCACCAAAGCAGGCAATTTCAAGAACTGATGCAATTCAGTACTTGAAATTAGATAGAGCGATAAAAATGTTAAGGCAATGATCCTCTTCATATTTTAATGATTTTTTTCACTTTATGTGGAGCAAAATTACTCAATTATTAAATACCTTATTTTTTATTTGGATATATTTAATCGATTCTTAAGTATGTATAATTTAAAGTTATCTTCATTTTAATAGTATCTGTTAAATTATAGTTTAAAACCCGAAACCTAAAATCTAAATAAATTATATTTGCAAATTGAAAATGCCAATATGATATTTGATTTATTACAAAAAGACCTTAATTCAAAAGCCAGAGCGGGAAAAATAACTACCGACCACGGCGTAATTGAAACTCCTATATTCATGCCTGTTGGAACTGTTGCTTCTGTAAAGGGAGTGCACCAACGCGAATTGAAAGAAGAAATTAACCCGGATATTATTCTTGGAAATACCTATCATTTATACTTGCGTCCGCAAACAAAAATACTTGAAAAAGCAGGTGGATTACATAAATTTATGAATTGGGATCGAAATATTCTAACCGATTCAGGGGGGTATCAAGTGTATTCTCTTTCGGCAAACCGTAAAATAAAAGAAGAAGGAGTTAAATTCAAATCGCATATTGATGGTTCGTACCACTTTTTCACTCCCGAAAATGTAATGGAAATTCAACGAACTATTGGTGCCGATATAATTATGGCATTTGATGAATGTACTCCATATCCTTGTGATTACCGCTATGCACAGCGTTCGATGAAAATGACACACCGTTGGTTAGATCGTTGTATAAATCATTTAGAAAAAGTACCTACTAAATATGGCTACGATCAAACTTTTTTTCCAATTGTACAAGGCAGTACTTACAAAGATTTGCGAATGCAATCAGCAGAATATATTGCAAATTCTGGCCAACAAGGAAATGCTATTGGAGGATTATCTGTAGGAGAACCTGCAGAAGAAATGTATGCCATGACCGAAATTGTTTGTGATATATTGCCAGAAGAAAAACCTCGTTATTTAATGGGCGTTGGAACTCCTATTAATATTTTAGAAAATATTGCACTTGGTGTGGATATGTTCGATTGCGTAATGCCAACTCGGAATGCCCGAAACGGAATGCTTTTTACGGCAAATGGAACTATTAATATCAAAAATAAAAAATGGGAAGATGATTTTTCTCCAATAGATGAAATGGGAATTACCTTTGTTGATACCGAATATACCAAAGCATATCTAAGACATTTATTTGCTGCAAATGAGTATTTAGGAAAACAAATTGCAACTATTCATAACCTTGGTTTTTATATGTGGTTGGTTCGTGAAGCAAGAAAACATATCTTAGCAGGAGATTTCAGAGTTTGGAAAGAAATTATGGTCAAACAAATGAGCCAACGACTATAACTGTTTATTGATGCTGACAATTTTAGATAAGTACATATTAAAAAGATATTTAAGCACTTTTTCAGTAATGATTTTGATGTTCATTCCTATAGGAATAACCATTGACGTTTCTGAAAAGGTGAATAAAATGATTGAAAACAAGGTTCCTTTTTCAGCAATTGCTCAATATTATTTAGATTTTACTATCTATTTTGCTAATCTACTTTTCCCTATTTTCTTATTTATTTCAATAATTTGGTTTACTTCTAAGTTGGCAAACAATACTGAAATTATTGCCATATTAAGTTCCGGAATATCCTTTTCAAGATTTTTACGTCCTTATATTATAGGTGCAACCATTGTATCTATTTTTGCTCTTATAATGGGTTTTTTTTTAGTTCCTAAAGCAAGTGAGGGTTTCAATAACTTTAGATATATTTACCTTATCGGTGATGGTCAGAGCCAAATGCGAGATAATTCGGATGTATATCGACAGATTAATAAAGAGGAATACATTTATGTAAGTAATTATAATTCGGACTCTAAAATGGGCTTTAATTTTTCTATGGAAAGATTTGAAAAAGACAAACTTAAATACAAAATTACCGCCCAAAGCATAAGATGGAACCCGAAAGATAGCAGTTATACCTTGAATAATTATACTAAAAGGAAAGTTGGTGCATTAGGAGATAGTATTGAAACAAGCCAAATAAAAGATACTGTTTTTAAATTTGATTTAGAAGATTTGACCCCGGTAGTTTATATTGCAGAAACTTTACCTTATAATAAATTGGTACGTTTTATTGAAAAGGAGCGACAAAGAGGATCAACTAACATTAATGTTTATTTGGTTGTTTTATATAAAAAATATTCTATTCCAATTTCGGCATTTATCCTAACTATTATTGCTGTTGCAGTTTCTTCTATGAAACGTCGTGGCGGAATGGGAATAAATCTAGCAATTGGAATTTTATTAGCATTTGCTTTTGTTTTTTTAGACAAGATATTTGGAGTATTAGCTGAAAAATCTACCTATCCGCCAATAATTGCCGTTTGGTTTCCAAATTTTGTTTTTGGAATTTTAGCAGTATTTTTACTATGTAATGCTAAGCGATAACACAAAAAGCCACTTACAACTTCATTGGATAGTATTTCTATGGGGGTTTACAGCTATTTTAGGACGATTAATAACTTTAGACGCTTTGCCTTTAGTTTGGTTTAGAATGTTATTTGCAGTAATTTTTATTTTTATTTATACTAAAATAAAGAAAATTTCATTAAAACTTTCCAAAAAAATTCTTCTAAAATTTTTAGTTGCAGGACTAATAATTGCGTTACACTGGTTCACTTTTTTCAGAGCTATAAAGGTTTCAAATATTTCTATCACTCTAGCTTGTTTGTCTACGGGTGCTTTTTTTACCTCTATAATTGAGCCTATTTTTTATAAAAAAAAAGTAATATGGTATGAAATTTTCTTCGGATTAATTGTGGTGTTTGGTCTTGCAATTATCTTTAATGTAGAAGGAAAATATAAAGAAGGTATCCTTTTAGCATTAATATCTGCATTTCTTTCTGCTTCATTTGCAGTAATAAACAGCACGTTTGTAAAAGATCACAAACCAACAATTATTTCATTTTACGAATTATTAGGAGGGGTTCTTTTCTTCACCATTTTTATTTTAGGAACATCTGGTTTTGATAGTAATTTTTTCCAAATTACTTCAAATGATTTTATGTATCTAATGATTTTGAGTTCGGTTTGTACCGCCTATGCATTCATTACTTCTACATCAGTAATGAAATTTTTAAGTCCTTACACAGTAATGCTTACTATTAATTTAGAGCCAATTTACGGAATAGTATTAGCAATTATTATTTTCAAAGATAAAGAACAAATGAGTTCTGCTTTTTATGTTGGGGCTGCAGTTATATTAATCACAGTGATTTTAAACGGGATTATAAAGTCAAGACATAAAGCTTCTTAGCTATATTTTTACAACTTAAAATATAAAATTGCTTTTATTGAAAATTAAAAATTTTATATTTGTACTTCAAATTTTAATTTAAACGCAGCAAAACTATGGAATACTTAGATTTTGAGCTTCCTATAAAAGAATTAGAAGACCAATTGGACAAATGTCAAATTATTGGTTTAGAATCGGATGTAGATGTTACAAACACCTGCAAAAAAATAGAAAAAAAACTAGAAGAAACCAAGCGTGCTATTTACAAGAATTTAACTGCTTGGCAAAGAGTGCAATTATCTCGTCATCCCAATAGGCCTTATACTTTAGATTATATTAATGCAATTTGTGGCGATTCGTTTTTAGAACTTTTTGGAGACAGAGGTTTTAAAGACGATAAAGCAATGATTGGTGGATTAGGTAAAATTGACGGTCAATCGTTTATGATTGTAGGCCAACAAAAAGGATATAATACTAAAACACGTCAGTACCGAAATTTTGGAATGGCAAATCCTGAAGGTTATAGAAAAGCCTTACGATTAATGAAAATGGCTGAAAAATTTGGTATCCCTGTAGTTACTTTCATTGATACTCCCGGCGCTTACCCCGGTTTAGAAGCTGAAGAAAGAGGCCAAGGAGAAGCTATTGCAAGAAACATTTTTGAAATGTGTCGTCTTAAAGTTCCAATTATCTGTGTGATTGTTGGAGAAGGAGCTTCTGGAGGAGCATTAGGAATAGGTGTTGGAGATAGAGTTTTAATGATGGAGAACACTTGGTATTCTGTTATTTCTCCAGAATCTTGTTCTTCAATACTTTGGAAAAGTTGGGAATACAAAGAACAAGCAGCTGAGGCATTAAAACTTACATCTGCAGATATGAAAAAACAAAAACTAGTGGACGATATCATTCCGGAACCTCTTGGTGGAGCGCATTACGATAGAGAAACGACTTTTAAAACAGTACAACAGTATATCACCAAATCCTTTAAAGAATTAAAAGATTTATCAACATTGCAACTTTTAGAGCATAGGATGGATAAATACAGTAAAATGGGTGAGTTTAAGGAGTAAAATTCTTACAAAACAATTAAATCCGAAGCCCCATGGTTTCGGATTTTTTTTTAGTTGTTAACAATAAATAGTTAGTTGTAAACAATTTTTAGTAATAACTAAACTTTAATAAAATTAAAGAATTGGTTACTTTCGCTAAATGGAAAATCTCAAAAACATAAACCCTGTAAGAGTAGATAAAACTACTATTATCAATCTGGAAAAAGGTAAAATTCCTCCACAGGCACTAGATCTAGAGGAAGCTGTTTTGGGCGCAATGATGATTGATAAAAAAGGTGTTGATGAAGTTATTGATATTTTACAATCGGATGCATTTTATAAAGATGCACACAAACATATTTTCGAGGCTATTTTTCAGTTATTCACCGATTCGCAACCTATAGACTTATTAACAGTTTCGGCACAATTAAAAAAGAACGCCAAATTAGAATTAGCGGGTGGTGATTTTTATCTAATTCAGCTTACGCAAAAAATTGCTTCGTCGGCGCATATTGAATTTCACTCCAGAATTATTCTTCAAAAATACATTCAGCGCAGTTTAATAAGAATTTCTTCAGAAATCATTGAGGAATCCTATGATGAAACCACAGACGTTTTTGATTTATTAGACAAAGCGGAATCTAAATTATATGAAGTAACACAAGGAAATATAAAAAGAAGTTCAGAAACGGCACAAAGTTTAGTTATTCAAGCAAAAAAACGAATTGAAGAAATTGCTAACAAAGAAGGTCTATCCGGAATTGCAACTGGTTTTGATAAATTGGATAAGTTAACATCTGGATGGCAACCGTCTGATTTAGTAATTATTGCGGCAAGACCGGGGATGGGAAAAACTGCTTTTGTGCTTTCAATGGCACGAAATATTGCTATAGATTTTGGACATCCAGTTGCTCTATTTTCACTTGAAATGTCATCTGTTCAATTGATTACCCGTTTGATTTCATCTGAAACAGGTTTGTCTTCTGAGAAACTTCGAACTGGAAAATTAGAAAAACACGAATGGGAACAACTTTCTGTAAAGGTGAAAGATCTTGAAAAAGCACCCTTATTTATTGATGATTCACCGTCACTTTCTATTTTCGATTTACGTGCCAAAGCGAGAAGATTAGCATCACAGCATGGTATTAAACTTATTATTGTAGATTATCTTCAATTAATGACTGCTGGAGGAAACGGAAAAGGTGGCGGAAATAGAGAACAAGAAATTTCAACCATTTCTAGAAATCTAAAAGCATTAGCCAAAGAACTTGAAGTTCCAGTTATTGCATTATCACAACTATCTCGTGCTGTTGAAACTCGTGGATCGAGTAAACGACCATTACTTTCTGATTTAAGGGAGTCTGGAGCAATTGAGCAAGATGCCGATATTGTATCCTTCATTTATCGTCCAGAATACTACAAAATTGAAGAATGGGATGATGAAGATAGATCGCCAACAGCTGGTCAAGCAGAGTTTATTATTGCAAAACATCGTAATGGTTCTTTAGAAAATATCCGATTAAAATTTATAGGTAACCTTGGTAAATTTGATAATTTAGAAGAATATGGTGGCGGTTTTGATGATTTACCTTCTAAAATGAATCATGAGGATAATCCATTTTTTACTAAAAATCTACCTTCTCCAAATGAAGCATTTGGAAGTAACCTTAATTCTAATGACGACGACAGTGATGTTCCTTTTTAATGATAGGGCTTTGAAATTTTGTTAAATCTTATTTTGAATCTGTTTTTTGATTAAATTTGACATAATAATTATTAATGTTTTAAAAAAAGAAAAACTACAAATTAATCCGAGGTTGAAAAAAATCAAAAAATAATTCCAACTCATGCAATTTAAAAAATCGATAATTCTATTACTATTTTTAGTTTCATTTTCTATTAAGGCAAATTTTATTTTGCTTCCGATGGATGAAACTGCCCAAAAAAATCACCTTAAAGCATATGGAATTACCTATTGGTGTTTGGATAAGAAATATAAAGCAAGTTGGTTATTAAACTACCGAGGTGGCTCTTTTTTATTGCCAGATGCAGCTGAAATAAGAAAAGAATGCCAAATAAGAGGAGTTAGTTTTGAAATAGTATCTGATGCCGAAGCAGACTATATCCTAGCAGAAATAGCTTCGCCATCTCAAAATATGGAAACAGTTGTTCTAGAAAAAGCTCCTAAAATTGCAGTTTATACTCCTAAAGGCAAACAGCCTTGGGATGATGCTGTTACGATGGTTTTAACCTATGCTGAAATTCCATTTACTCCAATTTACGACGAAGAAGTGCTATCGGATCAATTAATTCTGTTCGATTGGTTACATTTACACCACGAAGATTTTTCTGGTCAATATGGAAAATTTTATGGTGCTTATAAAAATTCACCTTGGTATATAGACCAAAAGAAAGATGCAGAAGTTCTAGCAACAAAACTTGGCTACACTAAAGTTTCAGAAGAAAAATTATCAGTTGCAAAAAAAATTAGAGATTTTGTAATTGGAGGTGGTTTTATGTTTGCAATGTGTTCCGCAACCGATAGTTTTGATATTGCCCTTTCGGCAGAAGGAGTTGATATATGTGAACCAATGTTTGATGGTGATGAAAGTTCCCCTAATTATCAATCTCAAATCGATTATAATAAAACTTTTGCTTTCAAGAATTTCATCTTAGATAGAAAGCCCGAACATTATGAGTTTTCCAATATTGATATGACCGAAAAACGAAATATCCCTATGGAAAAAGATTATTTTACATTAATGGATTTTTCTGCAAAATGGGATGTTATTCCTAGTATGTTGTGCCAAAATCATACTTCTTTAGTGAAAGGATTTATGGGGCAAACAACTTCTTTTGATGGGGAATTAATAAAATCAAGTGTATTAATTCTGGGTCAAAATGAATTAAATGGCGAAGCGAGATACATTCATGGGCAAAAAGGAAAAGGATTTTTTACCTTTTATGGAGGTCATGATCCGGAAGATTACCAACATAGAGTAGGGGATGCGCCAACCGTTTTAGACTTACACCCAAATTCTCCAGGTTTCCGATTAATATTAAACAATGTATTGTTTCCTGCTGCTAAAAAGAAAAAACAGAAAACATAGTTTTTTCTAATATTTAGGATTAATATAAGTACCATTTTCCTTTTATTAATATCTATTAATTTACCTTTGTGTCGCAGACCGCCTTATCGCTGTTCAGTAATGAAGAGAGGAAAGTCCGGACACCAAAGAGTAGCATAGCGGGTAACTCCCGCCAGGTTGAGTAATCAATTTAGGACAAGTGCAACAGAAAGTATGTACAGGTAAGGCTGTAGTGAAAACAGGTAAACTCTATGCGGTGAAATTTCAAGTATATCAACATTTAAGGGTAACTCGCCCGTTGTTGAAGGGTAGAAAGATAGAGGTTGTGAGTAATTGCAATCCTAGATAAATGATAAGGCACTGATTTATTAGTGACAGAATCCGGCTTACAGGTCTGCATTTTTTTAATATTATCTAATTGATTAAAATTATTTAAGCATTGAATCTGAAAATAGTACTACCTATAAAATATTTTATTTTAGAGAGATGATTTGATTTTCAACTTAATCCTTATCAACTTCCATTTCATAAAAAGTAAATACGGAACCTCCATAATTTTTTTCAAAAGAAAAATGCATCATGTGGTCTAGTTTGGTACGTTTAGAATGTTCAACAACTAGCATTCCAGTAGAATCTAAAAGTTCCTTTTCAAAGACCAATTCGATAAGTTTTTCAAATTCCTTTTGTTCAATTCCATAAGGTGGATCGGCAAAAATGATGTCGTAAGTTGCTTTGTGTTTTTCCAGAAATTTAAACACATCGTTTTTTATAGCTGTAATATTCAGGTCAAATTCTTTGGCAGTTTTCTTGATAAAATTAATGCAACCTAGATCACCATCAATACTAGTTATGTTTTCACAACCACGAGAACCAAATTCGTAGCTAATGTTTCCAGTTCCTGCAAATAAATCTAAGACCTTAAGTTCTGCAAAATGGTAATGGTTGTTAAGAACATTAAATAAGGCTTCCTTGCTCATGTCGGTTGTTGGTCGAACGGGAAGATTTTTTGGAGCGGTAATTCTTCTGCCTTTGTATTTTCCGGAAATTATTCTCACGAGTGAAGTAATATAAAGTGTTCCCGGTTTTCATTTTCGGTAAACGGATTTTTAAAATCGGAAACATCCAATAAAGAAATGTTTCGTATGTATTTGTAGGTTATTTGATAAAAAGCATCATTTTCTGAAATTGAACCAAGAAATTGCAAAATAAAATTCTCAGGATTTAGCTGCAATTGTTCCGCAATAAAAAGTATGTAATAAATAAAATCTTCGGGAGTTTTATATTCAAAAGAATTAAATAAATGCAACTTCTGATTTTGAACTACAATTATTTCAAAATGATTTTCATTTACATGCACAAACATTTTTCTTTCTTCTTTGTTTTTAGATAAATCTAACAATTTAGATACTAGAATGGTAGTAGCATGTTTATAATCAAAAGAACCATATTGATCAATAAAAAAATTATTCATGTTTACATAAGGAATATAAACAAGGTTCATTTCATATTTATCTAAAGCATCAAAAGTAAAAAAATCGGTTTCAAAAACCTTAGTATTAAATTGTAAATAACTACCTATAAACTCTTCGTCAAATAATGCTGTTGGTACAAATGTGGAAAGATTGTTGCTGTGAATAACAAGAATTTCATCATAGTTATTTTTCAATTCAGTATTTAAACTAAAAACAGATTCTAATAAATCTTCCATCTTAACACTGCGATTCAAATTAGAAAAAGGCAGCTTCTTTAAAACTATTGGATTATTATTTAAAGTGTCAAAAATACAAAACGACAAAGCATTCAATGAAATTTGAATGGTGAGTTTTTTATAGGTTTTGTCGGTGATGCTTGTTGTCATAATTAGATTTAGAACGCTGCAAACTTACAAATTTTATTGTTGAGTTTAAGATATTAGATTTTAGAAGTTTACTGGAACCTAAAATAGAATAGTGTTAATTACAGTTCCACTGAAAATTTGCCAACTTATCTTTAGTGCTTTCAGATAGGTTATAATGCCACCATTCTGAATCATAAGATTTAAAATTATTCCGCAACATTACTTCTTTTAAATAAATTCTATTTTTTTTAATTTTTGATGAAAGACCCTGGTATTTGTGACTTGCTTCGGGACCAAAGAAATCAAAACTAGTTCCCATATCAAGTTCTTTGCCTTTAGAATTTACAATACTAATGTCAACAGCGCCACCTCTATTGTGTATGGATCCGTTTTTTGGATCAGCAACGTAATCTGCATTTGGAACTAACTCCCACATTTTTTTTTGAACATCTAAAGGCCGATAACAATCAAACAATTTAATTCGATATCCTTTTTTTTGAAATTCAGTATTCGCTGCTATTAAATACTTAATGGTTTTAAGTCGCAAATAACATTCTTCACATGCATAAACTTTTTGTTTTAGAAAATTATTCTGTGTTGCATATTTCATGTCAAGAACAAAATCGTTGCTGAAATTAATCAGTTTAACAAAAGTAGTATCGTTTATTCCTTCATAAAGTGTGGTAAAATTTCCGCTGAGAGTATTATTTTTTAACTTTTGGACGGTATTAGTTTTGATAGATTTGGTAGTTTTACAACCAATAAATAAAAGAATGCTAATTAAAAAAAGATACTTATTGAAAGAAAACATAATTAGATTTTTTATTAATTTTTAGAATAAAAAAGAAATCAAATTTAAAATAATAAAATCTAAAAACAATAGAACACTTATAAATTAATATATTTGCCACTTACCATAAATTAAGATTATGAAAGTAATTGCTGTAATTCCTGCTCGTTATGCTTCTACTCGTTTTCCTGCAAAATTAATGCAAGATTTAGGTGGGAAAACTGTAATTGTAAGAACTTATGAAGCTGCGATAGCAACTAAATTATTTGACGATGTGTTTGTTGTTACAGATTCTGAATTGATTTATAATGAAATTATTTCCAATAAAGGAAAAGCCATAATGTCAATAAAGGAACATGAATCGGGGAGCGACCGCATTGCAGAAGCGGTTGCAAATCTTGATGTAGATATTGTGGTTAATGTTCAAGGGGACGAACCTTTTATAGATAAACAATCATTAGAAAAACTTATTGAAGTTTTTGATTCTTCGCTTACTCAGAATGATACTATTGGACATGTTGATTTGGCTTCCTTGATGCGCGAGATTAGCAACGAAGAAGAGATTAATAACTCCAACAATGTGAAAGTGGTTGTGGATCAAAATAACTTTGCACTCTATTTTTCTCGTTCCGTGATTCCTTATCCAAGGGATAAAAACGCGGGTGTTCGCTATTTTCAACATATCGGAATTTATGCTTTTCGTAAACAAGCACTTTTAGATTTCTATTCTTTACCAATGAAATCATTAGAAGCCTCTGAAAAATTAGAGCAACTTCGTTATTTAGAATTTGGTAAACGAATAAAAATGGTTGAAACCTCTCATATTGGAATAGGTATTGATACTCAAGAAGATCTAGTTAAAGCTAGGTTGTTACTTAAATAATATCTCTAGCAAAGCTTTTTTATAGTAAACAATTCATTATGAACTTCTACTTTTGGGTACATCCGTAAAGAATAATTACCAGAAAATTTCTTTTTATAATCTAGATTTCTAATTCTATTTTGCTCGTTAATTACCATAGTATTAAATAGAATAAATCCGTTTACATTTAATAAAAAATTAATTCTTTGAATAAAATAATCTTCAAATAAAAAGTTAGGCATTGTAGTATCTTGAAAAACATCAATAATTATCAAGTCGAATTTTGCTTTAGTTTTTAAAACAAATTCAAATGCATCGTCAATAATGAGTTCTAAATTATTAATTTGGTTTAACTTAAAATAGGTATTTGCAATTTCTACAATTTCTGGATCAATTTCTATTCCAGTTATTTTTCCTCTAAATTTTATTTCGTCAACCAATGTTTTAATTACACTGCCACCAGCAACTCCTAGAACTAATACGTTTTCAAACTTTCGTATGCGGTCGTAACCAATATATTTTAATCCTTTTTTTAAAATTCGTTGCAGACTCCCATAAGAATAATTAGTATTCTTGGAATCTAAAACTAGTTCTCCGTTATTCCAAGTCACCTCAAGCGAGTTACTTATGGAAGATTTTCGCTTAATGACGTTTATAGGAAGGAAATAACTAAGGTATTTGGCAATCATTTTTTTATTTTCCTCAAAAATAACAGAATAATATTAAATTTACACAAAATATTTCAAATGAAGAAGCAACTTTATTATTTTATTTTTTATAAAATTTTAGGATGGAAATTATCTGGAACTATTGCTCCAAATTTAAAAAAGTGTGTTGTAATAGTTATTCCTCATACTAGCAATTTAGATTTTTTTATTGCTATGTTAGTAAGAGGAATAATGAATATTGAAATCAATTTTGTAGGAAAAAAAGAACTATTTACTTTTCCTATTGGATATTACTTTAAGGCAGTTGGTGGTGCTCCTTTAGATCGTAGTGGGAAGAAAAATAATGTAGATGCATCGGTTGAAGTATTTGCTAAGAAAGATGTTTTTCGTTTGGCAATATCGCCGGAAGGTACACGCAAGAAAGTAACCGAATTGCGAACAGGATTTTATTATATTGCTCTTAAAGCTAATGTTCCTATTGTTCCAGTGGCATTTGATTTTGGAAAAAAAGAAGTTAAAGTGGGCGAACCTTTTATTCCATCTGGAAATTTTGAAGAAGACATGAAATTATTACTCCCTTTTTACAAAGGAGTGAAAGGAAAAATTTCAGAACGAAGTTATCAAGTATAAAACAAATCGTATGGATTATATAGAATTACATAAACAATTTAAAGAAAATTCTTTATTCGGACGGTATATTACTTTAAAAGATATTGAGCCGTTACTTGCTAAACTTCCTGTAGAAGTTATTGGAAAATCTGTTTTAGGAAAACCAATATATAAATTCACTATTGGATCTGGAGAAATTAAAATTTTTATATGGTCGCAAATGCACGGCAATGAAAGCACCACAACCAAAGCAGTATTTGATTTTTTTAATTTAATTAACTCTTCAAGTGAACAAGGGAAGAGGTTTCTTAAAGAATTTACATTTTGTTTTATTCCAATGGTTAATCCGGATGGAGCTGAATTATATACCCGTGAGAATGCCAATAAAGTAGATTTGAATCGTGATTCTATTGATTTATCACAGCCAGAAAGCCAATTATTAAGACAAACTTTTAACGAATTTAAACCAGATTATTGTTTTAATCTTCACGACCAACGTACCATTTTTGGTGCGGGAAGTAAAGGTAATGTTGCTACAGTTTCTTTTTTAGCGCCATCGTTTAATGAAAATCGAGATATTAATGATGTTCGATTAAAGGCTATGCAAATTATTGTAGCCATGAATAAGCAATTACAAAATCATATTCCAAATCAAGTTGCTCGTTTTGATGATAGTTTTAATGCTAATTGTATTGGAGATCAATTTACATTACTAGGAGTGCCGACAATATTATTTGAAGCAGGTCATTATCCAGACGATTATTATAGAGAATATACTCGAAAAATGATTTTTATAGCATTAGTTGCCGGATTGCAACATATTTACGAAATCGATATAGTTAATGATGAAAATGCAATATATTTTGAAATTCCTAAAAATAATTTGGTTTTTTATGATTTTCTTTATAAAAATGTCAAAATAAATTATGATGGTAAAGAAATAATCACGAGTTTTGCCTCTCATTATAAGGAAGAACTTGTTAATGGAAAGATACAATTTAATGCTTATGTCACTGAAATTGGGGATTTAAAAGGAAAATTTGGTCATTATCTTTATAACGCACACAAAATGACTTATGAAGATTCTTTTGATAATATTCCTAAAATCAATCAAAAAGCAAACTTTTCGTTAGGAAAAGTTATCAAATTTGAAAATGGCGTTAAGATTTAACTAAATTCATCTTTTTGTTTAAATAAAGTTTAATGATTGTTGTATAAAAGTTAGAAAAAAAAATATAAATTATATAGTTATGAGTAAGTTCCGATTAGACGAAGTAGATCATCAAATTCTTGATATGTTAATTGATAATACAAGAATACCATTTACAGATATTGCAAAAAAACTATTAATTTCCGCAGGAACCGTTCACGTAAGAGTTAAAAAAATGGAAGATGCCGGAATAATTATGGGATCGTCTTTAACACTTGATTATGAAAAACTTGGATATTCTTTTATTGCTTATGTAGGAGTTTTCTTAAATAATACCTCACAAACGAAATTTGTTTTAGAAAGAGTAAGTGAGATTCCTTTTGTAACGGTAGCGCATGTAACTACAGGAAAATTCAACATATTTTGTAAAATTCGTGCAAGAGATACAAAACATGCCAAAGATGTTATTTTTATGATTGATGATATTGAAGGAGTTTACCGAACGGAAACTATGATTTCTCTTGAGGAAAGCATCAACGACAAAAAACGTTTGATGCACACTATTTTTAAAGATATATAATTTTTCTAAATTTTATAGAAAAATCTTTTAATAGAAAACCTTAAGTAATTTACTTGAGGTTTTTTTATATCAACTTTCGAAAAAAATATTCACAATGTACACACTTCCTGAAATTGAGCGTTTTAATAAAAATGTTTTGTCCAAATACCATATTTATAATAGCGTGTTTGTTAATTTGCCCTTTGATGCAATTGATAATACAGGTGTCTTGTTACCATTATTTAGTGAAGTTTGTACAACTGGTTTTAAAAATAATTTAACTCCAGTAGAAATTGTAAATTCCTTTTCGAAAAAGTATTTAGATTCTGTTTCAGAAGAAGAAAAAATTAGTTTGTTATTTCGATTTATCCAATATGTTGAACGTCAAATAGTTCTTTTTGATGCAATTGAAGATGCTGCTTTTCCAATAGTTAATAATATGGAAGGTAAAGCATCTCTTAGAGACATAAGAGAAAGAGCTGATACTAAAGAATTACAAGAGGAATTGATTTCTTTCTTAGATAGTTTTAATATTAGAACAGTTTTAACTGCTCATCCAACACAATTTTATCCAGGTTCTGTTTTGGGTATTATAACTGATTTAACCGATGCAGTAAGGGATAATAATTTGTCAAAAATAAAAGACTTACTAGCTCAACTTGGAAAAACTCCTTTTATTAAGAAAGATAAACCAAGCCCTTTTGACGAGGCAATCAGTTTGATCTGGTATCTTGAAAATGTATTTTATCAAACATCAGGTGAAATGTTGCAATACATTCAGAAGAATATTTTTAATGAAAAACCAATAACTAATTCAATAATCAATCTTGGATTTTGGCCTGGTGGTGATAGAGATGGAAATCCATTTGTAACATCCGAAATAACTTTGAAAGTTGCGGATAGACTGCGAACTGCAATTTTGAAATCTTATTATTTAGATATTAGAAAACTAAAACGTAAACTAACTTTTTCAGGAATAGATGCTATAATTTCTGATATTGAAAATAAGTTATATCGTTCTGTATTTTATTCTGATGGAAGTATTTACATTACTTTATCGGAATTAAAAGATAAACTTAATATAGTAAAATCTATTTGCATCGAAAAACACCAGTCGCTATATTTAGATGAAATAAATGAACTTTTGAATAAGGTAACAATTTTCGGATTTCATTTTGCATCTTTAGATATTCGTCAGAATAGTAAAATACATAATAAAGTAATTCAAATTATTTTTAAGTACTTAGAAAAAAATAATGTTGCGCTTACTGGATATTTTGATCTCTCTGATGAAGAACGAATAAATGTTCTAACAAACTTATCCGGAACTATTTCATCTGATTTATTTGAGGATGAAATGACCAAACAAACTATTGATTCTATTGTAGCAATAAAAAAAATTCAAGAAAACAATGGTGAATTAGGAGCCAATAGATATATTATTTCTAATAATGAAAGCACTCTAAACGTTCTTGAAACTTTTGCATTATTTAGTTTATGTAATTGGAAAAATCCATCTGTAGATATTGTTCCGTTGTTTGAATCTATAGACGATTTGCGGCAAGCAGATACAATTATGGAGCAATTGTATACTAATTTACAATATGCAAAGCATTTGAAAAACAGAGGAAATAAACAAACTATCATGCTTGGTTTTTCTGACGGAACTAAAGATGGAGGCTATTTAATGGCTAATTGGGGAATTTATAAAGCCAAACAAACTATTACAGCAGTTTCTAGAAAATATGGTATCAAAGTGATTTTCTTTGATGGGCGAGGGGGACCACCGGCAAGAGGCGGAGGAAAAACGCATAAATTTTATGCTTCTTTAGGAACTACAATTGAAAATCAGGAAATTCAATTAACGGTTCAAGGTCAAACCATTAGTTCTAACTTTGGTACTTTAGATTCGTGTCGGTATAATTTAGAAAATCTATTAAGCGCGGGAGTTTCTAATGAAATTTTCAACAAACAGGAGAATAATTTGTCTGATTTTGATATTAAAATAATAGATGAATTATCTGAAATAGGATACCAAAAATATTTAAGTTTTAAAAATCATCCTAAATTTATACCTTATTTGGAACAAATGAGTACCTTAAATTATTATTCTAAAACTAATATTGGAAGTCGTCCATCTAAAAGAAATACTACTGCTAATCTAGATTTTAACGATTTGCGAGCTATACCTTTTGTTGGTTCTTGGAGTCAAATGAAACAAAATGTTCCCGGATTTTTTGGTTTAGGATCGGCGTTGAAACATTTTGAAGACTTAAACAATTGGGATAAAGTACAAACGCTTTTTGATTCGTCTTTATTCTTTAGAACTTTATTGGAAAATAGTATGATGTCATTGGCAAAATCATTTTTTCCGTTAACGCAATACATGAAAGAGGATAAAGAATTTGGTGAATTTTGGAAAATAATTTTTAATGAATTTCAAGAAACCAAACGACTTTTGCTAAAAATTGCAGGACACAAGGAATTAATGGAAAATTATCCTGATGGCAAAGCATCCATTAAAATGCGAGAAGATATAGTTTTGCCTTTATTGGTAATTCAGCAGTATGCTTTAATGAAAATAAACGAAATTAAGAAGGGTACAGAATCAAACGAATTGCTTACAGTTTATGAAAAATTAGTAACTCGATCTTTATTTGGAAACACAAATGCAAGTAGAAATTCCGCTTAAAAAAATATTTTAAATAATACAATATGAAAGTTTCCCAATTACAAACATCCGATTACGCTCCATTCTATAGAAATTATATTGCTCAAGTATCAGATGAATTTACTTTGATTGAAGAATTAGAAATTTCCTTGCATCGATTTATTAAGTTTGTTCAAGACATTCCACTAGACAAATTTGATTACCGCTATGAAGAAAGCAAGTGGACAATTAAAGATATTATTCAACACATTATTGATGCTGAACGAGTGTTTTCATATCGCGCTTTACGATTTGCTAGAAATGATGCCACAGAATTACCAGGTTTTGAAGAAAACCATTATGTTAATGAAGCTAATGGAAATCAAAGAAGTATCATGGAATTATTAACTGAATTATCAGCTGTTCGTCATTCTACATTGTATTTATTCAAATCTATTAATAAAGATCAACTTTTAAATACTGGAATAGCATCTAATAATCCAATGTCAGTTCGTGCTTTAGGATTTGTAATTATTGGACATCAAAATCACCACCAAAGAATTTTTGAAGAAAGATATTTGTAAGTAGCAGTTGATTAATTAAAAAATTAAAATCCCATATTTAGAATTACTTCTGAATATGGAATTTTAAATTAGCGACTAATTTTGTTATTGAATAATAACTTTTTTTGTTGCAGTTTTTCCTTCCGAAGTAACATTTAACAAATAGATTCCTTTTTCCAATTGACCAATATTAACCTCTTGATAGAAAAAGGAATTTGAATTTTGATAGATAGTATTAAAACATTTTCTTCCTCTTATATCAAATAAATCAACTTTAACATCCTCTGAAGTTGATAATTTAACTAATACAATTCCACTTGTTGGATTAGGAGAAATAGTAAACGTTTCAAAAGTATTTTCTGCATTTGCTAAAGCAGGAGTTCCAGTTATTACAAAATTATCAATTATTACACCCTCATTGGTAACGCCGGCATCAGAAACGAAATTAAATCTAAAAATAATATCCGATTGCGGCATTGTACCGCCAAATCCAAAATCTGACATATCCCAACTATAATTTACTTTGTCAGAATTAACCCCTCCCAACATATTTGGATCTCCGCCTGCACCAGTCCATTGAGCACCAACACAATTATCGCAGTTGGTACCGTTGGGAATATTAGAACTGTTGTACCAAGTTGTAGTACTTGTAGCATCGCCTAATATTGTCCATGTGGTTCCTCCATTAGTTGAGTATTCAACATTAAGGTAATCATAGTCAGGTTCAAAATCAAAAGCCATATCAAATTTGAATTTTGGATTTTGATATTGTGTTAAATCATAACATTGTGAAACAAGATAAGAAGTCATACCGTCTGGATATAGACCCGAAAGATTTGTTCCATAAACATTAGAACCGCCTGAAACAGTGCTATCAAGAATCGTTCCTGCAGCTTGACCTCTTTGCCAAAGGATATTAGTATTTGCCTTATCAAAAGAAATTAAATTATCAGAAGTAGATTCAAACGTATTAATTGAATTGACTATTCCAGCTTCATTTACTAAAATTAAAGCTGTTTTAGTATTATTACTACTATTACCATCACTATTTGTAGTAATAGTATAGGTGATGAAATGAGTTCCTCTTGATAAACTTCCTATTGTTATTGGAAAATCTATAGATTGACACGACGAAAGTGATCCCGACCAATTTGAATTTGTAGGAGAATTTCCATCAATAGTGTATGAAATTGCAACTGAAGAAATAGGATTTGTTCCAGAATTTTCAAAAGTTAAAATTGAATTATGAGATGCACCACAAGCAACTGAAAGGGGTTGCACAATTTTTTTAAGTGACACATCAGTAGGGTAACCAATGTATTGATTCCCTACATTTACTGCATACCAAGCATTAGTAACGGCAATAACTTGGGAACTTGATCCGCAATATAAATTGTTAGCAACTTGAAGAGTAGCATTTCTCATGTCTAAATAAGTGGCGTTAGAAGTTAAATAATCTCTCTCCGCATAATATACAATTTTAGAAGATTCTGCCATTCCTATTCCTGAAACTGAATAACTACGGGGGATTGGTGCATTATTAGTTCCTGATTTTCCGACTGTTAGAATATAAAACCAATGATTCAACACTCCACTATTAGTGTGGACTCCACATTGATCATTATTGCCTGATGGAGTGCAAGTTCCTTCATCTCCAGTAGTAATCCAATTACTTCCAAGATACGTATCTGGATCTCCATAAGTTAAAGGAGAGTTCATGCTTCTAAAAGGAGAAGCTCCTAAATCTTCTGCTATTTTCCAAACCCCGGTTGCAAAAGGCCCGGTTAAAGAACCAGTCCTTCCATAATGTTCAATGCATGCTCCCCATATATCCGAAAGACCTTCGTTGATGGCTCCTGATTGATTTTGATAGGCTAAATTTGCAGTTGACGAACATATTCCATGACCAATTTCATGCCCACATACATCAATTGATGTTAAAATAGAAACACTATTATTACCATCACCGTAAGACATTACAGATCCATTCCAAAATGCATTAACCAAACTAGTATTTACATTAGAACGATAATGCACATAACTTCTTAACATCGTACCCTTATCATCAAAACTGTCTCTGTTAAAAATATTTTTCCAAAAATCATAGGTCATTTCAGCACCCCAATGGGCATCCAAAGCACCAATATCTTTATTAGTATTATTGAATTCGGCTGTTGTCCAGTTGTTATCTAAGTCTGTGAAATTTGTTGTTGGATAAGACGGTGTCCTTGCACTATTAAAGGTTTGAACTCCACCACCTCTTGTATCGTCTTTTAAAATATATTTTCCCGAAGACAAGGTTGTTTTGATACTTCTACTGCCGCTATATTTTGTATTATTAGCAGTTCCCGTTACTGAAGCTGTAACTTCCATTGATTCTTTTAAATCAATTTGCTTCTTAACTATATCATGGGCATGCTTAATTATAGGATTACTATATAATATTGTACCGTTTTGTGCATCTACATATATTTCATCTCTAGCCAAAGGCTGTGTGGTGTAAACGTCAAATTTGTAAGCTAAATTTATTGCACCAGTAGTAACATTTGGCAAAATTAACAATTCACCTGTTGGCTTTTTATAATTCATTGCCAATGCATCTTCTGGTGAATCCCAAAGATATTGAGTGTTGTTTTTTGAATTTAAAATAATATTTAATGCCTGTTCACCGCTTAAATAAGGAGTAGTATTTATAGTTGAAGCATTGTAAACTTCTCCATTTATCATGTACACTTCATTGTTAATACTGTGGGTAATTATTACCCCAAATTCAATTTTTAATCCTTTATAATATTGTTGCAAGTGTTCGTGCTTACGACCAGTTTCATCCGAGTTGGAGTACGTTGAAGCATAATTATTAGATTTATCTAATTTGTTTTGCACTTTAAATTTTGCCAATGCATCTGCTTTTGGAAGCGGATTTTCAAATTCAATAATCGTTTGAATTGGTTCATTATCTTTTACTGTTTTATTGGATTGACCAATACTAATTTGAAAAGAAAACAAGGATAAACTAAGGTAAAGTATAGCTTTTTTCATTGAAAATAAAATTTAGTGCTTCAAATATAACACTAAATAAACAATTGAATCATCAGAATTCTAATCTTAAGATAATTTAAGAATTAATTAATAATTGTTCTACTTATCAAAAACTGTTTAAGTTGGTTGTAGTTTTTAATTTTTACTTTAATTTTATCTTTTCCTAATACACTTTCAATTTGTTTAGGAATTTCTAATGTAATATTTAAAACGGGTTCTACAACATCCAAGAACTTTATTGGATGTGCTGTTTCAAGAAATACTCCAATGCTATTAGGATGGTTTTTTAGTTCTTTTTTCAATCCTAAATAGCCAACTGCTCCGTGGGATTCTGCAACATATCCAGTATTCGAATATATTTTTTGCATTTCGATTTTTGTTTCTTCATCAGTAAAAGAATAGGATGAAAAATCTTTAATAAATTCATTTAAATCATTGTTGTACATTTCTTGAATACGAATAAAATTACTCGGATTGCCAACATCCATAGCGTTCGAAATAGTTGCTTCAGATGGTTTAGCATTATAAATTCCGTTTTCTAAAAACTTAGGAACCGTATCGTTTATATTAGTTGACGCTACAAAATGGGTAATTGGCAACCCCATTTTTTTTGCTAAAATTCCAGCACAGATATTACCAAAATTGCCACTTGGGCAGGAAACAATTAATGGTTTATTATGTTTTTTTAATTCTTTGTAAGAAAAGAAAAAGTAAAACATTTGAGGCAACCAACGGGCAATATTAATAGAATTTGCAGAAGTAAGATTTTTGTGTTTTAAATCCGAATCTAAAAATGCTTGCTTCACCATATCTTGGCAATCATCAAAAAAACCATCTACCTCTAAAGCGGTTATATTTTGTCCTAAAGTGGTTAACTGTCTTTCCTGAATGTCACTTACTTTTCCAGATGGGTAAAGAATTACTACTTCTACACCTCTTACACCAAGAAAACCGCTTGCAACAGCACCACCAGTATCGCCAGATGTAGCTACAAGAACTGTGTTTTTTAGGTCTTTTCCTTTGTTAAAATAAGCCAAACACCGTGACATAAATCTGGCTCCAACGTCTTTAAACGCCATTGTTGGTCCGTGGTACAATTCTAAAGAATAGACATTTTCTTCCACAGAAACACACGGAAAATCAAAGCATAGGGTTTCGGCAACAATTTGTTTAAGTTCTAATTCTGGAATTTCATTACCTACAAATTGTTTAATGACTTCAAAGGCAATTTCTTCGTTTGATAAACTCTCAATAGTATCAAAAAAGGATTGTGATAGTGGGGTTATTTTTTCCGGAAAATATAAGCCTCTGTCGGGTGCTAGTCCCTGAATTACTGCTTCCTGAAAAGATACCTTTACATTTTTGTTATTTAAACTATAGTAGTTCATTTGATTTAGATTTTAGCTTCATGGTTTTAAGTTCATGGTTTATAATATTACTTAAAACCTAGAATCTTTAAATTATTGAAACTCCAATTGGATTTATTTTTGAAATATGAATATCAGAGGGAATTCCTGTATTTAGATATTCTTCGGTCATAGCAATAGCAACCTTTTCGGCTACAGCCAAACCTTTGCACAAAGCAAAAATTGATGGTCCTGCGCCAGAAATTCCTGCTCCTAAAGCGCCATGATGCATTGCTGTGAATTTTACTTGATCAAAATTAGGTATTAAATGTTTTCTTAGTGGTTCTACTATAACATCTTGTAAGGAACGTCCTATTAATTCGTAATCTTTAGTGTATAATCCTGCAATTAATCCGCCTACATTTCCCCATTGTGTTATAGCAGATTTTAAAGAAATCATGGGTTGTAAAACTGCTCGTGAATCGGATGTTTTTACTTCAATTTGAGGATGCAAAACAACCGCAAAAAGTTCTTCGGGACTATCAATCCTAATAATGTCTAATGGATTATAACCTCTAACTAATGTGAAGCCACCCAATAGGCAAGGAGCAACATTATCAGCATGTTCACTTCCGCTTGCAACTACTTCGCCTATCATGGCAAATTCAACTAATTCTTTTCTTGTAAAAGGTTTTCCTAGTAATTCATTTATTCCAAAAACTGCTCCTGCGGCGCTAGCAGATGAGCTACCAATGCCACTTCCAGCTTTAATTTTTTTATGAATTTCAATTTCAAATCCATATTCCGAATCGATTTTATTTATTAATGCTAATGCCGCAACTCCTGCCACATTTTTTTCGGCTTCCAAAGGTAAATCGGCTCCAGTTATTTTGGTAATTCGGATGTCTTTTTCCTTTACTTTTCGGATAATCATTTCATCACCAATGGTTTCTAGACATAAGCCTAAAACGTCAAATCCACAGGATAGATTAGCTATAGTTGCGGGACAGAATATTTTAATATCAGTCATAAAGTCATAAAGTTTTTAAAGTCATAATGTCAAGTTGTTCATAAAAATAAATCCTTTTTTTGGACTTAATGCTATTTGACTTTTGGACTAAATTACACATTTCCAATTCGAATTACATCGGCAAAAATACCTGATGCGGTAACCGCTGCGCCAGCACCGGCACCTTTAATTAATAGAGGTTGATCTACATATCTATCAGTATAAAACTGAACGATATTGTCTTTTCCTTCCAAATTATAAAAAGGGCTGTCGCTAGGAATAAATTGTAAACCAACACTTGCTTTTCCGTTTTCGAACGAAGCCACAAATTTTAATCGAGACTCTTTAGATTTAGCTTCTGCTAAAAGGTTCTCAAAATGCCCGGAATGTTTTGTTAAGGATTTAAAGAAAGTATCATTAGTAGTAGTTTCTATACATTCTATAGGAAGAAACGAATTGTTTGTAATATCTTCCATTTCCATTGGATATCCACTTTCTCGAATCAAAATTAGAATTTTTCTAGCAACATCTACACCACTTAAATCTATTTTTGGATCAGGTTCAGTAAATCCTTGTACACCTGCTTCTTTTACAACGTCGTGAAAGTTATAAGTTTCGCTAAAATTATTGAAAATAAAGTTTAAACTTCCCGATAATACTGCATTAATTCTATTTACTTTATCTCCTGATGCAATTAAGTGTTTTAACGTATCAATGATTGGTAAACCTGCACCAACATTAGTTTCAAATAAGAAAGGTGCATTGTACTTTCGAGACAACGATTTTAGATATTTGTAATTGTCATATTGAGACGAACACGCTATTTTATTACACGTTACGACTGCAATATTTTGTTTTAAAAACTGGTCGTAAATAGAGGCAATATCTTCATTTGCAGTGATATCCACAAAAATACTATTTCGTAAATTCAGTTCTTTTGCTTTAGCTATAAATTGATTTACATTGGCAGTTCCACCATTTTCTAATAACGGTTTCCAATCTTTTAGTTGTATTCCTTCTTCGTTAAAAAACATTTTTCTAGAATTGGAAATAGCAACTACACGAAGGTTTATTTTTAAATTTTCCTTTAAGAATTTCTTTTGTTGGTGAATTTGATCGATGAATTTTTCACCTACATTTCCAACCCCCATAACAAATAAATTCAACTGTTTAGTATTGTCTTCAAAGAAACGTTCGTGCAAAGTATTTAATGCTTTCTTGACGTCTTTTTCGTTAATAACTACTGATATATTTCTTTCGGATGCACCTTGTGCAATAGCACGAATATTAACATTGTTTTTCCCTAAAGTACTGAACATTTTACCGCTCAATCCTTGGTGGTTTTTCATGCTTTCACCAACCAAAGCAACAATGCACAATTCGTTTTCAACAATGCAAGGATCGATTTTATTTTGAGCAATTTCTAGTTCAAAGATGGAGTCAATTGCAGTTTTGGCTTTGTGGGCATCCTGATTTTGAATTCCAATACAAATAGAATGCTCGGAAGAGGCTTGAGTGATAAAAATTACATTGATATTTTCTCTCGAAAGCACTTCAAATAGTCTTTTGGATGAACCGGCAATACCAATCATTCCAGATCCTTCCAAAGTTAGAAGTGCAATAGTATCAATATGTGAAATCCCCTTTATTGGATTTGCATTAGCATCAGGACTATTAGAAATTAAAGTTCCGTAAGCATCTGGATCAAAAGTGTTTTTAATCCAAATAGGAATTGCAGCATTCAAAACAGGTTGAATAGTTGGAGGATACAAAACTTTGGCGCCAAAATGAGACAATTCCATTGCTTCTTGATAGGAAATAGACTCAATTGGTTGCGCTTGTTTAACAATTTTGGGGTTAGCAGTAAACATACCGTTCACATCTGTCCAAATTTCTAAAGATACTGCTTTCAATCCATTAGCAAGAATGGCCGCTGAATAATCGGATCCACCGCGCCCTAAAGTAGTGGTGTTTCCATCTTCAGATGAAGCAATAAATCCAGGCAAAACGACGACTTGAGAAGTATTGGAACTGAAATAATTTGAAATCAATGTATTAGAAACTGAAAAATCAACGACAGCTTTACCAAAATTAGAATTGGTAATAATCAATTCTCTGCTATCCTTAAAAGTACTATTTGGGAGACTTTGTTGCAAAGCAGTTGCAATAATTTGAGAAGATAATAATTCTCCAAAACCAGCAATAGCATCAGCTGTTCTAGGTGACAATTCCCCTAAAAGAAAACAACCATCTAATAATGTTTGCAATTGATTAATTTGACTATTAATTTTTATTAAAAGTGTATTTTGATTCGATGTTTCAACTAATTCGGTAATCGTAACAAAGTGTTTTTGCTTTATCTCATCTAAAACAACTTTATAAACTTCGTCTTTATTTGCAGCTTTTTCAGATGCATTAAGAAGCATGTCGGTAACGCCGCTTAGCGCAGAAACTACTACTGCAAGTTTATTTTCTTTAGCTTTTTGGTTAACGATTTGGATAACCTTTTGGATATTTTGGGCATTGGCAACAGAAGTTCCACCAAATTTTAATACTATCATTATTATTTTTTTATTTTGAAATTACATATAAAATTAAATTCTTTCATTTGAAAGGCCTAGAATGGATTATATGTGAAATTATACCCCTAACGGGGTTGTAGTTGTTGTAGTGTATGTGCTAACAAAAATAGCAACCCTTGACGAGGTTGTTAAGTAGGAGGAATTTATGATTTTGTTGTTCAACATACATTTCAAAATTACTCTTTTTTGTTAATAATAAAAGTAGGAATTGTGTTTTTATGAATATAATAATTTTATCAGCAAATGACACTATTTTTATATTTTTTAAATGAATTAAAGTCTGTTTTTTATTAATTTACTAATAAAATAGTAGCTGAAATAGTTGGATTTTAATAATTGTTTGCTGAATTTTGAACTCAAATTTCAAACATAAAATGCAAAATTCACATTATATTAGTTCAGAAGTACTTCAATTAGAGACTTTACAAGAAATAATTTCACAAAATAAGCAAATTACTCTTTCGGAAGAAGCAAAAACTGCTATTCAAAAATGTAGAGAATATTTGGATGCCAAAATGGAATCTCAGAATGCTCCAATCTACGGAATAAACACAGGTTTTGGATCGTTGTGTAATGTAATAATATCTAATGAAAACTTATCGCAGCTTCAAGAAAACCTTGTAAAATCTCATGCTTGTGGAACGGGAGAGGAAGTCCCTCGTGAGATTGTTAAGATTATGTTGCTGCTAAAAATTCAATCTTTGAGTTACGGTCATTCTGGAGTTCAATTGCTTACAGTACAAAGATTAATAGATTTTTATAATAATGATATTTTACCCGTCATCTTCAACCAAGGATCACTTGGTGCTAGCGGAGATTTGGCTCCTTTAGCACATCTTTCTCTGCCTTTAATAGGAGAGGGAGAAGTTTATTTTGAAGGAAAAAAAATACATTCTTCAATTGTATTACAAAAATTTAACTGGCAACCTATTGTTTTACAATCTAAAGAAGGTTTGGCATTGTTGAATGGAACCCAATTTATGAGTTCTTATGGAATTTATATTTTGCTTAAAGCAATGAAATTTTCCTATTTTTCCGATGTTATTTCAGCAATTTCTTTAGAAGGTTTTGATGGAAGAATTGAGCCTTTTAATGAGTTAATTCATTACATCCGACCACATAAAGGACAGATTGTAACTGCAAAAAGAATAACTGATTTACTTGAAGATAGTGAGATTATTTATCAAGAAAAAACACAAGTTCAGGATCCATATTCATTTAGATGTATTCCTCAGGTGCATGGCGCTTCCAAAGATACTATTGATTACGTAAAAAAAGTTTTTAAGACCGAAATTAATTCAGTTACCGATAATCCAAATATATTTATTGGAGAAGATATTATAATTTCTGGAGGTAATTTTCATGGACAACCACTAGCATTGGCGTTAGATTTTCTTGCAATTGCATTGTCTGAATTAGGAAGCATATCTGAAAGAAGAACCTACCAATTAATTTCTGGACTACGCGGTTTACCTGCATTTTTAGTTAGCAACGCTGGATTAAATTCAGGATTCATGATTCCGCAATACACTGCAGCTAGTATTGCAAGCCAAAACAAACAATTGGCAACTCCAGCAAGTGTAGACAGCATAGTTTCTAGTAACGGACAAGAAGATCATGTGTCAATGGGAGCAAATGCTGCTACAAAATGTTTACGTATTATGGAAAATTTAGAGCGCATTTTAGCCATCGAGTTAATGAATGCATCGCAAGCAATTGAATTTAGACGACCATTAAAATCAAGTGATTTTATTGAAATGTTTTTGAAATCCTACAGAGAGGAAGTTCCTTTTGTTAAAGAAGATAGAATATTACATTATGATATCCAAAAGTCTATAGCGTTTTTAAATAGTTTTATGATTGATGATGAGATTGATAATTGATGTTTTTAATCCTGAAATGTAATTCCTATTTCAAGTTAACGTAATAAGGAAAAATGGGATTTGAATGTTTGTAAATTATTAGAAATGTCATAATAATCAACAGTAAACCAATAATCTGTTGCTGGTAAATTCACACCGTTCAATGTGCCATCCCAACCATAATTTGAGGAAGAAATTTGATGAATAAATTTTCCAAATCTATCGTTAATATATATCTTTGATTTTGAAAAATTTGGCAGGGCAATAATATTCCAAGAATCATTGAATCCGTCTCCATTAGGGGTGAAAAATTTAGGATATCCAGAAGCAAATACTGGCAAGCTGATAGTTCCACATAAATATTTATCTCTAACAATTACAGAGTATAAGTTTGGTGTGGAAACAGAAAAAGTTCCACTATCTTGAAAATTAATTCCATCGATAGAATATTCGTAATCTCCTATTCCATTTACAATTGTAACAACAATATTTTGCACATCATCAAAAGGATTTGTTACGGTTACTGTTGCTTGTGGAGCAGATGAAACACTCACTGAAGCTGAATCTGAAGCTTGACAACTTGTGCTATTATTAGTAGCGGTAACTGAATATACTCCAATTTGAGTCACAATTAAATATGGTGTTGTGTTAGGCAAAGTTACTCCATCTTTTTGCCAAACAAAACTATAAGTGCTAGAGGATAGTCCTGTATTAAGAATTCCCTGATTTAACCAATTTCCGTTAGTAGGATTGGTACAAATAATTAAATCGTTTAAATTAACCGAAGGTAATGGCTTAATAGTGACTTGTAAATTTTGAATGCTTGAACATCCATTACTATTAGTTTCTCTTACTGAAACTGTATAAATGCCTGGTGGTGTTAGTTGCCAATCAATAGTTGCAGCATTTGTTACACCTGTTACAGTTTGTGTTATTGTTCCTGAAAATAATACACCAATTACGTTCCAATTATAGGTAGAACCTGTAGTACCAGCTCCAGAATTTTCAGATGTATCTACTGAATAATTCTTTATACTTCCAATGCAAATTGTTTGTTGTCCAAAAGTTAAATTATAACTACTCAATAAAATAAATAAAATGAAAAAAGATAGCAGCCTTGAAGTTTTCAAGGCTAATAAATTAATTCTATTTTTTATTTTATTGTTCAATTAACAAATATTTAGTCGTGGAAAATTGCTGAAGTAGTTGGTGCTGGAGTAGCATTTATAGTATTTCCCGTAGATGTAGCCGAACAAGAATTTGTGTTGGTAACAATAACAGTGTAATCTCCAGATGTTGTAGCTGTAATTGAAGAAGTTGTTGCTCCAGTTCCAGTATAGTTTACTCCGTTTAATTGCCATTGGTAATTTAATCCAACTCCTGTATTTGCATTTAATACAACACTTCCTCCTGTACAAAATGTAGTTGCAGTTGCTGGAGTAATTGTTGCAGTTGGCAATGGATTAACAGCTACCGTAGTGCTTGAAGATGTAGCTGAACAAATATTTGTGTTGGTAACAATAACAGTATAATCTCCAGATGTTGTAGCTGTAATTGAAGAAGTTGTTGCTCCAGTTCCAGTATAGTTTACTCCGTTTAATTGCCATTGGTAAGTTAATCCTGTTCCAGTATTAGCATTTAATACAACACTTCCTCCAGTACAGAATGTAGTTGCAGTTGCTGGGGTTATTGTTGCAGTTGGCAATGGATTAATAGTTACCGTAGTGCTTGAAGATGTAGCTGAACAAAAATTTGTGTTGGTAACAATAACAGTGTAATCTCCAGATGTTGTTGCTGTAATAGATGAAGTTGTTGCTCCAGTTCCAGTATAATTTACTCCGTCTAATTGCCATTGGTAAGTTAATCCTGTTCCTGTATTAGCATTCAATACAACACTTCCTCCGGTACAGAATGTAATTGCAGTTGCTGCAGAAATTGTTGCTGTTGGCAATGGATTAACTGTTACAGTGGTGCTTGAAGATGTAGCTGAACAAGAATTTGTATTGGTAACAATAACAGTGTAATCTCCAGATGTTGTTGCTGTAATAGATGAAGTTGTTGCTCCAGTTCCAGTATAATTTACGCCGTTTAATTGCCATTGGTAAGTTAATCCTGTTCCTGTATTTGCATTTAATACAACACTTCCTCCAGTACAGAATGTAGTTGCAGTTGCTGCATTAATTGTTGCAGTTGGCAATGGATTAACTGTTACAGCCAATGTAACTTCATTTGCGACACAACCAGTTGCAGTAGTAGTTTCAACAACATGAACAACATAACTTCCTGGTAAAGTAGTAGACCAATTAATGGTTGTGGTATTTCCTCCATTAGAAATTGGAGTTGGAACTGGGTTAGATCCTGATGTAGTTATAGTCCAATTGTAGGTAGAACCTGGTGTTCCAGATGGCGTGTCTACAGCATAATTACGAATTCCAGTGCCTTGACAAAAGTTTTCTGTGATTGCTGAATTCGTTTGAGAATTCATACTCGTTAAGGATCCAAGTAATAAGATCAGGAAAAAGAAGTTTTTTTTAATAATTGTTTTCATTTTTTTTATTTTAATTTTTATTTATTGATGATATATTAAGGTTGTTGAGGGGTTTGGATTTACGGTAATAGTACAAGACCCAGTCGTGCTACAACCAGAAGTAGTTTTAGCGGTTGCAGTGTAGATTTTGGTAATTGTAGGTTTAGCGTAAAGTGTTGTAGTATTAGTTCCTGTAGTATAAGCACTAGTAGCACTTGAATTTGTATATAAACCACTTACAGGTGTCCAGGTAATTGGATTAGTTGTAACAGTTGGAAAACCAAATTGAATATTTGGTCTCTTCTTTGAAACACTACTAAAGAAAGTACCAGTTGTAAGTGAAGTTGAGTCAAAGCCTGATATTCCAACTCCAGCATCGTCTTTCATTGTATAATAAGTTGAATTTTCAGAAGTAGAAGTATATCTTGTATAAGTTCCATCCCCGTTACCTGTATTATTTGAATTATGTACAAACTCTACTATAATATTTTCTCCTGTCCATACAAATATTGTTGCTAGTGAAAAATTAACCCAGCCTGCTGCTGATGGAGTAAATGTTAACGGACCATAAACATCCGAAGTTCCTGTTTCAAAACCTGTCAACACAGTAGAATTAGTATTTTTCATTCTAATCGTTAAATCAGTACAATCGCTTGAAACAAAGTTATTAACATACAGTCCTACTGATGAAATTGTTCCTCCATTAACTAATCCAATAGCTGTTAATTCTGCTGCAGTATATATCATTTGAACCTTAGTCCCTCCATACCAGGAATTTAATGGATTTGGTCCGTAACTAAGTGGACTTATAACATTATTACTTGTTCCTATAATATTTGTTGTATTAGTAATGCTAGTTCCTCCACTTGTTGTTAAAGCTGTAATTGTTCCCTCACAAACTGTTGCTGTTGAAGGGGTAACACTAACATTTTGAGGAGGTGTACAAGAAATACTACCATTAAAAGCAACATCATCTATCCTTACAAATCCAGTACTTGATGCTCCGTAAAAATATATTCTATAAGTAACTGCAGAAAATGAATTTCCAGTTAATGGAATGGTTTTTGTAACATAGGTTGTTGATATTGTACCCGTAGAAAGATCAGAAACAAATGAATCTACACTTGATCTAATAGAAAAACTAGTTGCCCCACTTGTAGTTCTGCTAATTCGAAATGTAATAGAACTTAAATTTAAATAATATCCTGAATTAGGGGTTACAGAAAACTCCTCATACATATTAGTATTAATAACAGAACCAAAGTCTCCTGTAGATGGTTTAACTGAAAATACATTATCATCAATTGAAGATTGAGCATTTATTGTTAAAATATTTTTATTATAAGTTGAAAATGAAACATTTGAAGCCACATTGCTTGCTAATAATCTTGATGCTGGACCAGTAGATGTTGAAAGTCCTGTAAATGTGTAGTTCCCTAATAATGTCTGCCCGTTAATTTCTTCACATACGAACACTAAAACCAATAATAAAAATATACGAAAAAAAACCTTCTCATTTGAAAGCTTTTCATTATATCTTTTTATTTTAAATAAAGTGATCAATTAAATTTATTAATAATTTTGATGTTAATAATTGAATTATAAATATATAATAAACAGTAAATTTGGCGCAAAATTTATGAATCAAAATTAAAAAAATAATTCTAATAATTCACATGTAAGTTACTTAATATTATCAATTGGTTTTAATAAAAAAAATCCGTTTTGTTTTCACAAAAACGGATTTAAATATATTTTATATGAATCTATTCCGATTCATCCATAGTATGATAAACGTTCATCACATCATCATCTTCTTCAATCTTTTCTATTAATTTTTCTACATCTGCAATTTCTGCTTCCGTAAGTTTTTTTGTAATTTGAGGAATTCTTTCAAACCCAGAAGATAATATTTCAATACCACGAGATTCTAATTCTTTTTGAATGGCACCAAAACTTTCAAAAGGTGCATAAATCAATATTCCATCTTCATCAGCAAAAATTTCTTCGGCTCCAAAATCAATGAATTCCAATTCCATTTCTTCGATATCGACATTAGTATTCGGAATTCGAAAATTACAAGTATGGTCAAACATAAATTCAACCGATCCTTGTGTTCCCATAGTGCCGTTGCATTTATTGAAATAACTTCTAATATTGGCAACAGTTCTATTATTGTTATCGGTTGCTGTTTCTATTAAAAGAGCGATTCCGTGAGGTGCATAGCCTTCAAAAAGTTGCTCTTTATAGTTGGCAGTATCTTTGTCGGTAGCTTTTTTAATGGCACGTTCAACATTTTCTTTAGGCATGTTTGCAGCCTTCGCATTCTGAATAACAGCACGTAAACGAGAGTTTGCATCCGGACTCGGACCACCTTCTTTAACTGCCATTACAATGTCTTTTCCAATTCTAGTAAACGCTTTAGCCATTGCTGACCAACGTTTCATTTTTCTGCCTTTTCTAAATTCGAATGCTCTTCCCATTTCTATATAATTCTATAACTTAACTAAATTTTTAGTGCGTAAATATACCATTTTCAAAGCTAAAAAATCTATGTTTAATGTGGATATTACCCCAAAACACGTTTAAAATAAATAGGTGATAAACTATTTAGTAGGCTTTTTAATAAGCACTGAATTGTCCACAAATCGTTTCATTTCAATTTTTTGAGCACCATACAATTGAATTTCTGACTTTCCAGAAGCATCAATTATTAAAGTTTCATTTACTAAAAGATTTACTGTAGAATATGCTTCACAAGTAAGTTCTGCATTTTTAACTACTAAAGCTTTTGCTTCCAAAGAGGAATTATTATCTAATCGAACTTTCATTTGCAGAGCATCACCAGCAATTACAGCATCACTTTTTTGATATAAATCTAATGTCAAATTAGTTGTGGAAGTATTTGCTTTTAAGGAAGCATTTTTACTTAAATTGACAATGGTGTTTTCTCCTTTTGTAGTAACCTCTCCTTTAGATTTATCATCCATAATAAGAGAAAAATTCTTCGATTTAGAACTTAATACTAATTTAGAGTAATCATAACTTTTAAATGTAATGTTGTCCAATTCAATATCTGCAATAGCACTTACTGTAGATTCGTTTCTAGAAACAACTTGGTTAAAATCGCTGGTGTATGTAACTCTAATACTAAGTTTTTTAAATCCAGAAATACTTTTTAGGGTTGATAATCTTAAGGTAGACCCATTAATTTTAGCATCAATAGCTTCGTGCAAATTATCATCGGCTTCAATTTCTAATCCGCATTCAGATCCTTTTACTAAAAAAACTTCCAAATTATCATTAACTTCTAAGGATAGGAAATTCTCGATTTTTTTAATCTCTGTAGTAACAATTTTAGATCCTTTAATTTTATCTTTCTTCTGCGAATAAGTAATTGTAGTGAAGATAAAAAGTGCAATTAAGAGTATGTTTTTTTTCATTTTATGTTAAAATTTAGTACACAAATTTAAAAAAAATATTGATTTAATAACTATTTTTAATGTTTTAATCGAATGCTCCATTCAAAATCCATTTCCGAAACAATAGCACCTTCTTCATCAACACCAATAGATTTCAAACAAAGAGTTTGTCCCACAGTTGAAACAATAGCTTTTTGAATAGCTTCATTAATTAATTCGCCATCCGAACAAGTAAAAATAATTTGACCTCTAGCTTTTTTTGTAAAATTTCCATTAATGTTTGTAACCAACATGGAAATGTTTTTTTTACTTTTCTTAATTTGATACATAACTAAGGCGCCAGTAGTAAGTTCGGCAGCCATCGCTTGTACTGCAAAATAAATCGAATTAAATGGATTTTGATTTAACCATCGTTGCTTAATCTTAGTTTCGCAAATCCTTGTATTTATTGACTTAACTCTTACTCCACACAAAAAAGCGGAGGGAAGTTTAAAAAACAAATAGAAGTTTAATTTATTAGGTGAAAATTTCATTATTTAATGATTTCTTGTAAATATACAAAAATATTGAACAGGTTAATTTTCTTACCTTTAGTTAAGTTATTGTTAAATAATAGTACTTTGTATTGCATAATACCTTTTTAAGGTTGTATCTTTGCATAAGAAATTAATAGACTTTATTTTTAGAGTTTTAAAAAAAGTAGATTTTAAAAAAGCATAGTAATATTTGAAATAAAAGAAATAATGAACATTGAAAACACAAAGGCTCAAATGAGAAAAGGAGTTTTAGAGTTTTGTATCTTATCTGTTTTGAAAGAAAAAGAAGCCTACACATCAGAAATTTTAGATACATTAAAAAACGCAAAACTTCTAGTAGTAGAGGGAACAGTTTATCCACTGCTTACAAGACTAAAAAACGACGGTTTACTCAATTATCGTTGGGAAGAATCTACCTCAGGACCTCCAAGGAAGTATTATGAATTAACCGAATTAGGAAAAACATTTTTAAACGAATTAAACAGCACATGGACTGAATTATCCGATGCTGTAAACATAATAACCAATCAAAAACAACAATTATGAACAAAACAGTAAATATTAATATAGGTGGTTTATTTTTTCATATTGACGAAGATGCGTACCAAAAATTATCTAATTATTTTGAGGCCATAAAACGTTCTCTTTCAAATTCTTCTGGAAAGGATGAAATTATGAAAGATATTGAAATGCGTGTTGCCGAACTTTTTACCGAAAAACAAAAAAGTGATAAACATGTAATTAATACAAACGATGTTGACGAAGTTGTAAGAGTAATGGGGCAACCCGAAGATTATATTATAGACAATGACGCAGAAGAAAAAACATCTTTTACATTTGTATCATCCGGAAGTAAAAAATTGTATCGTGATGATGACCGCGGCATTATAGGAGGAGTTTGTTCGGGACTTGGACATTATTTTGGGATAGAATCTGTATGGATTAAACTATTATTTTTAGTGCTATTTTTCGGTTTTGGTTCTGGATTAATTGCTTATTTAGTGTTATGGATTGCAATGCCAAAAGCTGTTACAACATCCGAAAAATTAGAGATGAGGGGAGAACCAGTAACTATATCGTCTATCGAAAAAAAAGTAAGATCAGAATTTGATTCTGTTTCTGATAAATTAAAAAATGCAAATTATGATGAATTAGGCAATCGAATAAAAAATGGAGCTGAATCAGTTGGAAGTAAATTAGGAGATTTTTTAACTTCAGTTTTTCAAATATTTGCTAAAGCGATAGGTGTTTTTATTTTGATTTTTTCATCACTAGCACTTTTAGGAATATTCGCTATTTCTATGGTAGCGCTATTCTCTAGTTCTTTGCCTACAACCTATTTAATTAATCACTTTAGAACACCTCTTGGATTAGAAACGCCACTTTGGATTCAGGGCTTATTGTTTCTATTAACTTTCGGAATTCCATTCTTCTTCTTACTTATTTTGGGATTAAAATTAGTAATTAAAAATTATAAATCAATTGGTACGATAGCAAAATATACTTTATTAGCAGTTTGGATTATTGCTGTAGGTATATTTATTACAGTTGGAATAAATAAATTTACTCAAATAGCTTCAGAAGGCAAAGTGGTTGAAAAAGAGGTTATTAATATTCTACCCACAGACACCTTAACTGTCAGTTTTAAAAACAACACTTTTTATGATAAGGAAATTAGTAATCTTACCGATTTTAAATTAACTCAAGACGAAACTAATCAGGATATAATTTATTCGAATAATGTTTCGATTAAAGTTATGAAAACAGATGAAAAATTACCTTATTTACATATAGAAAAAATAGCATATAGTAAATCGATTCCAGAAGCTAAAATACAAGCAAAAAAGATTAAATATAGCTTTAAAACAAAAGGTAATCAGTTAATTTTGGATAATTACTTATTATATGAAGTAGCTTCAATGTTTCGAAGTCAAAAAGTAGAATTGTTCTTATATTTACCTAAAGGAACCATATTAAAAATGGAGGAGAGTGTTCGCGATTTTGATGAATCTGATAATGACTTTTTTAATTTACATTTCAGCGATAAAAATTACATATATAGAGTAGAGGATTCTAAAATTAAATGTATGAATTGTCCCGAAAATGAAAATGAATACAATGATGTGGATTCGGATGCGATCGACTCTGTTAAAACTGTTACAATAAATGGTAAAGAAATATTAAGAGTAGAGTCTACTTCCAAAACTTATGGAAGCGAACCTAAAAAAGTCGGAGTACTAATTAAAACTAAATAATCATGGTGAAATTAATAATCATTTGTACTAAATTTTTAATAGCATTGACAGTAGCACTATTATTTAATTAATAAAGAACTAGTATTTTCCGTTTAATAGTTCGCCACCAATATTTGATTTGGCTTGAATTCCTAATTTTTTCATCATTTCATAAGTTGTGCAAACAGCAGCAGAAGTTACAGGGATGCCACATTCTGCTTGAATTAAATCGATTGCTTCTAAGGAAGGCATTTGTACACATGCTGAAGCGACTAAAACATCCACATCGGTTAAATCTAGTTGTTTGTATATTTCCAATAAATTCAAAGGGTTTTGTGCTGCCACTTCTAAATTATCTGGAATTTCTAAGGCGATACTTTGTTTTACTTTGATCCCTTGGTGTTCTATGTAATCTACAACCATATCAGTTAGAGGCCTCATGTAAGGAGTAATTATAGAGACTTGTTTTGCACCTAGTATTTTTAACCCATTGATTAAAGCACCAGCCGAAGTTACAATTGGAGTAGGATAGTCGTTGGCAACTGTTTCTTGGTGTAAATTCACTTCCGAAACGCAATGGTAACCGCGTCCCATACTCATAATGGCAACCAAACAAGCATACCCCATAACATCTACATGAGCATCTGAAAGTTCTTGGGCACATTTTAAACTCATGGCATCCATAGCTTCCAGTTCTTCTTTGGTTACTTTCTTCATTCGCATTCTACTGCTATGGAATGTAAAACGTTCTGGCAAAATGGTTTCTCTTGCTCTAAATATCGCTGGTATTTCAGTTTCCATCGTCACATTGGAAGAGGGAACTATTTGTCCTATTCTGTATTTCATTTTATTTATTTTTGGAACGCGGATGAAACGGAATGCATGAGCAAACGCGAATAAACGCAGATTTTATTTAGGAACAAAGATTAATGAAATCTGAAAAATTCATTAGATTTCTATAATATGTATCTATCTTTTAATTAAAATTCTTTAACTGTATTAACAATCGTTCCAATTCCTTCTACGGTTGCTTCAATAACATCACCATCGCCTAACCATTCTTGTGGATTTCTTCCTGCTCCAACGCCTGACGGAGTTCCTGTGGCAATGATATCACCTGGTTCTAAAGTAAAGACAATGCTTAAATCTTCAATTAAATCATTGATATTGAAAAGTAGGAATTTGGTATTAGAATTTTGCTTTTCTACTCCGTTTACTTTTAAAGATAAATTCAAATTGTGCGGATTTTCTATTTCGTCTTTGGTTACTAAAATTGGTCCCATTGGTGCAAAAGTATCTTGCCCTTTAGAAACAATCCATTGTCCTTCTCGACGGCAGTCTCTTGCAGAAATATCATTAATAACTGTATACCCAAAAACATAATCCATGGCATTGGCATTAGGAACGTATTTTCCTTTTTTGCCAATAACTACTGCCAATTCCACTTCCCAGTCCAATTGTGATGTTAGTTTTGTATTTTTAATAATGTTTGTATTAGTTGCTGTAACCGTAGTTGGAGGTTTAGAAAAGATAATAGGTTTTTGTGGTAATTTGCCTGTTGTATCTAATGTTCTTGCGCTTTCCGCAACGTGTTCGGTATAGTTTAATCCTATGCCGATGATGTTTTTTCTTGGTTTTTCAATAGGAGCGAGGATGGTAATTTCGTCCATATTATACGATATTTCTTCAAAGAAATTTTCTGTAGTTTCATTAACCATTTCGGTGATTTCTTGAATGATTTCAAATCCAAGGTCAATTAAATCCAACATATCGTTTGGTAATGGAAAATTGGATATTTCTCCAAAATCTTCCATATCAATAACTTGATTGTTGTGGATAAATCCCAAACGAGGTTCGGTGTCAGCAGTTTTGTATGTAAGTAGTTTCATTTTTTTTTTTAAGTTTCTAAGTTGCTAAGGAACTAAGCTTTTTTTTTATTAATTTATAAAACGCAAATAGCAATAATACGGACCAAAAGCAAATATTTACATAGCCAATTATAACTGCCATTTTATCTGTCTTTTGTACTAAATAAGTGCCCATCATAATAAAACCAATAGGTCCAATAAAAGCTTTAATTAATTTTAATTTATTCATTATTGTTTTTTTTAAAGTTCTCGAAGAGGCGATTAATTAATTTTCTATTTTAAGTGTTATAATTTGATTGTCTTTAGATTTTACTTCCATTTCATAAGAAGTCAAGTTTTCTAATTCCTTTTTTATCTGAAGAATATCACAAAAATCCATTTCAGAAAATCTGTAATTAGCAATTCGAATAATTTCGTCTCCATAATGTAATTGCTCAAGTAAATTTTTATCCCAAACAAACCCAATAGCAAATTTATTATTTACTATTGTAGGGGTAAATACCGGAGGTCTTTCATTAAAAGTTATTTTTTTATCGCTTTCAAAATAAAAATTTTCATTTTTAAAATCAAGAATGATTGATCCATACTTCAGCAAATCAAATCCTAATCTTGAATTATTGTCATCGGTAGTGTTGAAAATCAGGTTTTCGAATGTAGTGCCATTAATTTGAATTCCTTTAGTTTTTAAAAGCACTTGCTCTTTCATAGGTGTTGAACCAAATAACCCAATAGTTCCACTACCACTGCTTCTAGATAATTCTTCAAATATGTTTTCTTTAGAAAAAATTCCGTAAGCTCTATTTGACATTTCATAAAAACCATCCATTCCGGTATCTATTAGAAGTTCTTCGGTAGCTTTCTTTTTATCATTATCGAAACTGATTTTAATGTATGGCGCATTTTGCGACCCAACAAGTTTCATTTTTTTTGGTTTTGTACTTTTTTCTAGTTTTTTAATATTATCGGTAATAATGATTTTTTTGTTTTCCATATCTATTTTAAGAATTGAATTCTTAAAAAAATTACTTCCAATAAATCCATCAAATTTATAGCACTTTAAAATAAAGTGATTTTCCAAATCAGTTATTAATACAAGGTTATCTTTTCGTTCAATTGAACCTAAAGTTATGGAAGGAATCAAAACGGTTTCCATAGTGCTTGATTGATTATTTGCATCCTGAATCTTTGCTGAATTAGAAGCATTAATATTCAATTCATTTAATATACGTTTAGAAACCAAATTAGGCGCACCCGTATCCAATAAGAACTTATAACTTTTTCCATTAATAGTTACTGGGATAATAATTTTATCTTGTACAAGTTCAAATGTAATTTCTTCATAATAGTCATTTTGAACAATTGTACCATTATCAAAATCTTGTGAAAACAAATTAGTTATTATAAAAAAGAATATCCAAATATATTGTAGTCGAAACATTTTAAAGTTTATTAAATTGATTGATAACCATTATTTTCTTCTAATTCTCGGCTTTGATATAATCCTAAACTTTCAATAACGGGTAAATCGTTAAATGAAAATAGGCAGGCATCTTCGGTGTCTGATAAATTGTGGTGTTCGTGCCACGCCCATGATGGGACGCAAAAAATATCTCGCTCTTTCCATTCAAAACGTTTTCCGTTGATAATGGAATATCCTTTTCCTTTGGCACATTGGTACACAAAAGATCCAGTGTGTTTGTGAGCCTTACCTTTAAAACCTGCAGACAACAATTGCATTGCGGCACCCATTGTTTGCATCACATGACCACCTGTTAACGGATTTGAATATTGCATTAATATTCCGTCAAAATTATTGATTTCGTTGACTTTAGCAACTTCTAATAAGGTTGGATATACATTTTTCCATGAATATTTGAACAATGGAGAATAGGGTTTGTCCCAAGTTTTATCTGCCGGAATTAATCCTGCACCACCAAAGGTAATTGGCGAATGATTGACCGGAGAAACTAAAGTTTGTTTACCATCATAAACCGCATAATCATTGGCTTCCAAAGCATTTACTAGTGGAATATCTAAGCCATCTTGCCAAATGCAAGTTTCGCCACCCTCTTCAACGCCATGTTCGTGCCACGAGGAATTTGGTGTAATTACAAAATCGTTAACTTCCAACATAATTTTATTGCCATCTACAACAGTATATCCTTTGCTGCCTTCCATAATGAAACGTAACGCAGAAGCTCGATGGCGATGAGCCGAAGTACTTTCGCCTGGACGGGTAACTTGAATCCCGGTATATAACCAACCCACAGCTGCAGATACGTCTTTTCGTTTATCATTTACCAAATAAACCACACGACGACCTGCTTGTTCGGGTGTAACCAATTCGGAAGATTTTAACACTAATGCTCTTAAATCATCATATTTCCATAGCATAGGAATGGAAGAACTTCGAGGTTCCCATGGTTCAATATCGTTTGCAACAGTCCACAAAGCACCGGCTCCAAGAACTTCTAATTCTTTGTAATAAGCTTCTAGTTCTGGGGAATCCTGAACTCTTGCGCGACCAATTATATCGTCTGAATGTTTCGTTTCTTTCATGTTTATCTTTTTAAACCATTAAGAAAAATTAAGTTAATTTTAATAAATCTTAATACTTAATACTATCTCTTATTAAACTCCTCGTGATTATCAATAAATGTAATCTTTCTAGTTGGAGCGGTATTAACTCTTAAATCAAAAATATCAAATCTATTATAATGTCCTAAAATATCATGCATTTGCTTTGGTTGGATACATTTTTCCAAATCAATATCGGCATAAACTATTCCTTCTATATCAATAAGTGGTTCCCCAATTACAGCACCGTTGGGTCCAATAAATCCCGAGAATGCAGAATTTTTTCTAGTTAATAATTCATCTACATTTGGAACGTCTTCTCTTAATGAATCTTTAATTTCTTGCGAAATTGTAGAACAAGAAACGATTGTAAATAATTTCCCTTCAAATGAATGCGCTGCCGCACGAATTTTAATGGCTTCAGCCATGTCATAATCGGGTGGGGCAACTGGCAGCGAGATATAATTAGCAATATGAATTAATTCGCCTTGAGATAACAGAGTAAATCGAGCCAATGTATTTGTATTTTCACCACAAGCTAAGGTTCCAATAGGACCAATTTCTGTATTGTAAACTTTTAATGAAGAACCGTCACCAGAAGACCAAGTTAATTTTTCTGCCCAAGTTGGAACTAATTTCCTGTGTTTGCCAATCAATTTTCCGTTGTTATCAATGATTAAATTAGTATTATAAATTTCTCCATAACTAGCACCTCGTTCATTAATTCCTATTACAATATGAATGTTATTTTCTTTTGCAGCTTGAAATAACGGTTGCATTGAAACATCAGTAACGGCAACCGAGTTCTTATACAATTCTTCATACCATTTGCTCCCTTGAACTGGAGTCATAATCCAATTCCAATAGGGATATCCAGCTATAAATACTTCTGGAAACGCTATTAATTGAGCGCCATTTGCACTTGCTTCTTTGATGAAAGTAATAGCTTTATCGATAGTTTTTTCAACATTTAAAAAAACCGGGGATGTTTGTACTGTAGCGGCTTTGAATTTTTTAAAGTCCATATTTATTTAATTATGTAATTCATAATTCTATTTTTCATCTTCTCGTTAAAAGGAGTTGCCTTAATATCTTTTCTGTCTTCATTTATGGTTACATTAACTAAAGTTACTTCACCCTCTAAACAAATTTTTCCTTGTTCGTCTTCAAAGGAAAATCCGCATACAATAGAAGCGTCACCTATATGGTTTACCCATAGTTTTTTGGTTAAAACCTCTCCCAAACGAGCTGCTTTTTTGAATTGTATTTTTAAATCTACGGTAGGAATTCCGTTAGATTCGTGCATCTGTGAAAAAGGACGTTCTAGTGCTTCTTCAAACCAATCTTCTACAAGGCAATTTAGCATTTCTAGAAATCTTGGATAGAATACTATTCCGGCATAATCTACATGTTGGAAACGAATTTTTTCTTGTTTTATAAAAGGTTGATTCATTTATTTATAAATTAATGTTTTTGAAACAAAATTACGAATTCATCAAATTTATTGGTAATAAATTTGATGCATTCTTTATCCTACATTTATTTTTTCAATTTATATCGTTGTATTTTACCTGTTTCTGTTTTGGGCAATTCTTCGGTAAAATAAATCATTCTAGGATATTTATATGGTGCTGCTACTTCTTTGAACCAATTCTGAATACTATTTTTCATTTCATCGGTTGCTTTATGTTTATCATTTAAAACTATGTGCGCACAAACTAACATTCCACGTTCTTCATCTGGCAAACCAACAACAGCACATTCTAAAATATCTTCGTGAGTCAAAAGTACACTTTCTACTTCAATTGCTGCAATATTATATCCTGAGGAAATAATCATATCATCACCACGAGCAACAAACCAAAAATAGCCTTCTTCATCTTTTCGAAAAATATCACCCGTTATATTCCAACCGTTTTCAACATATTCTTTCTGTTTTTCTTCTCTGTTCAAATATTTGCAACCTGTAATTCCTCTAACAGCTAATCTGCCAGGTTCATTAGATGGAAGTTCGTTTCCGTCATGATCTATTATTTTTGCTTCATAACCAGTTATTGCCAATCCTGTAGCACCTGGTTTCATGTTTTTGTCATTAGATGAAATAAAAATATGCAATATTTCAGTAGAGCCAATTCCGTCAATAATTTTCAATCCTGTTGCGTTGTACCAATCTTGCCAAACCTTTAATGGTAAGGGTTCTCCAGCCGAGACACATTTGCGTAAGCTAGAAATATCATATTCTTTTTCTTTGGCGGTGATTATTCGCCATGCAGTTGGAGCTGTTAAACAAATAGTAATTTTATGATCTTGAATGGCTTTCAATAAATTATCTGGACTTGGTTTTTCTATTAAAAAAGTGGAAGCACCAAAATACATCGGAAACAAAACCAATCCACCTAAACCAAATGTAAACCCTAGTGGTGGACTGCCTGTGAAAACATCATTTTGTGTTGGCTGCAAGGAGTATTGTGGAAAACATTCGCAAATATTCAATATATCTTTATGGTAGTGCGATGTCATTTTAGGTAAACCTGTAGTTCCAGAGGTAAATCCAATCAAAGCCACACTATTAGATTTACTATTGTAATTGGTAAAGGTTTTTGATTTGGATTGCATTAATTCTTCCAATTGGGAATTGCCAAACAAACAGATTTTCTTTAAAAAGGTAGATTTTACCAAATGTACTTCTTCCTCTAAAGAAGCATCACAAAAGCAATGGGAAATTTCGGCACAATCAATAATCGTATTCAATTCTTTAGAACGAAGAAGAGGCATAGTAGCTACAACAATTCCTCCCGCTTTTAAAATAGCATACCAACACGCTACCATCATAGGATTGTTGGCAGAACGAATTAAGACACGATTACCTGATTTTAAATCCAAATCTTCAACAAGAACATGAGCAATTTGGTTCGCTTTTTCAAATAAATCTTGGTAGGTCCAAGTTTCTTCAAATGTGCGGATACAAATATTATCTCCGTGACCTTCTCTAATATGATTATCCAACAACTTATCTACACAATTCAGCATTTCTGGGTGTTGAAATTGTATTAAATCTGTAAAAGTATAGTCGGGTTGTAAATCCTGACTAGGGAGGTTATTATGGGCGAAATTGTCTTCAAAATGTATCATAATTCGTAATTTAAAATTCGTAATTATTTCTTATTGCTTTTTGGTTTTAATGCTTTTTTCATTCCTTCCATTTGCTTTTTTTCGCTAGCTTTTAATGGATATAAATGGGATATTCCTGCTTTGTATTGATTTGGAATATCATTGGTTTCATATTGTTCGTAAGCTTGCGAATTACGTACAAAATTGGCATCTAATAATAAAGGTCTTCCTAGGGCAACTAAATCGGCTCTTCCGTTAAGAATAATGGTATTGATTTGATCTATATCTTGAATGTAACCTGCGGTTATGGTTGGAATGTGAACGGTATTTCGAACGGCATCTGCAAAAGGTGTTTGCCACATCCTACCAGTTTGTGGTTTTTGACCAGCAACAGTATTTCCTGTAGAAACATTTATAATATCGGCACCAGCCTTTTTAAATTCGGTTGCAATGGTAATTACTTCATCTTCAGAAATTCCGTTTTCTGCCCAATCGGTTGCAGAAATTCGAACTGAAATTGGTTTTTCTTTCGGAAAAACTTTTCGCATTTCGTTAAAAACTCGAATTGGGAATTTCAAACGGTTTTCAATTCTTCCGCCAAATTCATCGGTTCTAATATTAGTAAGAGGTGATAGGAAGGAAGCCAATAAGAATCCATGGTGGGCTTGTAGTTCAATCATATCAAAACCTGCTTCATCTGAGTTTTTAGTGGCCTGAATGAATTGAGAAGTAATTAAATCCATATCGGATAATGTCATTTCTTTTGGAACTGTAAACTTGTCATTAAATGAAATTGAAGAAGCCGAAAGTAATTCCCAGCTTTTCTCTAGTGGTTCGTTACCTTCCCAAGGTTTTTTAGTAGCACCTTTTCTACCAGAATGTCCTAGTTGAATTCCTATTTTTGTTTGCGTGTTTACATGAATAAAATCATTTATTCTTTTCCATGCAACTATTTGATTTTCATTATATATACCTGCACAACCTAAAGTGATACGTGCTGTTTCGGAAATTGCAGTTAACTCAGTTAATATTAATCCTATTCCACCAATAGCTCGTGAAGAATAATGTTGAAAATGCCAATCGTTCACTACACCATTTTCTGCCGAATATTGTACCATAGGAGCCATTACAATTCGGTTTTGTAATTCTAAATCTCTTAATTTGAATTTTGAAAATGAAGGAGATTGATTTTTGTTATTGACATTGATATTGAATTCGTTTAATACTTTATCGGTAAAGGTTTTATCTCGTAATGATAGATTTTCAAGAGTTATTTTTTTAGAACGTGTCATACATCCAAAAGCAAATTGGCAAAAAGGATGTTGGTTGTTTCGATCCATATTTTCAAACCAATCTAACGATACCAAAGCAGCGTACTGAATCATTTCTACCGTATTTCTTCGGGTTTTATCGTATTGCTGGAAGGCTGCTTGCACATCATTTGGATTCGCAATTACAGCATCCGATAAACCAATAGCGCAATCCATTGCTAATTTAGTTCCAGAGCCAATAGAATAGTGGGCTGTGGCTTTGGCATCGCCTAGTAAAACGATATTATCATGAAACCAATTTTCATTAGTAACATGAGGAAACTGTCGCCAATAAGATTTATTGGAAATTAAAGAATGTCCATCTAGTTCTTCCTTGAAGATTTCGGCGATTTTAGTAATAGTGTCAGTTTCGTTGGTAATTTCAAAACCGTGTTTTTGCCATGTTTCATCGCTACATTCAAATATCCAAGTACTTCGTCCTTCTTCATATTGATAGGAATGCGCAACAATGGTCCCGTATGGTGTGGTTCGGAAGAAGTAGGTGAAAGCATCCAAAGGCTTGGTAGATCCCAGCCATACAAACCGGTTTTTCTTTACTACAATTTTAGTTCCGAATTCTTTTCCGAATTTAGTTCTAATACTACTCGCTATTCCATCAGAAGCCAAAATAATATCCGCATCTTTATATTGTGATAAGTCGTCTACATTTTGTTCGAAATGCAAATTAACGCCTTCTTCCAGACAACGTTGTTGTAACAATTGGAGTAAAGTTTTTCGGGAACAACCACAAAATCCGTTTCCTGCAATACTTACTTGATCGCCATCACGAGCGATAATAATATCATCCCAATAGGCAAATTTACTTCGGATTAATTCATACGATTGCATGTCTCGTTTCAGAAATTCGCCCAAAGTTTCATCTGAAAAGACAACTCCAAAACCAAAACTATCGTCTGGTTTATTACGTTCGTAAATGTCTATTTGGCAATCTGGCATTGCTTTTTTGGTTAATATCGAAAAATATAATCCGCCAGGACCTCCACCTATAACTGCTATTTTCATATTTTAATGGAACGCGGATACAACTGATGTTTAGCAACGAGGATAACCGCTTATTTAATAATTTAACTTCTTTTTATTGAAAAAACTTCACCTATTTTACTATAATTTGAACCAGATAATCGTGCAACTGGTTTATAGGTTTCCATATTGATTTTATAATCTTCAAGCAAGATACTTTCATCAAAATGCATGCGAACAACTCGACCTATAACGATACAAGAACCTCCTTGTTTATGGTCTTCAAGGAAATAATGATGTACCATTTCACATTCAAACTGAATAAGGCTTTCTTTAACTCTCATTGGCTTGACAATAGAAGATGAAATAGGGGTAACCCCAACCATTTGAAATTCATCTACCTCTGCAGGAACTGCTTGCGCCGTTCTATTCATTTGTTCAGTTAAATCCTCTGTAACCATATTCACCACAAATTGATTTGTATCCAAAACATTGTTCAAAGTATCCTTATTGGAATTATTATCTCTTCGTGTAGAAAACATAACATGAGGGGGATCATCGCCAACCATATTAAAATAGGAGAAAGGTGCAAGATTATTAATTCCGTCTTCACTTATGGTAGCTATCCATGCAATTGGTCTAGGGATAATGGATCCAGTTAATAATTTGTAAATTGCTTTAGAATCCAGGTTATCAGGATTAAATTCCATATATAAATTGTATTTGTACAAATTAAAGGTATTTTTTGGATTTTTTATATTGATTTCTTAAGTTTTAACGAAACAAATTGAATATAAAATAAAAATTTTATTTCTAACGTAGGATTTGAATGGGGATGATTAATATCGAATCTTTAATAACTTTATATTTTTTAGGCAGGTATATAGAAACAACTACTACAAGAATTTATTATTTTTGGCGCAACAACGACAAGCGCATTTTATGTATTTGTAAAAAAAGTTGCATTTGAATTGTTAATCAACCAACCATAATTATAAAACATGAGTGAAAAATCAACAAAAGGTATCTGGAAAGTAATTTCTGCTTCCTCTTTAGGTACAATGATCGAATGGTATGATTTCTATATTTTCGGAAGTTTAGCAGTAGTGTTATCTACTAAGTTCTTTCCGTCAGACAATCCAACAGCAGCATTCTTATCAACACTTGCAACGTTTGCAGCAGGTTTTGTAGTACGTCCATTTGGAGCATTATTCTTCGGTAGATTAGGAGATTTAATTGGACGAAAATACACTTTTATGGTCACTTTAGTTTTAATGGGAGGAGCCACATTTATGATTGGTTGTATTCCGAGTTATGAAACTATCGGGTTTATGGCGCCTTTATTAGTATTGTTACTTCGTTTACTTCAAGGTTTGGCCTTAGGAGGTGAATATGGAGGGGCTGCAACTTATGTGGCAGAGCATGCTCCTAAAGGGCAAAGAGGGTATTGGACTTCTTGGATTCAAACTACTGCAACAGTAGGTTTATTCATTTCATTAATGGTAATCTTAATTACTAAAGGATTATTATCTAAAGAAGATTTTGATGCATGGGGATGGAGAGTTCCATTCTGGGTATCAATAATCATGGTATTTGTATCCTATTTGATTCGTAAAAATATGGATGAATCTCCAGTTTTTGCTAAAGCTAAAGCAGAAGGTAAAACTAGTACTAATCCCTTAAAAGAAAGTTTTGGTAATAAATTAAATTTGAAATTTGTCTTATTAGCTTTATTTGGAGCTACAATGGGACAAGGAGTTGTTTGGTATACTGGACAATTTTATGCGATGAGTTTCATGAAAACGGTTCAAAATATTGATTCTTCTCAAGTAGATGTTTTGTTAGGAATTGCATTATTATTTGGCACGCCTTTCTTTGTGTTTTTCGGTTGGTTGAGTGATAAAATTGGTAGAAAAACTATCATGATGACAGGAATGTTATTGGCACTATTTTTATACCGTCCAATTTACCGACAGATGTACCATTTAACCGATTCAAAAGAAATGGCTAAAAAGAATATTACAATTGTAAAAGACAGTTGTAAAGCAATTGGATCGTATGTAGCAACTATAAAAACAGAAAAAGATAAGAAAGATCCAACCATTAAAAACACTAAAATCTTTATCGATTTTAAAACGGATTCTATATACTCTAATGGAGCTATATTTCATTACACCAAAACCGATACTTTGTATTTAGCAAAAGAGCTAGTATTTGATGCAAAAGAATTAGGTAAAAATGAAACTTGGATAAAATACGACTCTAAAGATAAATCTGGAGTTGTACATCATAACATCGTTAAAGTTAAAAATGATATTAAAGAAGGTGAAACTGCTGTAAAAGTAGATACTCTCGCTACTTTAAAGCTGAAAACTTTTACAAGCGGTGAAGCTAAAGATAAATCCCATGTTGATGGACTAAGTATTAAGCCGAATGTAGCAGTTGTGAAAAACATTACAGAGGTGGTAAAATGGTCATTAATTTTCTTAATCTTCGTTCAAGTTGTATTTGTAACTATGGTTTACGGTCCTATAGCCGCATTCTTGGTTGAAATGTTTCCGGTGAAAATTAGATATACATCAATGTCGTTACCTTATCACGTGGGTAATGGTATTTTTGGTGGATTACTGCCTGCAATTTCTACTTATTTAGTTACAACTGCTAAAGGTACAGGACCAAAACCATTAAATCCTGAGTTTTACTTAGAAGGCTTGTGGTATCCAATAATTATAGCAGCTATTTGTTTCGTTATTGGAATGATTTACATTGATAAAAAAATAAATACTCTTCACGACTAAAACATAAAATTATGATTAACGCGTTAAAAAAATATTTAGGAATACTATGGATCGCATTAGCTGTAGCGTTGGCATACAAATGTATTGAAATTTTAGGACCCAAGTTAAGCACAGGAAAACAAGATGATTTAGTTTTCGGAATAATTATCTTCTTTGTTTTAATGCCATTAGTAGTTATTGGATTATCCATTTTTGGATGGTATGCAATGACGAATGAATACGACGATTAATTATTAAATTTTTATCTAAGTTTAGTTTATTACTTAAGTCATTTTCTATAAAAAAAATATGGAGATCAATAATTAAATTATTTAATCAAGAAGTGCTGTTGTTTTTATATTTACCGAAAAAAAATAGTGCCTTTTTTTTATTTCTGCTAATACAAAAAGGATTTTTTAGCATAAATTTAAAACTTATTAGTAGACTTTAATTTATAAAGAATATTCATTTTCAAAATAATAGAATGTCTATATTTACATCAATTTAACACCAACTATAGGTTACTGCTTTTATTAATATTCAAAGAAAATGAGTTACTACAAAATAGAGAATTTAGAGAATTACTTCAAAATGTATAAGAAGTCAGTTCGCGAGCCAAGAAAATTTTGGGATCGCATTGCTGATGAAAATTTTACTTGGTATCAAAAATGGGAAAAAGTATTTGATTTTGATATGCAAGAATCTAAATTCAAATGGTTCGTAGACGCTAAAGTTAACATCACTAAAAACTGTATTGACAGGCATTTAGCTAGAAGAGGTGAGAAAACTGCTATAATTTTTGAACCTAATAACCCTAACGAAGAAGCACAACATATTTCCTACAATGAATTATATGTCCGAGTTTCCAAAATGGCAAACGTTCTTCGCGAGCAAGGGATAAAAAAAGGAGATAGAGTTTGTATTTACTTGCCCATGATACCTGAATTAGCAGTATCCGTATTGGCTTGTGCCAGAATAGGAGCAATACATTCGGTTGTTTTTGCTGGTTTTTCTTCTTCAGCAGTTTCTGCTAGGATAAATGATTCCGAATGCAAAATGGTTATCACTTCGGATGGAAGCTTCAGAGGAAACAAATCTATTGATTTAAAAATAATTGTAGATGAGGCATTGGAAAAATCTCCTTGTGTTGAAAAAGTATTAGTAGTTAAAAGAACCAATACTTCTGTAAACATGAAAGAAGGTCGGGACCAATGGTTAGAGCCTTTATTGGATGCAGCGGTTTCTAATAATGTTGCTGAAATCATGGATGCCGAAGATCCACTTTTCATATTATACACTTCTGGCTCAACTGGAAAACCAAAAGGAATGGTGCATACAATAGCAGGTTACATGGTTTATACTGCCTATACGTTTAAAAATATATTCAATTACGAAGAAAAAGACGTGTATTGGTGTACCGCCGATATTGGCTGGATTACTGGCCATTCTTATATTTTATATGGACCTTTATTAAATGGTGCAACAACTGTAATTTTTGAAGGTGTTCCTTCTTATCCAGATTATAGTAGATTTTGGGAAGTAATTGAAAAACATAAAGTTAATCAATTCTACACCGCTCCAACTGCTATTCGTGCTTTGGCAAAAGAAAATTTAAGTTATGTTCAAAAATTTCCATTAAAGTCATTAAAAGTTATAGGATCTGTAGGCGAACCAATCAATGAAGAAGCTTGGCACTGGTACAATGACCACGTTGGCGGAAAACGTTGTCCATTGGTAGATACTTGGTGGCAAACCGAAACAGGAGGAATTATGATTTCGCCAATTCCGTTTGTGACGCCAACAAAACCTACCTATGCATCCTTACCATTACCTGGAATTCAACCTGTTTTAATGGATGAATTGCGAAATGAAATTGAAGGTAATCAAGTTACTGGAAGCTTGTGTATTAAATTTCCTTGGCCTGCTATAGCGAGAACCATTTGGGGAGATCACCAACGGTATAAAGAAACTTATTTTTCTGCTTTTCCAGGCAAATATTTCACTGGAGATGGTGCTTTGCGCGATGAAGTGGGCTATTATAGAATTACCGGTAGGGTAGATGATGTGATTATTGTTTCAGGCCACAATTTGGGCACTGCACCAATTGAAGATTCAATAAATGAACATCCTGCAGTTGCAGAAAGTGCTATTGTAGGCTTTCCACACGATATTAAAGGTAATGCTCTATACGGATTTGTTATCCTTAAAGAGGTTGGCGAAAGCAGAAATCAAGAGAATTTAACTAAAGAAATTAACCAATTAATTTCAGATCAAATAGGACCAATTGCTAAATTAGATAAAATTCAATTCGTTTCAGGTTTACCAAAAACCCGTTCTGGAAAAATTATGCGAAGAATATTAAGAAAGATAGCAGAAGGAGATTTCTCAAACTTTGGAGATACTTCAACTTTGCTAAACCCAGAAATTGTTGACGAAATTAAAGAAGGAAAATTATAGTTTTTTCTATTTGAAAATAAAAATGAAATTATTTAGAAGTGTTTTTTTAAGCACAACTCAATAATTTTATAAAAATTCTGTACTATTTAATTTAACAGAAATTAGGTTTTCCATAACTTTATATCCTTCTAAATTAGGATGAACTCCATCAGCACCATATCTTTTTTGCAAACCTTTTTCTTCATCTACCATAGAAGAATAATAATCTACAAGTGAAATTTTATTTTTCTGCGAATAATCCGAAATTAATTTATTTAAAGCAATTACTTTATTTGCAGGTTCTAATTTTGGATTCCAATAAAAATGATTGGATGGCAAAATAGTACAAAGAATAACTTTTATCTTATTAGCATTAGCCATTTCCACCATTAAAATAATAGTATCCATAATTTCTTCTGTAGTTGCGGGCCCTGTATTTTCTGCTATATCATTAATTCCTGCCAAAATAACTACTATGGAGGGCTTTAAATCAATAACATCTTGTTGAAAACGCAGTAACATTTGAGGCGTAGTTTGACCACTAATACCTCTGTTAATGAAGGATTTAGAAGTAAAAAAAATCTCGTTATGAACTTTCCAAAATTCCGTAATGGAATCTCCCATAAAAACTACATTATTAGTTCTATTCATTAGCTTACGATTTTCGCTACGATACTTAGTTAAATTAGCCCAATCTTTATTCATTATATCTTATTTACTTTAATTCTGATTTTAGATAAAACTAAAAAAAATAGTCTACTTAATTCATAAAACATTAATTTAAGAATTTTTAAAGTTAATTAGTTTAAGCAATAATAAATAAAAATATTATAAAGATTTACAATATTTTAATATTAGAATACACCATTTTTTCGAAATTAATTACCTACATTTACTTTGAATGGAAGAATTAGATATAATAATTATCGGAGGAGGTTTAGCGGGATTAACTGCAGGGATACACCTTTCTAAAAAAGGAATTCGGGTAACTATTATAGAAAAAAATGAATTTCCAAAACATAAAGTTTGTGGTGAGTATATTTCCAATGAAGTAATACCATATTTAGAATGGCTTGATTTAAAAATTGATGATTTAAAGCCTACATACATCAACAAACTGCAATTCTCTTCTATAAAAGGAACGCTAATTAATACTAAACTTCCTTTAGGAGGATTTGGAATTAGTCGCTACGAATTGGATAATTATCTTTATAAAAAAGCACTTTCTAACGGTTGTAAAATAATAAAAGATTTAGTGGATAGTGTAGTTTTTGAAAAAGAAAAATTTACTACCACAACTTCAAATGGTGCCATTCTATCATCTAATATTGTTATTGGTGCATTTGGCAAGCGATCTAATATTGATTTAAATTTAAACAGAAAGTTTATCCAACAAAAATCACCTTGGTTGGCCGTGAAAGCACATTATTCAGGTGATTTTCCAAACGATTTAGTAGGATTACATAACTTTAATGGAGGTTATTGCGGGATTTCTAAAATAGAAAATGAAAAAATTAATATTTGTTACTTAACAAAGAATAGTTCCTTTAAAGAGTATAAAAGCATAAATGATTTTCAAAATTTAGTTGTCAAACAAAATCCACATTTGAAAACTATTTTTGAACATTCAGAATTAATTTTTGATAAAACATTAACTATAGGTCAGGTTTCTTTTTCTCCAAAAAAATCAGTAGAAAATCATATTTTAATGATAGGGGATACTGCCGGATTAATTCATCCGTTGTGCGGAAACGGAATGGCAATGGCTATTCACAGCGCCAAAATTGTTTCTGAATTAATTGTCGACTACCATAATAACAACATAAAAAACAGGGTAGATTTAGAAAAAAAATATCAAAAAAAATGGAAAATTAATTTTTATTGGCGCCTTAAAGTAGGAAGACTATTAGCTAAAGTTTTATTAAACGCAAAACTTTCAGATCTGTTTTTAAATATAGTTATTATATTTCCTTTTTTACTAGTAATAATTATTAAAAAGACACATGGAAAACCTATCTTAATTGAAAATTAAATGTCTTTAAATACTAAATATAGAACGGAGGAACTTGAAATAATGGATGACTTTACCTTGGTGGGAGAAGTACTCCGGGAAGCTTTGGATAAAATTGCAAAAATAAACCAGTTATTAGGGGGCAATAAGTTGATTTTACAAGGAGTTCAAAATTTGTTGAAATCTGTAGTTTTGGAAAAAGAAATCACTATAGTAGATGTTGGTTGTGGAAATGGCGATATGTTGCGCGTATTAGCAAAATATGCTGAAAATAATAATTTAAATTTTCATTTAATTGGTATTGATGCAAATCAATTTACAATCAGTCATGCAAGGGAATTATCCATTTCGTATTCAAATATTACTTATTTATGTGAAGACATTTTTGGAAGTAAATTCAATAATTTTAAATATGATATCGTTCTTTGTACTTTAACTTTACATCATTTTAAAGAAAATGAAATTCTTAAATTAATTTCGGTTTTTTACAAAAATGCTGCTATCGGAATTGTAATTAATGATTTGCAAAGAAGCAAAATTGCGTATCGATTATTTCAGTTATTGTGTTTTGTTTTTAATTTAAATACTATGTCTAAAGAAGATGGGTTAATTTCTATTTTAAGAGGTTTTAAAAAACAAGAATTAGTAAATTTTTCTGAGAAATTAAATTTAAAAAAATATTCAATTCAATGGAAATGGGCGTTTCGTTACCAATGGATTATCGATAAAAAGTCAATAGATTAACTATAACAAGTCTATTTGTATAGGAACAAATAAAAAAATATGATCGTCAAGATAAAAACAGTTGCTAAGCAATTACCCAAATATTCTAGAACTACTGAAGAGATTTTACCTTTTTTAGACGCATGGTTGATTAATCAAGAACCCCGTTTTATTAGAAAAGTTAAAAAGATTTTCGAAGGAGCTATGGTTGACAAACGTTATTCAATAATGGATCCTGTTGAGGTTTTTACTTCCTCTTCTTTTGAAGAGAGAAATGCTATTTATGTTAGAGAAGTTATTGATTTAGGCGAAAAAGTTTTGGAAAAGGCGCTAAAAAAAGCCAATTGGAAACCAACTGATTTAGATTACATAATCACAGTAAGTTGCACCGGAATAATGATTCCGTCTTTAGACGCTTACCTTATCAATTCGCTTAAATTACGTCAAGATATTGTTCGCTTGCCAGTAACTGAAATGGGGTGTGCTGCAGGAATTTCTGGAATTATATATGCTAAAAATTTCTTGAAAGCTAATCCTGGAAAACGTGCCGCAGTTATTGCTGTAGAAAGTCCAACTGCAACTTTTCAATTGGATGATTATTCGATGGCAAATATTGTAAGCGCAGCTATTTTTGGAGATGGTGCAGCCTGCGTGTTGCTTTCATCAAACAGCGAGGACGAAGGTCCTGAAATTGTTGCTGAAGAAATGTATCATTTCTATGATGCCATTCACATGATGGGCTTTAAACTTACTAATTCAGGTTTACAAATGGTTTTAGATGTTGAAGTTCCAGAAACTATTGCTTCTCATTTTCCGAATATAATTCATCCTTTTTTATCTAAAAATAATCTAAAAATGGAAGATATAAATCATCTAATTTTTCATCCAGGAGGAAAGAAAATCGTCAATACTTTGAAGATTTATTTTCAAGTTTAGGAAAAAACATCAATGATACTAAAGAAGTTTTACGTTTGTATGGAAACATGTCTAGCGCAACTGTTTTGTATGTATTGGAGCGAATTATGGATTCCCAACCTAAAAAAGGCGAAAAGGGATTAATGTTAAGTTTTGGTCCTGGCTTTTCGGCTCAACGTATTTTATTAGAATTTTAATTTATGAACTATTCAGAAATTATATCACAATTACCCTATTCTGAACCATTTCTTTTTGTAGATGAAATTACTTCTATAACTGAAAATGGTGCTGTTGGAAACTATACTTTTGATGAGAATTTATACTTTTATAAAGGACATTTCAAAGATAATCCTATAACTCCAGGAGTTATATTGACTGAAGTTATGGCACAAATAGGAGTAGTTTGTTTAGGTATTTATTTGTTAAACAATAAGATCAATAAAAACATAGTAATAGCATTAACATCCAATGAAATAGAATTCTTAAAACCTGTTTATCCAAAAGAAAAAGTTACTGTGATTTCAGAAAAAATATATTTTAGATTTGGCAAATTAAAATGTAAAGTTAGAATGATAAACAAATTAGGAATTGAAGTCTGTCAAGGTAAAATTGCAGGAATGATTGTTTAAATAAAATTATATTTTACAAGTTTTGAAATAAAAAAAAGGGAATGTAATGGAAAATAGAGTAGTTATAACAGGTTTAGGAATTGTTTCGCCAAATGGTATAAATCTTGATTCGTTCACTGATGCAATAAAAAATGGAATTTCAGGAATAAAACAGGATACCGAATTAAAACGACTCCAATTTTCTTGTCAAATATCAGGTAAACCAGAAATTACAAACGATTTTGCTTTAAATTATTTAACCGAATTAGAATTACGTAATTTTAATTCTTCTGGAATATTATATGGTGTAATTGCAGCATTGGATGCTTGGAAAGATGCCGGTTTAGATATTGAAAATAACGAAAACCCAGATTGGGATTCAGGAACAATTTTCGGAACTGGAACTTCAGGGATTGATAAATTTAGGGAAAGTATTTATAAAATTGATGATTTCCAAACAAGAAAATTGGGGAGCACAGCCGTAGCTCAAACCATGAATAGTGGTGTAAGCGCTTATATCGCTGGAAAATTAGGGCTAGGAAATCAAGTAACTACCAATTCCTCCGCTTGCACTACTGGAACTGAAAGCATTTTAATGGCATTTGAACGAATAAAATCCGGTCAAGCTAAACGAATAATTGCAGGAAGCACGAGTGATTCTGGTCCCTATATTTGGGGAGGTTTTGATGCTATGCGCGTTTGCACCTTTAAACACAACGATTCTCCCGAAAAAGGATCGCGACCAATGAGTGCCTCAGCATCTGGTTTTGTGCCTGGAAGTGGAGCTGGAGCTTTGGTTTTAGAAGATTTAAATTCCGCATTAAATCGTGGAGTAAGGATTTACGGTGAAGTTTTAGGCGGAAATTTAAATTGTGGAGGGCAAAGAGGTGGAGGTACAATGACTGCTCCAAACTCAATTGCGGTTCAAAAATGCATTGTAAGTGCTCTTGAAAATGCCAAAATAGATGCTAAAGATATTGATGTAATAAATGGGCATTTAACAGCTACATCCAAAGATAGTTTGGAAGTTAAAAATTGGACTGAAGCTTTAAATAGAAAAGGTGGTGATTTCCCTTTTATTAATTCCTTAAAATCAATGGTTGGACACTGTTTAACGGCAGCTGGAAGTATTGAAAGTGTGGCTACTATTTTACAATTGCACCACGGGTTTATTTTCCCAAATATTAATTGCGAAGATTTAAATCCAGAAATAACAGAATTAATTTTAGAAGAAAAAATTCCGAAGAAAATGATAGAAAAAGAAATAAATATAATTGCAAAAGCTAGTTTTGGTTTTGGCGATGTAAATGGGTGTGTCTTATTTAAAAAATACAAATAAATTATGAATCAAGAAGAAATTTTACAAAAATTAAAAGCAATTGTACAACCATTTGTTAAGAACGAAGAAGCTTTTATAAATTTAACTGAGGACACTGATTTTATTAATGATTTGCAAATAAATTCAGCTAATTTAGTAGATGTTGTTTTAGATACAGAAGAGGCTTTTGACATTGAAATTGACAATATTTCGATGGAAAAAATGGTAACGATAAAAGCTGCTTTAGAAATCATTAACACCAAGTTGTCAGAAAAGTGATCGGAAATGATATAGTAGATTTAGCTTTGTCTAAAAAAGAAAGTAAATGGCAACGAAAAGGGTTTTTAGATAAAATCTTTACGTTGCAAGAGCAGTCACAAATACATTCTTCTGAAAATCAAAATTCTATGGTTTGGAGTTTATGGAGTAGGAAGGAGGCTGCCTACAAAATATACAATCGGGAATCGGGAATAAGAAAATACAACCCAATCCAATTTGAGTGTTTAGCATCAGAAAACGGTAAAGTAGTTTTTGAAAATCATGTTTATTTTACACGAACTGAATTCAGTGAAGATTTTATTTATTCAGAAGCAGTAGAAAATTTAAATGATTTTGAAAGAATAAAAAACATTGCAAGACCTGAAAAAATTGAAAAAGAAAATGGAATACCGAGTTATTTTGATGCTTTTGATTCATCAATAAGACCTATATCCATAACGCATCACGGTAGATTTGAACGAATTATTACAATTACTTCAATCCCAAACGAGACTTTAATTTTAAAAAAATTAAAGCTATAGTATACGCTTCATCAGTAGAGGAGACGCGTTCATTTTTCGGGATTTTATAAATTGTACTCAATTGTTCTATAGTGAAATTTGCATTATTGATATCATTTAGTTTTTTGTGCATAATTTCAATATCAAGAGCTTCATTTTTTAATCTTCCACAGGCTAATTTCTCTAAGGACTGATTAATCATTTCAACATAAAAATTTATGCGATGTCCAACTAAAGTTGCATTTCCTAAATAATCAATAAATTTTTCAATTGCTTGGCTTTCGGATAATTTAGGCTGCTCTGATTCTAATAAAAAATCATTTGACAATCCATTATCATGTAAGAATTTATATTGTGGAATAGTTACTTCAAATACGTCTCCCAAAAGTACACTATCTTCAATTACGGCAATAGCTCCGAAGGATAGTATAACATCTTTTTTAGGGTTTAATCCACTAGTTTCGGTGCATAAAACAACATATCTATTGGATTTTTTCTCAAATTTAGAATGATAATTCTTCCAAAATTCGGGGGAGTTTTTATTTATATTTTTTAACCAATCGATCATAAATTAAGAAAATTGGGTTAGTTGAAATTTATCTTTTATTAGTTCTTCTAATTCTTTCATGGAAATTAAAGCATTTTTTAATTTTTCTTTTTCAACTTTTGATAATTCGTCTAAATTAATGAATTGACCTGAATTATCATTTTTTAAGCCTTCTAAAGTTCTAAATTTAGATAAAACTAAAAAGGCATCAGCACAATTTAAATAAATATCTGAAAATTTAGGATCTACCATTGCTAATTGTTTATATCGCAAAAATGTGCTATAAACACCTTTAATGTTGTTACTTAAAACTAGCATTCTAGCAGCGTCAATTAAAGGCATTATCGCTCTTGTCTTTATATCAAATTTTCCTTTATTTTCACCTTCTTCTTCAATGTTAAATTTTTTAAAGAAATTGAGAGGAGTTGGTTTTTTCAAGGTGTCATTTCCTAAATAATCAAAGAAAAGCACTTTGTTTTTAATATTATTAAATATGGTTTCAGTTATTACATCTTCAATTTTTTGTTCTCCAATTGCCATTTCATAATCAAAAAAAGCACTACTTATTTCATTTGAACTTTCACCGGGATTATTCATCCAATTATTGTATTGTTTCACCCACTCAGATAAGGATTTACACCACATAATATTGCTAGCCATGTGGCCTTGAGGGCAATTCATAAATCCAACTATATTAAGTGTTGCCGTTGTTATCTTGGATAATTTTAAAAAATAGTCTTTTACATCTCGATATTTATCTTCTGAAACGTCTTCAAACACCAAAATACTGTCTTGATCGGTTAATAGTAGTTGCTCTTTTCTTCCTTGACTACCAATGCATAACCAAGCAAAACGAGCAGGAGGGGAACCCAAGTTTAATATTGCTTGTTCTACAGATCTCTTAACTATAGCGAGGGTAATTTCACCAACTATATTGTAAATATGGGTAAGTGGAATATTCTTATTTAAAGAAGATTGAATAATATCATTTAAATTGTTTCGTACCGCTTTTAATTCTTTTGCTGACTGAGAACGTTTAATCTGTTTAAGTAAGATACCAGGATTATTGGCTTGTGCAACAACTAAATCGTGTTCAGAAATAATTCCTTTAACTTCCGATTTATCTGTGCCATCTTTTGTAACACAAAGGTGCGAAACATTATGTTTTAACATAACTAATTGAGCTTCAGCTACAGAAATATTTTCAGATACTGTTATAACAGGAGATGCCATTATCTTATCAAGAGAATTAGTTAAAGGAAAACGACCTGTAGCAACTTTTGAACGAAAATCTTTATCGGTAACTATACCAATAGGCAAGCTCTGATCTATAATTATAGCACTATCAAACATGTTTTCTGTCATTAATTGAGCTGCATCTTTAATAAGTATATCCGAACTAATTTTTAGAGGTGTTTTGTTATAATTTAAGGATTGAAAATATAACATATCCGACTGATTATCAACATAATTTACATTATCTGAAATCAAGCCATGGTTTTTATTATCTAAATTGTTTTTAGTATTAACAGCAAAGCTCTCCAATAAAAAATCTAATATGCTTGAATTTTGTGTAACAAATGGTTTAAAAGAATTAATTGGAATAGCATAAACTAAACTTTCTTCACGTGCTTTTGCTGTCATTTGGTAATTGTTCTTAGCAAAGAAAGGGCGTAGACCAAAAATATCTCCTTCATAACATTTGTTAAGAAGAGTTTCTTCGGCATCTGAAATAACAGTTAAATGAATTATTCCGGAAGCAACTACGTAAAAAGAATCATGCAAAACATCATTAATCTGAAACAAAGATTTATACTTTTCTATATTTAAAACACGAATGGTAGATACAATTTTTATTAAATCATCATGGGTTAGATAATTAAATGGTTCGTGTTCTTTTAAAAAATTAGCTATACGAAGTGAAATAGCATTTTCCATAATCATTGTTTTGATTGAAATAATAAAAAATAAGATTTACTACAAAAATAACAAAGTTAAAATAAGAAACTATAATAATTAAATAAGTTTACTAACATTTAAATGAACTAAATATTAAGTTATATATATTATTATTACATACATTAAAAGCAAATAAATGATTATATTCCTATTGAAATAAGTACTGATTGAAATATTCTATTTTACATAATATAAATTATAGTGCAATAAATAATATTTTATTACATTGTATTGTGTAAAAAAAATTATATATTTGCTAAATAATATTTTTATTCTAAATAAATTTAATAAATATGAAAGCTATAGCGCCAATATTAATAATATTAATTATGTGTTCATGTTCTAAATCCAGCTCAGATAATTTAACACCTACTGACAATAACTCAATATATTCAAATTGGACAATATCAAATAGTTTATTAACTTTTGATAACGATTCGTATAGTAGTCATTGGACAAGTCCAGCTGTTTCGAGTCATTCAACTTGGTATGATACTCATAATTATTTTATCTGCAATGGTTATGTTTATGATAGTAGTGGTCATAATATAAAGACAACATATGCGCTTATTAAATTTTCATCAAAACCAACCAGTAATGCTGTCTACCACATTTCAACATCTAGTACTAACTTGGGTACTAATGAATGTAATGTATTATTCAATGCTGAAACCGGAAGGTATAATGCAATTTCAAATAATGAAACTGTTGATGTTACTGTTAATAATGGACTAGTTACTATTAGTTTTAATAATCTTTCTTTGTCAGGATATCATCAAACGCAAGGTGGAACTTACACAGCAAATGCAAGCGGTAAATTAATTGAAGGTAGTTAATGATTTATTTCATTCTAACTAATCTAATTCATTCATAACTTTTATCCTATATAATCTTCCTATTGCAATAATCAATTTTAAAGTGTAATCTTCAATTAGCCAAGTTCTATAATTCTTAGTAACGTTTCCTAGGCACTTACAATACTGACTAATTCTAAATTCAATATCATTATTAAGTTCTTTAGATAATTTTCTGGCGGTAATTAAATCTACCGTATTTTCTACACACATTTTAGCATGTTGTTCTAAAGATTTTTCAATAATAGATTTTGCTTTAAGATTATTTTTAATTGAAAATTTAAATTCTTCCAATACATCCATATAAATATCTGGAGTATTTTTAAATTTAATTTTTAATTCTTCTGGCATTACATATTTAAAATTACTTTCAATATCAGCATCCTCTCGAAGACTTTCTAAATAATATTCTGGCGATTTAAAAATATGCTGCCAATCTATTGGATTATTCCATAATCCAAATCGTAACGCATTGTTTCCTAAATCAATAACTGTAAAATTACCTTTATTAGGTAGTCTTCTCGAGCCACGACCTATCATTTGAAAATAAAGAGTCAACGATTTGGTTGCTCTATTTAGAATAATACTTTCAACTGTTGGCTCATCAAACCCTGTTGTTAGTATTCCAACGGAGGTTAGAATTGCATCTGGAGTTTTCTTAAACCAATGTAAAATTTCTTTTCTATCCTCCGTAGTAGTCGTATTATCAAGGTGTCTAATATTATATCCTGCATTTTTAAAACTCTCATAAACATGTAGTGATGTATTTATTCCGTTATTAAAAATTAAAGTTTTCTTTCCCAAGCATTTTTCTGAATAAGAATGCAATAATTTCTCTTGCATCACCATATTACTGTACAAATCATCTGATGATTTAACTGTATAATCTCCGTTTATTCCAACTTTTAAAGATGTTAAACCAACGTCATAACTAAAAGTGGTTGCTTTTGCCAAAAATCCGTTATCAATAAGATTCTGAATGGTATCACCTACAATCAATTCGTTGTAATTTTCATACATCGGTAGTTTGATATTAGAACTTAAAGGAGTTGCTGTAACGCCAAGAATAAAAGCATTACTAAATGCACTAAATAACTTCCTAAATGAGTTGAAGTGAGCTTCGTCAATTATCACTAAACCAACATCTTCTATCTCTAATTTTTCATCATTAAGTCGGTTTTTTAAAGTTTCAATCATTGCAACAAAACAAGAATATTCTTTTTGATCTGGTAATTCTTTTATGGTACTATTAATGATTTTATTTTTAACATCAAATGCTTTAAGCATCTTGGATGTTTGCTTGCAAAGTTCAATGCGATGGGTTAAAACAACTACTTTTTTATTGTGCTGTTTTAGATAGCGTCTTGTTATTTCTGAAAAAATAACAGTTTTTCCACCACCTGTTGGCAATTGGTAAAGTAAATGGTAATTATTAGGAGCATTATCTAGACGTTCAAAAATCTTATCTATATCATCAATTTGATATCCATAAAGTTCTTTTTTATCTTCAATTTCTGCAAGCAAATCTATTTTAGGCATAGTAATTTATACAATTTTGCAAAATTACACCTAAAAAAAGGTTTCACAACACTATTTTTGAATTATATGTGAAATTAATAATTGAATCGTTCTATAATGTTATTGAACTCTTCCTTATTGAACCATTCTTGAGTATTGGTTTCTTCTTGAACTGCCACTACTCTACTTTTAAAATCATCTAGAATTCCTTTTTCTATAATAAAACTAATGGCTTGCTGAAATGAATTTAGCATGCTTTTATAAAAAACCTCTTGTTTTATTTCTTTTTCAGAAGAAAGTGTCTGAGCAATTTCTATATTGTAGAGCATTATGTCTGCAATTATGTAGCAATCAACTCCAAGTAAAATAAAATGCTTTATGAATTTTTGAGCTGTAGATCTTCTCATTTTAGGTTTTTTACCTCTTACAGGATAATACTCATTGGTAATTTTGAGTTTAGCATCTTTTACTAAATTAGTTTCTTTAGGGTTAAAAACAAAGTCGTAATAAACCTTTACTTCTTTGAATTTATCATACAATTCTAGTATTTGCTCTTCCAATTGCTCCTTATTCAATTCGGATACATATTTTTTTAAATCTCGCTTGCTCATAAATATTTAATAAATAATTACAAAAGTAACTTACTTTGTAGTTTTATTTTTGATGTTATTGCTTAATTTTGTCATTCAAAATAAACAATATGATCAAATTATTTAAATTTATTGCAATTGCAGAAGGGTTTTCCTATGTAGCATTGTTAGCAAATATGGTATTTATTAAGCCTACGAATTTAGTACTCTACAAATCCTTATTATTTCCAATTGGCATGAGCCATGGCTTACTTTTTATCAGTTACCTTTACTTAAGTTTTTTTATGAAAAACAAACTTAATTGGACTATTAAAGATTTATTAATAGTTATCTTAGGTTCTCTTATTCCTTTTGGTGCTTTTTATATTGAAAAAAAATATTTAAAAAATGCATAATTTTTTAGAAAAAATATTTTGTTGGTTGTATCCTTTGTTGCTAAAGATTTCTTTAGGAGACCTTGCTGCGTCTTATATTAGCTTAATTGCCAATATTTTTATCTTATGTGTTTTATCCTATATAATTTATATAATTTTCCGATTAGTATTGATTTCTTCAATGGCTATAGTAGCTAAAAAAACGAAAACCAAATTTGATGATTTATTAGTATCCAATCAAACAGCAAAATATATTGCATATTTAATTCCGTTTTTATTTATCTATAAATCAGTTCCTATAATCTTAGAAAAATATGATTACTGGGAGGCCATTTTTGGAAAAATGGTTGGAGTTTATATAGTTCTGTTATCGTTGTGGATAGTTAGAAGTGTTTTAAAAGCAACGAGTGATTTTTTAAAAGAACAGCCGCGTTTTAGCGATAAGCCAATTGATAGTTACATTCAAGTAATCATGATTGTGCTTTGGATTTTTAGTGGTGGTGAAATTATTTCGCAAATTTTTGATATTAATAAAAACACTTTGTTAGGGGTTTTAGGAGCTATTTCAGCAATTATTATTTTAATTTTTAGAGACACAATATTAGGTTTTGTTGCAAGTGTTCAGGTTTCATTAAACGATATGGTTCGAATTGGTGATTGGATAACATTTGATAAATTTGGAGCCGATGGAGATGTTATTGAAATTAATTTAGCTACAGTAAAAGTTAGAAACTTCGACAATACTACAACCACTATACCTACCTATAGTTTGATTTCAGATTCGTTTAGAAATTGGCGAGGCATGCTAAAATCTGACGGAAGAAGAATAAAAAGACATGTTTTAATCAAAGCTAAAAGCATTCGATTTCTTGATGAAGAAGAGTTAACTAAAATGAAAAAAATTCAAATTATCGCTAATTATATTGATAGTAAACAATTGGAAATTAACAAATACAACAAAACTTACAATGTAGATAAATCGTTATCAATTAATGGTAGAAATATGACGAATTTTGGATTGTTTAGAAAATACATTACAAACTATTTAGAAAATTACCCTGGAATAAATAAAGAAATGAAATTAATTTGCAGACAGTTGCAACCAACTGCTCAAGGAATTCCACTGGAAATTTATGCTTTTTCTAAAGACCAAAGATTTGAACAGTACGAATATTTAATGGCAGATATATTTGACCATATTATAGCATCTATATCTCATTTTGATCTTGAAATTTATGAAATGTCTACGGATAAAAATTTGTAGTATTATTTATTTAATCGATCTTTAACAAATTCAATCTTAGTTTTTCCATGTGCTTGCGGTTTACCCTCTAAATTAACACTTACCATTGTAATATGATCAATAGTAATGATAATTTCTTTGGTCATCATATTTCTCACCTTGCAAGTTAATGTCAAGGAGGTTGTGCCAAACTTTATAACATCAATACCTATTTCAATAATATCTCCTTGTTTTGCAGAACTTCGAAAATTAATCTCCGACATGTGTTTAGTTACAATTCTCGGGCTTTCTAGCTGAATAATAGCATATAAAGCGATTTCTTCATCAATCCAAGCAAGTAACCTTCCTCCAAACAAAGTGCTATTTGGATTTAAATCTTCGGGTTTAACCCATTTTCTAGTATGAAACCTCATTTTATATTAAATTTTAAAATTCCAAAATTAATGATTTCATCATGATCAAAAGCTAATTTAGGCAAATCATTAACCGAAAACCATTTCGCTTCTTTCGCATCATCGCTAGCGAATGCAGAAGTTTCTGGAGGTACAAAACCAATAAAGGCAACAGAAACCACATGACTCCTAGTGTCTCGAAATGGCTTTCCAAAAGCTTTAAGCTGTTCTAAATTATCAATTTTAATTTTAGTTTCTTCTTGAAGCTCTCTTTTAGCAGCTGCTTCTAAATCTTCATTTTCATCTACAAATCCTCCAGGCAAAGCCCAAGAATCTTTGAAAGGATCGTTTTTTCTTTTAATTAGCAAAATGGAATTTGTAGCATCAATTTCTTTAATAATTAATATGTCGACGGTTACAAAAATTAAAGAAATTCTCATTGTTGTGTATTTTTACCAAATTTAATAATTTAATGTATAATTTACTTTAAAAAAGTTGTTGATTTAATTTAAAAAATTATATTTGTCTGATTTTTCCCAAATTTATAAATAAACCTAATTATGAAAAAAGTTATTATTCTAGCAATTTTAGTTGTTGCAACTATTTCTGCCAAATCACAGGAAATAAAGAAAACTCCTTTTTTAGATACTGATAAATTAATTGTCGAATTTAGTACTGGACAAGCTAAAGGAATTAGACCCTATACGGAAGGATATTATGATGCCCATAAATTTGGAACAATAATTACAAATTCTATTAATTTAGGTGCAAGATATATGATAAGTCCTAAATTTGGAGTTAAATTGGATTTTGGTTATTTTAAATTAAATAACAATCAAGAAAATAATAGCAAACCATTTGAACTAGATGCATTTACTGTTGGCATGCAAGGCGTAATTAACTCTGCAAGATTGTTTGATATTGAAAAACCAATGGGTAAATTTAATATTTTGCTTCACGGTGGTATACAAATATCTAAATTAAAGTCCTACAATCCGGATTTACCGAAAAAAGATAACAATTTAGGATTAATGTTCGGATTTTCACCTGAATTTAGATTAAATAAAAAGATTTCATTAATAAGTGATTTGACTTTAGTACAAAACTTCAAACAGTTTTATACCTGGGATGGAAATTTAGCTGATCGTTCTTTAAACCAATCTTCATTTTCAGTTTATACCTCTTTAGGTATAACTTATTCTTTAGCTAAAAATAAAATACATTGTGATTGGGATGAAAAAAAATAAACTAATTTAGTTTATTAACTACAATTTAAAATATTTATTTACAAACCTTTGTTTTTTTTTAACAAAGGTTTTTTTATTATTACATTTATGAAAGAAAGAGACGCTAAAATAAAAGCATTACGAAACGAAACAATAGGAACATTAACAGAGAATATTTCTTGGGAAGAATTGTTTCAAAATAATACTTTACGGCCTATTTTGAAATTTCAAAATGATTTATTAATTGAACTTTTTATTACTTATGCCACAAAGAATAAAAATGTATTTTTTAATCTATCATTAGAAAAAAGAATTAGTTACATAGAAAATGTTTCAATCTCGGATGTTGTGTTTAGAAATCAACTAATAGGAGTTGTTATTGGATTGTTTTCTATTGGAGAATATATTGAATATTCCAAAAACCCCTCTAATTTTAATAAACGTATTATAACTATGCTTATTGAAAGGTGGAAGAGTCAGTCACAATTACTAGAAAAAAAATAGATTAATCATCCCTATCTTTTTTTTCGTCCGGAGAAACAATAATTAAAGTAGTTCTATCTCTAATTTCTGTATGGCGAATTTCTCCTCCAGTTGTACCAGTTTTTTGAGCAAGAAATACTCCAATAATTGCTAAGATGATAGCAACAAAAGAAATTAGTTTCGCCTTAGAATGGTTTTTAATAGTAAGATAAATTCCAATAATTGAAACAACTCCTAATAGATAGAGTGCGATTGCTAGTTTTTCGGCAATTTCTTCATGAATATGAATAATGTTTTTACCTACATTTGGCATGTCTTCTACCATCTCTTCAGCACCATCTCCAGTTCCAATGCTAAATGCTGCAAATACTGCAGCTACAATAAACAATCCATAAGCAGTATTTTTTACTGAATTATTTTTTAATAAAACCCCAGTAAATAAAATACCTAATCCCAAAATAATACCAATAATTGGAAAATGGTTTACCACCATATGTAAATGAGCATCGTTCATATTTTCTATAATTCAAGATTAAATATTAAAGATACATTTTTTTTTTAATTGATAATGTCAAAAGCAAATTAATAGATGCTTAATATTATGGAAGTTCCTTTATTCTCTTCGCTGTCTATTGCAATTTCAATATTTAAGACATTGCATAATCTTTTAGCAATTGAAAGACCTAGACCTATTCCTTTTATTTCTGGGTGATTATTGGCGTAATTAGTTCTGTAAAATGCATTAAAAACTTTTTCAATTTCATCTTTTGAAATACCAATACCTTGATCCATTACTTTTAATATTGTTTTGGAACCTTGCATTTCAATTTCAATCTTAATAGTTCCTTTTTCTTTAGAATATTTTACTGCATTCGAAATTAAATTATGAAGAACAATAGAAAGTAGATATTTATCGGTATTTACAAAAAATATATTTTCACTATTTTGTAAAATGAATATTTGTTTTTCTAGTAAACTGTCCTCAAATTGAAATAGTACTTCATTTACTAATTCATTTAGATTTTGTTTTTTGATTTTAAGAAAAAGTTTTTGATTTTCAAATCGAGCTAGTAGCAATAATTGATCCACTAAATTATTCATTCTATCTACTTCAGTTATACAAAAATTTACTTTTTGTTGGTATTCTTCTGTATTTCTAGGTTTTCGAATTAAAACTTCAAGAGTTCCTTTAATAACTGCTAAAGGAGTCCGTAATTCATGGGATGCATCCGAAGCAAATTGCTTTTCTCGTTCAATAGTATTTTCAATTCTATCTAATAGATTATTAATAGTTTTGGACAGTGTATATAATTCGTCTTTATTTTTGGGTAAAGGAATTCTAGTTTTTAAATTATTATTATTAATTGAATCGGAAACAATAATTATAGAATTAATTGGCTTTATAATTCTTCCTGCAATAAATTGCGCAATAAAAAATAATAAAACCAAAACAAAAGGAAATAGAATAAGCAAAATTGAAATAAGTTTTTCTTGAATGGCATTTTCTTCCTCTATTGAAACTGCTACCATCAAATATCCTATAATTTTTTCTTTTTCAAATAATGGAACTTGAATTTGACGAATACTTTTATCCGATATTTTGAAGTTAGCTATTTTTTGAATCTTAAGGTTCTTTTCAAATAACAACTCTTTATTTTTTAAATTAACTGATTTTTCAATAATAGCACCTTCACTATCCGTTACTTGTAAGAAAACAGGATCAACTGATACTTCATTATGCTCTCTGTTTTCCCATTCTTCATGGTCAATAAATTCTATTTTTTCATCTTCTGTATAACTTAATTTATGTCTATATTCTTTAACCTCTGATTTTAAATGGTCATTTATTTTAGCATTTACTGTAATAGAAACCATGTTATAAATAGAAAAAAATACTATAAATATCAACAATGCAGCAGATATTATATAGAAAAAAGCAATTCTATTTTTTAAGGATAAATTATTCATAGTTAATTGTCATTAGCAATATAACCAATACCTCTAATGGTTTTTAAAATATCGTTATCTTTATTAATATTTAATTTTTTTCTTATAGAATTCATAAAAACATCAATAACTCCGGAATCATATTCAAAATAAATGTTCCAAACTTTTTCTATTATTTCTGTTCTGGTACAAACTCTACCTTTATTTTTAAGTAAATAAGCCAAAAGTGCATATTCTTTTTGAGTAAATAATATTATTTTACCGTCAGCAATTACTTCATGTTTTGCTATATCAATTATTATTTTGCCTAGTGTTAAAATTTCCTCCGAATTATTGTGTCTAAAATGTATTTTAATTCGTTCTAATAATTCTTCAAAACTAAAAGGCTTCTTAATATAATCATTTGCTCCTTCTTTTAATCCTTCAATGGTGTCTTGAATGGTGTCACGAGCTGTTAAAAACAAAATTGGAACTAATTTATTTTTTTCTCTAATCTTTTTGCATACTTCAATACCAGACATTTTTGGAAGCATCCAATCAAGTAAAATTAAATCTACTTTTTGATTCAATGCCAACTCTAATCCGGTAATTCCATTATTAGTATTTATAATTTCATATCCCTCTTCTTCTAATCCTTGGGTTAAAAAATTAGAAATTCCTAACTCATCTTCAATAATTAATATTTTCGCCATAAAATTTAAAATAAAAGTATTACGTTTCGTTACTCATAATTATAAAGAAAGTCTATTTTTATATACAAATTAAAAACCTTAAAAACAGTAAATAGGTTCTACCAATTACAAATTAATTGATATTATAACTTTGATAAATAAATAATTTAATTTTACTATAAATTTAACGATAATAAAATAGAAATAGAAAAATTGAAGTTGCTAATAGACAGTTTTAAGTAAATATTAATTTAATATTAAAGAACTAAGTTTGTGAATAAAATAAAATTAAAAACAAATAAATAATTATCCTTCACAACATATTTATTTACTGAGTTTTGATAACAAAATTGCAGATTAAGTAGCAAATGGATTTGGATCTTGGACTTTTATAATACTACAAACTGTTTGGATGGAATTAAATTTAATCGCATAAATTCAGCATTGGATCCATACCAATTTATTTTACTTAATTTACTTAATTTACTTTTTTTTACCAAACAGTCTATGCTAACCCTATTATTATGAAGCACAAAACCGACACAACGAATGAGATAGTGTTCAAGCAGGTATTACAATAATCCATTGTATTTTCTAATAAACCATTCGCTTGCTAGTGAAATTGAAATAAGAACTAATAACCAATACCAATCTATTAATGGTGTTTTTTGTACCACGTCTTTTTGTACTGCTTTATAATCATCATTGTTAAGCAAAACTTTTATTAGAGCATCTACTTGGTTTGGAACATAAACTGCAGCTTTAGTTTGGGAAGCTAATTGTTTCAATTTTGCCACATCTGGATTTACAAATTGTTTTTCAATATCAAAATCAATTATTTCAAAACTACTAGAATAACTGGCATTAGAATTTAACTCTTTCACAGTAAACGAATAATTACCTGGAGTCAATCCGTCAAGATTTACTTTAAAATTAGATGTTGTTTTTAATAAATCGTATTTTTTAACTTGTTTGTTTTTAGTATTTGTAACAGCTATTGTTAAGCGCGCTTTTTCATCAAATTCGTAATTTTTATTGAAGTATTGTGCTGTTATTTCTATAGCATCACTGGAATTATAAAACCTTTCATGATTTACAATTAAGAATTTCTTAGAATCGTTTGAAGCTAAAAACTGAATAGTTTTATCAACAAAGACATCAAATGATTCAAAAGTTTTTTTACTAACAAAACTTTCTGCTCTCCATTTCCAGATATTTTCACCAAATAAATAGGCAGAACGTTTTCCAGAAGCTTCTGAAAATGCCAGTAAAGGCGCATTTGTAGCAACATTTCTAATACTAGAAGTTAGCAATACTGAAACATTAGGTTTTGCAGAAATTGTGCCGAAAGGATTTTCTAAAGGCGGAAAATTTTCAAAACCGATATTATCAATAGCAAATACATTAAAATCACTGTTGAAATTTGCTAAGTAATCTTCTTTTTGGGAAGACATTTTAAATTCAAAATCAGATTGTTGTTGGTTCAAGAATCCAAAATCAGTTTTGTTTCCAGTAATAATAAAAGTATTAATTTTAAGATTTCTATTTGCTTCCAAAACCGACTTAAATTCGGCAGTTGGTTGGTACAAAATTAAAACGTTAAAATTATTTAAACTATTGACTTGGTTTGGTTTAAGTATTGTAACCTTACGCTGTGCATTAGTTTCAATTGCACGTTTTAAAGCGCCTAAATCAGGATGGTTTATTGAAGAAATTAAAGCAATTTCTGATTTTTGATCAATGACTTCTACAGCAAATTTTTTAGAATTGTTATAGGTGTTCTTTTCCGTTTCTGATGAGGATATCTTAGCATTATAAATTTGTAACCCCGATTTTTCTGCAGGTAATAGAACATTAATCACCTCCGATTTTTTATTTTGGGAAAAAGAAACACTTTGACTTGTAAGCACTTCATTACCTTGGGTAATCGAAAATTTAGCGTTTACTGATTTAGTTCCTGAATAGTGCAAAAATACTTCTACTGGAAATTTATTCTTGTGAAAAGCATATTTGTTAACATTAATTGTATTGATTTTTAAATCCAAATAAGTAGTTGTATCCCCTACTACTAAAGGATATACTTTATTATAGGCATCAAAACTAAATACATAATCAGAACCAGTAGTTTGATTTCCATCAGAAATTAATACTGTTGGAAAAGAACGGTTTTTATAAATACTTTTTAAATTCTCTGCTACAGCATCTAAATTAGTTTGTTTACCCTTAAAATCAAAAGTTTCTGCCGATTGAAAATCCGAATCAAAACTGTAGGATTGCACATCAAACTTATTTTTTAAGTCGGAATTAGAATTTAGTTTTTCATAAACTTCTTGAGAAACTTTATTAGCTTTTAAATCTACAATAGAACTTGAATTATCTACAATAATAGGTAATGGCGTTTTTATTGTTTCGTAAGTACTTCTACTTAATATAGGATTAATCAAAAGTAATAACAACCCAAATAGAGTCAAGAAACGCAATAAAGCCAAAAGTAATGTTACTTTTGACTTGCTTTTAGCTTTAAAAAAATATTGAAAATACGATAATCCACCAGCTATTATAACAGATAGGAATACTAATAAAATAGTGGATTGGTCCATGTATATACTATTATAAAACTTTATTTATAAAATTTTTTTATTAAGTGAGCATTCCGCCACAAACGTTCATTACTTGCCCAGATACATAAGTACTCATATCTGATGCAAAGAAAAGACAAGCATTTGCAACGTCTTCAGGAGTTCCGCCGCGTTTTAATGGAATAGAATCTCTCCAACCTTGAACCACATCATCATTTAATTTAGCAGTCATTTCGGTTTCTATAAACCCCGGCGCAATAGCATTACAACGAATATTTCTAGAGCCTAACTCTAGAGCGATAGATTTAGTAAATCCAATCATTCCAGCTTTTGAAGCTGCATAATTAGACTGTCCTGCATTACCCTTCACCCCTACTACACTGCTCATATTTACAATAGAGCCTCTACGATTTTTCAGCATTATTTTTTGTACTGCTTTAGTCATATTGAAAACTGACTTTAAGTTGATTTCAATTACTTTATCAAAATCCTCTTCACTCATTCGCATTAATAAATTATCTTTAGTGACACCAGCGTTATTAATTAACACGTCAACTGTTCCAAATTCAGCCAATACATCATCAACTAATTTTTGTGCTTCGTTAAAATCAGCAGCATTCGATTGATATCCCTTAGCCTTAATTCCTAATGCATTTAGTTCATTTTCTAAAACCAAAGCAGACTCTGCAGAAGCACTATAAGTAAATGCAATATTAGCTCCGTGTTGAGCGAAAACTTTTGCAATTCCACTCCCAATTCCACGACTTGCTCCAGTAATTATGGCAACTTTTCCTTCTAATAATTTCATATCAATAATAGTATTTATTTTTAATAATTGCGTTGCAAATATATGAAATTCAAATTAAGTTAATTAGTCTGAATTTTGCTAATTAATGAAATGCTTAAAATTTAATTTCTTTTATTATATTTACAATCTTATACTTTCAGATTATGAAATCATTAAAAATAATTAGTTCATTTATAATCATTATAGTACTAAATTCATGCAGTAAGTCGGATGCTACTTATGTAGATGTGAGCAATTATCCAAATGTTAAAGCTGCATTTGGCACAAAAATAGATCTGGAAAATCTAATTGATTACGCAGGCCAAACAGTACCCTCTTATATAACCAAAGATAATACAATCCTTGGAAATTCTATTACCAACAAGGGAGCCACACTCGGAAGAGTTTTATTTTACGATAAAAATTTATCTTATAATAATTCTGTATCCTGTTCTTCGTGCCACCAACAAGCCAATGCTTTTGGAGATGTTGCACTAGCTAGTAGCGGAGCATACGGAACTACGGAAAGACATTCTATGCGACTTATTAACACTCGTTTCGCTTCTGAATTTAAATTCTTTTGGGACGAAAGAGTCAGTTCATTAGAAACGCAAACTTCGATGCCTATTAAAAATCATGATGAAATGGGCTATAGTGGTCTTAACGGAGATGCATCATTTGCAGATTTAATTACAAAATTAAGTGCCATTGGTTATTATAAAGAGTTGTTTAAATTTGTTTATGGTACAGAAGAAATTACGGAAAGCAAAATGCAATTGGCATTAGCACAATTTGTAAAAAGCATTCAATCGTTTGATTCTAAATATGATACAGGTAGAAGTCAAGTAGCAACGGACAGTGAAACTTTTCCTAATTTTACTAATGAAGAAAATCAAGGCAAAAATTTATTTTTAACATCAACCGTTTTTGATAACACTGGCAATAGAATTTCTGGTGGTTTAGCATGCGCACAATGCCATAAAGTCCCTGAATTTGATATTATGGTTAACTCACATAACAATGGAGTAATTGTAAATATGAATGGCACTGGAGTAGATCTTAATATTACTAGAGCTCCAACTTTGCGAAATTTAGTAAAACCAAACGGAACTTTAAATGGACCGATGATGCATTCTGGGGTTTTTACAACTTTAGAACAAGTTATTGCTCATTATGGAAACATTACGGTAGCTCCTGGAAATACGAATTTAGATCAAAAACTAAATCAAAACGGTAACGGACAACAATTGCATGTAACTACTACCGAAGTAAATTCGGTAATTGCATTTATAAAAACATTATCAGGAACGGCGGTTTATACTGATTCTAAATGGTCAAATCCATTTTTGAATTAGAATATTAAAAGTAATACAAATTCGCAAGTTATATTTATTATAAAATTTGAGAATTTTTAGTTTTATTTATCCCATAATGTTGTATCCTCCATCCACATGGCGAATTTCACCAGTAATTCTTCCATTAAGTCGAAACAAGTGAATTACTTCATTTGCCAAATCGTCGGGGGTTGCATTTCCTAAAGGACTTAATTTATTGGAGGTGTCAAAATCTTCATGGTTTAATGTTGCAGTTCCCGCCTTGCTTCCCATATAAGGAGAAAAACGAATAGCATTTACACGAGTACCATTTTTTCGACCTAATTCATCTGCCAATTCAATTGTGATGCGTTCCAAAGCCGCTTTTGCAATACTCATGTTTCTATAAGGATGAAACGTTACTTTTGCAGCAGCAATATAACTCAAGGAACAAATAGACGAACCTGGTTGAATTATATCGTACTTATATAAATAATGTGCTATTCGGATTAATGAAAATGCCGAAACTTCCATTGTATCACAAAATTCGTCTTTAGTAACTTCTAATAATGGTTTTACTTCTTTTTTTCGGATGGTTTTATCCATTGCGATAGCATGTAAAAAACCATCTAATTTTATATTTTTTTCTTTTAACTTTTGTGCAAAGGACTCGATATTAGCATCCAAAGTAACATCTAAAATTTCAGTAGAAACAGAACCTAATTCATTTTGTACGGATTGTTTAAAATCTTCAAAATTTTTATTTAAAAACTGGGTTGCTTTTTCTGACAAATTGTTATGAAATTCACTTACTCCAAGTCCGGTGCAAACTACTTTACCTCCGTTTTGAATTATTTTTTTTGCTACGAACATCGCTAGAGAGTTTTCGTCCGCTATTCCTGTGATCAAAAAAGTTTTATTTGTAAACATTGTTTTATATTTAAATTGTTTAAAAAATTACCATTTATATAATGCGGTTCCCCATGTCCAACCTGCGCCTACTGCAGCAAAAAGCAGAATATCCCCTTCTTTGAATTCGTTATTTCGATGCACTTCATCTAAAATGATTGGAACCGTTCCACCAGAAGTATTGGCATAACGGTCCATATTTGTTTTTACTTTTTCAAAAGGTAAATTTATTTTTTCTGCAATTTCTTTCAGTATTCGAATGCTTGGTTGGTGCGGCAACATAAAATCGATATTTTCAATTTTTAGGTTGTTTTTTGCTAAGATTTCATTAATACTTATAGGTACTACCTTAGTAGCTGTATCGAAAACTTCTTTACCATTCATTTTGAAATAATGCATTTTGTTAGCAACCGTTTGTTCACTAGCTGGATTTTCTGAACCTCCAGCAAGAACCGTAAAATGTTCTTTACCTTCTCCATCTGAATGCAAATTAAAATCAATAAATCCTTTATCCTCTTTGGTAGCTGAAAGTACCAGTGCTCCTGCTCCATCTCCAAAGAAAACAGCATCGCGTCGGTCCCAATCGATGATGCTAGAAAAGGTATCTGCACCAATAACCAACACGTTTTTATACATTCCTGTTTTTACAAACTGTACTCCAATTGCAATGCTAAACAAAGCACCAGAACAAACAGCCGAAACATCAAATGCTACTGCTTTGTGTGCTTTTAATTTGTCTTGAACGAAGCAAGCAGAAGAAGGAGCTGGTCTATCTGGAGTGGTCGTTGCTACAATAATTAAATCAATATCATCAACAGATAAATTAGCATTTTCAATTGCTCTTAATCCTGCCTTATAAGCTAAATCACTGGTTACTTCGCCTGTTGAGATTCTTCGTTCTTTAATTCCAAGTTTGGAAAATATCCATTCATCTGATGATCCAATTGTATCAAAAAAGTCGTTTTTGACTACATTTTCTGGTGCATAAGAACCTGTTCCTTTAATATAAACGTTATCCATATTTTTAAATATTTTACAAATTTATTTTATTAAATCTATAAAGTATTTGCTTTAATAATTTAACTGCTAATTTTTATGGATATCGTATTTGATGAAACGAAAAATACTAATTTGATAATTTTATTCAAAAAAGAAGCTCTACTATAAAGTAGAGCTTCTTAAATATTGAAAAAAAATTTAGTCCTATCCTAAAACTTCTTTTACTTTTTTACCTATTTCAGCTGGAGAATCAACAACGTGAATACCACATTCTCTCATAATTTGTTTTTTAGCTTCAGCAGTATCATCAGAACCTCCAACAATTGCACCTGCATGACCCATTGTACGGCCTTTCGGAGCAGTTTCACCAGCAATAAAACCAACAACTGGTTTACGATTACCATCAGCTTTAATCCATTTAGCAGCATCTGCTTCAAGTTGACCACCAATTTCTCCAATCATAACAATACAATTAGTTTCAGGATCGTTCATTAACAATTCTACCGCTTCTTTTGTTGTAGTTCCAATAATTGGATCTCCACCAATTCCAATTGCAGTAGTTATTCCTAAACCTTGTTTTACCACTTGGTCTGCAGCTTCATAAGTTAAGGTTCCTGATTTAGAAACAATACCTACAGTCCCTTTTTTGAAAACAAAACCTGGCATAATTCCAACTTTAGCTTCACCCGGAGTAATAACACCAGGGCAGTTAGGACCAATTAATCTGCATTCTCTATCTTTAATGTAAGCGTAGGCTTTAATCATATCGGCAACTGGAATACCTTCTGTGATACAAATAATTACTTTGATTCCGGCATCTGCAGCCTCCATAATTGCATCAGCAGCAAATGCTGGTGGTACAAAAATAATTGTAGTATCCGCACCTGCTTTATCTACTGCATCTTTAACAGTATTAAAAACAGGACGATCTAAGTGCGTAGAACCACCTTTTCCTGGAGTTACCCCACCAACAACGTTTGTTCCGTATTCAATCATTTGCTGTGCATGGAAAGTTCCTTCGCTTCCAGTAAATCCTTGAACTATTATTTTTGAATTTTTATTAACTAAAACGCTCATGATAATTATGTTATTTTTTGTTTAAATTTTTGTGTGGCAAAAGTATTAAAAAGTGTTCAGAATTTAGTGTTCAGTATTCAGTTTTTTTTTAAAAATCTTACTTATTACTAAATGTATTACTAATTGAATTGACTCATTTGATACCCTCGAAAAAGTTTATTGTCTTTAATCTCCCAAATTACAAAAAAATGCGCCAAAAGCATTTCCTCTCTTGGGTTTTCAAATGTCTTTACGAAGTGTGAATAACGAACTGATACCATAGCACCTTCTTCAATTATATGGGTAATCCTCATTTTGGATCGTACATAGGCTTTTTTCAAATCTAAAGTAAGGTTTAATACATCATTTCTATCCATTTGTATAAATCCTTTGCTACTATTCCACTCAATTATTAATTCAGGATGCAAAAATTCATTAACTTCCGATTGATTTAAAATCAGATCATTTTTATAAAAATCTAAAACTAATTCTTTTGGTGTCATTATTTTTGATTTTTAAAAAGTTCAGGAATACGTTTAATATTGGCTAACTGTTTTAATTTTTCTCGAGATTCTTCAATTGGAGTCCCGAAGTAAGATTTACCACCCTCCACTGATTTTGTTACTCCGGTTTGCCCTAAAATAACTGCTTTAGAACCAATTGTTATTCCGCTAGTGGTTCCCACTTGTCCCCAAAGGGTAACTTCATCTTCAATAATAACGCAACCTGCAATACCTGTTTGAGCAGCAATAAGACATTTTTTGCCAATTATTGTATCATGACCAACGTGTACTTGATTGTCAATTTTAGTGCCTTCGCCAATGGTGGTATCGCCTGTAACTCCTTTGTCAATAGTACATAGAGCGCCTATTCCTACATTGTTTTCAATAACTACTCTTCCTCCCGAAAGGAGTTGGTCAAAACCTTCATCGCGTTTTTTGTAATAAAAAGCATCAGCACCAAGAATTGTCCCCGCTTGAATAATTACGTTATCTCCAATTACACAATTATCATAAATGGAAACATTAGAATGTATAGTACAATTACTTCCAATAGTTACATTATGACCAATAAAACAATTGGGTTGAATTACTGTCCCTGCTCCTATTAAAGCCGATTCAGAAATAGAAACACTTGCTGAAGTAAAAGGTCTAAAATGATTAGTAAGTTTGTTGAAATCTCTAAATGGATCTTCTGAAATGAGTAATGCTTTTCCTTCCGGACAATCAACTTCTTTATTTATTAAAACTACAGTTGCTTCAGATTGTAGTGCTTTATCATAGTATTTAGGATGGTCAACAAAAACAATATCGCCTGAAGTAACAACATGAATCTCATTCATGCCATATATAGCAAAATCATCTGCACCAATATAGGTGCAACCAATAATTGATGCAATTTCTTTAAGGGTATGTGATTGTTTAAATTTCATTTACAGAACTGATTTATAGTAGTTTAACTTAAGTAAACTATTCTTTTACGCGTTCCATGTAGCTACCTGTAGCGGTATCAATTTTAATTTTGTCTCCTTCATTAATAAATAAAGGTACATTAACAGATGCTCCAGTTTCAACTTTAGCAGGTTTAGTTGCATTAGTTGCTGTATTTCCTTTTACACCTGGTTCTGCATAAGTAACTTCAAGCACTATAGAAGCCGGCATATCAACAGAAAGTGGCATTTCGTTTTCAGTATTGATTTGAACCATCACCAAAGTTCCTTCTTTTAACAAATCAGGAGCATCAAGAATTTTTTTATCTAAGGTTATTTGCTCGTACGATTCTGTATTCATAAAATGAAATTGATCTCCTTCAGCATATAAATACTGAAAAGTTTGAGTTTCCACACGAATATCTTCAATTTTATGACCCGCAGAAAAAGTGTTGTCTAATACTTTTCCGTTAGTTAAACTTTTTAATTTAGTTCTCACAAAAGCAGGGCCTTTTCCTGGTTTAACATGAAGAAATTCAATGATTTTATAAATATCATGATTATATTTAATGCATAATCCGTTTCTAATATCTGAAGTAGATGCCATTTTTTTAAAATTTTGATTTGTTTATTATTATATTTTTTTGTTTTTATTATCTGATTATTGAATATTAATAACCTCCTGAATATCCTTTCATTATACCACGTGAAGAATTACGAATAAAATCTAAAATTTCGTCACGTTCTGGAGATGCTGCCATTTCGCCTTCAATAATACCTACTGCTTGGGATGTGTTGTAGTTTTTTTGATATAATATTCTGTAAATATCTTGAATTTCTCTAATTTTTTCAGAAGTAAAACCTCTTCTTCTCAAACCAACCGAGTTAATGCCTACATAGGATAAAGGCTCTTTTGCGGCTTTGGTATAAGGAGGCACATCTTTACGAACTAAAGATCCACCGGAAATCATTGCATGATCTCCAACATGAATAAATTGGTGCAATGCAGCCAATCCACCTATAATAGCATAATTTCCTACAATTACGTGACCCGCCAACGCAACACCATTAACGATAATAGCATAATCGCCAATATGACAATCGTGAGCAATATGAGCTGTTGCCATGATAAGACAATTATTTCCAATCTTAGTTTGACCTGAAGCAATAGTTCCTCTATTAATGGTAACACATTCTCTAACAGTAGTATTATCTCCAATTATTGCAAGAGAATCTTCGCCGCCAAATTTTAAATCTTGGGGAATTGCAGAAATTACTGCTCCCGGAAAAATATTACAATTTTTACCTATTCGAGCACCTTCCATAATGGTAACGTTAGAACCTATCCAGGTTCCTTCACCAATCTCTACATTATTATGAATGGTTGTAAAGGGTTCAATTACAACGTTTTTTGCGATTTTAGCGCCTGGATGAACATATGCTAATGGTTGATTCATATTTATTTATTTTTTGTGGTGGAAATCTGATATAGTTATTATCCCAATAATCAAAATTTACAACCTCTTTATTGTTTTTTAGCTATTTGAGCCATTAATTCAGCTTCGGCCACTAATCTTCCATTTGCATAAGCATTAGCTTGCATGTGACAAATCCCTCTTCTAATAGGGGTAATTAAATCGCATTTAAATAGTAGTGTATCACCTGGCAATACTTTATGTTTGAATTTCACATTATCAATTTTCATAAAATAAGTTAAATAATTCTCTGGGTCTGGAACGGTGCTTAACACTAAGATTCCACCCGATTGCGCCATAGCTTCTACAATTAAAACCCCCGGCATAACTGGAGCATCTGGAAAATGACCCATAAAGAAATTTTCATTCATAGTTACATTTTTCATTCCAACAACATGTGAGCTTGACATTTCTATGATTCTATCAATCAATAAAAATGGTGGTCTGTGCGGCAAGATATTCATAATTTGGTGAATATCCATTAATGGAGGTAAATTTAAATCATAAACCGGAACGTAATTCTTTTGCTCAATTTTAATAATTTTAGCCATTTTTTTTGCAAACTGAGTATTTACAAAATGACCTGGTTTATTGGCAATTACTTTTCCTTTGAGACGAATTCCTATTAAAGCTAAATCGCCAATAACATCCAGCAATTTATGACGAGCTGCTTCGTTTGGATAATGCAATGTGAGGTTATCTAAAATTCCGTTTTCTTTAACTGATATTTGGTCTTTACCAAATGCTTTTTTAAGACTTTCCATAGTTTCTGTGGAAATCTCTTTATCAACATAAACTATAGCATTGTTTAAATCACCTCCTTTTATCAATCCCTCATTTAATAAACTTTCTAATTCATGTAAGAAACTAAAAGTTCTGGCATTGGAGATTTCAGTTTTAAAATCGGCGATATTTTTTAGTGTTGCATTTTGAGTCCCTAATACTTTAGTCCCAAAATCTACCATTGCAGTTACCTGATAATCATCCGATGGCATAACAATAATTTCACTTCCAGTTGCTTCGTCTAAAAAAGAAATAACTTCTTTTACTACATAATATTTACGTTCCGCATCTTGTTCAACTACGCCTGCCTTTTCGATAGCTTCTACAAAAAACTTAGAAGATCCATCCATTATTGGGGGTTCAGACTCATTTAATTCGATGATAACATTATCTACATCAAGACCCACAAATGCAGCTAAAACATGCTCGGATGTTTGTATTTTAACTCCTAATTTTTCTAGGTTTGTTCCGCGTTGGGTATTCACTACATAGTTAGCATCCGCTTCAATGATAGGGCTTCCCTCTAAATCAACTCTTACAAAAGTAAAACCGTTATTAATTGGAGCTGGTTTAAAAGTCATTGTAACTTCTTTTCCTGTATGTAATCCAACCCCTGTTAGTGAAATTTCACTTTTGATGGTTTTTTGCTTCACCATAATTAATGTTATTGTTATAAATTTTTATTCTAATTTCTTTTTTAATGCATCTAAATCATTTACAATTTTAGGCAAGTTTCTAAAATGAACAAATGATTTACTAAAATCTGCATAATTAAATGCTGGTGATCCTTGTACAATTTCACCATCTTTTAGAGATTTTCCTATGCCTGATTGCGCTTGAATTCTCACATTATCACCAATTGTTATATGTCCTGCAACACCTACTTGCCCTCCGATCATACAATTTTTACCAACTTTTGTAGAACCGGCAATACCAGTTTGCGCGGCAATAACGGTGTTTTCGCCAATTTCTACATTATGTGCAATTTGTATTTGATTGTCTAATTTAACCCCTTTTCGAATAATTGTTGAACCCATTGTAGCCCGATCAATAGTTGTACAAGAACCAATTTCAACATCGTCCTCAAAAATAACATTCCCAATTTGTGGAATTTTGCTGAAAGTACCATCGTCATGTGGAGCAAAGCCAAATCCATCTGATCCAACAATTGCCCCAGAATGAATTACACAATTATTACCTATTTCGGTTTCGGAATATATTCGAACCCCTGCGAAAAAAATACAATTATTGCCAATAATTACATTATCACCAATGTAAGTGTTTGGGTAAATTTTTACATTATTACCAATTTTCACATTCTTGCCAACATAACAAAAACTCCCTAAATACAAGTCATCCCCGTAGGTTACGCTTTCTGAAATTACCGATGGTTGCTCGATTCCAGATTTCATTAATTTAACTTGATTGTAGTATTCTAATAGTTTGGAAAAAGATTGGTAGGCATCATCTACTTTTATTAAAGTAGTTAATATAGGTTGTTCTGGTTCAAAGCTATTATTTACAATAGTAATAGTAGCCTGAGTAGAATAAATATAATTTTGATATTTTGGATTCGACAAAAAAGTAAGCGAGCCAATTGAACCTTCTTCAATTTTAGATAATTTATAAACTTCCGCATTAGGATTACCTACTACTTCTCCGTCTAATATCCCCGCAATTTGCTCTGCTGTGAATTTCATTTATTTAAATTATATATTTTATTCTAACTTTATTGAGCAAGCATTTCTTATGATTTTCTGCAACATTAATGCTCTTTTTAGAGTTGCAAAAATATAAAATTAAATTTAAACACTAAGTGTCTAATAACACTTTTGGAAAACAGACAAAATATTTGGTAACTGCTTTAGATAGAGCTCTTACCTGTAATTGATCTGATGAGTCTGATAAATTTTCAATCGTGTCGTCTTTTTTTAATATACTAATAGGTTCACTTTGCTTATTATATGCTTGATTTTTTAATTTTCCTTTAAAAACAAAATAGGCTGCTTCTTTGTCGGAAATGGAATACAAAGTAATTAATTTATTTTTATAGTTAAGTAATTTCTCCGTATCTGATTTTTCATCAAGCAGAATTATCTTTAATAAATCACGATTAATAATCATCTTACTTAGTGAACTTAACACAAAATCAGAATGGAATTGCCATGATTTTATTGCTCCCAAAACATCATAATCATCTAATAATGCAAATATTTTCAATGCATCTTCATCGAACGAAGTTAGGGATATCTTATTATTTAAAAAGAAAGAAAGTGGCTCACTACAAGATAAAACAATGCCTCTTTGAGTCAACTCTTTGGCTCTTTTTAATATTTTAGTGAGTGTCATTTCTGCAACTACTGATGTTTTGTGAAGATAGACTTGCCAATACATAAGTCTTCTAGAAACCAGAAATTTTTCTACTGAATAAATTCCTTTTTCTTCAATAACTAATGCATCATTTCGCACATTCATCATCTGAATCAATCGGTCGCTGTTAATATTTCCTTCCGCCACACCGCTATAAAAACTATCCCGTTTTAAATAGTCCATCCTATCCATATCAAGTTGACTGGATATTAATTGCAGCATAAATTTTCGATGGTATTCTCCTTTAAAAATTTTAATGGCTAAATCTAATTTTCCTTCAAATTCATTGTTCAAAGCATTCATGAATATTAAGGAGATTTCTTCATGATGCACCTCTTCCACTATACTGTTTTCCATAGCATGACTAAAAGGGCCATGGCCAATATCGTGCAATAAAATAGCTATGAAAAGTGCGTTTTCTTCTTCATTTGAAATTGCAATACCTTTAAAACGAAGTGTTTGTACTGCTTTTTGCATAATATGCATACAACCTAGTGCATGATGAAACCTAGTGTGGTGTGCACCAGGATAAACCAAATAGGACATTCCCATTTGGGAGATCCTTCGTAAACGCTGAAAATAGGGATGTTGAATTAAATCGTAAATTAAAATATTTGGAATTGAAATGAAACCATATATAGGATCATTGAAAATCTTAAGCTTATTGGTATCACTCACAAAAATAACTATTTAAGTTTACACAAATATAGTCATTTTTAAAAAAACAAACAAATAGTTTGTTTTACTACAAACAAGATAAGCAGCTATTGAAGATCTAGAGCATTAATTACTAATAAAGTCATTATTAATTTATAGTCTTAAAATTGAAAAAACCTGACTTGAAAATCAGGTTTTAAATGTTAGTTATTAATTAAGTGGTAGGCAATTAAACCATCAATTGGTCTTCGTAGCACGTTACCAATTTTAATATTGTGTTTGGTTAAAACTTCTATTAATTCTTCTTTTAAATAAAAAGCTATTGAACCTACAAAATGAACAGGTATTTTAGTATAATTATCAAATTGTTTTATGTAATTTTCTACAAAATCCTCCATTTCAGCATAGATGTATTTTTTACAAAATTCGGTATCTTTATGTTTGATCAAAAATTTAGCAAACATTGCCAAATATGCATTAGGATTTGGTTGTTTATATAGGTTATTTTTTATAAAATCGGCATCCAAATTATATTCTTCTTCAAATTCTGAAGCCAAATCTTTGGGCATTTTGTTAAAATAGTAACCACGTAATAAATGACGACCAAAACGGTTTCCAGCACAATCGTCCATTGCAATATATCCTAAAGATTGTACTTTTTGGTGCAGCACTTCTCCATCAAAATAACTACAATTAGATCCAGTTCCTAAAATACAAACAATTGCTTCTTCGTCTTTGGGTGTAGTAGCATAAACTGCTGCGAAAGTATCTTCATGAACAGAAACAGAGGCATGAACAAAATATTCTTTGAATACTAAAGAAAGAAAATTTTTCATTCTGTCAGTTCCACAACCTGCGCCATAAAAAAATAAATGAGTAGCTTTATCTTTATTGTGTGAAATATCAAATTTATCTTCCAAGCGGGTAACAATTTCTTCTTTATTTAAAACTTCGGGGTTTAATCCTAAAGTTTGAGTAGTGAAAAGCACTTTACCGTTATCATCAATTGCAATCCAATCGGCCTTAGTAGATCCGCTATCAACTAATAATTTCATTCGTATAGAGGTATTTTTGGTTATAAAAATCCCGCTCCAAAAAATTGAAGCGGGATTTTTCGATTAATTACAAACTAGAAATATGAACTGCCAAATCAATCAATTTACTAGAATATCCATATTCATTATCATACCAAGAAACAAGTTTGAAAAAAGTTGAATTTAAACCAATTCCGGCAGTTGCATCGACAATTGAAGTTCTCTTATCTGAAATAAAATCTTGAGAAACGACTGCATCTTCAGTATAACCTAAAATTCCTTTCATTTCATTCTCAGAAGCTTTTTTAAGCACCGCCATAATTTCATCATAGGATGTTTCTTTAGCCACTTTTACAGTTAAATCAACTACTGAAACGTCAGCTGTAGGAACACGAAAAGACATTCCAGTTAATTTTCCATTTAAATCTGGTATTACTTTACCAACCGCTTTAGCAGCTCCTGTTGATGAAGGGATAATATTAATACTTGCTGCACGACCACCTCTCCAATCTTTTCTGGATGGTCCGTCGGCAGTCATTTGAGTTGAAGTAGTAGCATGGACTGTAGTCATTAAACCTTCAACAATTCCGAAATTATCATGAATAACTTTTGCTAAAGGAGCCAAACAATTAGTAGTACACGAAGCATTAGAAACAACTAAATCGGTATCTTTTGCAGTTAGGTGATTTACACCCATTACAAACATTGGAGCGTCAGCAGATGGAGCAGAGATTATTACTTTTTTGGCACCTCCTTTAATATGTTCGTTTGCGGTTTCAATAGTTGTAAAAATACCAGTACATTCTGCAACAACATCTACATCTACTTCATTCCATTTTAAATCTGCAGGATTTCTTTCGGCAGTAATTCGAATATTTTTGTCGTTAATATATAGTTTTCCATCTATTACTTCTACTTTACCAGCAAAACGACCATGAACTGAATCGTATTTTAATAAATAAGCTAAATGATCTACATCTAATAAATCATTAATTGCTACAACTTCTACATTATCTCTGTTGAAAGATTCTCTAAAAACTATTCTTCCAATTCTTCCGAACCCATTGATTCCTAATTTAACTTTTGACATTTTATATTTTATTTATGTTATATTTTATTATTTTTAAGTGGTCATAATATCAGACACTCTAAGTAGTTCAATATCTATCTCTGTATTTCCTTTTATAGCTTGTTCTAAAGGGGTTAAGGATATTTTATCATTAAGTATTCCAACCATGTAATTAGATTTTCCTTCTAATATTGATTCCACTGCTTTTACGCCCAATCTACTTGCTAAAACTCTATCAAAACAAGATGGCGAACCACCACGTTGCATGTGTCCTAAAACTGAAACTCGTATATCATATTCTGGAAAGTTTTCTTCAATGTAATCTTTTAATTCGAAAACATTTTTTCCAATCTTATCTCCTTCGGCAATCACTACAATACTTGAGGATTTTCCAGACGCTTTACTTTTTCTTAATGATTCTAGTAGTCTTTCTAAACCTAAATTTTCTTCGGGAATTAGAATTTCTTCAGCTCCTGCACCAATTCCTGCATTTAAGGCAATGTGACCTGCGTCTCTACCCATTACTTCAACCAGAAAAAGTCTATTGTGGGAACTTGCAGTATCTCGTATTTTATCAATACAATCAACAACTGTATTTAGTGCTGTATCAAAACCAAGAGTATAAGTGGTTCCATAAATATCATTATCTATTGTCCCTGGAATACCAATAACAGGAAAACCATATTCACTATTAAATACCTCCGCACCAGTAAAACTTCCGTCTCCACCAATTACAATAAATGCTTCAATGCCGGAGGCGGTAAGACTATCATAAGCTTTTTTACGACCTTCAACAGTCATAAATTCTTTTGACCGTGCTGATTTTAATATTGTGCCACCTTTATTGATGATATTATTAACCGATCGAGGGCCCATTTCTTTAAAATCTCCTTCAATCATGCCTTGATAACCTCTGTAAATTCCAACACATTCAATATTATAAAAAGCACAGGTTCGAGCGACAGATCTAATAGCAGCATTCATTCCTGGAGAATCGCCTCCTGAAGTTAAAACTCCTATTTTTTTTATTTTTTTGGACATTTTTTTATTTTAAAATGTAAATTTAACAAAGAATAAGCATATAAAATTCGAGATTAATAAATAATTTACTAATAAGAAAAATTAAATCGTTTTCGTTGATAAGTTTTGATTTAGTAGAATGATTATTAAAACAGAGTAAATACTTCTAATCCAATTTCCCTTCTCTATTAGGAAGAATTTTTTCTTTCGTTTTTTTGGAACCAGAATTTTCTTTATCCATATTTATGTAACTAGGTAATATTTTAGGAGTTTCGGAAGGGATTTCTGATTTATTTTCTTTTACGATATCAATCTTTGTTTTCTTAAAAATCTTATTAACTAAATCTTTAAAGGTGTCAAAATCAACTTCATAGGAAATACCAGCGCCTTGAGTATATCCAATACCTTGACCTATGTAATTTATATCATTTTCTTTATTAAAAATTCTTAAGTTTAAAGATCCATCTTCGTTTACGCGATAAAGCATTTCAAAATTTCCTACAATTGCAGTTTCTGAAATTCCTCCTGTTGGAACCCCCACCTTACCATTTATTGTAATTCGCTCATTTATCTGAGTTGAAATAGATGCAACTACTCTGCCATCCGTGGGTTTTAAGGCAGTTCTGTCTGCAGCAGTGTAGGTAACTTCTACATTCATTTTACCTTCTTTGTCGTTAAAAATATCACCAAATAATGCCGATGCTTTTTCATAAAAACTATTGGTTACTTGGGATTGACTTAGACCTTCTTGACTCAAGAACCCGCCAGTTGAAAGTAAATAAATTGCTTGTGTTTGACGAATGTCTTTATCTCCAAGTTTTGTTTCTATTTCCGATTTTATTACAGAACTAACATTTGGAAAATTAATATTAAAATCGGGTTCCGGATTTGTGATTGTTCCTTTTAATCCAATTACAACTTCAACTGGTATTTTTTTATTAAAAGAAGCATTATCAATCAATACCGCTGGATTAGCTGTAATATTTTTGGAAACTGCTTCTAAGTTTAAAATTGCTTTATATGGGTTTCCTTCCCAAACAATTGAACCATATTTTTTTACTGTAAATTGTTTATCTATTAATCCTCCATATTTGAAATTATAAGATCCTTCCCAAACCTGAAAGTCACCAAACATTTCAAATTTTCCAAGGGTGTTTATACTCATATTCAAGGTGCCTTTACCCTTACCTTTCATACCATGCCCAGAATCTCTATTTAAAATAACCTCAATTGATGCATTAGGTTCTATAGCTAATTCAAAATTCATTTGAAGTCCATTATAATTTTTAATAAACTCAGATTCTTTGTTTTCCGTACCGTATTTTTCTGCTTTAGTTAAAAAATGCAAGTAATTATTATCGCTAATTGCGCTAGCATCGTTAATTGGTATTTTAATATCTGTACCATTTCCAGATTTAGCATTTACCTCAATTGACAATCCACTTGTTGGTCCTTTTATAGTAGCACTTCCGTCAATAAAGGCGGTTCCAAAATAAGCAACATCTTCATGGTCTTTAGTATTTAAAGCTAAAATCCTATCTGAATCAATAGACAAATCTAACTCCCAATCTCCAAATTGCTTGTGTTTGATAAAGCCTTCAATATTTCCTGATGTATTGAATTTAGAATCATATAATTGCGTTTTTTCAACAATGAATTTATTTTGTGTAATAGCTACTGCAGAGTGATCTTTAATTTTATAATCTACATTTAAATACGGAATGGATAGTCCCGCTTTGTCTACAAATAATTTTCCTGAGTAGTTAATATCGTTTACATTTCCTTTAATCCTAGCGTCTCCTGATGCAAATCCTCGTATGTTAGATATAACATCTCCTCCTAAATTACTCAAAATACCTAGATTAAAACTTTCAAAATTTAAATTCAAATCTAATAAAGTTTCATTATTTACAATTTCTAAATTACCATCTGCACTGAACGATTTTAAATTATTATTTTCTATTTTTGAGATAATATCGAATTTCGAAAAATCATTATTTCCTTTAATATTCAGATTTAAATCTCCTAAATCATTATCATTTATTCGTAAATTTTTAATTTCCAAATTTGCAGTTGGCTGGTAGGTTGAGTTTTTTTGCTTTAAGAATACTTGACCGTCTATGTTACCATCAAACTTGAATTTTTCGATATTCGGAGTAACCTTATTTAAATCAACATTTTTAAAAGTTAATTCTAAGTCTTTATTATTAATATCATTAATCAGTCCAGTTATTTGCATTGATTGGTTTTCATGAGAAACATATATGTCATCAAATGAAAAATTCTTAAATCCTTTATCAAAAACTATTTTATTTTTATCGTTATCATTTTCGTTAATATACCATAGAAAATCCTTAAACATCATTTCCGACTTACTAAAACCAATTATATTTAGGTTGTCTTTATTTATGGTGTGGTACATGTTTAAATTATAAAAATCAGTCCCCTTCTCACCTCCTTTAAATTCAGTTCTAAAAGAGAGTGTATCCTTAGAAGTTGAATTAATCATTGAAAAATCTCGGACTTTATACCTTTCTGTTTTTATACTATCCATTTGCACATAAATATTATACAGTGGATTTTTATTGTCAATTTCTAATTGAACTTTATCTAAATGAACATTAAATGCTTCAATACTATTTGAAGAGAATTTTAATTTAAAATCATTATCATCCCCTTTTATTTGACCATTTATAACGACACTATCATCCAAGGAAATCTTTGGATTTAAAATTTCAATTAGATTATTAAACTGAGAAAAATTGAATTTTATGTATTGTCCTTTTTTTAATACATTAGGTTTGTAATTGGTGTAAAGGCTCCCTAATGAATTTTGCACTAACTTTTGAATTTGAGAAAACTCAAACTTTCCTTGAAGCTGTCCATTCATTTCATTTGGCGAATACAAGGAAATTGTGTGTTCATTAGCACTATCAAAACTAGAGTTTATAGTTAGATTATCAAAGAAATAAATGTCCTTTATGTTCTGATATGAGGCATTTGTAATTAATACATCTCCTTTCATAGTGTCCAAAGTATTTCCAGAAACTTTCATAACTATATCTCCTTTAAAAACAGATATAGAATCTTCAAGGAAATTTAATCTTTTTAAATTCGCATAATCTACTTTAGCATGAAAATCAAAAATTTTATCTTTTTTACTTAAATCTACATTTCCATCAAAATCTAGAAATAAATTAGGATCGTTAATATTTATTTTCCCTTTAAAAATAGGTTTCTTTATAGCGCCATCAGCTAAAATATTTTTATAATTGTAACCGTTATATTCTATATTTTGAATTTCTCCTGAAAACTTTGTATCGAGATATTTTTCGTTAAATCCTTTTCCATCAACATCTAAATTAAGACTTGTAAATCCTAAATCGTTTCGGTTTAAAAAACTACCTATATTAAATTTATCTAGTATAACATTTCCTGAATAGGAAGCATTATCTATAAAATTCAAATTTGTCATTTCCAATTTAGAGTTGATCGTTCCTAGTTTAGTGTATAATTTAAAATCAGTATAGAGGGTTGTTAAAGTAACTTCGGCTTTGCCAATTAAATTAAATTGACCAAGTTTCTTTAAAGAGGATGGCAAATTTTTTCCTAAAACGTTTGGCAATAATATAATTAAATCATCATAATTAGAACTCACTTTTGCAAATGAACCTTTCATGTAGAATTCACCTTTTCCTTTTTTAGCAAAAAGGTTTTTAAAGTTTACCGTGCCTGAAATAATTGAGTTTTTAGTGTCTTTTAAATACAAATGCCTGGCAGTGAAATCATTCAAGGAACCATCAATTTTACCACTTAAAGTAAATTGTTGGTTTTTACCCAACTCATTATAAAAGTGTCTAATATCATTTGTAGATAAAGACGCATCTTTGGTAGTTACATCAAAAATAACTTTGTTGTTAAAATCTTTAAAATCTTTTATTTCGTATTTAAGAATAATAGCCCCTTTAAAAGTAGATTCAGCTGTTTTTAAATCAAGATTTTCTAAGCGTATATTCTTTTTGGTATAGGTGAATTTTGACTTTATATTTTCAATAAATAATCCTCTATGGTCCATAAAAGACATTTCATTAATGTTGGTGTAAACATTAGATCCTTTGATCATAAAATTGGAGACTACTGCATTTATTTTCGTGAAATCAACATCTAAAGGCACTTCTCGATTATAGTCAATTTCTCTAAATTTACAGTTTTTAAGAATCATCTTTTTGGATGTCATTAAGAATTTACCTGAGGTAGGCTTTCCATCATCAAATGCATCAATAAATTTATCCAAATTGGTATCCGTTTCTCCTTTATAGGTTTTTACATTTACAGTTAATTCATCTGCTGTAACATTGCCAAAAATTAAATTTCCATCCAATAACTTTTTAGTATCTAGAATACTCGTTATTATTCTTTTGGCATAAAATAGAGTATCTTTTTTTTGATCTTTTACTAGTACTTTTTTTAATTGAACTCCACCAAAAACTGTAACCTCTACTTTGTCTACATAAATGTTGGTACCGTATTTTTGGTTTAGATTTAAAGTAATGTAATGGGCTATTCTAGTTTGAACAACTGGTAATGAAAGAGCAATACCTAGCGATAACAAAAGTAGAAGCAACACAATTATTGTGCTAAATACTATTTTTTTTAAGGTTTTAAATCGGGTGTTGGTTATTTTTTCTTTCAAAATTTATTTCGTTTTGAAACTTCCATTAGTAACAAACGTAATCAAAATATCTTACTTTAACTAAAAGCCTATTCTTTACAAAACAAAAAAACCTAGTTATTGTTGCTATATCTCTAAAATAGTTACTTTTGTAATCGATGTAAAATTAATGGTTTTATACTGTTAATTATAATATTATTCAAAAATTATGCCTAATGCCCAACAAAGACATTTTTATTCTAGCTATTGAAAGTTCCTGTGATGACACGGCTGCCGCAGTTTTAAGAAATAACATTGTTTTATCTAATGTTGTAGCAGGCCAAAAAATACATGAAGAATATGGTGGTGTAGTGCCTGAACTAGCGTCAAGAGCCCACCAGCAAAACATCGTTCCTGTTATTGATATGGCATTAAAAAAATCAGGAATTCCATTACAAAATCTATCAGCAATTGCATTTACACAAGGCCCCGGATTGATGGGATCTTTGCTAGTTGGAACTTCCTTTGCTAAATCATTGGCATTGGCATTGAACATTCCATTGATTGCCGTGAACCACATGCACGCACATATTTTAGCTCATTTTATTGATGAAGAAGGATTCAACAAACCAGAATTTCCTTTTTTGGCTTTAACTATATCTGGAGGACATACCCAAATTGTAAAAGTTGCTAGTTTTTTTGACATGGAAATTATTGGCGAAACTACCGATGATGCAGTTGGAGAAGCCTTTGATAAATCTGCTAAAATAATGGGACTTCCCTACCCTGGAGGTCCATTAATTGATAAATTTGCCAAAGAGGGAAATCCTAATAAGTTTGCTTTTACAAAACCAAAAGTTCCGGGTTTGAATTTTAGTTTTTCCGGTTTAAAGACCCAAATTTTATATTTTATTCAAAAAAACGTGGTTATTAATCCAAATTTTATCGAAGAAAATAAAGCTGACATTTGCGCTTCTATTCAATATACCATTATTGAAATTTTAATGGATAAGTTAAAGTTAGCTGTTGCAGAAACTGGAATAAATCAAATTGCAATTGGTGGAGGAGTATCGGCTAATTCGGGAATTAGAGCAACCTTAAAAGCTGCGGAGGCAAAATATGAATGGAAAACATTTGTGCCAAAATTTGAATACACCACTGATAATGCAGCTATGATTGGAATAGTTGGTTACCAAAAATATTTAGAAAACAAGTTTAACGATGCTGGAGTAGTCTCTAAAGCACGAATTGAGTTTTAATATGCAATTATTCTATAATCCTTCCATTAGCGAATCACAAACTTCTTTTATTTTTGATAAAGAAGAAAGCAAACATATAATTAAAGTATTACGTAAACAAGAAAGAGATATACTTCATGTTACTAATGGTTTAGGATATTTATTTACTACTGAAATTGCATTGGCATCCGATTCTAAATGCACTGTAAACGTACTCTCTTATATCAAGCAAGATGCACCAAAATTTTACCTTCATCTTGCCGTTGCTCCAACTAAAATGAATGAGCGATACGAATGGTTTTTAGAAAAAGCAACTGAAATTGGCATTCAAGAAATTACGCCTATTATTTGTGATCATTCAGAACGAAAAATAATTAAAATAGATCGCTATCAAAAAATAATAGAATCGGCAATGAAGCAATCACTTCATTTTTATTTGCCCAAATTGAATGAACCAATACTACTGAAAGATTTTCTGAAAAAAGATTTTAAAGGGCAAAAGTTTATTGCTCATTGTGAAGAATCCAATAAAAAATCTTTGAAATCACAAATTATCCCTAAAGAAGATGTAACTTTATTAATAGGTCCGGAAGGTGATTTCTCTATTAAAGAAATTGAAATAGCTTTGAACAATAAATATAATCCTATATCTTTGGGTGAAACTAGATTACGAACTGAAACAGCAGCATTAGTTGCTTGCCATAGTGTTGTGTTTATAAATGACTAATTATGAATAAACTATTTTTTTATTTTATATTTGCTTTTGTCGTAAACACTTCTTTATTTGCTCAAAAACAAAACTTATTTTTAGATGCCAATTACGAAAGTACTATAGCCGAATCTAAAAGAGAAAATAAACCTGTAGCCATAATGTTCTATGCTAATTGGTGTTCGCATTGCAAAAAAATGAAAGAGGAGGTCTTTGTTGACGCCGATGTAATAAAATTCTATAGCGAATCTTATATTTGCTTTGCAGTAGATGCGGAATCAATTACTGGAGCTGCTTTAAAAAATAAACTTCAAACAAAGTTTCTTGTAAAATCGTATCCCACTTTTGCCTTTATTGATAAAAATGAAAATTTATTGTCCTGCGTTTCAGGTGAATTAAAAAAAGAGGCCTTTATATTAGAAGGTACTAAAGCATTAATTCCTGAAAATCAATTTGTTTTTTTGCGAGATAAATTCAATTCTGATGTTTCAAATCCAGAAAATTGTTTGCGATTTATAATTGCAACCAGAAAAGCTGGATTTGATGCTACTGAAATTACTCAGAAATATCTAAAAACAAAAAGTGAATCGGAATTATTTACCGAATTAAATTGGAAAATTATAGCTAACGGAATTAATAATATTGACGCAAAAGAGGTTTCTTTAATTGTTACTAAGAAAGAAGAATTTGCCAAGGCAGCTTCTCTTATTAGGGTTGAAAAAAAATTAATTTTTTTAGCTGCCGATAATTTAAAGCCATTAGCCGATACAGGTGACACATTGCATTACAATAAAAAAAGGCCTATAGCAGCCTCCTTTCAAATTCGAAAAGTTGATTCTTTACTATTTCATTACGATTTGACTATTGATTCGTATTCTCAAAATTGGAAGCATTATAAAAAAACGGCAGAATATTCAGTAGATAAATTTGCATGGAAAGATTCTACTACTTTGGTAGAAATTGCCAATAATTATTTAGCATATATTGAAGATAAAAAAAGTTTAGATCATGCAGTTTCTTTGGCTAAACAAGCATTAACTTTAGGAGAATCTTTAGATAAATATATTTTGATTGTAAATTTATACAATAAAGAAAAAGAATACAATAACGCCTTAATCTATGCTAATAAGGGCAAAGCTGTTGCTACAAATTTTGGATGGAAAACAGAAAAATTAGATAAATTACTAGAAGATTTAAAAAAATATTAACTTCATGAAAATTAAATTAGTTGCACTCTTTTTATTTACTTCCGTTTTAGGTTTTTCGCAAGAAATTGCCTTGTTAAAATACAACGGCGGCGGCGATTGGTATGCCAATCCTACTTCATTGCCAAATTTGATAAAATTTGCCAATCAAAATATTAATACTACCATAAAAAATAAGCCTGCAACGGTAGAACCTGGCAGTCCAGATGTTTTCTCTTATCCTTTTATTCATGCAACAGGGCACGGAAACATACTTTTTAGCGATAATGAAATACTAAATTTAAGAAACTATATGCTTTCTGGTGGATTTATGCATTTTGATGATAATTATGGTTTAGACGAGTATCTGAGAAAAGAAATTAAAAGAATATTTCCTAATTCTAATTTAGTTGAAATTCCAGCAACACATCCAATTTTTCAGAAACCTTTTGCTTTTCCTGGAGGATTACCTAAAATTCACGAACACGATGGTAAAAGACCCCAAGCATTTGGAATATTTCAGGACAATCGATTGTTGTTATTGTATACCTTTGAATGTGATTTGGGCGATGGATGGGAAGATGCCGACGTGCACAACGACCCTAAAGAAGTTCGCGAAAAAGCTTTAAAAATGGGAGCTAATATATTAAATTACATATTTAACAACTAAGAAAATGACTTCTAAAACCATTGCAGCAGGTATACTTCGTGCTATTGGAATAGTGACTCTGATAAGCTTGCTGCTGTGTTTTATTTATCAAATACAAACGGTTATTGTTTATCTAATGGTTGCTGTAATTATTTCCCTAATTGCAAACCCAATTGTAGAGCTTTTAAGCAAGAAATTAAAGTTTCCAAATGCACTTGCAGTGGGTTTTACTTTGTTCCTATTCCTTTCATTATTAATTGGTTTAATTGCTTTATTTGTTCCGTTAATTACATCTCAAGGCAATAATTTATCGTTATTAGATACCAAGTCTATTGAAGCTAATTTAATACAATTGTATGGACAATTAGAGTCCTACTTAAGTAAACATAATATAGATATTAACAAAGTTATCAAAGAAAGTAATTTAACATCTAAACTTAAATTTAATTATTTAACCGACTTTTTAAATTCTGTAATTGGCACAATTAGTAGTTTTGGAATAGGATTAGTATCCGTATTTTTTATAAGTTTTTATCTTTTACTTGACAAAGAGCTTTTTATTATCGGAGTAAAAAAAATTATTCCAGATACTAGTGAAGATCATGTTTTAAATTCAATTGTTAAAATCCGACATTTATTAAGTCGCTATTTAATAGGACTGTTAATTCAGTTAACTGTAGTATGTGTTTTATATCTAATTGTTTTACTTGTTTTTGGTATAGATAATGCCTTTGTAATTGCATTTTTATGTGCTATACTAAACATCATACCATACATAGGTCCGTTTATAGCAACTATATTATCTGCAATTCTAACCATGTTAACTACCATTAATCAAGATTTTCAAACAGTAACATTACCTACAACAATTTATGTCACTATTGGATTTTTTATTGTTCAACTTATTGATAATAATGTTACTTCACCGTTTATTTTTTCAAAAAGCGTAAATTCACATCCATTAGAAATATTTTTAGTGATATTGATAATTGGAACCTTATTCGGAATAACTGGAATGATAATCGCTATTCCTATGTACACCATTTTAAAGGTAATTGCTAAAGAATTTATTCCGGAAAATAAGTTGGTTAAAATTCTAACTAAGAATATATAATAGGGACAGAAATTAATGGAAAACCTAGTGTTACTTCGACCAGAAATACAGGAGTATATTCATCAAAATACAGGCCAAGTCGATTCTAAAATTGCCTTTACTAAAAATCCTTTTCCGGAAGTTGATTTTAAAATTATATTAAATCAAATTGCAGCACGAACTAAAAGTAAAAATAAATTACCAACTTGGTTTGAATGCAAAAACTGTATTTATCCCAGTAAAATATCTGTAGAACAAACTTCTTCCGAAGCTACTGCCCAATATAAATCGAAAATAGTAAATGGTACTTGCTTAATAGATTTATCGGGAGGTTTTGGAGTTGATGATTACTACTTTTCAAAAAAGATGAAGCATGTTATTCATTGTGAAATTGATTCTGAATTATCTTATATAGTTCGTCATAATTTTCAGCAGTTGGAAAGGAATAATATTCAATGTATAGTAGGAGATAGCGCTGTTACATTAGAAAATTTGAATCAAAAATTCGATTGGATTTATGTAGATCCTTCTAGGAGAAACGAAACGAAAGGTAAAGTCTTTATGCTCAAAGATTGTTTGCCAAATGTTCCCGATTTACAAGAATTTTATTACCAATTTACTTCTAAAATCCTCATTAAAACAGCACCTTTACTAGATATTACAGCGGGATTAACCGAATTAAAAAATGTAAAAGCTATTCATATTGTTGCAGTAGAAAATGAAGTAAAAGAATTACTGTGGGAATTACACAAAAACTATACGGATTCCATTATAATAAGCGCTGTAAATTTTAATAAAAATAATAGAGATATTTTTCAATTTATCTGGGATTCGCATTGTGAGATTAATTTAGGTTTGCCTAAAAAATATCTTTATGAGCCCAACAGTGCCATATTAAAATCAGGCGGATTTAGTGAGGTTGCCTCCAAATTTTCTTTAGATAAATTGCATTCTCATTCGCACTTATATACTTCGGATAATCTAATAGAATTTCCGGGGAGAGTTTTTGAAATAAATACTGTATTTCCTTATTCTAAAAAAGAAATGGCATTACATTTAGAAAATGAAAAAATAAATATTACAATACGAAATTTTCCAGATACGGTAGAAAACCTTAGAAAAAAGTGGAAAATAAAAGACGGTGGAAACAAGTATTGTTTTTTTACAACTGACTTAAACAACAATAAAATTGTGTTAATTTGCACCAAAATAATTACCCCATGAAAAAGTACTTCTTAGTTTTATTATACTTAGTTTCAATTGCCACTTTCGCTCAAAAAGACTGCGAATACAGTTCTAATGTTAAAGATAGCATTGGAACTTACAAATCTACCAAAGATTATGTGGTACATGAAAAAGTTTTTGGAAACAGCCAAACATCTTTATTTTTTTCATTAATAAATGCAGATGGATTAGTATCGTTAAATTTTCAAATGGTACAAAAAAGTGCTGACTTTATTCCGGCTAAATGTTTTGATAAAAACTCCAAAATATTCATACAATTAACAAACGGAAAAGTTATTTCATTAACAGGCTTAGAACAAGATAGTTGTGGAAATTTAGTAAGAGTAGAAAATAAAAATTGCCGATTACTAAGTGGCTATTTTCTATTCACGAAAGACACTTTACAAGATTTAAAAAACTACCCTATTTCCTTTTTCAGAGTAAAATTTGCAGGAGAAACAACTGATTATATTGCCAAAGAAATATTAGTATCAGAAATAGATAAAAAAACTTACAATCCGGATCATTTCTTTATGGATTATTTAAAGTGTGTTGAATAGTTAATTTTAGGTGTAACTTCAATAATACAATTATAGAAATACGACTTAGTTTTCCATAAAACTATCGTCTTTAAAACCAATTAAATACAACCTGTCTTTGGCTCTAGTCATAGCAGTATATAGCCATCGTATGTAATCTCTATCAATACCATCTGGCAAATAAGGTTGTTCTATAAAAACGGTATTCCATTGCCCACCTTGGCTTTTATGACAAGTAATAGCATAAGAGAATTTTACCTGCAAACCATTAAAAAATTCATTTTCTTTAACCTTTTGGAACTTGGCATATTTAGAAGTCAAATGTTCGTAATCTTTCATTACCTCAGAATACAAACTATTGGATTGTTCATAAGTTAAGGAGGGAGATTCACTTTTTATTGTATCTAATATCAAAACTGTTTCAAATGGAATTTGATTTGGATAATCAACCATTCGGATTTTAACTTTTGCAAAATTAAATCCGTAAAATTCTTTGAAACTATAAATTTCTAAAACTTCAATTATATCACCATTAGCAATAAAGCCAGCTTCATCTTTTTCTTTTAACCAAAAGTAGTTATTCTTAACAACCATTAAAAAATCACCAACAGATAAATCGCTTTCTTTATCTAGAATTTTCATTCTGATTTGCTCATTGTATTGGTTTGCTCTTTTATTAGAACGCACAATAAAAGCAGTATCCTCTATTGAATAATTACTGTAGGCTTGGTTTATGGCATCCTGAATATCATAACCATCCGTTAGACGAACAATATCTTTGAAGCCTCTTAATTTGAATTTGAACTCGGTAATAAAAGTATCTTTTAGTAATTCGCGTAATTCGGTTGCGTTATATAAAATTCCGGAGTTTAATTCCTGACGCATTACTTCGTCTAGTTCAATCCAATCTACTCGTTTATCGTAGTTAAGTTCGAGGGTATCGGTATTTAACGCTGGTGAAATATCTAAACTAATTGGCGGTAATTGAGCTGTATCTCCTAATAATATCATTTTGCAATTCTCGCCACTATAAACGTATGAAATCAAATCATCTAGTAAACTTCCGTTTTCATACATCTTACTTTCGTTACTTTGATCCGAAATCATAGATGCCTCATCAATAATAAAAATAGTATTTTTATGTTTGTTTTGCTGCATTGTAAAAGAAACTCCTCCTCCACTCGACTTCTTAGGGAAATAAATTTTCTTGTGAATTGTAAATGCAGGCTTACTAGAATAATTGGCTATCACTTTGGCAGCTCTACCTGTTGGTGCAAGCAGCACATATTTTTTATTAATTTCAATTAGATTGTTTACAATTGTAGAAATAACGGTAGTTTTTCCTGTTCCTGCGTAACCTTTTAAAACAAAAATTGTTTCGTTGTTGGTATCCGTTAAGAATACAGCAATTTTCTGAAAGAAGGAATCCTGCTTAATTGTAGGATTAAACGGGAAGTTTTGGGATAAAATGTAATAGAAGTTTTTGATGCTCACTAATAAGTTAATTGAATCACAAAGTAATGAAAAAGTTTAATGAAACTATGAATTTAATGGCTAAACTTGTTAATTAGGATGTTCCTTTGCTATAGATAATCGAAATTAAATAAAAATAAAAAGTCTTTTCAAATAAATGAAAAGACTTTTGTCGGGGTGGCAGGATTCGAACCTGCGGCCTCCTGCTCCCAAAGCAGGCGCGATAACCGGGCTACGCTACACCCCGTTAGCGATTGCAAATATAAAAACAAAAATCGGTTAAAAAAGTGTTTTCTACTATTAATTCTATTTATTTAATATAGATAATTCTAATAGGTTTTTTGGGAATATATTTTAATAAAAACTTACATTTGCATTTACTAAAAAATCATGTTATGTCTGAAACAATTGAAAAAATAAAATGTCTTATTATAGGTTCCGGTCCTGCTGGTTATACAGCTGCAATATATGCTTCTAGAGCCAATATGTATCCGGTTTTGTACCAAGGAACACAACCTGGCGGACAATTAACAACAACCAATGAAGTAGAAAACTGGCCTGGAAACCCTGAAGGAATTACTGGACCTGAAATGATGGTTAATTTACAGCTACAAGCACAACGCTTTGGCACCGATGTTCGAGATGGCTGGGCCACAAAAGTAGATTTTTCTGGTCCTATTCATAAAGTATGGATTAACGATACTAAAGAATTGCACTGCGAAACTGTAATTATTTCTACAGGAGCTTCTGCTAAATATTTAGGATTAGACTCGGAACAGCATTATTTAAAAACAGGTGGTGGTGTTTCAGCATGTGCTGTTTGCGATGGTTTTTTCTACAGAAATCAAGAAGTCGTTATTGTTGGAGCTGGAGATTCGGCTTGTGAAGAAGCACATTACTTATCTAAGCTTTGTAAAAAAGTTACTATGCTAGTTAGAAGTGAGCAATTCAGAGCTTCTAAAATCATGGCAGAACGCGTAAGAAAAACCGAAAATATTGAAATTTTACTTAATACTGAAACAGATGAAGTATTGGGAGACGGACAAGTTGTTACTGCTGTTCGTGTAAAAAATAGAACCACGGGAGAAACTAACGAAATTCCCGCAACTGGATTTTTTGTGGCAATTGGACATAAGCCAAATACAGATATTTTTAAAGAATTTTTAACTCTTGATGAAACTGGCTATATTTTAACCATTCCTGGTACTGCAAAAACTAAAGTTGCTGGTGTGTTTGTGGGAGGCGACGCTGCAGATCATGTTTATCGCCAAGCGATTACTGCTGCTGGAACTGGTTGCATGGCCGCTTTGGATGCAGAACGTTACTTAGCAAGCAAAGAGTAAGTTATTATTATTTTAAATATTCAAATCCTTTAAAAGAAATTACTTTTAAAGGATTTTTTTTTCATTAAAATCTATTTTTTAGGTCCAATAATGGATTGTTTTATATAAAAAACACCAGCCAAAAAACAAATTTATCAGATAGAAATAGTAAAGTAAAATCCTGAGTTAGACTTCAAAAAGATAACATCTAAAAATAAATTTGTAAATTGTACAAGAAATTTATAGTAATAGCATCTAAAAATTTAAAAGAAATAAATTATGAAAAAAATCATCCTAATTCTAGTCTGTATGTTGAACAGTTATATGTTTTCGCATACTTTAAATTACGAAAAAATTGTATTAAGACATTGGTCTATTCAAAAAGATAATACTTTTATTGAAGGATCTTTTAGTAAATTAAAAAATGGATTAGTTTCTATTGAAGATGCGCAAAATAGAATTATTAATGTTCCTTTAGAATCACTTTCGGATGCCGATCAAGCGTATGTAAAGAAAAGAGAAGAAGCTATTATTTATTTAAATACTTCTATTCCTTCAGTAAAAAAGTCGGAAAATAATTCTCCTTTCTTAATAAAATCTTTACTGATTGTTATTTTTTTATTGGTTTTTGGGATATGTATTTTCAAAATCGCAGAAAGAAAAAAAATAAAATATTTAGTTCCAATACTTTTTGCTGGTTTAGTGATGACTTTATTTAGTTTTGGCAAAAAATTACTTACCACTACTGATCCTAACTTTGTAAATTCTGCTTTTATTCCATTCATTCCAAACGTTCATACTTCTTGGGATAGCAATTATTTTTATGTAGAAAGCAAAGGAATTGCTAACCACACTATGATGGTAGGAATATCCAATCACGGTTGGCAACAACAAGTACCAATTCCACAATGTTACATCGGTAATAACCATTGGAGTATCCCTTTGAATCCAGTAATAGCAGCTACTCCCACCCTAATTGACAATGTACATTTTACTAGAGGTGCTATTGCTCTTGCTGCTAATGGAGTGCCAATTTTTAACTATCACACTAATACCGGTATTGATTCGTATTTGGATGGACAATTAGATAACTATGGAGGTCACTGCGGTAAAGGAGATGATTATCATTATCATACTGCTCCTATTCACTTATATACATTAGGTCAAACCTCACCAACTCTCCCTTGTGCTTTTGCGTTTGATGGGTTTGCCGTTTATGGTAGTTTAGAATCAGACGGAACACCAATGACAGCTCTGGATACTAATCATGGCCATTATGGAACTAACGGAATTTATCATTACCACGGAACTGCAACAGCACCTTATATGATTGGGAGTTTCGTAGGTCAAGTAACTGAAGATGCGACACATCAATTAATTCCGCAAGCAGCAGCACATCCAGTCCGTTCAGAAAATTGGGGGCCTCTTGGTGGTGCACTTATCACTTCCTGTCTTGCAAATGCAAACAATAATGGTTATAACCTTTCATACAGTTTAAATGGAACTCCAGGATATGCTACTAATTTTAGTTGGAGTGGCTCAACTTATACCTTTAATTATGTTACGCCTACCGGAACTATTCCTACAAATTATAATGGTTTCAATCAATGTAACGTTCCATTAACCAACAATGTTTTTGCTTTGGATAATGCTATTACATTATATCCGAATCCAGCAAAAGATGTTCTTCAAATAAATCTTGGAAATGATATTTTCGAAAATGACATTCAAAATATTGATATCTACGGAATTAAAGGAGATTTAATTTTAAAAACAAATAGTTTTAAATCTAATATTGATATAAAAAACTTATCTTCTGGAACTTATTTTGTTAAATTTCAATTTTCAAATGCACAGATAACTAAAAAACTACTAGTAAAATAATCAATGAAAAAAATAGCATTTCTTTTTCTATCCTCTATATCCTTTGCACAAACTGTTACCAAATCAATAGCATTGTTGCCAGATACAGGACAAACAACTAGTTATACTACAACTTTTGGCGAAGACCAGGATTATAGTATTAATGTTCCCTCTTTTACAAATAATGGGAATGGCACAATAACAGATAATGTTACTAAATTAATTTGGCAACAAACGGATGGTGGTGAAATGACTATAGAAAATGCAATTACTTATTGCAATTCTCTTTCTCTAGGAGGATATTCCGGATGGCGATTACCTACCCCAATGGAGGCTATGAGTATTCTTAATTTACAAAAAAATAATCCTGCAATGGATATAGTATACTTCCCTTCTACAGGTGCAGAATATTGGTGGACCAACACGTTTCAATTTGGTGATAACACTAAAGTATGGTGCACAAATTCTGGCGGAGGAATTGGTAACAAACCAAAAACAGAAACAATAAGTGCTGGAGGAACTAAAAGTTACCATGTAAGAGCAGTTAGAAATGTTATAACTACAGCAATTTTACCTAATCATTTTACGGATAATGGCGATGGAACAATAACCGATAATGTAACCCAATTAGTTTGGCAAAAAGTACCCAATCCAAATATTTTCAATTGGGAACAAGCAATCAGTTATGCTGAAGGTTTAACTTTGGCAAGTGCAACGGATTGGCGGTTACCTAATATAAAAGAATTACAATCGTTAAACATGGATAGCGCTTCTAATCCTTCAGTGAATACAACTTATTTTAATACCATTGGGATTCATAATTATTGGTCTTCTACAACACTTTTACCAAATTCTGCCAATTTAACTAGTGCATGGTATTGGAATACACAATTCGGAATTACCTCCCACGATATCAAAACCAATTTAAATTATGTAATTTGCGTAAGAGGAAATCCCGTTTTAAGTTCCTCAGAATTCATAGTGGAAAATAACGTTAAAGTATATCCAAACCCTGCATCGAATTATGTTGTATTAAATTTCCCAAAAGTTATAAATTTAGTGCAAATAGAAATGATAGACGTAAATGGGAAAATTGTTTTTACTAAAAAAGAAAAATCAATTTCAAACGAGTATAAAATCGATATTAAAGATTTTTCAGATGGAATATATTTTATTAATCTAAGCAGTGAGAATTTAAAAAACACTTATAAAGTACTTATAAAAAAATAATCATGTTTAATAAAAATTTCTTTATTGTTTTATTCTTTATTGGTTTTAATAATTATGCGCAACAGCGAAATGTTGTTTTAATTATTGTTGATGATTTAGGAAAAGATTACTGTGATATTTATCCAGATCACGGAGCTAATGTTGTTAATTTAACAAATGTAAGAAGACTTTTACCTCGTGGAGTTGTTTTTAATAATGCATGGTCCAATCCTTTATGTTCACCAACTCGCGCTGGAATTCTTACTGGGAGATATAGTTTTAGAACTGGTGTAGGCGATGTTGTTGACGGTGGTAACACAAAATTAAATATTAATGAAAAAATTATTCCAAAGGTCTTGAATATTTATTCACCTAATGGAATATCTAAAGCTTGTATAGGAAAATGGCATTTAACAACCTTTGCACCATTAGGGTACAATTACCCGACAACAATGGGTTTTGATCATTTTGAAGGAAGTTTAACAGGGGCTTTAGGACAACCGGGACAACTAGTAACAGGGTTTAATAATTGGACTAAAATTACCAATGGTGTAAGTTCAAACTGTACTAATTATGCCACAACCGAAAATGTTAACAACGCTATATCCTATATAAATAGTCAACCAGCAACAAAACCTTTCTTTTTATATTTAGCGTTTAATGCACCACATACCCCCTATCATTTACCTCCTGCTAATTTGATTACCAATACTAATTTATCTGGAACACAAGCAGATATTACTGCTAATCCGGTACCTTATTTTCAAGCTATGACTGAGGCTTTGGATAAAGAAATAGGACGCTTTTTTGACTATTTAATTAGTTCAGGAAAATGGGATACTACCGATATCATTTTTATTGGCGACAACGGTGATGATTCTTTAGTGGCACAATCTAATCCATCAAAAGGAAGTATTTATCAAGCAGGAGTTACAGTTCCATTTATTATTTCTGGACCAGATGTAGTAAATCCTAATAGAACTAATAATTCTTTAGTAAATACTGCTGATTTATTTGCTACAATTTTAGAACTTTTTGGAGATAGTAATTGGCAAAGTCAAATACCAACAACTATTGTTGATAGTCATAGTTTGTTGCCGATACTGTTAAACCAAACTACATCCGTAAGAACATGGGAATTTACAGAGATTTTTAAATTGATGCCATCATCCGGAGATGGAAAAGCAATAAGAAATACCGATTATAAATTAATGAAGTTTGATGATGGTACTGAAAAGTTTTTCAACTTAACCAATACCCCAGTAGAAACTAATAATCAAAATTTACTTTTGGGCACCCTTACTCCTAATGACATTACTAATTATAGCTACTTATGTAATCAAATGACAACTTTAGTTGGAGGTCCCTCCTATTGTAATCCATTACTATCTGTGGATAATTCTACTTTTGAAAACAACGAAATAAAAATATTTCCAAATCCTTTTCATTTCAAAATAAATTTAAAATCCTATTCCGGAAATGAAAATTACGAACTATATTCTAATTTAGGACAACTTATTTTTAAAGGAAAATCTATTGAAAATCAAGATTTTTCTGCGTTAGCAGATGGTATCTATTTCTTGAAAATAACCGACAAAACAAGCTCCACTTTTAAGTTGGTTAAAGAATAAATTATGGTTATTTTTTCTACTGCACTTCAGTACCTCTCAATAGGATTTACCCATGTTGTTCCGTACGGTTTTGATCACTTGCTTTTTATCTTAAGTATTTTCTTTTTAAATTCTAATTTGAAATCCAAAGCAATTCAATGTTCGGTTTTTACTCTTGCTCATTGTTTGTCTTTAGGATTAGTAGTATCTGGTTTAATATTTCCTAACAACAATTATATAGAACCCTTAATTGCTTTTTCTATTCTGTTTATCTCTATTGAAAATATTATTCAAACCAAAGTAAATCCCCACCGATTATTAATCCTTTTTGGATTTGGATTAATTCACGGAATGGGATTTGCTACTGCGTTAAAAGAAATCGGAATTCCCAAAGATCTATTTTTTACTTCATTATTATCTTTTAATATTGGAGTAGAATTAGGTCAAATCACGGTCCTTTTAGCAGTCTATTTTTTAATTAGTAAATGGTTTGCACACAAAACCTGGTATAAAGAAAGGGTGGTTTACCCAATCTCTTGTTTGATAGGATGTGTAGCATTGTATTGGACCATTGAGCGTATATTAATTTTGTAATTAATATTTAATTTTCACAGCTACTATTTTATTAATATCACAGAAACTCTTCTTGCTAAATCAAGTCCTGTTTTGGAGGAACTTGGGTAAGTAGTGTCAACTCCTTCGGCACTGACCGTCATTCTGCTATCACTAACACCTGTAGAAACTAAGAAATTTTTAATTTTAATTGCTCTACGTTTAGACAAATCAAGATTATTTAATTCTCCACCGCGAACATCAGCAAAACCTGTAAGTTTAATTTTAGATTCTGGATTATTTTTCAAATATTGAGCTAACAAATGGATGTTATTTTCTGATCCTTTATTAGGCATGTCTTCATTTACATCAAAAAATATATTTATGTTAAGTTTACCGTTTTCAAAGGAGGAACTAAAAGAATCATTATTATTATTATTATTCACAATAACGTCAGCTTTTATTGGTTCTTCGTGCTCTAATTCATCTGGGATTCCATTTTTATTTAAATCAATGAATCTACCTTTTGTATCTACAACAATACCTGTTGGAGTATTGTTTTGCAAATCTAAATAATCTGGAACACCATCTTTATCTGTATCTAACATAGATTTTTCAATTTCCGCAATTCGTTTTCTAGCATCGTCATCCACTTTAGAAGCTAGAGAAATATACCAATCTGCATGAACCTTATTTTTATCTCCAATATAGAAAGTTAGACCTAGTGAAGTATTATAAATAGAACCTGTAAGATTATTTGCATCTTCAGAATAAGATCCATCCCAATTAAAGTGCTGTCTTAGATTATTTATGTAAGTAAAATCGCCATTTATAACCAGCCAATTAGTCAATCTATATTGTGGAGTTAATCCTAAAATTAGCCCTCCATTATCTTCAGAAAGACCTTGGTTAATTCCGATTTGTGGTTTTAATTTTGAAAATTGCACACCTCCATGTGCTAATAAACCAATTCGTTTAGTGAAAGTTTCAAATTTAAGTAATCTTGAAAAATTCATTACGCCTTGAATTCCTAAACGATATTGTTTTAAATTAAATTCTAAAGAACCACTTCCGCTTTGGTTTTTAATCTCATCATAAGCCAGATCAGCTTTTAATCCAAATAATGGAGAAAACATATACCTTACCCCAAAATCATAGTGTTCAATACCATTAAAATAAAAGTAAGAATTTGGTTTAGATGTAAAATAACCAGGAGCAAAATTACTTAATGGCCTGTTTTGACCGGCACTTAATTCAATTGACCAATTATTATAGAGGTCTTTTTCTTTTTTTTCAACTTGGGCATAGGTAAACATTGCAATTGATGCAAATACTCCCAAAAACATTCTTTTTTTCATTTATTTAAATATTAATTGTTAAAAATATAACCTAATTTATTTGCCTAAAAATGAAGCAAATTATAAATCTTAAAAATTTAAGATCTAATAGTAGGATGTAGGATAAAAAAAAGACTTGGGAGAACTGTTTTTATTTATATTAACCAAAAGTGACCTTTAGATTATTTGTTCGGAATACAATTTAAATTTAAAAATCAATTTTTTCATTTATATTTTCATTAATATAATTAATAACATGCCTTATTCTATAAGGGACATCTTCAATAATTTTTTTGTCATTTTTTAATAAATCAATATTTTTATGCAAATAATTATAAAATATTAATTTCAAACTAGCATTCATATCCATTTCTCTGAAGGGCTTTACAAAAAAACCATACGGGCGAGTACGTTTTACTTTTTCTATGGTTATACTATCCGCATTAGATGATAAATAACAAAATGGAATTAAATCCTCATTAAGCAAATACTGACCTAAATGAATACATTTTATTATTTCCTCATCAATATCTATTAATACTAAATGAATATTATTAGTTTCCATATAGTTAACAAGATCAATAGTAAAGATGGATATGAATTTTAAATCATAATCTTCATCTTCAATAATGCTTTGTATATTTTGGAATAAAGAAAAATCTGAGCCAACAATTAAAATGTTGTTTTTTTTCATAAGTGTTCTTATTTATTTGCTTTTCTATTGAAAATAATAAAAATACACCCTATAATACTGTGTAAATTAAAAATTTTAAACATAAACATCTTCTAATACTTCGTTCTAAAAAAGATTGGTCTCTTTTTAATTTTAAAATTTAAAATCCAATAAATGTAAGTTAATATTAACTTAATTTAGTATTAATAAAAATAATTAACATTATGAAATTAACATTTTAATATTATTAATGTTTATTTAATTTCACAAATTTATTTCTTTTTAATTCTATTATCAACATTATAATAAACCTAAAAAGCGGAAAATTGACTTTAAATAAAATCAATTATAAAATAGAATAAAAAACAATCAATTATAGTATGCGTGCATAATAAATTATCGTATATTTGAATTAGATTATAATTAATTTGAAAGATAAAACTATAGATTATATACTTCGGGCAACATGGCAAGCAGTTTCCCGAATGTACAATGAAGAAGCATCTCGATTTGATGGTTCCATGGCAATAGGATTTGCCTTACTAAGTATAGACAAAGAAAACGGCACTCCCTCAACATTTATAAGCAACCGCATGGGTATGGAAGCTACATCCTTAACCAGAACTTTAAAAGCTCTTGAAGAAAAAGGTTTAATAACAAGAAAGAAAAACCCTGAAGATGGCCGAGGCGTTTTAATTTATCTGACTCAATTAGGAAAAGAAAAAAGAGAATTATCCAAAGAAACTGTTTTAAAATTTAATGAAACTGTAAAAAAAAATATTTCTGAAGAAAAGTTATTTCATTTTATTGAAGTTTCCGAAACGATAAATAATTTAATTAGCGAAAAAAAGATTTTTTAACAATAAGAAATAAATAGTATACAATAAAAAAATCCATGAATTCTCCACTTTATTTCATTTTGAAGTTTAAATAAATCTGGAGAATTGTATTGAAAATAAAATTACAAAAAATGAAACGAATAATTAAAAAAGCAGCGATTATTGGGTCCGGAATAATGGGGTCTGGTATTGCCTGCCATTTTGCTAACATTGGTGTTGAAGTACTGCTTTTGGACATCGTTCCTAATTCTTTAACCGAAGCCGAAGAAAAAAAGGGATTAACACTAGAAAGTAAAGTAGTTCGCAATAGATTGGTAAACGACCATTTGGCGTACGCTCTAAAATCAAACCCTTCGCCCATTTATAGTCAGAAGTTTGCTAATAGAATCACAACAGGAAATACTACCGACGATATTGCAAAAATTGCTGCCTGCGATTGGATTATTGAAGTTGTTGTAGAACGATTGGAAATCAAGAAATTAGTATTCGAACAAATTGAAAAATTCCGCAAACCAGGAACATTAGTAACCTCTAATACTTCTGGAATTCCTATAAAGTTCATGAGCGAAGGCAGAAGTGAGGACTTCCAAGAAAATTTCTGTGGAACGCATTTCTTCAATCCGGCGCGTTATTTAAAATTATTCGAAATTATTCCTGGTCCGAAAACTTCTACGGATGTACTAGATTTTCTAACCATTTATGGTTCGCAATTTTTAGGAAAAACTTCGGTAGTAGCCAAAGATACTCCAGCATTTATAGGAAACCGTATTGGTATTTTCGGAATTCAAAGTCTTTTCCATTTGGTAAAAGAAATGGGATTAACCATTGAAGAAGTGGATAAATTAACTGGTCCTGTTATTGGTAGACCTAAATCGGCTACGTTTCGAACCGTAGATGTTGTTGGTTTAGACACTTTAGTACACGTTGCAAATGGCTTATATGAGGGTTGCCCGAATGATGAAGCACACGACTTATTTAAACTTCCAGACTTTGTCAATAAAATGATGGAAAATAAATGGCTGGGAAGTAAAACCGGACAAGGATTTTACAAAAAAGAAGGTAAAGAAATTTTATCTTTAGATTTAAATACTTTAGAATATAGAGCAGCTAAAAAAGCATCTTTTGCAACTTTAGAGCTAACTAAAACCATTGATAAACCTATTGATCGTTTTAAAGTTTTAGTAAAAGGAAAAGACAAAGCAGGCGATTTTTATAGAAAAAACTTTGCAGCAATGTTTGCTTATTGTTCCAATAGAATTCCTGAAATTTCCGATGATCTTTATAAAATTGACGATGCTATGAAAGCCGGTTTCGGTTGGGAAAACGGTCCTTTTGAAATTTGGGATTCCATTGGTGTTGAAAAAGCAATTGAGTTAATGAAAGCCGAAGGCTATGCTCCTGCTGCTTGGGTTAATGACATGCTTGCTTCTGGAAGTTCTTTTTATACTGTAAAAAATGGAGCTACACATTATTATAATATTACAACAAAATCTCAAGAGAAAATTCCTGGTCAAGATGCCTTTATTATTTTAGATAACATTCGTGTAAGCCATAAAGTATGGGGTAATTCGGATGCTACTGTTTTTGATATAGGAGACGGGATTTTGAACTTAGAATTTCATTCTAAAATGAATACTATTGGTGGTGGTGTTTTAACAGCCATCAATAAAGCAATTGACATGGCCGAAAAAGAATACCGCGGATTGGTTATTGGTAATCAAGGAACTAATTTCTCCGTTGGTGCTAATATTGGAATGATTTTCATGATGGCTGTCGAACAAGAATACGATGAATTGAACATGGCAATCAAAATGTTTCAAGACACTATGATGCGCGTGCGCTATTCCTCTATTCCTGTAATTGTTGCACCTCACGGAATGACTTTAGGTGGTGGTTGCGAAATGAGTATGCATGCCGACCGTGTTGTTGCTACTGCAGAAACCTATATTGGATTAGTTGAATTTGGCGTTGGAGTAATTCCTGGTGGTGGAGGATCTAAAGAAATGACTCTGAGAGCCTCCGATCTTTTTCGCAAAAACGATGTGGAACTTAACGCACTTCAAGAATATTTCCTAACTATTGGTATGGCAAAAGTTGCAACTTCGGCTTATGAAGCATTCGATTTAGGAATTTTACAAAAAGGAAAAGACATCATTGTGGTAAATAAAGACCGTCAAATTGCAGTTGCCAAACAAGTAGCTTTGCAAATGGCAGATCAAGGGTATACCCAACCAATTCGTAGAACCGACATTAAAGTATTAGGTAAACAAGCATTAGGAATGTTCTTGGTTGGAACCAACCAAATGGCAGCCGGAAAATACATCTCGGAACACGATTTAAAAATAGCTAATAAATTAGCCTATGTAATGGCTGGTGGTGATTTATCGGAACCAACATTGGTAAGCGAACAATATTTATTAGATATTGAACGCGAAGCCTTCTTGTCATTGTGCACCGAAAGAAAAACATTAGAAAGAATTCAATTCATGCTAACCAAAGGAAAACCGTTGAGAAATTAAGAAGCCTCGTAGAGGCGCCCTGTTTATAGAAAATTTATGTTTAATTAAACATAGCTCCGTAGGAGCTACCCGTTATTATGGCAAATACCTATTCACAAATTTATATTCAAATTGTTTTTGCAGTAAAAGGAAGACAAAATCTAATTGCAAAAGAAAACCGTGAAGAATTAAATAAATTTATTACAGGTATTGTAACAAATAGAGAACAAAAACTATTAGCAATTTTTGCAATGCCAGATCATGTTCACATTTTAGTTGGATTGAAGCCAAGCATTTCAATTTCAGATTTGTTAAGAGATATAAAAGCCGGTTCATCAAAATTTATAAATGACAGCAAATGGATAAAGGGAAAATTTAATTGGCAAGAAGGATTTGGAACATTTTCATATTCCAAAAGCAATTTGGATAATGTGGTAAAATATATTTTGAACCAAGAAGAGCGCCATCAGAAAAAAACATTTAAAAATGAATATTTAGATTTTTTAGAAAAATTTGAAATTGAATATGATTCAAATTATTTATTTGATTGGGTAGAATAATTAACAGGTCGCTCCTACGGAGCTTCCCAAAATATAAAAATAACGTCTAGTAACAGTTTACCTCTACGAGGATAATGAAAGAAAAAAATGAATTTATGAAAAACACAACCGCTTACATTGTTTCTGCATACCGAACAGCCGTTGGAAAAGCACCAAAAGGAGTTTTCCGATTTAAACGTCCTGATGAATTAGCAGCAGAAACAATTCAATTTATGATGAATGAATTACCAAATTTCGATAAAAAAAGAATTGACGATGTTATGGTTGGAAACGCTATGCCAGAGGCCGAACAAGGACTAAATGTTGGCCGTTTAATTTCTTTAATGGGATTAAAAGTAACCGATGTTCCTGGTGTAACCGTAAATAGATATTGTGCTTCAGGATTAGAAACCATCGGAATGGCAACGGCAAAAATACAAAGCGGGATGGCCGATTGTATTATTGCAGGTGGTGCCGAAAGCATGAGTTTTATTCCTATGGGAGGTTACAAACCAACGCCCGATTATGCAGTTGCAAAAGAAGGGCACGAAGATTATTACTGGGGAATGGGTTTAACAGCAGAAGCAGTTGCAAAACAATATAATGTAACTAGAGAAGATCAAGATTTATTTTCTTTCAATTCCCATCAAAAGGCATTAAAAGCGCAAGCAGAAGGTAAATTTGACAAACAAATAGTTCCAATTACAGTAGAACAAACTTTCATCAATGAATTAGGAAAAAAAGAAACCAAATCGTATATTGTTTCTAAAGATGAAGGACCACGAGCAGATACTAATTTGGAAGCCCTAGCAAAATTAAAACCAGTTTTTGCTGCCGATGGAAGTGTGACTGCAGGTAACTCCTCACAAATGAGCGATGGAGCAGCATTCGTTTTAATAATGAGCGAAGAAATGGTAAAAGAATTGGGGGTCACCCCTATTGCCCGATTGGTAAACTTTGCATCTGCAGGAGTTGAACCAAGAGTAATGGGAATAGGTCCGGTAAAAGCAATTCCTAAAGCTTTAAAACAAGCAGGATTAACTTTAAACGATATTGATTTAATCGAATTAAATGAAGCATTTGCATCACAATCGTTGGCGGTTATAAGAGAATTAGGATTAAATCCAGACATAGTTAATGTAAATGGTGGTGCAATAGCTTTAGGGCATCCACTAGGTTGTACTGGTGCAAAATTATCAGTACAATTATTTGAAGAAATGCAATTGAGAAAAAGCAAATACGGAATTGTAAGCATGTGTGTAGGCACAGGACAAGGGAGTGCAGGAATTTATGAGCTGTTGTAACATAAAAAATTAAGAAAATAAACTTCAAACAATCAGAAAATGAAATATTGAATTTGGATAAATCTTTTTTCTATTCTCTATTTTCTTTTCTAAAAAAATAATACTATGAACGATATTACTAGAGGTGGACAGTTTTTGGTAAAAGAAACTAAATGTGAAGATGTCTTTACACCAGAAGATTTTTCGGAGGAGCAAATTATGATGCGGGAATCTGTTAAAGAATTTGTAGAAAAGGAAATTTGGCCTTATAAAAACCGTTTCGAAAACAAAGATTTTAAATTCACCGAAGAGGTAATGAAAAAAGCGGGTGAAATGGGATTTTTGAGCGTTGCTGTTCCCGAAAATTATGGCGGAATGGGGATGGGATTTGTAGACACTTGCTTGGTTTGTGACTATATTTCGGGAGCTACAGGTTCGTTTTCAACTGCTTTTGGAGCCCATACAGGTATTGGCACTATGCCAATTACCTTATACGGAACTGAAGAGCAAAAACAAAAATACGTTCCTAAGTTAGCTTCTGGAGAATGGTTTGGTGCGTATTGCTTAACAGAACCCGGAGCTGGTAGTGACGCAAATTCCGGTAAAACTAAAGCCGTTTTATCAGATGATAAATCTCATTATAAAATTACAGGACAAAAAATGTGGATTTCCAATGCAGGTTTTTGTTCTCTTTTTATAGTTTTTGCTCGAATTGAAGACGATAAAAACATTACTGGCTTTATTATTGAAAAGGATACCAATAACGGAATTACGATTGGAGAAGAGGAACACAAACTAGGAATTCGTGCCTCTTCTACTCGACAAGTTTTCTTTAACGAGACTAAAGTACCAGTTGAAAATATGCTTTCCGATAGAGGAAATGGATTTAAAATAGCAATGAATTCGCTAAATGTAGGTCGAATAAAATTGGCTGCAGCCTGCTTGGATGCACAACGAAGAGTTACAACAAATGCAGTAATTTATGCTAATGAAAGAGTGCAATTCAATACTCCTATTTCACAGTTTGGAGCCATTCGTTATAAATTAGCCGAGATGGCAACTTCTGCTTTTGCTGGAGAAAGTGCTACCTATCGTGCTGCAAAATCTATTGAAGATCGAATTAATTCTCGTATTGCAGATGGAACATCACATCAAGAAGCAGAATTAAAAGGGGTAGAAGAATTTGCAATTGAATGTTCTATTTTAAAAGTAGCAGTTTCAGAAGACATACAGAATTGCGCTGATGAAGGTATTCAAATTTATGGTGGAATGGGATTCTCGGAGGATACTCCAATGGAAAGTGCTTGGCGCGATGCTCGTATTGCCCGGATTTATGAAGGCACTAACGAAATCAACCGAATGCTGTCTGTAGGAATGTTGATTAAAAAAGCCATGAAAGGTCATGTTGATTTAATTGAACCTGCAATGAAAGTACAAGAGGAATTAATGGGGATTCCCTCTTTTGACACACCAGATTATTCTGAATTACTTTCGGAAGAAAAAGAAATGATTGGAAAATTAAAAAAAGCATTTTTGATGGTTGCTGGTTCTGCGGTTCAAAAATTCGGAATGGATTTAGATTCCCACCAACAGTTACTAATGGCCGCTGCCGATATGTTAATTGAGATTTACATGGCAGAAAGCACAATTCTTCGCACTGAAAAATTGGCAAAAAAAGAAGGAGAGTCAAAAGTTGAGGAACAAATTGCTATGGCAAAATTATATTTATATAAAGCAGTTGACATTGTTGCATTAAGAGGTAAAGAAAGTATAATTTCTTTTGCCGAAGGAGATGAACAAAGAATGATGTTGATGGGATTAAGAAGATTTACCAAATATACCAACATGCCTAATGTTGTTAGTTTAAGAGAAATAATAACGTCTAAATTAGTGTCTGAAAATAGTTACTGTTTTTAGTGAATTTTAAATTTAAAAGTTCATTTATATCATTAACTTTGATAAAAATAAATATCATGAAAAAATTACTTCTTTTATCCTTAATTGCTTTTGCATTAATTATTGCTTGTAAATCAGGGAATTCTAGCAAAGCGAATGCTTTAAACATAACTTTAGATTCAAAAAGCGGAAGTACCGTTACTGGAACTGCTACTTTTAAGGAGAAAAATGGTGAAGTTACTTTTGAAGCAAAACTATCCGGACTTAAACCAGGAATTCATGCTATACACATTCATGAGAAAGCAGATTGTTCTTCTGGAGACGCTTCTTCTGCTGGAGGACACTGGAATCCTAAGCTTGTAAAACATGGGAAATGGAACGATACAGAACACCACAAAGGAGATATTGGAAACTTTACTGCTGATGAAAAAGGAAATGCAACAATTACTTTAAAAACTGATGAATGGTGTATTGGATGTGGCGATGCAAACAAAGATATTCTAGGAAAAGGATTAATTGTTCACGATAAAGCAGATGATTTTGTTACACAACCAACAGGAAATGCTGGCGGTAGAGTTGCGTGTGCTGGAATAATTAAGTAATTATTAAAACTACTTTATCTAATTGTTTTTTATTAATATAGATAACTATTTATTATTTATTATTAGTTTAGATTTGTATTTCAAATTTGATTTATGATCAACCCTTCTGCAATTGGCTGGATAGATAAGTATTTTTCGGAACAAGAGATTGAATTTCCTTGTTCATCATCGGATACTTTGTCTTTTTACAAAAACATACGCAAAACAGGATTTGTATATGGACACATTGTTAATATAAATAATAACTCTGAACTAACAATAGCTCAATGGAAGTCGGAAGAAGTTTCTAAAATTGCATTAATAAACACTTTATTTGAGACATATTATTTTACAACAAACAATAATAATTCTGGCGAGTTTATAAATAAAACAGTAGATTTTTATCAAAAAATTACTCCGAAAGGATTTGGCTTTTTAGATAAAATAATACCAACTTCTGAAAGCCATAAATTAGAAAGTATTATTGAAGAAAGAGTTCAAACAAATAAAGATATTATTAGTAAAAACTTTTCCCATATTGTAACTAATGCTTTGTTATTTGTAGATATAATGGCTTATAGACATTATTTAATGGAAGGTGAAATTCCTGATAAATATTTAATAAAAACAGAAGAATCTATAATTAGTTTAGTTTCGTTAGGTTTAAAAATAAAAACAATTAAAACATCTAATGACGATTTACTTATTAAACTTTTTGAAGCTTCGTTAAGGTATACAAAATTTTCAAAAGTTAGTATTCAAAATTTAGAAGAATTGCCTTTGGATTACTTTAAAGATGATTTAGAAAAATATTATCTAATTGATTTAGCAGGATTAACAGTTATTAATGATGCTGTTATAGATAATGAAGAGGCTTATTTTTTATATCAAATTGCAAAAGAACTTCGTATTGTAGATACTTTTGTTAAAGAAAGTATAGATGATGTTTCTAATTTTATTTCAAAATATAAGTCTGAAATTCAATATTTTAATTATTCCAACCCCGTAAAGCACTTTTACGACCAAACTACCTCAGGAGTTCAGTTGTTAATTAATCGAAATAAAAAACGATTAACCAAAGAGATAATTGAAAGTAAAGAATTAATGCAGCTTCTAATAAAATCAACCAAAAGTGATTTGGATACAGAAGAAAAAAAGAAAGTGAAAAAACAGTTGTTGGACATTTGCAAAACAATTCCATCTTTAACCATATTTTTACTTCCTGGCGGGAGTATTTTATTGCCTTTATTAGTAAAATTTATACCTCAAATATTACCATCCTCTTTCAATGAAAATTACGAAGATTAGTATTTATTATAAATTTTTTATTTATCAAATTTTACTTGAAATATAACTGATAAACATCATCCAAATCTTCATTAGAATTGAAATTCAGATTTAGATCGGTTACATAACCGCTATTTAAACCATATACCCATCCATGCACTGTTAGATCTTGAGCATTTTTCCAAGCAGATTGTACAATTGAAGTTTTTGCTAAATCTAAAACTTGTTCTCTAACATTTAGCTCAACAAACTTATTAAAACGATTGCCCTCATCTTCAATAGCATCTAATTCAATGTTGTGAAAACGATATACATCTTTAATATGTCGTATCCAATTATCAATTATACCGATAGAATTATTTTCCATTGCGGCTTTTATGCCTCCACATCCATAATGACCACAAACAATAATGTGTTTAACTTTCAAAACATTCACTGCATAATCCAATACACTAAGCATATTCATATCGCTATGAACTACCATGTTAGCAATATTTCGATGTACAAAAACTTCACCAGGCTTTGCTCCAATAATTTCGTTTGCAGGTACTCGACTGTCGGAACATCCAATCCATAACAATGGTGGGGTTTGCCCTCGAGATAAATCTTTAAAATATTCTGGATCAATAGATAATTGATTTTCCACCCATTGTTTATTATTATCTAATATTTTTTTGTAAAAATCACTCATACTTATTCATTGAATTTTTATAAAATTAGGAAATTATTTGAAACAAAAAAATAATTTTAATAACAAATCCTGGTTAAACAATTGGAACATTCAGGTTACTGTTCTTGCGGCTGTATGCAAAATAAATTATTAATCCAATAACTAACCAACAACCAAACCACATCCAATTGGAAACAGCCATTCCAGTAAGTAAATAACAACAAGAAACTAATCCTAATAGCGGAATTAAAGATAAATTTTTGATGAAAGATAAAAATACCATTATTAAACAAACTAGTAAAAAAACTAACATTGGAAGATTAGTTGCTATTTTACCATCTGAAAAATCTAATATATCTGTAAAAAAAGAAGGCACGTATCTTAATGTTAAAGAAGTTCCAATTAGTGCTATTAGAGGGAAAATATACTTAGAATTAACATATGGAATTCTAAATTTTCCTTTAGTAGCTCTTTCTGCAAGTTCTGATTCACTTTGAGGTGATAGCATCAAAACACCACCACAAACTAAAACAAAAGCGAACAAGGTTCCAATTGATGTAAAATCCAATACAAAGTTTTCATCTGTAAAAAATATTGGAATTCCAACGACCAAACCTGTAATAATTGTAGCAAATCCTGGTGTTTTATATTTTGGATGAATTTCTGAAAACTTCTTAGGCATTAATCCGTCACGACTCATTGTCATCCAAATTCTAGGTTGCCCCATTTGAAAAACTAATAATACACTTGTCATAGCCACTACAGCAGCTATTGACACAATAAACAACATCCATTTAACACCTTTTAATGCGAAAATTTCAGCTAATGGATCACTCACTCCAAGCAATTGATAAGAAACCATCCCTGTAATTACTAAAGCTAAAATAATGAAAACAATGGTGCATATGATTAATGAATAAATCATTCCTTTTGGCAAATCTCGCTGAGGATTTTTACTTTCTTCTGCTAAAGTTGAAACAGCATCAAAACCAATATAAGCAAAAAATACTGCAGAAACACCTCCCATTACACCGCTAAACCCATTAGGCATAAAAGGTGTCCAGTTATCAATATCAATATAAAAAGCACCAACCACAATTACTAATAAAATTATAGCTAACTTAATATAAACCATAATGTTACTAAAATTCTTTGACTCTTTAGTTCCGCGATAAACCAAATAGGTAATAAGCAAATTAATAATTACTGCTGGTAAATCAAAAATTATTTTTAATCCTATAAAAACGGGTGCGTTCTTCCATGCCATCAAGCCTTCCATGCCTTTATTAGCGATAAATGCATCTTGTGCAGATTTATAATTAATTGTTAACCATTCCGGTAAATGAAGACTGAATGTGTCTAACAAATTAGTAAAATAACCGCTCCATGAAAAAGCAATATAAATATTTCCTATAGAATATTCCATAATCAATGCCCATCCAATTATCCAAGCGAAAATTTCACCAAAAGAAACGTAAGCATAAGTATAAGCACTACCTGAAACAGGAACTCGAGAAGCAAATTCAGCATAACACATCGCAGTAAATCCGCAAGCAATGGCACACATAATATATAATAAAATAACAGCAGGACCACCAGAAAAGCAGGCGTTTCCAATAGCACTAAACGTTCCACCTCCAATAATAGCTGCTATTCCAAAAAAAGTTAAATCTTTAACGTTTAATACTTTATTTAAACCTGAATGATCACTATCTCCGCCTTCTTGAATGATAACTTTTGTTGATTTTTTTCGAAATAAATTGGAAAAATTCATATATTTATATTTATTATTTGAATCAAAAAACAAATATAAGATAATATCAACGGCTTTTAAAATAAATAAAAATTCAAACTATAGTAAAAAACTATTGTTTTATAAAAACATATAATCTAAGACAATATCATCTAGTGTTAATTATGCTTATTTTTGCTGTAGAATTAAATAATAACTTAAATTTATATATTATGTCTTTAGTAGGAAAACAATTCCCAAACATTACAGTAGATGCTATCTCTTTTATGGGAGATAACTTAAGAATTAACGTTCTTGAAGAAGCAACAAAAAACAAAAAAAAGGTAGTTTTATTTTGGTATCCAAAAGACTTTACTTTTGTATGTCCAACAGAATTACATGCTTTTCAAGCTGCTTTACAAGAATTTGAAAAAAGAAATACTATGGTTATTGGTGCTTCATGTGATACTAACGAGGTACACTTTGCTTGGTTAAATACACCAAAAAACAATGGTGGAATTGAAGGAGTAACTTACCCAATATTAGCCGACACTACTCGTAACCTATCCGCAGCATTAGATATTCTTGATGCAGAATGGGTTTATGATGAAGAATTAAATGACGAAATTCTTGAAGGATCTAATGTAACCTTTAGGGCTACTTATTTAATTGATGAAGACGGGAAAATTTTCCACGAAAGTGTAAACGATATGCCATTAGGTAGAAACGTTCAAGAATACATTCGTTTAGTAGATGCATATATTCACGTTCAAACTAAAGGTGAGGTTTGTCCTGCTAACTGGGAAGAAGGAAAAGATGCAATGAATGCAGATAGAAATAGTACTGCTTCTTATTTAGCTTCTCACTAATCAATAACAAAAATCAATTGCATTGTCAAAATCAAATAATTGAAGTTTGACATTGCAATTGATATTTAATCTTAAAAATATGTTTTCAGAAATAGAACAAGATAATTTAGCAGAAGTAGTTGCATCAAATGAAGTAGTTGTAGTTCAATATGCTGCGTCGTGGTGTGGAAACTGCAGAATAATGAAACCGAAATTTAAAATGTTGGCTTCGCAAAATGAGGGAGTTCCGTTTTTAATTGTAGATGCTGAAAAATTCCCAGAATCTAGAAAATTAGCTAAAGTAGATAATTTACCAACTTTTGCGACTTTCAAAAATGGTATTTTAGTAAATCAAAGTCAAACCACTAAAGTGGAAGTTTTAACAGAATTAGTTAATGAAGTAGTTTAAAGAATTCAACTTCATAAAGGATTTAACTTATTAAGGATTTTGAAAACTTAGATTCTTAGAACCTATTTAAAAAAAATAAAAATGAAATTACCTGTAATTAAACACTTAACTCAATTTATTGAGGATAATGACCAAGATTATATATTAGAAACTATTGAAGTTCTTGAAAATCTATGTGAAGTTTCTTCCCTGAAGGAGGAAGAACTGGAAGTAATTGGTGAGTTAATCTCTAATATGTATGGTGCTGTAGAAGTAAATAAAATGATTAAAGAAGGTAAAGAAAAAAAAGAAGCCTTAAATGATTTTATGAAAAGAGTTTTAGGATCTATAGATAAATAAGTTCATTTAAATACAAAAAAAAATCGCAAATAGAATAATTTTTATTTGCGATTTTTTTTAAACTATTTTTATTAAATATCTACTTAATGATAATACTTTTTCTTCAACCAAAATGCTACATTTACCAAGATAATTAACGCCGGAACTTCAACTAAAGGGCCTATAACTCCCGCAAAAGCTTGCCCGCTATTGATACCGAAAACGCCTATTGAAACTGCTATTGCTAACTCAAAATTATTTCCGGAAGCAGTAAACGAAATGGCTGCATTGTCCCGATAATCGGCTCCTACTTTTTTACCTACAAAAAACATTAGTAAAAACATAGTAGCGAAGAAAATTACTAATGGAATTGCGATTCGAATAACATCCAATGGTAATTGCACAATCATTTCGCCTTTCAAACTAAACATTACCACTATCGTAAAAAGTAAAGCAATTAAGGTTATTGGAGATACAAATGGTAAAAACTTTTGGTTAAACCATTTATCGCCTAAGAATTTCTTTATTAAAAATCGGCTAGTTACTGCTAAAGCAAATGGTATTCCCAGGTAAATTCCAACCGTTGTTGCAATTTGAGATATTGTTATGTTTAATTCTAATCCTTTAATACCAAATAAAGGTAGCATTATTTCTAAATAAAAATAGGCATACAAACTAAAAAAAAATACTTGCAACAAACTATTTATTCCAACCAAACCAGCAGTTAATTCCCTGTTTCCTTCGGCTAGCTCATTCCAAACAATGACCATTGCAATACATGGTGCCAATCCAATAATTATTAATCCGGTCATGTATTCGGGATAGTCTTTAAGGAAGAAAATGGAAAGTAAAAACATTAAAAAAGGACCTACAATCCAGGTTATTATAAAAGATGCCAATAGAATTTTTGGCTTCTTAAACATTAACGGAATCTTACTGAAATCCACTTTAGTTAATGGCGGATACATCATTAAAATTAAACCAATTGCCAACGGAATATTAGTAGTACCCGTAGAAAATGAGTTGATAAAATTTGCCGAATTTGGAATAAAATACCCAATACCAACTCCGAGAAGCATTGCTAGAAATATCCAAAGGGTTAAAAATCTGTCAAGGAAATTAAGGTGTTTTTTCATTTTAAAGTATTAAGAACATTTTATCAAAATAAATTAATTTTTAAATTGTAATAGTTATTTTAGAAAATACAAAATACATTTCGGATGCGATTTCTAAACTGCGTTCGGCATATTTTTCATTCATTAAATCGGTTCCGTCAAAGGCTTTAGGGTCATTATATTTTATTGGAAATCGGGCTTCAGCACCAAAAACAATTGGACAACCTTCGTCGGCATTATTACATGTCATGATAGCGCCAAAGTTGTTTTTAGGATTAAATTCGTCATTATATGTTTTAGAAAAACATATAATTGGCGCCTGATTTTCATTAAATTTTACAGCATAAACTGGATTATTTTCTTGACTTAATTTCTGAATTTGAAATCCTTGAATGCTTAAGGTTTCTGCTACTTTAGGAAACATAGCTGTAGCCTCGGTGCCTCCTGAATAACAAAAAACTTTTGAGATCCCAAATTGATAAGCCATTGTTTGCGCCCATATTTGAGACAAATGACTTCTACGAGAATTGTGTGTGCAAATAAAATTTAATCGAATTTCTTGATTTATATCTACTTTACTTTGGATATAATCAATTAATGGTTTCAACACTTCTTTTCGTTCTTCCGAAACAGAGATGTTAGAAATTAATTCTACTGTTTTTAATAAATTTGAATACATAATTAGTTTTTTTTAAAGGTGCAAAAAATAAAATTTTGAATAGTTTCAAATGGTGTTCGATGGTCTTCCGTAAAGCACTTGATTTTATTAAAATTGGTATTGAATATTCTCTCAAATTTAGATTCCGAATATTGTATAACTTCAAGACCACTGCATTTTAAAGGTCCATTTTCAGAGAAAGTCCCAATGAATAAAAGGCCATTATTGGCAAGAGAATTGGAAACTAATTCTTGATAATTGTCTATTTCATTTTTGATAGTTAAGAAATGGAAACTTGCTCTATCGTGCCAAACATCAAAAGTAGTTTTTGGTTGAAAATCTAAAACATCTGAAACAATAAAAGTCACTTTTTCAGCTTCAATTCCTAACCTGATTTTTATTCTATCAATAGCATTTTGAGAAATATCTAATAAAAATAAATTACTAAATCCTAATTCTAACAAATTATCAATTAGGTAACTATCACCTCCACCAATATCTATTATTTTGGCATCTTTTGGAATGTCGTTGTCTAAAAAAAAATTAATTGATGTTTGTGGTTTATTCTGAAACCAACTTACTTCTTTTTCTAGCTTAGAAGCAAAAACATTTTCCCAGTGTTCTTTTTTTAAAATCATATTAACAACAATTGGAGTTCGGTGTACAACATGAATTTTCTTTTACCTTCCAATCCCCTATTTTGACTTTAAGTTTTTCTGGTGGAATACCGCATTTGTCTTTTGACAAACAATCGGTTAATTTAGATACTAACTGAAATTTTGTTCCATCAAATTTTAGGTCAAATTTACCAATAGTTTCCTTCATTTGATATTCAACTTCAATTTCTAAATCAGAGATTTGCAATTTTTCTTCGGATAGTTCAATTATTTGAATAAATTTTTCAGAAAGCAAACGATGGTCAAAATCATTGGCTTCCCATAGTTGAAAATTAGCGACTTCTTCAAACCTAACAACTCCACCACAATCAATAAAATGTTTTGTTATTTTACCAACTTCGGTAATATGAAAATGACTTGGAACCAATTCACCATCAGGTAATTGAAACGCAATTTGAGATAGTTTTTTTAATTCAGTTTTAATTTCAGATAGTCTCATTTTATATTATTTATAAGTTTAGATTGTTAGAAGTCCAAGAAAATCTATATTTCTAAGATAGTCTAACAAATTGTTTTTTAGCAACATTTGTTTTTTAATTGAATTGTAATAGAATTAAAATAATTCTCTATTTTTTTAATGATTTCTGGATTGATACAGTAACAAATTGCAGTTCCTTCAATAGTTCCTTTAATTATATTGGCATTTTTCAATTCCTTTAAATGCTGCGATATAGTTGGCTGCGCTAAAGGCAACTCGTTAACTATATCTCCGCAAATACAGCTATCTACAGATAATAAATAATCTACAATTGCTACTCTTGCGGGATGTGACAATGCTTTAAATAAAGTTGCCATTTCTTTATTTTCTATAGAAAAAGATTCAGATTTAGATGCTCCCATGATTTTAATAATTACTATATTGCAATATTACAATATAATAACATTTTATCCAAAATAATAATGATAAATAGTAAGTGATATTCTTAAACAATATTCGTTAATTCATGTTCTAAATTCCTTAATATTTTTTACTACTTTTGAACTTTATAAAAACACAAATAAAATGGCTTCAATTACTTTAGGCGGAAACGCAATAAACACGAATGGTGAATTACCCTCAGTAGGAACTACCGCACCCAATTTTCAATTAGTAAAAAACGATTTATCCGTTGTTTCGTTATCCGATTTCAAAGGAAGTAAATTAGTATTAAATATTTTTCCCAGTATTGATACAGGTACTTGTGCGACTTCGGTTAGAACTTTTAACTCTAATGCAAGCGCCTTAGATAATACCAAGGTTCTATGTATTTCTAGAGATTTACCTTTTGCTCAAAAACGTTTTTGTGGTGCAGAGGGTCTTGAAAATGTTGTGAATTTATCTGATTTTAATACCGGTAGTTTTGGTAAAGATTATGGCTTAGAAATTGTTGATGGTCCTTTGGCAGGTCTTCATTCTAGAGTAGTTATAGTTTTAGATGAAAACGGTTCCGTAAAATATACTGAACAAATTAGCGAGATAGCAGACGAACCAAATTACCAAGCTGCATTAGAATCACTATAATATTTGTATTATGGAATTTGAAAGAGATAGAAATTTTTTTACCGGTAGGTTTAAAAGTATTGGCTTTGCGTTAAAAGGAGCCCTAAAACTTATTACTACCGAGCACAGTATTATGGTGCAAACTTCTATTGGAACCTTAATGGTAATTGCTGGTTTTTACTTTCATATTTCTCATGTCGAATGGATGATTCAAACTCTAGCAATAGGCTTTGTTCTAGGAGTAGAAGGAATAAATACAGCCGTTGAAAAAGTAGCCGATTTTATCCATCCTGAATTTCATAAAAAAATTGGATTTATAAAAGATATTGCGGCTGGCGCTGTATTCTTTGCTGCATTAACTGCAGTTGCAATTGGCTGTATGATATATATCCCTAAAATATAAGCATCTAAATATAAATCTTTATATTTATAGCATCTTTTTTAAATAAAAAATGGCAAAAACAACAAAAAACGTAAATTCCAAATCAGATCTTCCGGAAGAAAAACTTCCTTGGAAAATAAAAAGACAATATAAAGTTATTTTTGGATTTTTATTAATTCTTATATCTATTGGATTATCCGTAGCGTTCATTTCTTCCTTTATTTATGGTTATGATGACCAAAGTAATTTTGATAATTTTCCTACTAGGAATGCCGAATCAGGGAATTGGGCTGGCCAAATTGGGAGTTATTTATCTCAATTTTTTATTCATAATGGTTTTGGAATTGCATCTTTTATTTTTGTTAAGATTTTTTTCTTAACCGGAATATATTTGGTAATTGGTTTACCCTTAAAAAAATTAAAAACAATTTGGTTTTGGGATTTATACGTTTTACTATTTGTTTCAATTTTTCTTGGTTTTTTTGCTAACATTGCTCCAGATTTTGGAGGAATTTTAGGATTTGAATTAAATGATTTCCTCAGAATTTTTGTAGGAAATATTGGTACCGTTTTATTATTATTATTTGGGCTCCTAATTTATTTGTTTTTCAAAGTCAAAATTTCTCCAGATGGAATTAAGACTTTTTTTGAAAATAGGAAAAAACAAATAAATGAAGATTTGGCTCAAATGAGTTCTGCATCCTCTGTATCCTCTGCTTATAATCTAGAAGAATACGCTGTTGAAGATACTCATGAAGAATTAGAAGATCTTATTGAACAACCATATATTAAAACAGTATCTCAGTTTGAGTTAAATAAAGAAGAATTAAAACCAACTATCTCTAGTTATTCGGAAATTGAATTAGAACCTACATTAAAATCAGAGCCGAAAACCAATCCTGTAGGTCCGGAATTACAAATTAACGAAATAGATGAAAAACCTGTTTCAGAGGAAGTATTTGTGATTGAAAAAGCAGTGGAAGAAGATATTGTAGAAGAAAATTTGGCCTCTAGATTAGTTGCTGACTTTGGCTTATTTGACCCTACATTAGAACTTTCAAATTATAAGTTTCCAACAATTGATTTATTAAAAGAATATTCATCGGTTGGAATTACCATAAACCAAGCCGAATTAGAAGAAAATAAAAATAATATTGTAGAAACACTTCGGAATTATAAAATTGAAATTGCACAAATTAAAGCAACCGTTGGTCCGTCTGTAACACTTTATGAAATTGTTCCAGAAGCGGGAATTCGTATTTCTAAAATTAAAAGTTTAGAGGATGATATTGCACTTTCATTAGCAGCGTTAGGTATTCGTATTATAGCTCCAATTCCAGGCAAAGGTACAATTGGTATTGAGGTTCCTAATAAGAATCCAACCATGGTTCCAATGAAAACAGTTATTGGTTCAGCAAAATTTCAAGAAGCTGAAATGGAATTACCTATTGCATTAGGAAAAACTATTTCTAACGAAACCTTTGTTGTCGATTTAGCTAAAATGCCACACCTACTTATGGCAGGTGCTACCGGACAAGGAAAATCAGTAGGTTTAAATGCTGTTTTAACTTCGTTATTATACAAAAAACATCCAGCAGAAGTGAAGTTTGTTTTGGTAGATCCAAAGAAAGTAGAATTGACACTTTTCAATAAAATTGAAAGACATTATCTAGCCAAACTTCCAGATTCAGAAGACGCTATAATAACCGATAATAGCAAGGTAATCAATACTTTAAATTCCCTTTGTATCGAAATGGATAACCGTTATTCTTTATTAAAAGATGCAATGGTTCGTAACATTAAAGAATATAATGATAAATTTAAATCAAGAAAATTAAACCCTGAAAACGGACATCGTTTCTTACCCTACATAGTTTTAGTTGTTGATGAATTTGCCGATCTAATTATGACTGCTGGAAAAGAAGTAGAAACCCCAATTGCACGTTTAGCGCAACTTGCACGTGCTATTGGTATTCACTTAATTATTGCAACCCAAAGACCATCAGTAAATGTTATTACGGGTATGATTAAGGCCAACTTTCCGGCTAGAATTGCTTTTAGAGTAACTTCTAAAATTGATTCAAGAACCATTTTGGATACCGGAGGTGCTGATCAATTAATTGGTAGAGGTGATATGCTATATACAAATGGAAATGATTTAGTTAGGGTTCAATGTGCTTTTGTAGATACTCCCGAAGTAGAAAAAATTGTAGATTATATAGGTTCTCAAAAAGCGTATGCTACTGCTTACTTACTTCCCGAATATATTGGAGAAGAGGGTAACCTAAAATTAGAGATTGATATTTCAGAGAGAGACAATATGTTTAGAGAAGCTGCAGAAATAATTGTAACAGCCCAACAAGGTTCGGCATCATTATTGCAAAGAAAGTTAAAACTAGGATATAACCGCGCCGGAAGACTTATTGATCAGTTGGAAGCAGCAGGGATAGTAGGTCCTTTTGAAGGTAGCAAAGCCAGAAGTGTAAACATATCCGATTTAGTTGCTCTAGATCAGTTTTTAAACGACGAAAAAAATGAATAATAAAATGAATAAATTTTTAACTTTAGCAATACTTATTTTAGCTTTTAGTTTGAATATTAGTGCACAAGACAAAAAAGCCAAAGCTTTATTAAATGAAGTAACGGCTAAGATTAAAAGTTATGATAACGTTGTTATTGATTTCAAATATTCTTTAAATAATTCAAAAGAAAATATAAATCAAAATAGTAAAGGAAATGTTACCCTTCAAGGAAATAAGTATGTATTAAACTTTATGGGGGTTTCCAAAATATTTGATGGAAAAAAAACTTACACTATTGTCCCAGAAGATGAAGAAGTAACTGTTTCCAATCTTAATGATAGTGATGAAAAAGCGATAACCCCATCTAAAATGTTGACTTTTTTTAATACTGGATATAAATTTACTTGGGATATAAATCAGAACATTAATGGACGTAAAATTCAATACATTAAATTGACTCCTAACAACACAAAAGACCAGCGCAAAGAAATACTTCTAGGAATTGATATTCAAACTAAAACCATTAGTAACCTTATTGAAATAGGGAAAAATGGAACAAAAACAACACTTACTGTTAATTCTTTCAAAACCAATCAACCGTTATCAAAAAATCAATTTACATTTGTAGCAAGTAAATATCCTAACTACTACATAAATAAATTAGATTAGTCTTTGTGAAAATATTAGATAAGTATTTATTAAAAAGCTTCTTGATTACATTTACCACGGTATTTGTAATCTTATTTTTTATATTCATACTTCAAACTGTTTGGTTATTTATTTCTGAATTAACAGGAAAAGGATTAGATCTGATTATGATCCTGAATTTTTTGCTTCTTGCAATGCCTAGATTATTTCCGTTAGTCCTTCCTTTATCTGTATTACTTGCTTCAATAATGACTTTCGGAAGTTTATCTGAAAATTATGAATTTGCAGCGATGAAATCTTCCGGAATTTCTTTTCAAAGAACCCTAAGAAGCACTACTTTATTTATAGTTCTTCTTAGCATAATTTCCTTTTTATTCGCTAACAATGTAATTCCGTATGCAGAATATAAATTCATTAATTTTCGTAGAAATATTGCTCAAGTAAAACCGGCAATGGCTATATCTGAAGGACAATTTAGTGAAGTAGGAAATTATACAATTAAAGTTGATAAAAAATCAGGCGAAAAAGGAAACTATTTAACTGGTGTAACCATCCATAAAAAGATGGATAATGGTGAGGGAAACACCACCGTAATTAAAGCCGAAAAAGGAGAATTAGTTAGTAGTGAATCATCCAATACACTTAAATTAGTTCTTACCAATGGAAACTATTACGAAGACATAATTCCCAGTGATTATGGAGAACGAAATAAAATTCCTTTTGCTAAAGGAAGTTTTAAAAGAGATGTTATAAATATTGACTTATCCAAACTAAATCAGTCTAGTATGAATAATGTGAATAATTCAAAAAATACTGGAATGTTTAACGTTAATGAATTACAATTTACAATAGATTCTCTAAATAAAAATTACAAAAAAGATATTATATCTTTTACTGAAAATATTTATTTGAGATCAAGTATTGCTTCTAATTTTTATTTTCAACCTGCAACACTAAAATTAAAAAAAATTACAGATACCGATTTCTTAAAGAAACTTCCACTAATGGAGAAACAAGAAATCTACAAAATTGCGATCAATACTATTGAAAACACTATTTTTTCAATAAGTTCTTCTCAATTAGAAATGGAGTCCAAACAAAAAAACATAAACGAACATTGGGTAGATTTTTATGATAAATTCATGATTGCATTTTCTTGTTTACTAATGTTTTTTATTGGAGCGCCTTTAGGGTCTATAATTCGAAAAGGCGGAATTGGAATGCCAATTGTATTTGCAGTTTCAATTTTTATTATTTTTCACTTTATTAATTCATTTGGAAAAAGAGTTGCTCAAGAAAATGGAATGTCGGCATTTATGGGAGTTTGGATGTCCACTATGCTCTTAACACCATTAGCTATTTTATTAACTTATAGAGCAATAAACGACATTGGAGGAATGTTTAGTTTTGATGTAATTCTCGATCCTTTAAAAAACACAATAGTTTTCCAAAAAATTAAACTTATTTCAGATCGTTTTGCTCAGAAAGAAAACATAAATATTGAAAATAAAGGAATTTTAATTGAAAAAGAATTTATTTATCCTCAAGAATTAATCGAAAATTATCATAATACAAATAAAATCCCACTTGTCTTATATAGTATTTTATTGCCGTTATCATTAATTCTAATAAAATTCAACAATCAAATAGTTTTAATAATTGGAGTACTATTACTTATTCTCTTTTTATACTTTATTTATAATGGACAAAAAAAACTAGAAGAAATTGAAATTAAAATACATAAAAAAATAGAACCAGGAATATTTATAACTCTAATGGTAGCGTTTCCATTTTACTTCATTTTGTATTTTCATACAAAGAGGGAACTTAACAAATTACAAACTTTAAATAATAAATAATAAAAATGTCAAAATCCATTCAACTCAATACCATTGAAGAGGCAATAGAAGACATCCGTCAAGGAAAAGTTATCATTGTTGTGGATGATGAGGATAGAGAAAATGAAGGCGATTTTTTGGCTGCAGCCGAAAAAGTAACTCCCGAAATGATCAACTTTATGGCCACCCACGGCAGAGGATTAATATGTGCGCCTCTTACTGAAAGTCGTTGTAAAGAATTAGAACTTCACCCTATGGTAACCAATAATACAGATCACATGGAAACTGCTTTTACAGTTTCTATAGATTTAAAAGGTAATGGGGTAACAACGGGTATTTCTGCTTTAGATAGAGCAAAGACAATATTAGCATTAGTAGACCCATCTACAAAACCTCACGAATTAGCTCGACCTGGCCATATTTTCCCATTAGTTGCAAAACAAGGAGGTGTTTTAAGAAGAACTGGACATACAGAAGCAGCAATAGATTTTGCTAGACTTTCAGGATTTAAATCGGCTGGAGTTATTGTTGAAATAATGAACGAAGATGGCACTATGGCAAGACTTCCAGAATTGTATGAAGTGGCGCAAAAATTCAATTTGAAATTAGTTTCTATTGAAGATTTGGTGGCATACAGAATGCAACACGACAGTCTTATTGTTAAAAAGGAAGATTTTGAGGTGCAAACCCGTTTCGGAACTTTTAGATTGCGTGCTTACGAACAAACTACAAACAAACAAATTCACATTGCATTAACCAAAGGAACCTGGAATTTGGGAGAAACTGTTTTAACCAAAATAAATTCTACCCAAGTAAATAACGATTTGTTGGGAACTTTAACTAATAATGCCGACCAACAACTAGACGACATTTTTACTATCATCAACGAAAAAGGTAAAGGTGCCGTAATTTTCATCAACCAAGATATGCAATCGGTGAATTTATTAAATAGAATTACCGAACTAAAAACACTACAAGAAAATGGAATATTAAAAGCTCCAAAAATAATTATCGACAGCAAAGATTTTGGTATTGGCGCGCAAATATTGCACGATTTAGATATTTCAAAAATACGATTAATATCTAATGCCAAACAAACCAAAAGAGTTGGAATGATAGGCTATGGCCTTGAAATAATAGAATACGTAAATTATTAATTTGCTTTAATATTTAGCTAAAAAAAAACGGTCTGAAATAATTTTCAGACCGTTTTATATTTTTATTGCATTGGACCCGCTTTTTTCTTTTCAAGCAAATTAACTTCTTGTTTCACAATAACTTCGCCCTTTATTTTCAGGGCAACCATCCCTCCTTCTACATTTACTGCGTTAGTTTCAACAGTAATAGTTTTCCTAATCGGACCTGGATTCATATTGTATTTAACCGAAATCACTTCCGATTTTCCTGGTAAAATTTCACCCGTAGGTTTACTTGGAACCGTACAACCACATGTAGACTGTACATTTTTTATGATCAAAGGCTGATCACCAGTATTTGTAAACTCAAATTTTCTAATTCCATCATCAGAATCCTTAGAAACAGTGCCATAATCAATCGTATTATCCTTATCTTTGAATACAATCTTTGCCCCGCTTTGAGCAAAAATAAAACTACTAGCTATTATAAAAGCAACAACGAATACATTTTTCATAAGTCTAAATTTTAAATATTTTACCCTAGTAAAAATAACACTTTAAATTAAAAAATAAAATTTTAATTCTTAATTTTTTATAAATCTACTAATTACCTACTTTTGCAAGTGTATACAAAAAATATACCAAAATTAATTTTAGTGGTTTCAATAGATTCAGGAGCGAATGGCTCGGGCTTTACCTGTAAACTATTTTCCTGCTATCCGCTACAATACTTGCAAAAAAGCAAGTATTTTTGCTACTATCAGGGCTAAAGGATAAAATTAGTTACTTTTTGTACAAAATAACATACAACACATAAAAGAGAAGATGTCATTACCTGCACAATTTAATTCCAAAGAAGTAGAACAAAAATGGTACGATTACTGGATGAAAAACGATTATTTCACCTCTAAGCCTGACCATAGAACCCCTTACACCATTGTGATTCCGCCGCCAAACGTTACCGGAGTATTGCACATGGGGCACATGCTAAACAATACCATCCAAGATGTATTAATACGTCGTGCACGTTTAAAAGGATTCAATGCTTGTTGGGTACCAGGAACCGACCATGCCTCTATTGCAACAGAAGCTAAAGTAGTTGCAAAACTAAAAAGCGAGGGTATCAACAAAAACGATTTAACTCGCGACGAATTCCTAAAACACGCTTGGGATTGGACAAATAAATACGGAGGAACCATCCTAGAACAACTTAAACAATTAGGATGCTCTTGCGATTGGAGCCGAACCAAATTCACCATGGATTCCGACATGTCAGAATCTGTAATCCATTCATTTGTAGATTTGTACAACAAAGGATTAATCTATCGTGGTTACCGAATGGTAAACTGGGATCCCGAAGCCAAAACTACACTATCCGACGAAGAAGTAATATTTGAAGAACGCCAAGGAAAATTATATTTTATAAAATATAAAATAGAAGGATCCGAAGATTTCTTGACAGTAGCAACCACAAGACCTGAAACTATTTTTGGGGATTCTGCTATTTGTATCAACCCGAACGACGAGCGTTTCACTCATATAAAAGGAAAGAAAGCAATCGTACCTATTTGCGGACGCATAATTCCAATTATTGAAGACGAATATGTAGATATTGAATTCGGGACAGGATGTTTAAAAGTTACTCCTGCTCACGATATGAACGATAAAACTTTAGGAGAAAAGCACCAACTGGAAATCATTGATATTTTCAATGAAGATGCATCCCTAAATTCTTTTGGAATGCAGTACCAAGGGAAAGATCGTTTTGTAGTTCGTGACGAAATTGCAATCGAACTAGAAACTATCGGAGCATTAGCCAAAACCGAAATCCATTTAAATAAAGTTGGAACTTCCGAAAGAACCAAAGCAGTTATTGAACCACGCTTGTCTGACCAATGGTTTTTAAGCATGGAAGAATTGGTAAAACCAGCCATCAAAGCAGTATTGGAAACTCAAGAAGTGAAATTATACCCAAGCCGATTTAACAACACCTACAAACATTGGTTAGAAAACATTCGGGATTGGAACATCTCCCGCCAATTATGGTGGGGACAACAAATTCCTGCTTATTTTTATGGTGATGGAAAGGAAGATTTTGTGGTTGCTGAAAATATTGAGAAAGCATTAGAACTTGCCAAACAAAAAACTTCTAACTCCCAACTTACAACTGAAAATTTAAAACAAGACATAGACGCTTTAGATACTTGGTTCTCTTCCTGGCTTTGGCCAATGGCTGTTTTTGGTGGAATTACGAATCCAGAAAACGAAGATTTTAAATACTATTATCCAACCAACGATTTAGTAACAGGTCCGGATATCTTATTCTTTTGGGTAGCCCGTATGATTATTGCTGGATACGAATATGCAGGTGAAAAACCATTTACTAATGTTTATTTAACTGGATTAGTTCGTGATAAACAACGTCGTAAGATGTCTAAATCTTTAGGAAATTCTCCTGAACCATTAGAATTAATTGAAAAATTTGGTGCCGATGGCGTTAGGGTTGGTTTGCTTTTAAGCGCTTCTGCAGGAAACGACATTATGTTTGACGAGGAATTATGTAACCAAGGAAAAGCCTTTACAAATAAGATTTGGAATGCTTTCAAATTAATTAAAGGCTGGGAGGTTTCAGATGCAATTCCACAACCAGAATCCTCTAAAGTAGCTATTGAATGGTACGAAACTAAATTACAAAGAACTCTAACAGAGATTGAAGAAAATTTTGATAAATATAGAATTTCCGATGCTTTAATGGCAATTTATAAACTTGTTTGGGACGACTTTTGTTCGTGGTTTTTAGAAATGATTAAACCAGCTTACCAACAGCCTATTGACAAGGTTACATTTGAAAAAGCAATTGAAATGTTGGAAAATAATTTAAAATTATTACATCCGTTCATGCCGTTCTTAACTGAAGAAATTTGGCAACATATTACTGAAAGAACTGCAGAACAAGCATTAATAGTTTCCGAATGGCCAAAAGCAAAGAGCTATGATGAAAAACTAATTTCCGATTTCGATTTTACAATTGAAGTGATTTCAGGAATTAGGACAATTCGTAAAGACAAAAACATTCCATTTAAAGATACTTTGGAATTAAGATTGGTAAACAACGAAAATGCTAGTACTTATTTTGACTCTGTCATTTCTAAATTAGGAAATATTACTTCATTAAAATATGTATCCGAAAAGGTGGATGGGGCTTTATCGTATAGAGTAAAATCTAATGAATATTTTATACCAATAATTGGAAACATTGACGTTGAAGCAGAAATTGAAAAACTAACAGAAGAGTTGATTTACACCAAAGGTTTTTTGAAATCTGTAGAAGCAAAATTATCTAACGAAAAATTTATTGCTGGAGCTCCAGAAAAAGTACTAGAAATGGAACGCAAAAAACAAGCAGATTCTTTAGCTAAAATTGCAACAATTGAACAAAGTATTGCAGGGTTAAAATAAAATTATATAATTTTTATATTAAGAGCATTGAGAAATCAATGCTTTTTCTATTTATAACTCAATTCTTTTTAAAAATTATATGCACTTAAAAATTTTAGTCAAAAAATGCTACAATCTAAAAACAATTCACTTAATTTGAATATTATAAACACCCAAATCTAATGAACAATTATTCCATTGAAGACATCAATAGTATTGTAAAAGGTACTATTGTTGGAAGAACAAATTATTCCATTACTGCTCCTGAGCAATTGGAATTAGCTAAAGAAACTGAAATTTCTTTTATAGGAAATAAAAAATATGAAAATTTTTGGCAAAATTCAAAAGCTTGCGCTGCAATTGTTAACGAAGATATATCTATAGAACCAGGTGAAAACAAGGTTTTTATAAAAGTAAAAAATGCCGATTTAGCAATGTCTTTAGTTTTAGAGATGTTTGCTCCTTCCCCACCACAATTTGCCTTTGATATTCATCCGACTGCTGTAGTCGATGCCACAGCAAAAATTGGAACAGGAGCCAGAATTGGATCAAATGTTTATATTGGGCCAAATGTAATAATAGGTGAAAATGTAACAATTTATCCTAACGTAACCATTTTAGATGAATGTACAATTGGCAAAAACACGATCATTTGGCCAGGAGCAGTAGTTCGTGAGCGTTGTCATGTTGGTGATTATTGCATTTTACATCCCAACTGTACTATTGGTGCCGATGGTTTCGGTTTCCGACCTTGTCCTGAAAGAGGATTGGTTAAGATTCCTCAAATTGGAAATGTAATACTAGGTAATAATGTAGAAATTGGAGCAAATTCCTCAGTAGATAGAGGTAAATTTAGTTCAACCATACTAGGAGATGGCTGCAAAATTGACAATCTAGTTCAAATAGGACACAATAGCATTCTAGGTAAATATTGCATTATGGCAGGTAACAGTGGACTTGCTGGTTCCGTAAAACTTGGAAATGGTGTAATTATTGGCGGAAGTGCCTCTATTAAAGACCATTCAACTTTAGGCGATGGAGTTACAATTGGAGCAGGATCTGGGGTTACTGGAGATGTAGAAGCTGGAAAAACAATGCTTGGATATCCAGCAGTAGAGGCTCGAACTGCATTAAAACAATGGGCATTATTAAAACGTATGGCAACACAATAATAAAATCATTTCAGTCCATTAATTTAGGAAAAGTTAAGCTGCTTTGAACAGTCATAAAAAAATGCACAGGAATTTTACTTCCTGTACATTTAATTGACTTTTACCTGTATTCGTAGTCTTCCGTAAACTCTACGTTGCCCATATAAACAAGTCAATTTATTAAAAACTGATTAACCAATAATTATTAAATAGCGAAGAAAGAGTATATTAAAATATTCATTTCTCTTGGACAAAGATGCTAGGTTTAATTTTAATAATTATTATATAATTTCATCAAAATTTTACATAAATTACATATTTTTCTATTTATAAAAACGATAAAAACACTTATAAAGATGTTTTTATCGTTTTTATAATTTGATAGGTAAATTAATTATAGAAATTTAATATTTGTAGTTACTCAATTAAGACTGAAAAAATAATTTTATATTTTAAGTGTGTTTTCTAATTTAAAATTAAATAATTAAAAACTACTTAATTTTAGAATTCAGTTGTTTCCGACTTTTATAGGATTTTAAATATTCTCCTTTTGGTTTTCCATCATCAAAAGAACTGAACATTACCGGAAAAGCTGCTTTATTTCGAGCTTCCTCGTTAGAAAAACCTTCGTATTCAATTCGGTATATAGCCGAGTACATTTGGGCTCTTCCTATTCCGTGATAACAATGAATAAGAACTGGATAGTTAGAAGGATTGTCCATAATTTTAAAGAAAATATCTAAATTCTTTTGATTAGGAACTTGATCGGAACCATCATTAAAATAGTTAACACCAGGGATTTTAGCAATTGCTTCTTTTTCGGCAGTCAACTCGGCAGGAATTTCTGGATTATTTACATCATCACCAGTCCCCGGAAAACGCAAATCAATTATCGATTTAATGTGGTATTTCTTAACGTAACTTTGAATTTCATCTGGAGGAATTGCGCCACTCTTGAAGACTTTTCCTTCAGTAATTGTCATAAAATTATGATTTATATGACGATCGTAAACATATTTTCCAGTACTAACTAATATTACAAATACAACTACTGCAATTATTTTCTTTTTAATACTCATTTTTAATTTTTTTGAAGTATTTATTTAATTAACCAATCTAAATAAATAATAATAATAATAATAATAATAATAATATTTATTTACCGATAGTTCAATAGAATTTTGATTTTCAAAAGTACAACTATAATTTAAACTCCTGTTTTACATTTGAAAATAATATTAAAACTCATTATCTCATATACAAATTTACTAAATAGCATAAGTAAAATTAAAAATATATTGTTAATAAATAATTTATTGATTAATTTGCATAAAATTAGAACCAATCTTTAAATGACTTCTATCACACGCCTTTTTGATTTTCCATATTATCAGCTTGAGAAAAATAACCTATCTGCTTGTCTTGTAACTAAATACAACGGTGTTTGGATAGAAACTTCTACAAAGGAATATATTGATAAAGCAAATGCTATTTCTAGAGCATTATTGCGTCTTGGATTGAAAAAAAATGATAAGATTGCAATTATTTCTTCTAACAATAGAACAGAATGGAATATTATGGATATTGGTATCCTGCAAACAGGTGCTCAAACCGTGCCGATTTACCCAACCATATCTGAGAATGATTATGAATATATTTTAAACCATAGTGAAGCAATTTATTGTTTTGTATCCGATGAAGAAGTACTTCGTAAAGTAGACCTCATTAAAAAAAATGTGCCTTTATTAAAAGAAGTTTATTCATTTAATGAAATTTTAGATTGCAAAAACTGGAGTGAACTTTTGAGTTTGGGAGAAGATACTTCAAACCAAAATTTAGTAGAACAAAGAAAAGAAAATGTAAAACCTGAAGAGTTAGCTACTATCATTTACACCTCTGGAACAACTGGAAAACCTAAGGGAGTAATGCTTTCTCACAACAATATTGTTTCAAATGTCTTGGATAGTTCCCCTAGAATTCCGTTTGAAGAAGGAACTAGTAGAGCTTTAAGTTTCTTACCTATTTGTCACATTTTTGAAAGAGTAATTTTATATATCTACCAATATTATTCGGTTTCTATTTATTTTGCGGAAAGTATTGAAAAACTATCTGAAAATATTAATGAGGTAAAACCAACCGTTTTTACAGTAGTTCCTAGACTTTTAGAAAAAGTTTACGACAAAATAATTGAAAAAGGTACAAACCTTACTGGAATCAAAAGAATACTATTCTTTTGGGCAGTAAATTTAGGATTGCGTTACGAACCCTACGGAGCAAACGGTATTTGGTATGAATTACAATTAAAAATTGCTCGAAAATTAATTTTTAGTAAATGGAAAGAAGGCCTAGGTGGTAATTTAAGTGTTTTAGTTTCCGGAAGTGCTGCTTTGCAACAACGATTAACTCGTGTATTTGCCGCAGCTGAAATGCCTGTAATGGAAGGATATGGTTTAACGGAAACTTCTCCTGTAATAACAGTTAATGATATGAGAAATCATGGATTTAAGGTTGGATATGTTGGTAAAGTTATTCAAAATGTGGAGGTTAAAATTGCTGCTGATGGCGAAATACTTTGTAAAGGACCAAACGTTATGATGGGATATTATAAAGATGAAAAGCTAACTAATGAAGCTATCTATGATGGATATTTTCATACTGGTGATATTGGAGAATTGGATAATGAAGGTTTTTTAAAAATCACTGATCGCAAAAAAGAAATGTTTAAAACCTCTGGGGGTAAATACATTGCTCCTCAAATTATAGAAAACACAATGAAACAATCTTTGTTTATTGAGCAAATAATGGTAGTTGGAGACGGTGAAAAAATGCCAGCTGCATTTATTCAACCAAATTTTAGTTATATAAAAAGTTGGGCCACCAAAGAGGGCTTTTTTACTGGATATGAAAATGAAGAAATTATTTTAAATTCTAGAGTTATTCAAAAAATTAAAGATGAAGTAGATCTTTACAATGAAAAATTTGGTAATTGGGAGAAAATTAAACGTTTTGAATTAACTCCCACCGTTTGGAGTATTGAAGGCGGTGAACTTACTCCTACTCTAAAATTAAAACGAAAATCGGTAAAAGAAAAATATCTCAACCTTTACACTAAAATATATCAATCTTAATTGAAACTAAAAACTATAAAAAAAGCCTTCGAATTAAATTCGAAGGCTTTTATATTTTTTTTAGGATAAGGTTTAAAAAACGAACATCGCTCTTTCTCCCATCATTTCGTTAACTTCTTCAGCAACCTGTGCAATAATTACTTCATCATTAAAATTCATTAATACTCTATCAATAAATTCAACTATAATTTCCATATCTTCTTCAACCAATCCGCGAGTTGTAATTGCAGGAGTTCCAACACGGATTCCAGATGTAACAAATGGTGATTTATCATCAAAAGGAACCATATTTTTATTAACTGTTATTTCGGCTTTCACCAAAGCATTTTCAGCTTCTTTACCAGTAATGTTTTTATTTCTTAAATCAATCAACATCATATGATTGTCAGTCCCACCAGAAATTAATTTATAACCTCTTTTGTTAAAAGCTTCAGCCATAGCCTTTGCATTTTTTTGCACTTGCATAGCATATCTAAAAAACTCATCGGTTAAACATTCTCCAAAAGCTACTGCTTTGGCAGCAATAATATGCATTAATGGACCACCTTGATTTCCTGGAAAAACTGCTAAGTCTAATAAGGAAGACATCATTCTTATTTCCCCTTTTGGAGTGGTAAATCCCCATGGATTTTCAAAATCTTTACCCATTAAAATCAATCCACCTCTAGGGCCTCGCAAGGTTTTGTGAGTAGTTGTTGTAACTATATGACAATGAGGTATTGGGTCATTCATTAATCCTTTAGCAATTAATCCTGAAGGATGGGAAATATCAGCTAATAATAATGCACCAACGCTATCTGCAATTTGTCTAAAACGCTTAAAATCCATATCTCTAGAGTAAGCCGATGCACCTGCAATGATTAATTTAGGTTGTTCTTTAGTAGCTATTACTTGAATTTTATCGTAATCGAATTGTCCAGTTTCAGGTTCAACACCATAAAAACTAGGTGTATATATTTTTCCAGAGAAATTTACAGGAGAACCGTGAGTTAAGTGTCCTCCATGTGCTAAATCAAAACCTAAAATTTTGTCACCTGGTTGCAAACAAGCAGCAAAAACTGCAGTATTAGCTTGCGATCCAGAGTGTGGTTGTACATTTGCATAAGCTGCACCAAATAAAGCCTTAGCTCTATCAATAGCAATTTGCTCAACAATATCCACAACTTCACAACCTCCATAATATCTTTTTCCGGGATATCCTTCAGCATATTTGTTAGTTAAACAGGAACCAGCTGCTTCCATTACCTGGTCACTTACAAAATTTTCAGAGGCAATTAGCTCTATTCCATGTATTTGTCTTTCCTGTTCGTCAAGAACTAAGTCAAAGATTTGTTCGTCGCGTTGCATTTATTGGGATTTTAGTTAAAAACTTTGTCAAAATTACAAAATATGTTTGTCAAATAAATTCTAAATGATATATTTGATTAGAATTTTTTCAACAACAAATCAACAAAATAGTATGCCAAATTTAGCTAAAAACCCCAATCTTAAATCCTGGATTAATGTTCCAGAAAACAGTGATTTTCCTATCCAAAACATTCCTTACGGTGTATTTTTGACTAAGGAAGATGTCATAACGATTGGAACTCGAATTGGCGATTGTGCTATTGATATGGGTGCTTTGCAACAGCTAGGTTATTTTGAAGGTATTGAACTTACTGACGATATGTTTATGCAAGATACCTTGAATGATTTTATTTCGGATGGAAAAAAAACCTGGCGATTAGTACGAAATCGTCTTATGGATATTTTTGATAGTGAAAACCCATTACTAAGAGATAATGCTGAACATATAGAGATAATTATTTTTAAAATGGAAGATATTGAAATGCAACTTCCAGTTTTAATAGGAGATTACACCGATTTTTATTCTAGTAAAGAGCATGCTACTAATGTTGGGAAAATGTTTAGAGACCCCGAAAATGCATTGTTGCCAAACTGGCTTCACATTCCAGTTGGATACCATGGAAGAAGTTCTACAATAGTGCCGTCAGGAATTCCAGTGCATAGACCAATGGGACAAACTTTGCCCAATTGTGAAACTTCACCCGTATTTGGTCCTTCAAGATTAGTTGATTTCGAATTGGAAACTGCTTTTATAACTACGGATGTAAATGTTATGGGCGAAAATATATTAATAAACGAAGCCGAAGATTATATTTTTGGAATGGTTTTGTTAAACGATTGGAGCGCACGAGATATTCAAAAATGGGAATACGTGCCATTAGGACCTTTCCTAGCTAAAAATTTTGCTTCCTCAATTTCTCCTTGGATTGTTACAATGGATGCTCTAGAACCTTTTAGAACTAAAGGTCCTAAACAAGAACCCACTCCACTACCTTATTTACAACAAAAAGGGAAACATGCTTTCGATATTAATTTGGAAGTTTATATAAAACCAGAAAATGCAGATGCTTCTTTGGTTTCGAAGTCAAATTTCAAACATATGTATTGGTCTATGTCGCAACAATTAACACACCACACTTCTAACGGATGTCGAGTAAATTCAGGAGACATGATGGGTTCTGGTACTATTTCAGGTCCAACTGAAGATAGTTTTGGATCGATGTTGGAATTAACTTGGGGGGGTAAAAATCCTATTACCCTGAAGGATGGATCTGAACGTAAATTCATTAATGATAACGATACTGTTATTATAAAAGGACATTGTCAAAATAGTTCTATGCGAATTGGTTTCGGAGAGGTTTTTAGCAAATTATTACCTCCATTTGTAAGAAAATAAAAAACTTCCTTTATAAATATTCTTTTATAGTAACTGCATCAATATCACTATGGGAAGTATTATATATACATTTCCCATTACTAATTAGCAACAATTGAGGTGATTGGTGGACTACTCCAAATTTAACAGCTATTTCATTAGAAATATCTCTATGGTTTAGTAAATCTAAAAAATAAGGTGTGACTTTTCCTTCTAATTCAAATTCGTTTTCAAAATGACGTAAAGCCATTCTGCTTACACTACAACGTGTACTGTGCTTGAAAATAACCACAGGATGGTTAATAGATTCTTCTGTAATTTCTTTGAGTTGGCCTAAGTCGGTTAATAACCTCCATCCTATTTTAGATTCTTTATTTTCCTCTTCGGCACCACCAAATATTTTATCAAATAAACTCATATTTTGTTATTTATTAAGGTTTTTTTTAAAAATTTAATTTGGTTTTTCGCATTAAATAAGCCACTGTAAACTTAAATTAGCAATGGAATATATATTGTTAGTTTGTTCTTCAAAGATAGTATTTATAGTATTGATTAGTACACTTTTTTAAAATCAAATTTATAATATAAACTCATTTGAAATGAAATTAAATACTAAATGAATACTAAGAAATCAAAATGAATTAGAATTAAATAATTATTTATAAATAGAAAAAAAAAGGCACGCAATTGGCGTGCCTTTTTTTATAAGTAATCTAATTATTTATCTTTAGTGAAATCAAAACTTTGAGCCCCAATACTTAAAGTAAAAGAAGTTTTTGTTTCATTAAAAAGAATAATTAATCCCGCTTGTTCCATAGTGAATTTTCCAGAACCTTTATTATCCAAAGGAGTTGCAGGTTGCCCTGGCGAATTAATTACTAAACTCTCGTCTTCTTCTGTAAAAGTGATTTTTATTGGTAATTTAGCACTAGAAAATGACCCTAAATAAGGCGTTAATGATTCTACTTTAGCAATACCATTTTTAGCATTAGTCCAAGTGTTGTTTTCTGAATTACTGTCTGGTAATGCATTATCTGGATCTAAAGTAATTGAATCTAACTCTTCATTAGTATCTGCTTTAAAAGTCCATTCTTTATTGCGTTCCCAAATTTCTACAGGAAGTGACTTTCTTGAAATTACACCACTTTTAGTTTTTATCTCTACCACCACTGGCATCACCATTTTATCTAAATTTTCAATAGAAATTTGAGCTCCATTTTTAGCATCCCCTTTAATATATTTAACCTTGGTTATACCTTGATCTAAACTCCAATTATTCATAAACCAACTTCTCCAAAACCAACCTAAATCTTCACCTGCAACGTTTTCAATTGTTCTAAAGAAATCGTCTGGCATAGGATGTTTAAAAGCCCAACGTTCCGTATAAATTCTAAAGGCTTTATCAAAACGCTCTTTTCCTAGTACATTATTTCGCAACATATCCAATCCTGAACCTGGTTTGTAATAGCCCAAAATTCCTAAATTGGATTCTTTTAAATTATCTGGTGCTGCCATTACTGGCTCTAAATCTGGATTAGTCAACATTTCTGCTGTTTGGTGCATATTTTGAGTAGGTTGTTTGTATTCGCCATTATTGAAATCTTCAGAACTAATTCCGTTTATGAAAGTATTAAATCCTTCATCCATCCAAGCAAATAATCGTTCGTTAGATCCAACAATCATTGGGTACCAACCGTGACCAAATTCGTGATCTGTTACTCCCCAAAGTTCTGCGCCTTTTGATTTTAAATCACAAAAAACAATTCCTGGATATTCCATTCCACCTTCGTTTCCTGCAACGTTTGTTGCTGCTGGATAAGGGAATTCAAACCATCTTTTTGAATAATTCTCTATAGAAGATTTAGTATATTCTGTTGATCTACTCCAAGCCGCTTGACCATCCGATTCTACTGGATAAGTAGAAATTGCAATAGATTTTTTACCACTTGGCAAATTAATTCGAGCTGCATCTACAATAAATGATGCAGAAGACGCCCAAGAAACATCACGAGCATTTTTAATTTTAAATTTCCAAGTTAAAGTAGTTTTTCCAGCAGGACGAGAAGCTGCATTGGTAACTTCTTCAGCGGTTCGAATCATAACTGTTTTATCACTATTTTTGGCAGTCACCCAACGTTTTTGTTGTTCAGCAGTATATACTTCGGTTGGATTTTGTAATTCTCCTGAACAAACCACAATATGACTTGCAGGGGCAGTAATTGCAACATCAAAATCACCATATTCTAAATAAAATTCACCAGCTCCAAGATATGGATTAGTATTCCAACCTCGAACATCATCATAAACACACATTCTTGGGTACCACTGTGCAATAGTGAAAATTTTGCCGTTTTTAGTATCTACTACCCCCATTCTATCCGACCCATAATCTGGAGAAACAAATGAAAATTCTATCTTAAGTTTAACAGAAGTTCCGTTACCACTCAAATCTTGTGGAAGATCTACTCGCATACGAGTATCTACAACTGTAAAAGTAGCTTCTTTTTCTACTGATTTACCTCCAACAGAAGAAATAACTTTTATGGATTTAATTTTAAAACCTCCGTCAAATTCTTGACCTTTGGCGCCGTTTCTACTGCCATTTAATGGAATTATAGCATTACCACGAGAATCTTTTTTGAATAAATTTTGATCTACATTCATCCATAAAAAACCTAATTTATCTGGACTGTTATTGGTGTAAGTTAAAATTTCAGAACCAATAATTTCTTTTGTTTGATCATTTAGAGAGGCGGTTAACGAATAATCAGCTCGGTTTTGCCAATATTTCGCTCCTGGCTGGCCACTCGCAGAACGAGTATCCGTAGCATTTTTAGTATAAAAATTATTTGCGAACGTTTCATTGTAGTTATAGTTCGACACGGGCTTAGCTTCCTGAGCAAGGACAGCAGAAAATCCGAAAATCAAAGCACTTAAAGTAAAGGCTTTAGTGAAAAAATTTTTCATAAATTGAAATTGATTAATTGGTAAACAAATTAAAGAAAAAAATGCTTTTGTTTTAACAAAAGCATCTAAATATGTCTAAATAAAATATTATTTGTTACACCGATTTAAAAATCCTGTTAATTGGAATCACATTTCCTTGTTTCAAAATCACCCGTTGGTCCGTCAATCCCCAAACTGTTGTTTCTACGACTTTTAAAGATTGGTCGTCTTCAAAATAAATTTTTATTTTAGAATGTTCTAAATTGCCTAAGGATAACGCGCGATTTAAATCTGAAAATCGTTGTTTAATTGCAACTTCATTTTGTAGAACTTCTGTTTTTGGAAAAACCAATTGTGACAGATTTTCTTTTGCTATGGTTTCAAATTGAGCATTCATAATTAGCGTTATTTATAATTTGTTTACTAAAATTAATAAATATATTTACACTAAAATTTTATTAAGTCTTAATCTTTTCTTAAATCATGAGCGTTACCATTTCCAATTCTTATTTATCTGCACAAATAAATTCTAAAGGTGCTGAATTATTTTCTTTGAAAAATATAAGAAACAACCAAGAATATATTTGGGAAGGCGATCCTAAATATTGGGCGAAACACTCCCCTGTTCTGTTTCCTATTGTTGGGACTTTGAAAAATAATTCTTACTTTCATGAAAACAAAGAATATAAATTACCGCAACACGGATTAGCAAGAAACCTAGATTTTGAAGTAATTGAATCTTCTGATAGTCACGTTGTGTTTTCATTAAAAGCTACGGAAGAAACTAAAAAAGTATATCCGTTTGAGTTTGAATTGCAATTAACATATACCCTTTCAGAAAATAAAATAGAAATAAAATACACATTAATTAATAAGGATTCTGTTGCAATTCCTTTCTGCATCGGAGGACATCCAGGATTTTCTTTACCTAAGAATTTTGAAAACTATGCTTTAGAATTTGAAGTTCACGAAACTTTAACATCGTATGTTTTAGAAAATGGTTTGGTATCAAACACAAAATTTCAAATTAATTTAGAAGAAAAAAAACTACCATTACATTATGCAGTTTTTGAAAATGATGCTTTAATTATGAAAGCACTACAATCTAAAGAAATTATAATTTTAGATGAAAACAAACCTTTGCTTAAAGTAAATTTTAAAGATTTTAATAATCTTGGAATTTGGACTAAAGTAGGCGCATCTTTTATCTGTATTGAGCCTTGGCTAGGATATTCAGATACTATTAATGCTAACGGAAACATTTTAGAAAAAGAGGGCATACAAATTGTCAAAGAAAATACAAAATTCGAATGCCAATTTTCGATTGAAATTTTATAATTTAAATAAAATGACTAATGCTAGAAATTAATTTTCATCCTTTTAAGAATCTAGAAACCAAGCGGCTTCTGTTAAGGAGAATTGTTGAAACGGATGTGGGTGAAATTTTAGAACTTCGAGGCAATCCAGAAACTATGAAGTTTATACCTCGCCCTTTAGTAAAAAACAAACAAGAGGCTTTGGCACATTTTAAAATGATTGACGATAAAATTGAAAAAAATGAAGGTATTAATTGGGCAATAACTGTAAAAGGAAACCCAAAATTAATTGGTGTTATTGGTCATTATAGAATACAACCCGAAAACCACCGTTGCGAAATTGGCTATATGATTTTACCTCAATATAATGGAAAAGGAATTGTAACCGAAGCCATTAATGCAGTTTTAGAATATGGATTTGATGATTTACAAATGCATTCTATAGAGGCGGTAATTGATCCTGAAAACTTTGCATCTGAAAGAGTATTACAAAAAAATGGCTTTATAAAAGAAGCGCATATCCTAGAAAATGAATTATGGGATGGCAAGTTTTGGGATACCGTAATTTACTCGATATTAAAAAGAAATTTTAAAAGATAATTTCTATTCTTTATTTAGTTTTGGCAAAGTCCTAATATACAATTCTTCCACTTTCTTTCGAGCCCAATCAGTTTTTCTAAGAAAATTTAAACTCGATTTTATAGATGGATTATCTGTAAAACATTTAATTTTTATAAGTTCACCCAAAGTGTCAAACCCATAAAAAAGAACTAGTTGATCTAGAATATTCAGTAAAGTAACTCCGTGTAATGGATCTTTTGATTTGTTGTTTTCCATTTTACAAATATACACTTAAATGAACGCGTTATAAAATTAACCCTTTCGCATCTTATTTAATCCGCAAACTATTAATACCAATAAAAATTATTTTTTATTTATTCTTTCAGCGAGTTTTTCCCAATGATCATTCAATTCATCAATGTCAATCGGATTGGCAGCTTTTTGCTCTTGTAAGCGACCATTAGAAAATGCTCTATATAGAATAGTCTCAATAAGATAATCTTCGTTATTATTCAATGGCTCGTATATTTCTTTAAGATTTATGCTAAAAAGTCGCGCTGCATTGTTAGACCAAAAAGCTTTCCAACCACTTTTATAATCTTTTATTAGATTGTAAGTAGAAATTCCAGTTTGGCGATAGATTAGCTTTACCAAAATTTGCCCTTGCATGTGAGATAAATTTTTTAGCTTATCCTTAAATTCGTTATTCATATAATCTTCAACAATTTTAAAATATCTCTTTTTTTCTTTGTTGGAGTTCAAATTTCCCATGTTTTTATTCAATAAAGAAAGTCTATCGGAGGCAGTTTTGGCAAATGGATAAACTTTATAAACTCGGTTTTGAAGTATCAAAAATTGTTTTTTTTCTTCTGGATTCATTTTTACTTTAGAAAACGAAACATCGTCCAACAAAATAGTATCCATTTTAATGGTATCGATTTCTTTGATATTAATTTCTTTATCCGTTATATCACTACTATTTACTTGTGCAAATGAAGTTGAAAAAACAAAGAAACCAATAAGTAAAAATACTTTCTTGAACATAACTGATAATTTTATTGTAAAAATATATAATATCCCTAACAAGTCTAATGCCAAATTTATAATTTAGCAAAAATTATTTTTATGTCAAAAAAATCTATTCTTACAGAATCATCTATTACTTTTTTAGAAAAATACTTAAACAACCCTTCTCCAACAGGCCATGAAGTTGGCGGGCAAAAAATTTGGATGGAGTATTTAAAACCTTATGTAGATTCTTTTATTACAGATACTTATGGAAATGCAGTAGGAATTATAAATCCTGAGGCTAAATTTAAAGTCGTTATAGAGGGACATTCGGATGAAATTTCTTGGTATGTAAATTATATAACTGATAACGGACTAATTTATGTAATTCGAAATGGCGGATCAGATCACCAAATTGCACCTTCCAAAAGAGTAAATATTCATACCAAAAATGGAATTGTAAAAGGGGTTTTTGGTTGGCCAGCTATACATACTAGAAGTCGCGGTAAGGAAGAGCCTGCAACTTTACACAATATATTTATTGATTGTGGTTGCGAAACAAAAGAAGAGGTAGAAAAACTAGGCGTTCATGTGGGTTGTGTAATTACCTATCCGGATGAATTTATGATTATGAACGAAAATAAATTTGTTTGTAGAGCAATAGACAACCGAATAGGTGGATTTATGATTGCGGAAGTAGCTCGTTTATTGAAAGAAAACAAAAAGACTTTACCTTTTGGATTGTACGTAGTAAATTCGGTTCAGGAAGAAATTGGACTTCGTGGAGCCGAAATGATTACGCAAAACATAAAACCAAATGTTGCTATTGTGACCGATGTTTGCCACGATACTTCTACTCCAATGATTGAAAAAAAGATTGAAGGCGATTTACAAATGGGTAAAGGCCCTGTTATTGCTTATGCTCCTGCAACCCAAAATATTTTAAGAGAATTAATTTTAACTACAGCTCAAGAAAATAAAATTCCGTTCCAGCGTCACGCTACTTCTAGAGCGACAGGAACTGATACCGATGCTTTTGCTTATAGCAATGGCGGTGTAGCTTCAGCATTAATTTCGCTTTCATTACGATACATGCACACTACTGTAGAAATGGTGCATCGTGACGATGTAGAAAATGTAATTAAGTTAATTTATGAAAGTTTATTGAAAATTGAAAACAACCATGATTTTTCTTATTTCAAATAAACATCAAAATGTTTTTTAAAAACAAAGTCCCAAAACTTAATTGCTTTTGGACTTTTTTATTATTTGTTTTTTAAATAATCGTTGACATTTCTTTCAATTCGTTCTTGGATATTAGTGATATCTGCTTTAACAAATTTTTCGCCTAGGATATTTTCATACAACTCAATATAGCGATTGGAAACGGTTTCTATATATTCGTCCGTCATATCCGGAATAGTTTGCCCTTCTTTTCCTTGGAAATTATTTTCAATTAACCAACGACGAACAAATTCTTTAGACAATTGTTTTTGTTCTTCACCATTATTTTGTCGCTCTTGGTAACCATCTGCATAAAAATAACGAGAAGAATCGGGAGTGTGAATTTCATCAATCAAAACTATTATTCCATCTTTAGTTTTCCCGAATTCGTATTTGGTATCTACCAAAATTAATCCGCGGGAAGCAGCAATTTCAGTACCGCGTTGGTATAAAGCACGGGTATATTTTTCTAATACTAAATAATCATTTTCTGATACAATTCCTTGTGCCAATATGGCTTCACGAGAAATATCTTCATCATGAACTCCCATGTCTGCTTTAGTTGTTGGTGTGATTATTGGCGTTGGAAATTTATCGTTTTCTTTCAAACCTTCAGGCATAGTTACTCCACAAAGGATTCTTTTCCCTAAAGCATATTCTCTAGCAGCATGCCCTGATAAATAGCCACGAATTACCATTTCCACCTTAAAGGGTTCGCATAAATGCCCAACAGCAACATTAGGATCTGGAGTAGCGATCAACCAATTAGGAACAATATCTTGTGTTAACTGCATGAATTTTGTAGCAATTTGGTTTAAGATTTGTCCTTTAAACGGAATTCCTTTTGGCATTACCACATCAAAAGCAGAGAGCCTATCGGTAGCAACCATAACTAAAAGTTCGTCGTTAATATTATAAACCTCGCGAACTTTACCTCTATAAACTGTTTTTTGATTTGGAAAATTAAAATTTGTAGTAGTTATTGTGTTCATTTTAGCAGTGTGTTGTTTTTTTTGCAAAAATAGATTGTTTAACTATAATATACAATGCAGAAACACTATTTGATTAAAATTCAGTGTATATTGGATTCAACAGAAATAAAATTTAATAACCTATTCAATGTTTTCTTTTTTTTAGAAGACCCAAAAAGTCAAACTGAAATTGATCTATTTCTGATTAATCGTTATTTTCAATACTCTTGTAAGCATCAATTACCTTTTTTACCAATCGATGGCGCACAATGTCTTTATCGTCTAAATATATTATCCCTATTCCTTCAATATCTTTCAAAACTAGAATAGCTTCTTTTAATCCGGAAATAGTTCTTCGTGGTAAATCTACTTGCCCTGGATCCCCAGTGATAATAAATTTGGCGTTTTTTCCCATCCGAGTTAAAAACATTTTCATTTGCGAATGGGTAGTATTTTGTGCTTCGTCAAGAATTACAAATGCATTATCCAAAGTCCGTCCACGCATAAAAGCCAGAGGAGCAATTTGAATTATTCCTTTCAATATATAATCTTCCAAGGTTTGCGGAGGCAACATGTCACGAAGAGCGTCATACAAAGGTTGCATGTAAGGGTCTAATTTCTCTTTCATATCCCCTGGCAAGAACCCAAGGTTTTCGCCTGCCTCTACTGCAGGACGGGTTAAAATAATGCGTTTTACTTGTTTTTCTTTAAGTGCTTTCACCGCAAGAGCAACACCTGTGTATGTTTTTCCTGTACCAGCAGGTCCTACAGCAAAGACCATATCGTTTTTAAAAACCGATTCCACCAACTTATGTTGGTTTGGAGTCATGGCTTTAATAAGCTTGCCCCCTAGACCATGAACCAAAATCTTTTCGTGATCGGGCATGCGCTGTTCTTCTGAAGAATTACTTTGTATAACCCTTTCTATAACATTATTGTCAATATTATTATAGCGAGTAAAATGTAACATCAACCTATTGAATCTGTTTTCAAATTCATCCAATTCCGCTTTCTCACCAAATGCTTTAAGAGTGGTGCCACGCGCGACAATTTTCAATCTAGGATAGTACTTTTTAATGGTTTCAAGATGTGCGTCTTGCGTTCCCCAAAATTCTTTTGGAGCGATGTCGTGTAATTCAATGATACGTTCGTTCAAATGGTAGGAGTTTTTTAATTATTTTTTACTAAATATTAGTAGCTTTGCAATCAATTCAAATTTATGAAATTGAGCGTTACATTTCTTATTTAGTTATAAACAATTTTATGTCAATAATTACCCTTACCACCGATTATGGAATAAAAGACCACTTTGTTGGTGCTTTAAAAGGGAAGATATTATCCCAACTTAAAGAGGTTGTGTTAGTTGACATTACACACCTTGTAGATCCCTTTAATATTAGTGAGGCTAGTTATTTGATTCAAAGTGCCTATTCTAGTTTTCCAAAAGGAACTGTACACATTATTGGAGTAGATATTGAATTAAAAGAAAACAACCAGCATATTGTTGTGCAATGGAATGACCACTATTTTATTTCTGCAGATAATGGAATTTTGAGTCTATTAATTGCAAAAATTAAACCCCAAAAAATGGTTGCAATTACTATTCACGACCGACTATTACCTGAAGCGACTGACATGGATGTACTAATAACTGTAGGAGTTCATATTGCAAAAGGAGGATTGCTAAATGTAATTGGAAAAGAAATAAAAGTACTTAAAGAAATAACCGAATTACAACCTGTTGTGGCAAACGATTTTAATTCCATAAAAGGGTATGTTATTTATATCGATAATTTTGGAAATGCAATAACTAATATTACTAAAAAAATGTTTGTAGAAGCTGCAAAAGGAAGACCTTATGAAGTTACCTTCAAAAACAAAAAAGTAAAAAGCATTTTCGCTAAATATTCGGATATTGAAACTATTGAAAAACAATCGATTTCATCTATTATGGGGAAATCACTAGCTATTTTTAATGAAGCCGGTTTTTTAGAAATTGGAATTTATAAAAGCAACCCAAAAATTGGTTCTGCATCAAGTTTACTGGGATTAGAATATCGTGATTTTGTAATGATTAATTTCAGTTAATGTACTTTAAATGAAGAAAATCACTTCCTTTATTTCGTTATTACTATTTACAACTTTTGCTAATTCTCAAAATTTAGATAGCATTTATGTAAAATTCTACGCCTATTCCGACTATCTAAAATCGAATGCTAAAATAGGAGAGTTAAATAAATATCTACCTACCATTGCTACAAAATTAAATACGCTATCCCCTAAAGAATATATAAACGAGGCAGTTATTCTTTTAAAAAAAGAACAATTTAATGAAGCTAGTTTTATTTTTATTTTGGGATCAGTTCGTTGGAAATATTATGAAAATTTTTCCAAATTCACGACTAAAGAATACGATCAAAAGAAAGAAATTGAAAGTATAATTACTGCGTTTTTAAGAAGTAATGTTCGTAATTTTGCAGCCATTATTAAAGCAGCAACTCACTATCATTTGGCTAACGATTATGCTTTTTGCTCTCGAAAAAAGAAACCTTTGTATTATGATGAGGCTGTAGGTTTTTATTCGAGATTAGGAGAACAAATAGTAATAAATGAAGCTTATTTTACAAATATGTGGAGCAAGGAAAGAAGGGATTTTGAAAACGATTTAAAAAAATAATATATGTTTGTACGAATAGTTAAAATGTCCTTTCACGAGGAAAACATTCCAGCATTTCTAGAAAATTTCGAATTGATGAAATCCCACATACGAAATGCACCAGGAAATCGTTTTCTTGAATTGTATCAGGACAAGAATAATCCAGAATTACTATTTACTTACAGTTATTGGGAAACCGAAGAAGATTTGGAAAATTACCGAAAATCCGCTTTATTTGATGAAGTTTGGACATTTACCAAAAAGTTATTCAACAACAAACCAGAAGCTTGGAGTGTTAATAAATTAGTTTCTTTGGAATAGAAAATATAATAAAGAAAATAGATAAAACCTTTGTGACTTAGAGCCTTCAAGGCAAATTAAAACATGAAATCAATATTATTAAGAGAAATAAAATCCTTTTTTGGTTCGCCAATTGGGTATTTGGTAATCGCAATTTTTCTGTTACTTAATGGATTATTCCTTTGGGTTTTCGATGGAGATTACAATATTTTAAACAGCGGGTTTGCAGATTTATCTCCATTTTTCACAATTTCGCCATGGATATTAATATTTCTGATTCCTGCAGTTACAATGCGCAGTTTTTCGGATGAAATGAAACAAGGAACTATAGAATTATTACTTACTAAACCAATTTCTATTTGGGAAATTGTAGGCGGTAAATTCTTTGGTGCTTTTTTATTAATTGTCATAGCTATTATTCCAACATTAATTTACGTTTACGTACTTTATGGTTTGGGAATGCCCGCAGGAAATGTCGATATGGGAAGTACTACAGGATCGTACTTTGGATTATTATTTTTAATTTCTGGATATACCGCAATTGGAGTATTTACTTCTACCCTTTCGGAAAATCAAATTGTAGCTTTTATTGCTTCCGTTTTCTTGTGTTTTATTCTTTATTTCGGATTTCAAGGAGTAGCATCACAATTTATAGATTGGCAGGAATTAATTTCTTTCTTCGGTATGGATTACCACTTTAAAAGTATGAGTCGAGGGGTTATAGATACTCGAGATACTATTTATTTTGTAAGTATCACTTTAATGTTTTTATCCTTGACTGTTTATAAACTTAAATCGCTAAAATCGTAATGGAAAATAAGAACACAAACTTAAAAAATCTACTTACAATTATAGGGATTTTAGTGGTAGTAAACTTTGCTGGACATTTCTTTTTCAAACGATTTGATTTAACCGCCGATAAACGCTACACTCTTTCTCAGACCTCTTTAAATATAATTAAAGAAGTAAAAGAACCTTTGTATGTTGACGTGTTTCTAGAAGGTAATTTTCCTGGAGAATTCAAAAAATTACAAACGGAAACCCAACAATTATTAGAAGAATTTAAAGCTTATAATCCAAATGTAATTTTCCAATTTGTAAATCCGCTAGACAAAGAGGAAGATCGCGAGAAAACGATGCAGAAGTTTTACGAAAGAGGGTTGACTCCTTTAAACGTAACTATGGACGAAAAAGGAAAGCAAACCCAAGAAGTGGTTTTTCCTTGGGCAGTGGTTACCTATGGTAACAAAAGCAGCAAAGTACCTTTACTCAAAAACATGATGGGTGCTTCTACAGCAGAGAAAGTAGTAAGCTCAGTTCAACATTTAGAGTATGCTTTTGCAAATGCATTTAATACTGTTTCTAAAACACGAGAGAAAAAAGTAGCAATCATAAAAGGAAATGGTGAACTACATGAATTGCTTATCGCCGATTTCTTAAAGTCGGTTAGAGAGAATTATTATATAGGCCCTTTTACTTTAGATTCGGTTGCCAAAAGCCCAGAGAACACTTTAAAAGCATTACAAAATTACGATTTGGCTATTATTGCTAAACCAACCGAAGCCTTTACGGATGAAGAAAAACAAGTGCTAGATCAATATCTTGTGCGTGGGGGGAAAACCCTTTGGTTGATAGATCAAGTGAACATGGAAATGGATAGTTTGATGGGAACTGGAGAAAATTTAGCCTATCCGAGAGATTTGAATTTGAATGATATGTTCTTTAAATATGGCATTCGAATAAAGCCGGATTTGATTAAAGACGTTATGGCTACTCCAATTTCGTTGGCTACCGGCCAACAAGGAAGTGCAACTCAATATACCAAATTTCCGTGGTTGTATTCGCCTATGATTTATCCGGTGGCAACTGTAGATAAATCAAAAATTAGTCCTATTGTTAGTAATTTAGACGGAATTAAATTTGAATTTACCACTCCGATTGAAGTACTTAAAAATGATATTAAAAAGACTATTTTATTACAAAGTTCACCATATTCTAGATCGGTGGGAACTCCCGTAGAAGTGAATTTAAAAATGGTAGAAGATCGACCTGACCAAAAAGAATTCTCGGGAACAGGAAATATGCCCGTGGCCGTCTTGTTGGAGGGAAAATTCAATTCTGTTTATCAAAATAGAGTGTTGCCTTTTAAACAAAATGGCTTTACTCCTATCGGAAAAGATTCTAAAATGATTGTTATTTCGGATGGTGATGTTATTAAAAATCAATTGGATAAAAACTATCAACCACTTGAACTCGGATTTGATAAATGGACAAATAATCTTTATGCAAACAAGGAATTCATGATGAATTGCGTAAATTATCTGTTGGACGATAACGGACTTATTAACATCCGAAGTAAGGAAGTAGACTTGCCGATTTTGAATTCTCAAAAGGTTACTGAGGAATATACGTATACTCAAATAGTAACTGTTGGCTTTCCGTTAGTAGTATTGCTAGTCTTTGGATTAGTATTTACTCTGTTAAGAAAAAGAAGGTATAGTAAGTAAGTTTTTGGTATTGGGTATTGGGTATTGGGTTTTGGGTATTGGATTATAAATACGTGTTTTTGTTATACTAGTTTCTTTTGAACTAATTTTTTAACAAAAGAAAAAAACCTTTTTAGCCCTGACAGAAGTGGAAATCCTGGCATTGCGACACAAAATAGTTGTATTTTATTAGCTTTGTTTATAGCAATGACAGATTGCAACAAATGGCAGGAATTGCCTTTACTAAAATGCCCAAGCCATTCGCTACTAATAATAATCCTATAAATGTTAATAAAAATCTTTTTGAAATCTATTTCTTTAAGATATATTTGTAAAAAATAAAGAAAAATGAAGTTTATTGTATCCAGCTCGTATTTATTAAAGCAACTACAGGTTTTAGGTAGCGTTATCAATAGTAGCAATACCTTACCAATTTTAGATAACTTTTTATTTGAATTGAATAAAAAAACATTGACTGTTTCAGCTTCGGATTTAGAGACTACTATGTCGGCTACTTTAGAAATTGAGTCTACAGATAATGGCAGTGTTGCGGTTCCTGCAAAATTGTTATTGGATATATTAAAAACGTTTCCTGAGCAACCGCTAACCTTTACTGTTGAAGAAAATAGCACTATAGAAATTAGTTCTAATTCGGGTAAATATGCAATTGCGTATGCTCCTGGTGAAGAGTTTCCTAAATCGGTACAACTAGAAGATCCGTCAACAACTTTGGTTCCGGCTGAGGTTTTGGCAACTGCAATAAGTAAAACGATTTTTGCTGCTGGAAATGATGATTTAAGACCGGTTATGTCTGGGGTGTTTTTTCAGTTTTCTCCAGAAGGATTGATTTTTGTAGCTACAGATGCTCATAAATTAGTAAAATATACACGCACGGATGTTAAGGCGTCTCAAGTTGCAGATTTTATTATGCCTAAGAAACCATTAAATATTTTGAAAAGTATTTTGGGAGCTTCGGATGCAGAAGTTAAAATTGATTATAACGATGCAAATGCAACTTTCTCTTTTGAAAATTACTTATTAATTTGTAGGTTGATTGATGGAAAATATCCAAACTATGAAGCAGTTATTCCTAAAGAGAATCCAAATAAATTATTGATCGATAGAGCTCAGTTTTACAGTTCGGTTCGTCGTGTGGCTATTTTCTCAAATAAAACTACACACCAAATTCGATTGAAAATTGCTGGAGCCGAATTAAATATTTCAGCGGAAGATATTGATTATTCTAATAAAGCAGAAGAACGATTGACTTGTGATTATCAGGGTGATGATATGCAAATTGGATTTAACTCTCGTTTTTTATTGGAAATGTTATCTAATTTACAATCGGATGAAATTCAATTGGAAATGTCGATGCCAAATCGTGCCGGTATTCTTACTCCAGTAGACGGTTTAGATGAAGGCGAAACTGTAACTATGCTTGTTATGCCGGTAATGCTTAACAACTAAAAATATATTAACAACCAAACAAACCCCAAACCAAACGAAAACCGTCTCCAGAAATGAAGACGGTTTTTTAGTATTATCCAATGACTAAATTAATCGTGCAAAGCTAAAATTGGAATTGTAGATTGAAATGCTATTTCTTCCGTTAAGCTTGAAATAAATAACCAATTGAAAAAACTTCTTTTATAAGAAATTATAGTTAGCACATCTATTTCTTGACTAATTATAAAATCATCAATAGTTTCATGCACATTTTCTCCAGGTATTATAAAAAATTGAACTTGCTCGTTTTTAAAAAAAGATTCCCATTCTTGATATACTCTAAATTATTATCGGAATCACTAGATTCTACATAAAGACATTTGACTATAGCGTTAGACGCCTTGGCAATTTTGATGACATTTTGTAATGCAATTTTATCTTTCTCTCTAAAACGGGTAGTGAAACCAATTGTATTGATTTTAAAGTACTTCGCTCCAACTGGAATGCAAAAAACAGGAATACTTAAACTTTTAATAGCTTCTCCGGTATTTGTGCCAAGGAGTTTTTCAAACCATCCACTAGCGCCAGAGGTTCCCATGACTAAATAATCGATATTCTCCTTTTTTACTGTTTCTTTGATGCTGTGCAATAAATCGCTATCAGTAAGTATATGACTCATTTTAATAGCCTCAAAACCATTCTCTTCAGCAATTTTTCTAAGTTTTGGAATTTCATCTCTAAACTTATCCAAATTAGTTAACTCTATAGTATTGTATACTTCACTATAGTTTTGAATACCAAATTGACTATCCATAATTGGCAATTCATAGGTGTGAAGCAAAATCAATTCGCCATCTACCAACTTGGCCAAACCTAATGCGTGAACAAAAGCATTTGTTGCTACATTAGAAAAATCTGTAGGAAAAAGAATTTTTTTCATAATATCAAGTGTTTGAATACTAAAGTTAGTGATTATTATAATGGGGAAACAAAACAATCGTCCTAATTACAAATAATTAACATTCCAGAAAGAGTTTTAAATTGATACCTTTGTATTTTAATTGTAAAAAAAATAATCATGATAGACCAAAATACTATTGTTGCGCTAGCAACTCCATCTGGGGCGGGTGCTGTGTCTATCATTAGGATGTCAGGCGTAAATGCAATTAACATAGCAGCGGAAGTGTTTCAATCGGTTTCTGGAAAAGATATAACCAAGCAAAAAACGCATACCATTCATTTAGGAACTATTGCAGAAGACGGGAAAATTTACGATCAGGTATTGCTTTCAATTTTTAAAAATCCAAATTCTTATACTGGAGAAAATGTAATTGAAATATCGTGTCATGGATCTACTTTTATCCAACAGCAAATTATTCAGTTGTTGTTACGAAAAGGATGCCGAATGGCGCAAGCGGGAGAATTCACTCTTAGAGCTTTCTTAAACGGTAAATTAGATTTATCACAAGCAGAAGCTGTTGCCGATTTAATTTCATCAGATAATGAGGCATCGCACCAAATTGCCATGCAACAAATGCGAGGTGGATTCAGTAGTGAAATATCTAAATTAAGAGAGGAATTATTAAATTTTGCTTCGTTAATCGAACTGGAATTGGATTTTGCCGAGGAAGATGTAGAATTTGCCGACCGAACACAATTTCATGAATTATTGAATAGAATTGAATTTGTTTTGAAACGATTAATCGATTCGTTTGCAGTGGGTAACGTTATAAAAAACGGAATTCCCGTTGCAATTGTAGGTGAGCCAAATGTGGGGAAATCTACTTTATTGAATGCCTTATTAAACGAAGAACGCGCCATTGTATCTGAAATTGCTGGAACCACGAGAGATACAATTGAAGATGAATTGGTTATTGACGGCATTGGATTTCGATTTATTGATACAGCAGGAATTAGAGAAACTCAAGATATTATTGAAGGAATTGGAATTAAGAAAACATTCGAGAAAATTGAGCAAGCGCAGGTAGTTCTTTATTTAGTAGACAGTTTTCAGTTTTCAGAGAGCAGTATGAATAGTTTTAAAATAGAAATTGAGAAAATCAAAAACCAATTTCCTTTAAAACCTTTGATAGTTGTTGTAAATAAAGTAGATTTAATATCTAGTGACCAAAAGTTAGAACTGCCGCATCAACTGGAAAATTTAAACGTGAAACAAATTTTGTTGAGTGCAAAAAACAAAGAAGGAATTGACGAACTTAAAAATCAATTGCTATCTTTTGTAAATACTGGAGCATTGCGAAATAATGAAACAATAGTAACAAATACAAGACATTATGATTCTTTACTTAAAGCATTAGAAGAAGTGCAAAAAGTAAAATTTGGTTTGCAATCCAACATCCCCTCAGATCTTATGGCTATCGATATTCGCCAAGCATTATATTACTTTGGAGAGATCACAGGCGAAGTTACAAACGATGAATTATTAGGGAATATTTTTGCTAATTTTTGTATCGGAAAGTAATATCCTTAAAATAGAAATTTATATTTCTAAACAATTGTTCATTTTCACTACTTTTTATTATTACTTCTTATGTTTTTACTAATAAATTCAATTAGTCACTAAAACTACCCAAATTTTAACCTTTTATTTAACTATTGGTTAACAAAATATTCAAAATCATAAGAATACATTTGTTTAGAATAAAATTTATAATGAAAGTAGTCCCATTCTGCAAAATTATTTGGATACCTACCCTGCTGTTATTTTCATTGACTTCCTGTAAAAAGGAATTTTCTGGTGATAACTATGTAGCCTATTTTGGTGGAGAAATTTCTAATCCCACAAGTCCTTTTGTGCTTTTTTGTAAGAATAATGTAGTTATTGATTCTATTCCTCTTAATAAAGATAATACATTTTCAATCAAATTTGATTCCCTCTCTCCTGGCCTATACACTTTTAAAAATGAACCAGAATACCAATATGTGTATTTTGATAAAAATGATAGTATTCAAGTTCACATTGACTCTAAAGATTTTGATGGTTCCATAAACTTTTGTGGTCGTGGCGATCAAAAAAACAATTATTTAATAGATATGTATCTTCGAAACGAGAAAGATAAGAACGATATGTTTGAAGTATTCGATTTTGGTTTTGAAAAATTCAATAATTTCATAAATAAAACTAATAAAGCTAATAAGAAATTTTACGACTCTAAGAAGGAAGAAATAAAATGGAGTGACGGATTTGATATATATGCTAAAGGTATTGTAAATTTTCCAAACTATACAAAAAAGGAAATTTATCCAATGATTCACAAAATGCGAACTGGAGAAGATGTTACTTCCAAATTACCTAAAGATTTCTATGCTTTCAGAAAAGATATCGACTACAGCAATGAAGCATTAGCTGAATTCTCTCCATTTGTTATGTATTTAGATCACATGTTAAACAATGTTGGCGCGGTTAATTATCATAATCATTTTACAGACGTTGATTTGGCATTAAAAACTAACATCAATAAATTAAATGTTGCAGATACTCTGATAAAAAATGAAAAAGTAAAAAATATTGTTTTAAATAATATTGCTTTAAAATATTTATTAGAAGACCAAAACATGGTTAATAACCAGGAGTTTTTAAAAACTTATCATAAGTATTCCACAGATAACAGTAAAAAGAATGAGATCTTAAAAATTGGAAATGCTATTCAATTACTTAATGTAGGAAAAAAACTACCGGAGGTACAATTAATAACTGCTGATGGGAAAATTATTTCATCTAATAGCATTATTGATAAAAATACAGTTTTGTTCTTTTGGTCAGAAAAACTAAACTCTCATTTATTAGCAGCGCATAAAAAAGCATTAGATTTTAAAACTAAATATCCAAATTATAATTTCATTGCAATTAACTTAGATGACGATTCAAATAAATGGAAAACAGCTTTGAAAAAATATAATTTTGGAACAATAACCGAATTACATTGCGGCAATTTTGAAGATATAAAAAACAAATGGGCAATAACTAAAGTCCACCGCGCACTTGTAATCAGTAACAACAAAACTATTAAAAATGGTTTTACTAACCTATTTGATGTGAATTTTGAAGATGATTTGAAATAATGTTTTGGGTTAAAAAAAAAAAAACGATTTTCGAATGAAAATCGCTTTTTTTTATTAATATTTATTTCCTTTTTCAAAATCAGCAATAAATTGCGCCAAACCGATATCAGTTAATGGGTGTTTTAACAATCCTAAAATTGCAGACAATGGACCTGTCATAACATCTGCGCCAATTTTAGCGCAATTTACAATATGCATTGTGTGACGAACAGATGCTGCAAGGATTTGAGTTTCGTAACCATAGTTGTCGTAGATTTCTCTGATTTCTTGAATTAAATTCAATCCATCAGTAGAAACATCATCAAGACGACCAATAAACGGTGAAACGAAAGTGGCTCCAGCTTTAGCAGCTAATAAAGCTTGACCAGCTGAAAAAACAAGGGTTACATTTGTTTTTATTCCTTTATCTGAGAAATATTTACAAGCTTTAATTCCTTCTTTAGTCATTGGCAATTTAACTACAATTTGGTCGTGTAGATCCGCTAATTCTTCGCCTTCTTTAACCATCCCATCGTAATCAATAGCGTTTACTTCTGCACTTACTTCACCTTCTACAATGTTGCAAATGTCAACATAATGTTTAAGAATATTGTTTTTCCCTGTAATTCCTTCTTTAGCCATTAAAGATGGGTTGGTGGTGACACCATCTAAAATCCCAAGAGATTGTGCTTCTTTAATGTCGTTTAGATTAGCGGTGTCGATAAAAAATTTCATAGTTTTTATGTTAAAAAAGTTGTGTTTAATTATAAAGCGGTAAAATTACGAATTTCAATTACAATATCAATATCAATTTCAAAAATCAATTTCAATTGCAAAAGTCAGTTACAAAGGAAAATTCAATAGCAACATAAATTAAAAATATTATTTACTATTCCTCTTAATATTGATTTTTTAAATTGATTTTTGCTATCTTAAATTTTATAATGATCCATTAGCATTTTTTCAAATACTTTATCCGGCAAGATTCGTTTCAAGATTATTGAAAATTTTTGCGTAAAAGCACCAATTTTATAATGCCCTTTAGGATTTGGATTTTGTATTATTTTATAAATTGCTTCTGCCATTTCGTTGGGATTGCTTCCGCTATCCACGTGCTCATTTAACGCGTTAAGAGTTGTGCCATACGGAATTTCATAAGGAGACCCTTTTATTAAAGGAGAATGAAATCTTCCTGCAGCAATATTGGTTGCGAAATCACCTGGAGCGACATTAGTGATGTGAATCCCAAAGGATTTAACTTCCATTCGTAAAGACTCGGTAATTAATTCAAGTGCACCTTTGGATGCTGAGTAAATTCCCCGATATGGCAATCCCATATAACCAGCAATAGAGGTGATATTTATTATCAATCCAGAATTTTGTAAGCGCATGAATGGTAATGCAGCTTTCATTACTTCAATTGGTCCAAAAAGGTTAGTCTCAAAGTTATTTTTTATTTCTTCAGAAGGAATTTCTTCTATCGGTCCTGTAATTCCAACTCCAGCATTATTTATTACAACATCTATCCTGCCAGCTTTTTGGATTACCTCAGCTACTGCTTTCTGGATGTTTTCTTTATCGCGAACATCTAATGCTAGCAAAAGAAAAACAGAATTTATAATACGTTCTGGACTTCTACTAGTTCCATAAACAGTGAAACCTTTGGCATGCAAGAATTCACCAATAGATTTTCCTATGCCAGAGGATGCGCCAGTTATTAAAACTACTTTACTCATTTATTTATTTTTTAACGATAAGAGAATAAAGACCAAATATTTTAAACTACTTTATTTTTTCTTTTCGCTTTGCAAAAATAGGGATTTAGGAATAATAATATTTAATTAAGTAAACTGAAGTTAAAAATATTTCTACAATTTATAAAAAAACTATTTTAAATAAAAAAAGTAGTAAACAAGAGTTTACTACTTTCAATATTTTACTTTATTGGCTCAATAAGAACCATTAAATAAAATTATTCTTTGATTACTTTTTTAGTAATAATTCCTTTATCAGAAACTATTTTCATCATGTAAATTCCAGAAGATAAATCAGAAATATTAATTTGAACATTTTGAGCATCAATAGAATTAACTGTATTTACAACTCTACCGTTTAAATCAGATATTTCAACTGAATTGATTGATGTTAACTTATTTGAAACATTAATTATATCTTTGGTAGGATTAGGGAAAACAGAGAAATCGTTAGAAACAACAGAATTAGTATTAACGCTTAGCAATGATTCAGCTGCTACAGCTGTAATTTGTACATTGTCTACTAAAAAATTATTAGAAACAGTGTTTCCTGTACCCGCGCTAACTGCAAAATCACACTCAGTAATATCAATTCCAGAAGATGCAGACGTTACACCTGAATAAAACAAACCATTTGCATCTTTCCAAGTTATATCACCGGTGTTATAATCATAAGCAACTCCTAATCTATACCAAGTATTAGCATCTAAAATTAAACCTCCAGTAACTAGATTAAAAGTATAATAACCAACAACTCCACCAGCAGTTGCCGTATTATCATAATATGCCCATCCACTCAATTTTAAAGTTGCTGGATCATAATGAAATCCTGCAACAGCAGTAACTGCAGCTCCATCAAAATTATAAATATAAGTTCTAAATGTGTTTTTAGAAGTTGTAACTCCGCTACCAGTAAAGAAATCATATTCTAATTGTATAATATCATTACCACTAGTTCTTCCTGTCCAAGCAGTAGAAACATCCTGTGATAAATATCTAGAACCAGCTGCGCCAGTTGAGCCAGTAACTTGTAATGCTTTTGAATTGGACACTGCATCATTTACTACTTGATAATCACTAAGTGTTCCTGCAGGAACAGCTGTAGTAGGAGTATAAGTATACCAATTTCCTTGACCAGCAGTTGCACCTGTTAAGTCAGTACTTACATTACCGATAGTTAATGTTTCGCAATTTTCTGTAAAAAAAAGATCTTGTGCTTGAGAAGTAAAAGCAATAGATGAGATAAATAAAAGTAATAGTTTTTTCATAATTATTTAATTAAGTTAATATTTAAGTTACAAATATATTAAATAATACAATAATAAAAAAAATTAATTTTCTTTTTCCCATTTTCCTACTACAGAGGTTGCAATAGCATTACCTAATACATTAGTAGCGCTTCTAAACATGTCACAAAAATGATCAATAGGTAAAATCAAAGCTATACCTTCAATAGGAATTTTAAACATACCGCAAGTAGCTGCTACAACAACTAAACTTGCTCTTGGTACTCCAGCAATTCCTTTACTAGTTAGCATTAAGACCAAAAGCATTGTCATTTGAGTTCCTAAATCGAGGTGAACCCCATAAACTTGTGCAATAAAAATACTTGCAAAAGTCATGTACATCATGCTACCGTCTAAATTAAAAGAATATCCTAATGGCAACATGAAAGAAACTATTTTATCTTTTACTCCAAATCGTTCCAATTCTTCGGTTAATTTTGGAAAAACTGCTTCACTACTAGTAGTTCCAAAAGCAATTATTAAAGGACTTACTATTCGTTTCAATAAAGTAGTCATTTGTTTTTTTAAGAAAATGTATCCAATAATTAGCAGAAATAACCAAAGTGATGCTATACCAACTAAGAAAGAACTAAAAAATTTAGCATAGGTGACTAACAAATCATTTACATCTTTTACGGCAAAAACTCCAGCAATAGCTCCAAAAACTCCAATTGGCGCAAATTTCATTACGTAATTAACCATTTTCAAAATGATGTGTGACGTTTTATCTAAAGCATTTACAACTGGTTTAGCATTAGTTCCAATAGAAGCTGCTGCTAATCCGAAAAAAATAGAAAAAATAACTATTTGAAGTATTTCATTAGTCGCCATTGCTTCAACAATACTTTTAGGAATTATATGCTCTACAAAGTTTTGTGCAGAAAATCCATCCACTTTTTCAGTAAGTTCATTAGCAACCGAAGAATCTAATTTTCCTAAATGTAATCCAACACCTGGTTTTAACGTATTAACCCAAAAAAGACCTATTAATAAGGAAATAAAAGATGCAGAAAAAAACCATCCTAATGCCTTTCCTCCTATTCTACCAACTGATTTAACATCTCCTAATTTAGCAATACCAACTACTAAAGTTGTAAATACTAGGGGAGCAATTATCATTTGAACCAAACGAATAAAAACAGTGGCTAACATTTTTATTTTATCGCTAAAATTTTTAGCATCGTCAGCGATATAATTTTTGTGAATAATAATTCCTAACAAGGCCCCTAAAAGCATTGCAATTAATATTTGAAGAGTTAGATTGCTAAATATAGATTTCTTGGTAGTTTCAGTAGTAGTATTCATTTATTGTTGGTATATTTTATTAAGTAAATAAAAATCGGCTAGGACAATTGCGACCATTGCTTCTACAATTGGAACGGCTCTTGGAACTACACAAGGATCATGTCTTCCTTTACCTTGTTTCTCTACAATACTATTGTCATTAGTTAGAACTTCTTGCTTTTGAATTAATGTAGCAACTGGTTTAAAGGCTACCCGAAAATAAATATCCATTCCGTTAGATATTCCGCCCTGGATACCACCGGAAAGATTGGATTTTGTTGTCCCATCTTGATTATACAAATCATTATGTTCGCTACCTTTCATTTGGGCACCACAAAAACCACTTCCATATTCAAAACCTTTTACGGCGTTTATAGAAAGCATTGCTTTTCCTAATTCGGCATGTAACTTATCAAAAACTGGCTCTCCAAGTCCGATAGGAACATTTTGAATCACACAAGTAATTGTTCCTCCAACGGTATCTCCTTGTTTTTTAATTTCCTTAATATGGTCTTCCATTTTTTCGGCTGTAGCCAAATCAGGACAACGAACTGCATTAGTTTCTATTTTAGAAAAATCTAAATCTTGATAGGGTTTGTCAATAAAAATAGGCCCTACAGATGAAACAAATGCATTTATTTTAACATCTTTAAGAATTTGTTTTGCAATTGCTCCTGCAACAACTCGGCTTACCGTTTCTCTTGCAGAGCTTCTGCCACCACCGCGATAATCTCTTATGCCATATTTTTTTTCATATACGTAATCGGCATGACTAGGACGGTAAGAATCTTTTATATGAGAATAATCTTCTGATTTTTGATTGGTATTAGGAATAACAAATCCTATAGGAGTTCCGGTAGTTTTTTCTTCAAAAATTCCGGAAAGAAATTGCACATCGTCCTCTTCTTTTCTTTGGGTTACAATAGCAGATTGACCTGGTTTACGTCGCTGCATTTCCATCTGAATTAAATTAAAATCTAAGTCAATTCCTGGAGGACAACCATCAATAATACCACCTAATGACTCTCCATGAGATTCCCCAAATGTAGTTAATCTAAAAAGTGTTCCATAGCTATTTCCAGCCATAATAATTTGTTTTTCACAAAAATAATATAATATAATTAATAGGTATACTTCATGAGATTTTTTTTTAAACAAATAGTTTTGTTATATTAGCCATTGAAAAAACAAAATCATAATGAAAACTAAATTACTTTTCTCATTAATTTCAGTATTAATTTTATCTTCTTGCTCTAATAGCGACTCAAATTCTGCACAACAAAATTTATCTGATGGAATTCCTACAGTTTACATGCCTTTAACAAATGGAAATTATTGGAATTATGACGTACAGCAAGTAACTACCGGAGCAGCAAATACTCCTGTAGGTATTGACCATTTGTTTATTTCAAATGATACTTTGATTAGCGGTACAACCTATAAAAAAATGAAGACTACTGCTGTTCCAATAGGTTTCTTTTCCAATACCTTAAGAAATAATGGAGTTAGAATAAGTGGTAGTTCGCTACTGACAACAGGCGCTTTTAATTTGGCTTTCCCAGGTTTAGCAACACCTATTCAAATTGATTTAAATAATTTTTCTTTTTTCAAAGAAAATGCTTCTGCAGATACTGAAATTAGTTCTACAACCGGAACTTTACACCAAACAATTACCTCAGGAGGTACTTCTTATCCTTTAGATATTGATTACACACTAAGATCAGTTGCTCAAGAAACTTTGCCTTCTTATTTATCTAATGGAATTACATATCCAAATGTTAAAAAAACTAGACTTATTTTAAATTTGAAAATATCGACCTCATCTACAGGAATTACTGCTACTTTATTATCAGACCAAACTGTGTTGACCCTAGATGAATATTTTGCTAAAAATATTGGAAATGTATACACCAACACATTTTTTCATTATGCAATCAACTCAAGCATTGCTTCACAATTTGGTATTCCTCCAACTATTTCTCTAACAGAAGAGGAATTTCTTACTACATACAATATTAATTAGATTTTTTGGTAACTAAATTGCAGTTTTAAAAACAATAAATATGTAACTATTTTCGTTATGTATATAATCGTCTATGGTTAATAATAGATGTTATTTGTATAAATAATTTAAATATTTATCATGAAAAAAATAATTTTAACTTTACTAATGGTAGTGGGCTTATTCTTTAGTTCACAGTCTCAAGAGATTTCAAAAAATGCAATAGGATTGCGCTTGGGAAACAATGATGGCTTTGGTGGAGAAATTTCTTATCAAAGAGGTTTATCAAGTAACAACCGATTAGAATTTGATTTGGGTTGGCGTAACTCTAAAAGTATTTCTGCTTTTAAATTAGTAGGATTGTACCAATGGATTTGGAAAATTGACAATGGATTTAATTGGTATGCCGGAGTAGGAGCAGGAATAGGAAGCTGGAGTAACACTAGTGTTAATCCAAAAGAAAGTGGCACTATCCCATTTGCAGCTGGAGACATAGGACTTGAATATACCTTTAAAGAAGTGCCAATTCAATTATCATTAGATTTGAGACCTGAGCTTTATTTTAGTTCTGGAGGTTATAGAGATTCCAATTTTGGTTCTGATTTGGCTTTAGGAATTAGATATAAATTTGATTAAATTGTTGCTACTTTAAATGAAGAAATCCCGACAACTCGGGATTTCTTCATTTAATTTCAATAGTTTTTTTGGATTTAATTTTAACTACAAAACATGGATTTGTACTTTCAACAGGAACACTTATAGGCTCTATTTCTTTTATAGAAAGAACAATTTTATCTGGTAATTCTTCTAAAATTTTAACGTCAATAGTATAACCGTTTTTTTGTTTTTCACCAATATTTACCAATATGAAATTACAAGTTGCAATATCTACCTTATTAACATAGGGCTTAATCATTTTATCTTTCAAGAGCATGTTAAATTCCTTTTCTTCAGTAATAATTTCATAAAACTGAAAAGAAGCTCCACCAAAATCGCTCCCAAAAAGAACATCATACATAGGTTTGGATAATAATGGAGGTTTGGTAGAACCACAAGAGAAAAATATAAATAGAAAAGTTGCAATTCCAATTTTTTTCATTTGGTTTTATGCGGTTTTATTCAGTTTATTTATAGCTTTTTGATAAATAGATTCATACAATGGCAAAATATTTTTTATATCAAATTGTTTTGCGATAGATAAAGCATTTATTTTAAACGTATTTAATGTTTCATTATCACCTAAAATTTTAATTGCATTTTCTGCCATTTCATCTACATTACCCACTTTACTTAGATAACCCGAAATTCCCTCAAAATTTACTTCGGGTAAACCGCCAGAATTACTAGAAATTACAGGAACATTCCAAGCCATTGCTTCTAGTGCAGCTAAACCAAAACTCTCGGTTTGGGAAGGCAATAAAAACAAATCCGAATAAGAAAGAATACTATCTATTTCATTACTATTTCCAAAGAAAATAACCTTATCTAATATTCCAAACTCTTCACATAACCTTTCCGCTTTTGCTCTCTCCGGACCATCTCCAACCATCATTAATTTGGCAGGAATAGATTTTTGAATTTTATTGAAAATCTTTATTACATCTGGTATTCTTTTTACTTTCCTAAAATTACTGATATGCGTTACAATTCGCTCCTCTGGTTTTGCCATAATAGATCTTTGGCAAGAAATTAATGGTTCATTGCGTTGTTTATTTAATTCAATGAAATTTGGAATAACATGAATCTCATTTTTTATATTGAATAATTCGTAAGTGGCATCTTTTAAACTTTGGGAAACTGAAGTCACCACATCCGATTTATTTATGCTAAAACTAACTGCTGTTTTGTAATTAGGATGATTTCCAACCAAAGTAATATCTGTTCCATGAAGGGTGGTTACCATCGGAATAGAAATTCCTTCATCTTCAAGCATTTGTTTTGCCATATAACCTGCATAAGCATGTGGAATAGCATAATGAACATGCAACAATTCAATTTTATACAACTTTACCATATCTACCAATTTGCTTGAAAGCGCCAATTCATATGGTTGGTAATGAAATAGTGGATACTCTGGAACATTAACTTCGTGGTAATGCACATTCGAATTTAATAAGGCTAATCGCACCGGTTGTCTGTAAGTAATGAAATGGATTTCATGTCCTCGATTGGCTAATTCGATTCCTAATTCGGTAGCTACAACACCACTTCCGCCAAAAGTTGGATAACAAACAATTGCTATTTTCATGGTTATTTTTTAGAAGTACTAAGGTACTAAAATTATTTTCACTTTTATTTATCTAAAATAGCCTCTTGAATCACTTTTTGAATGTCTTCTCGAATATTTTCTTTAGATAATTTATTTTCCACATTAGAATCGGGGAAAGTTCTATTGGATAAAAATATATATACTATTTCTGTTTCAGGATCGGCCCAAGCCATAGTTCCCGTGAAACCTGTGTGACCAAAACTAGATTTTGAAACACAACCACAAGTTGGCCCTTCTTTGCCCAATTGAGGCTTGTCAAATCCTAAACCTCTTCTGTTACCCTCCGAACAAAAATAACAAGTATTAAAGATATCAAAAGTGGAAGGTTTAAAATATTGTACGTTTCCATAATTTCCTTTTTGAAGATACATTTGCATAATTTTGGCAATATCCATAGCATTTGAAAAAATACCAGCATGACCAGCAACTCCACCCTGCATAGCTGCTGCCATATCATGAACATAACCTTTTATTAAAGCGTGGCGAAAATAAGTATCTACTTCGGTAGGAGCAATTATACTTTTATCAAATTTACGTAAAGGATTGTAAGTTGTGTTATTCATTCCTAGAGATTTATAGAAATTTTCAGTACTCAATACATCTAGTGTTTTAGCTGTAGTTTTCTCTAAAAATTCTTTTAAAAGAATAAAAGTAAAATCGCTGTATTTATATTCTTTTTTTTCCAATAGTTTACTATCGGTAATTTGCTTCATGATGCTATCTTGATAATCATTCCGGAGATATAAATTCTCGACAACTTGTGTTGTAAATCCTTGTTTTGAATTAAAACTATAATATCTATCGGACGGAGATTTATCAGAATTTAATGTTGCTTTATAAAAAGGAATCCAAGCTTGTAAACCTCCATAATGAGAAAGTAAATTTTTAAAAGAAATATCTTGCTTGTTGCTTCCTTTAAACACTGGAAGCATATCACCTAATTTAGAATCGAGAGTTACTTTTCCTTGTTCAAAAAGTTGCATTACATTAGGCAAAGTAGAAACCATTTTGGTAACGGATGCAACATCGTATAAATCCGAATTTTGTACTTTAACATTAGGTTCGTAAGTTTGATATCCGTAAGATTTTTGAAAAATTACTTTTCCTCTGCGTGCAACTAGTACTTGAATTCCGGGAGCCATTTTGCCATCAATTGCTTTCTTGGCAATTACATCAATTTGGGATAATACCCTAGGACTCATGCCAACATTTTCAGGTGTTGTAAAGCCAAGACGATTTAATTTTTCGGTAGTTAAACCAAATCCATCTTTAAATTCTTCGTTTATAGAAACTGGCAATTTTCCTTGTGCTTCTATTGCTCCAAAAAGTAATTCTGCTCCAACTTCTTGTGAAACATCACTATTTTGATAGGACATTACCACGCCTTCAAAATCATCAAAATTAGGAATTGCCGATAACGAATAAGGTTTTGTAAAAGCATCTAAAATAACAGTATTTTTCTTAGCAATATCTTGTAACCATACTAATTCGATATCCGAAAAATCGTGTTTTTTCCAAGCTTTATCCGATTTATGATAGCCAACAATCACAGTTTTAAATTCTTTTAGTTTTACTTCTAATGAATCTAAATTAGTATCTGAAACCTCCGTTACTTCAGTATATTTTTTTAAAGTAGTAACAAATGATGAATTGGTATCATCACCTAATTTTACGTAAGCAATTTTTTGATCTAAATTTTTAATAGGCAGAATATTATCCTTATTTTTTAGAACAGTTGTTGCATGTTCATACAATTGGTATTGTAAGCCATCTTTAATACTCGTATTTAAATCAGAGGATAAATTTTTAGTTTCTACAGGTTTGTAATGGTTTAATCCTGCTTTGAATTTGTAATGTAAAATCTTCTTTACCGATTTTGCAATTCTATAGTCGGTAATTAATCCTTTTTGGTGGGCTTCAGAAATTTTTTGAACAGCTAGAGGAACATTTTCTGCAAAAAGCAAAATATCATTTCCTGCCAAAAATGCTTCCAAATCAATATCGCCAGGTTTTAAAAATTTACTTGCAGCTTTCATATTTAAAGCATCGGTAAATATTAAACCCTCAAAACCCAATTCGTTTTGAAGCAAATTAGTAACTACATTATAAGAAACAGATGTTGGATAATTTTTCTTTGGCTCCAAACTTGGGATGTTCAAATGGGCTACCATAACCGAAACTAATCCTTCGTCAAACATTCGTTTGTATGGATATAGTTCTACTTTTTCTATTCTGTCTTTGGAGAAAGAGACCATTGGCAATGCATAATGCGAATCTAGAGCTGTATCTCCATGTCCAGGAAAATGTTTTCCTGTGCAAAAAACACCTTGACCTTGAATTCCTTTCATTAATGCAACAGCATGATCGGTTACATTTATTTTGTCTTCTCCAAAAGAACGGTTACCAATAATAGGATTTTTAGGATTGGTATTTATATCAATAACTGGTACGAAATTAAAATTCGCACCAATTCTTTTAGCTTCTTGAGCCATATTTTTCCCTACTTCTTCAATAAGTTTTAAATCTCTTATAGCTCCCAAAGTAGTATTCCATGGGTATTTATAAGTAGAATCTAATCGCATGCTCAATCCCCATTCGGCATCAATACCTATAAACAAAGGCACTTTGGACTTTGATTGAAATCGATTAGTTAAATTGGCTTGGCGACCAGGACCTCCTTGAAAAAAGATCAATCCACCAATTTTATTTTCTTTAATTAATTTGTCAATAGAATTAACATGCACCGTATCTTTATTAGAATAAGCAGCAACCATAAATAGTTGTCCTAGTTTTTCTTCAAAAGTCATTTGTGCATATATGCTATCCACCCATTTAGTTTCGAGTTCTGAGTCTTTAAAGAAATTTTTCCTTCCCGATTTTAATACAGGAACATAAACTTCATCATCATAAGAAAATTGAGGCTTAGAAATTTTGTTATCCAAAACCTTATTTTTAGTGACACCACAATTTGTAACAAAAGAAAGGATAAATAGTACAAATGCTAATTGAAATATTTTTTTCATAAATAAGTTAATCGATTAAAAGAAACGACTGTGCCAACTTTCATTAGCAGGAACTTCCCAGTTTTCTTTCCATTCTTCAATTGTATTTACGAGATTATTGAATACAATAGTATGTTCGGACACCGATTTATCTTTAGCAAGCTTTTTAAAATCTATTAAAGTTTTATAGGTAATGAATTCTCCTTGCTTGAACGAAACATTCATTTTATCTAATAAATCTACTGAATATTTTTGTTCTAAATTTTGAATAAAAGCTACCGATGAATCTATAGAACAACCAGTTGCAGGATGTACTTCTTGGTTTAAAGCTATGATAATAAATCGGTTGTATTTTATTACAAAAGAAGCTTCTAACGCACTGCCATGTGCTGACCAATTATTCAAAAATTCGCCTAAATCATTTTCTATTTCAGCAACTTCAACTTCTGAAAATTTTCTATTAGAGGGATAAATCCAAATTCTGGAATCTTCGGGTAAATTTTCAAATGGTATATACATAGAATTTGTGTTATTAAACAGTAAAATTATAAATCTTGAGCGTTAGCAATTAATTCAGCTATATCCATAACTTTAACATTTTCATCGCTTTCTTTAAATTTTACACCATCGGTCATCATGGTATTACAAAATGGACAACCCGTAGCAATTATTTCCGAATTAGTTTCCAATGCATCTTCAGTGCGTTCAACGTTAATTTCTTTATTGCCTTTTTCAGCGTCTTTAAACATTTGCGCACCTCCTGCTCCACAACATAATCCATTAGCTTTTGAACGTTTCATTTCAACAAATTCGGCATCTAATTTTTGGATTAATTCTCTAGGGGCTTCATATACATTATTAGCTCTTCCAAGATAACAAGGGTCATGAAAAGTTATTTTCTTTCCTTTAAATTGTCCTCCTTCAATGGTTAATCTACCTGAATCTAAAAGCGATTTTAAAAATTCAGTATGGTGTACCACCTCGTATTTTCCACCTAATTCGGGATATTCATTTTTCAATGTATTAAAACAATGCGGACAAGCAGTAACTATTTTCTTGGCTTCATATGCATTAAGAACTTCAATGTTCATCATGGCCTGCATTTGAAACAAAAACTCATTACCAGCTCTTTTTGCAGGATCTCCAGAACAACTTTCTTCTGTACCTAATACAGCAAATTCAACATTAGCACGATTTAAAATCTTTACGAAAGCTTTGGTAATTCGTTTAGCTCTATCATCAAAACTTCCTGCACAACCTACCCAAAATAGAATTTCAGGTTGTTTGCCTTGGGCTAACATTTCGGCCATGGTAGGCACATTCAATACTTCTGACATCTTTTATTTAGATTTTAAATTTTAGATATTTAATATCTAAAATCTTATATTTACTATTATTCATGTTGTCCATCGTCAAAAACTTCGATGGTTACGTCTTTAGGAATTAAATCTGTAAATTTTCCTCTGTATCTAGTGGCTTTAACTAAATGATTATCAATCCAATGGTAATTCCCTCCTCGAGGTTTTCCAAATAAAATTCCGTGGTATTTAAATCCGTGTTGTTTTAACCAACGTTCGGTATAGTCGCGATGTTCTTCGGTTCTAGAGGTGAAGAAGAAGATGGTATGTCCTTCATCAAACCATTTGTTCAAAGTAATTAAAGCATCTGGATATACCTCTGCAGTAAGCATTCTTTCTGGCTCTTCATTTGGAATATCATCACATACTGTTCCATCTATATCAATTAAATAATTTTTTACTCCTTCGGGTAATATTGGACTTAATTGTTGTCCGTTTTCAGTCACTGCTTGTAAGGTTTTGTTAAGGTCGTTCATTTTAATATTTATAATTTAGTAGTTACATATAGTTAAACAAATCTCCAAGCCTCACAATTGGAAATTTGTCATGTTAATTAATATTTTGTTTTTATTCTTCTTTCCAGTTCAAACGATCCATTTGATTATACTGCCATGGAGCACCGTTGTTTTCAATATTTGCCATCATCGCATTAAGCGATTGTGGCGCTGCACTTTGCTCCATAACTAAATAACGACGCATGTCGATTATTATAGATAATGGACTAATATTTACAGGGCATTCTTCTACGCAAGCATTACAAGAGGTACAGGCCCAAAGTTCTTCAGCTGTAATATAATTGTTTAATAATGAAACATTATCTGGAATGAAAACTCCTTTATTTTTATCTATATTTCTTCCTACTTCTTCTAATCGGTCACGGGTGTCCATCATTATTTTTCGTGGCGATAATTTTTTCCCGGTTTGACTTGCAGGACAAACTGAAGTACATCTTCCACATTCGGTACAGGTATAGGCATTTAATAATTGAACCCAATTTAAATCCATCACATCTGAAGCGCCAAATTTACTTGGTACAATAGAAGCATCTGATGGTGGAGCAGCAAATGGATCAACGTTGGGATCCATCATTAATTTTACTTCATTGGTAACACTTTCTAGATTATCTAATTTACCTTTTGCATTTAAATCGGCATAATATGTATTAGGAAATGCTAATAAAATATGTAAATGTTTAGAAAAATATAAGTAATTCATAAAAATCAAAATCCCAATAATGTGCAACCACCAAAATGTTTTTTCTAACATAACCACACCACTTTCATTAATTCCATTAAAAATTGGAGCAATAAAATGACTTACAGGAAAAGAACCAACTGAGGTAAAATGGCTTACTCCGGCTTGTTGCAACCAAAAGTCGGAAGCATTCATTAATAAGAACAACGACATCAATACAACTTCAAAATACAGAATTAAATTGGCGTCTTTTTTTGGACTTCCATTCAATTCTGGACTAATAAATCTTTTTAATTTAACGGTATTTCTTCGTGTCCAAAAAAATAAAACAGCTATTAAAACTAATAATGCTAAAATTTCAAAAGAACCTATTAAAAAATCATATAAACCTCCTAGGAAAGATAAAACTCTATGTGTTCCAAAAAGTCCATCTATAATTATTTCTAATAATTCTAAGTTAATGATTATAAACCCTGCGTAAACAATTACATGGAGAATTCCTGCAATAGGTCTTTTTACCATTTTGGATTGTCCAAGGGCAATAATCGCCATGTTTTTCCAACGTGCTGAAGAATTATCAGTACGATCAATATCTTTGCCCAATTTAATGTTTCGGATGATTTTTTTAACATTAATTGTAAAATAACCAAAACCTACAAGTAATAAAATTGCAAAGAAAATAGATTCGAAATATTTAATTATGTCCATGTATTTATTTCTTTTTTAAAGTATCGTTTACTGGAGCTGTATAGGGTTTATTTTTCTTGCCAAAAAGGGAAACATTTACGTAACGTGTTGGATTTAATCGCAAATCTTGTAATAATAATTCTAATTCTTTGGAAGTTTTATTGAAATTATTATACAACGCTTCGTCTTTAATTAATTTTCCCATTGTTCCTTTGCCAGCTTGCATATCGGCCATCATTTTATCTACATTCTCTAATGTTTTTTGAAGATTTTTAACGGTTGGCCCGATATTAACTTTAGCCAATGAATCGGAAACTTTTGAAAAATTGGCAGTTGCATTTTCCATATTTTTCATCGTTCCATTAATTTTTGACTTATTGTCTGATAATAAAGAATTCACTTGAGTAGACGCGGCTTTGAATTGTAAAATGGTTTCATTTAAATTGGCAAGACTACTTTTAAGATTTTCTTTAGTCTTAGCATCCATTACCTGGTTCACATTTTCCACCAGAACATTTGCATTGTCTAAAAGCTTGGTTATTTTATCTTTTAGTGGGACAATTTGCTTTGCTAATTCGTCTGTTAAACCTAATTTGCTTGATGAAATTAAGGTGTCACCAGTTACTGCAAGTGAGCCACTAAAACTTGGGAAAATAGCAATTTGTTTTCCACCAATAGGACTTGGTGCATATATTTCAGCCTTACTTGTTTTATTAATAGGAAAATCGCTTTTAATTTGCATTTCAACAGTAACTTTTCCTGTTTTGTTATCAATCGAAATTTTGCTCACTTTTCCTACATTCATGCCACTTATAGTAACAGGAGAAGAAACATTAAGTCCTTCTACATTATCATATTGGGCATAAAGAATTTTATAATTATTTAATAAATCTTTGCCTTTTAAAAAACTATATCCCCAAATGAATAGTGCAATTGAAGCTAATACTAATACGGCAGTTTTTATTTCTTTAGATAATTTCAAAATAGTGTATTTAATGGTGTAAAAATAATGTATTATTTAATAGCTTGTTTTATATCGATGCTTTTCCCGTCTTTAAATGCAATAATAAAAGCGGAATCATAACCTTTGGCAGTTGCTTCTTTAAGTAATTTCTTTGCCTCTTCATAATTTGAAGTTTCTCCGTACATGTATTTGTATATTGAGGTATGAGTGAAAGTAATATTGCTCAATCCTTTAAAGTTGCTAGGAATAGTTTCTAATTTAGTTGGACTAGCAGAAATTTGAATTTTAAATACAATTCCTTTTTCTGTTTTCTTATCAATTATTTTAGGTTCTTTTTTTTTAGTAATAGTATCTTCTGGAATAGCTTTTATAGGCTTATTTTCGATTCTTTCTGAAGGTTTATCAGTTGAATTATCATTTGTGCCTCCATCAAAAAAATCTTTTTTATAACTAATAATTGCTTGAGCAATAGCTTCAGCTATTTCTTGTTGTCCTTCTTCTGAATCTAATTTTGCTCCTTCAACAGGATTTGAAATAAATCCATTTTCAATTAAAACTCTCGGCATGTATGCTTTGTGCAAAACCATGTATGGTGCTTGTTTTACACCTCCACCTCTACTCTTTTTTCCCAAGTCTTGAACAAATCTATCTTGAACTTTTCCAGCAAGAGCAATACTATTTTCAATAAATTCTTCTTGCATAATAGTCATCCCTAACATAGTTTCTGGTTTATTAGGATCAAAACCTTGGTACTTTTGTTTGTAATCTTTCTCAAGTGTTACTACTGAGTTTTCTCTTTTTGCTGCTTCAAGATTAGAAGCATTTTTAGACATACCCATCACATAAGTTTCCGTTCCATCGGCTGCAGTATTTTTATTAGCATTACAGTGAATAGAAACAAAAATAGTAGCATCCGCTCTATTCGCTATATTAGCTCGTTCAACTAAATCAATAAAAACATCTGTCTTTCTTGTGTAAATTACATCAATACTAGAATTTTTTTCTAATATTTTACCTACTTTAAGTGTGATGCCCAAGTTAATATTCTTTTCAATATGTCCGCTATAAACAGCACCAAAATCATGTGCACCATGACCAGCATCCAAAGTAACTTTGAATTTATTGGATTGAGCAAATGAAATACAAGAGCATAAAACTAGTAGGATAGCTAGGGTAAGTTTTTGGGGATTTATATTAATCATTGTTGTAAAAGTTAATTTTAATTAAAACTGCAAGGTTATAAAATTATTATTTCTCTATTTTTGACCAAAATTTATATTTAAGTTTGGCGTATCAATAATCAAACCTTACTTTTACAAAAATAGCATTTAAACCTTTGCGTACAAACTTATTTTATATCGTTTTATTAGCATATTTTCTAACAATAGGAAATTCATTTCTATTTGCTCAAGAAACACCTAAAAATCAAAAACCTTTCCCAACTAAAAATCAAAAGGTTAAACCACAAAATAGTTCTGAAATAAATCCTTCAAAAGAAAGTTCTATTATAAAAAAAGTAGATACCATTAAGATTGACACTGTTAAAAAATTCAAATCTGTTTTGGAAGGGAAAGTAAAATACCATGCTAAAAAGTATGCTAAATTTGATCAAAAGAAAAAATTAATTACTCTTTATGATGAAGCAGAATTAAATTACTTAGATTATAACTTAAAAGCTGGGATTATTGTTTTTGATTATGCGAAAAATGAAGTTTATGCTGGTAGATTAAAAGATTCTGTTGGAAATTATAGGCAATTACCTAATTTTAAACAAGGATCTAACGTAATTGAACCAGATTCTATTAGATTTAACTTCAAAACAAAAAAAGCATTAATTTGGAATTCTAGAACTACACAACAAGAGTTAAACATAAAAGCAAAAATTTCTAAGAAAGAGAACGACTCTATTTACTTCATGAAAGGAGCGCATTTAACAACTGCCAAAGATATTGAAGATCCTGAATATTATTTTTTGGTAAACAAAATGAAATTTGTACCCGGAAAAAAAGTAGTAATTGGAACTACCAATTTATGGATTGAAAATGTTCCAACCCCACTAGCTTTGCCTTTTGCTTTTTTTCCTATAACCCAAACTAGCCACTCCGGAATTATCCCTCCTAGTTTTGGACAAAATAATGAAAGAGGTTATGCCTTGCAAAACGGAGGATATTATTTTGCTTTAAGCGATAAATATGATCTTGCAGTTTTAGGAGATTACTATACAAATGGGAGTTATGCAACACGATTTGAATCGAGTTATGCAAATAAGTATAAGTTTAGTGGAAGGGTAAATATACGTTTCGAGAATTTAATTACTAGTGAGCGAGGGTATCCGGATTATGCGAAAAATAAAATTTATAACATCCAATGGTCACATACTAAAGATATGAAATCCAATCCAAATTCAAGATTTTCGGCATCCGTAAATTTAGGAAGTAGTCAATATTTCCAACAATCTATAAATCTCACCAACATTGGATCAACATTAAACAATACCCTAAGTTCCTCCTTATCCTATTCAAAAACGATTAATACTATCCCTCAAATAAACTTTTCATTATCTGCTACACATTCACAAAATACTCAATCAAAGGCAATTAATATGACTTTGCCATCGCTACAAGCAAGTGTAGATAGAATTTATCCATTTGTGGGAAAAGATGGATTGAAGAAAGGGTTTATAAAAAATATTAATTTGCAATATAATTTAAGAGGTGAAAATCAAATTATTACAACTGATGATTTATTCTTTAAAAAAGAAATGTTCTCTGCCGCTAAAGTAGGTTTCCAACATAGCATTCCGCTAAGTACTAATTTTAAAGTTTTTAAATATTTTAGTGCTTCTACTTCTGTTAATTATAATGAAGTATGGACTTTAAATACAATTCGTAAAGATTTTGTAATTACATCTTTTCCGCCAGCAATTCCTTCAGGAAAAGAAGTTGTTTCCAATATTAATGGTTTTGATGCTTTTAGAACTTATTCTTTTTCTAATAGCCTTACTACAACAATTTACGGGACTTTTAATTTTGGAAAAAATAACCAAATTCAATCCATACGACATGTAATGCATCCTTCTATTTCGCATACGTACACTCCAAGTTTTGAAAAATACTACGATACATATGCAATTGACGCAAGTGGAAAGACAGCACAATATTCTCGATTTGATAATGGAATTTATGGAGTACCAGGAAAAAATTATTCCAATAATATTGGATTTAATATAAATAATACTTTTGAAGCAAAGGTTAGAGATCGAGATAGTACTAAAACAGAACCTAAAAAAATAATGCTTTTAAACAATTTAAACCTGGCTACAAGTTATGATGTTTCTGCCGATTCGCTTCGTTGGTCGCCAATGAGATTGAGTGGTGGAACTACTTTGTTTAAACAAAAAATGAATATTAATTTTGCAACAACTCTTGACCCTTATGCTCTAGGTAAAGATAATAGATCAAGAATTAACACTTTTAATGTGGAAGAAGGCGGAAGTTTATTTAGAATGACTAGTTCAAATATGACAATTAATTATTCTGTTTCTAGTTCAAAAGAAGATAAAACCAAAAAAAATCTACAAGGCTCAAAAAATGGTGGTCGAGAAGATGATTTATTTGGATCTAATACAGAAATAAACGACAATAGAGATAGCCAATTTGCTAAGAAAGACGAGGATGACGATGGCTTTACAGGGTTTTATAATGCAAAAATACCATGGGACATGACTTTTGCTTATTCAATAACCTATTCTAATTTAAATAACGAAAGAAAAATTTCTAGTAATTCGGTAATGATTTCGGCTAATACCGATTTAACACCTAAATGGAAAGTTGGAGTTTCAACCGGTTATGACTTTGTTAGAAAAGGAGTTACATTTACTCAAATTCGATTGAACCGAGATTTACTGAGTTGGAATATGAGTTTTAATTGGTCTCCTTTTGGGCAATCATATTGGGGATTCTTTATCGGAATTAAAGCAAGTGTATTGAAAGATATTAAATGGGATAAACGAAACCAATCTGATCGAATTCTAAAATAAAACAAATGAAAAGAATAATTAACACTCCAAATGCTCCCGCTCCTATAGGCCCATATAACCAAGCCGTTTTGAAAGGTGGCACTTTATATACTTCAGGACAAATTGCATTAGATCCCGAAACAATGGAACTAATTCTCGAATCTATCGAGGCTGAAACTACCCAAGTAATGCAAAATATGAAAGCTGTTTTGGAAGCTGCAGGAATGACTTTTGAAAATGTAGTAAAATCTACCATATTTATTATGGATATGAATGATTTTGCTAGAATAAACTCGATATACGGAAGCTATTTTGACGAAAAAACAGCTCCTGCCAGAGAAACAGTTCAAGTTGATGGTTTACCAAAAGGGGTAAATATTGAAATTTCTATGATTGCTATTAAATAGTAAGGTATTTATTTGTTTTGTCTGAATATTTTAGATGCATAAATAAATTATTTAAATTTATAATTAATATTTATTAATTTAAACCTTTTATCAAGATTATTGTCCTACTTTAATTTATTATTACCTTATGAAAAACCAATATACACGCAGGAAATTTTTCTCAAAAATAGTATCTGGAAAAGGTAAAATTACCGATGAATTATTTGAAAAATATAAAAGAAAAAATTATTCTACAAGGCATTATAAAACTACAAATGAAGAAGCAAGAGTAGGTAATATAACAAGTGGCTTATCTCCTTATACAGGAAGTTGGACTACCCAACAAGCCCTGCATTTATTACGTCGTACTCAATATGGATTTAAGAAAGCTGATGTAGATTCAATAGTTTCAATGGGAATGACGACAGCAGTTAATTCACTATTAAATGTTGTAACTAATTTACCATCACCTCCTATTAATTACTATCAAAACACTTTGGCTGATGAAGGAAATATTGCTTATGGTGCTGATTGGACTCAAAATGCATTTGGCACTAGTGGAGTAGGAAATTCAACCAATAATATAAGAAATGATAGTTTAACTTTTTGGAATGTCGGACTTGCTTTAAACCAAGAATTAAATATTAGAGAAAAAATGACCTGGTTTTGGTACCATTTCATTCCAATAAATTTTGAAACAATTAGAGTTGCTAATTATTCTTATTGTGGCTCCAATTCGGCACGTATTAGTTATGATTTTATTGAACATTCTAGAGCTAACAGTTTAGGTAATTTTAAAAATTTTGTTAGAAATATTGCCACGCAACCAGCAATGATGTACTACCTCAACAACCAGTCCAATACTAATACAGCTCCCGATGAAAATTTTGCAAGAGAGTTAATGGAATTGTTTACTTTAGGAAAAGATCCATTAAGCCAATACACCGAAACGGATGTGATAAATGCTGCAAAAGTGTTAACAGGTTGGAGAGTTCAAAACTTAAATACCTACCCTACATCTACTAGCTTTGTATCATCACTCCACGACACAGGTATTAAAACATTTTCTTCATTTTTTAATAACGCCACTATAGGAAACACTGGCCCAACAGAATTGGACACTTTTATAGACCTTATTTTTTCAAAAACACAAGTGGTTTCTGAATACATCTGCCGACGATTGTACCGCTATTTTGTTTATTATGATATTGATGCAAATATTGAAGCAAATGTAATTACACCTCTTGCACAACATTTTGTTGCTAATAATTGGGAAATTCAACCAGTTTTGGATAAACTATTTAAGAGTCAACATTTTTATGATATGGCAAATTTTGGTGTATATATTAAAACTCCGTTTGATTTAGTGATAGGCTCAATGCGTACTTTTAATTTAAATTATAATGTATCTGATCCTACAAATTTTGAAGCACAATATTATGTATGGAAAGCTATTAACAATAAATATTTAGTTACACTAGATCAGGAAATGGGGAGTGTACCTAATGTTTCTGGATGGAATCCTTTTTACCAAAATCCGAATTTTCATGAATATTGGATAAATTCTAGTACAATCCAAAAAAGAGGAGCTTTCATTGATGTAATATTTAATGGAACTAATTTAAATTATAACGGATTACTCACCCGTATAGAAGTAAATACCATTGCTTGGGTACAACAGTTTCCTGACGCAACTATAGCCGACCCGGAATTACTTGTTAATGCTTGTGTAGCTTATTTATTGCCAGTAGATTTGAGTGTAACTGTAAAAAGTAACCTTAAAACCCAAAACTTACTCTCCAATCAAATAAGTAATAGTTACTGGACTACTGCTTGGAATAATTATTTAGCAAATCCAACAAATACTAGTTATACTAATATTGTAAAACAACGACTTAAAAGTTTACTTCTAGCCATAACACAATTAGCCGAATACCAATTAATGTAATCCTATGAAAAGAAGAGAATTTATAAAAAAATCAGCGGTAGCGGCTTCTGTACCAATATTATTTCAAGGTATTCCGGTGATGGCATCTTCTGAAATTGCTAGTGAAACTTTAGAAAAAATGGCTTTATCTGCTATTAATTGTGGTCGAATCTTAGTGATTATACAGCAAAACGGAGGTAACGATGGATTGAATACGGTTTTTCCGCTCGACCAATGGAGTAGTTTAGTTAATGCGCGTTCTAATATTTTAATGAACAATTCTAGTGTTTTAACTTTAGCCAATAACAACACTACAGGCTTGCATCCTGCAATGCCCGAAATGAAAAACCTATACAATAGCGGAAAAATGATGGTGGTGCAAGGGGTTTCCTACCCAAACCCAAATTATAGCCATTTTAGAGCAACCGATATTTGGTTTACTGGCTCTGGAAGCACAACTACTTTGGATAGCGGTTGGCTTGGACGAGCACTAGATATTAAGTATCCTAATTTCCCTACTGCGTATCCATCAACAGACATGCCTGATCCTTTAGCAATTCAAATAGGTTCTACACTGCCTTTTTCTTTGCAAGGTCCTAATTTAAATATGGGTTATAGTGCCCCCGATCCTGCTTCACTTTTGAATGTAATCAATGGTATTACTGACCCTGCTCCTAATTCAGATTATGGCAACGAACTTACTTTTTTAAGATTGATGAAAGACCAAAGTAATGTGTATCGAGCTGCTATTCAAAATGCTTATTATGTCCAGTTGAATACTTCGGTAAACTACCCTTCTAATAATAAATTAGCTGATCAATTAAAAATTGTAGCTAAACTAATTAATGGTGGACTTCAAACTCCCGTATATATAGTTAATCATCCCAATTCACATGATACTCATAGTAGTCAAGTAGATTCTTTAGATAAAACACAGGGTGAACAAGCAGTAAATTTAACTTTACTATCCCAAGCAATTGGGGCGTTTCAGCAAGACTTGGAAGCCATGGGAAAAGACAATAAAGTAGCTGGAATGACTTTTAGCGAATTTGGAAGACGTATTAAAAGTAATGCAAGTCTAGGTACTGATCATGGTACAGGTGCTCCAGTAATTTTCTTTGGAGCAGTATTAAATACTAGTCCTACACAAGTTAGCGGCACTGCATATCCAGTACCAGGAATGATTGGAAGTTCTCCAATTTTACCAACTAACGCAGTATCTAGTGATCAAGTACCAATGCAATTTGATTATCGACAACTCTATACAACGGTTATGCAAGACTGGCTGTGTATGACAGAAGCCGAAGCTAGTCAAGTATTAGGGACAAACTATGTTAAATTGCCAATCTTTAATGAGACTTTATTGAGTAGTATAAATTTTGATAATGAGCAAAATCAAAGTTTATTTTTATCTCCAAATCCTAATACAGATGGGCGATTTACAATTCGTTTTCCAGAAACTATAAATACAACTTTACATATTACTTTGATGTCTATAAATGGAAGTGTAATAGATACCAGAATAGTTAACATAAACTCACAAGAATTGTCTGTTGAATATTCAAATTTAACTTCTGCATCTACTTATATTTTAGTAGTGGAATGGAATGGCAATAGATTTTATAAAAAAGTGCTTACCAAATAATTGTATTAAAAATATTTCAATTCATCATTCTTTTTTCCAAATCTTTCAAGATATCTCTTCTACCAAGAATTCCGTTGTAATTTTCGATAACTCTTTCCATAATTTCAATATCATCTTCAGCTATTAAAACTAAATCAGAATCCTTATCAAATTTAGAAACAGCACTTTTAAAATCCTTTCCTTTGATATATTTAGGAATTCTATCAAAAATCAAATCATTGTAACGTTCTGCAATTGTATTCAAATTCATATAACAGTCGAAGGCCTCATCTTCTGATTTATCATACAAATACGATTCTATAGCGCCTTCCATATAACATTCATAAAGCTCCATAGAACCTTTTAAAACTGCTGTTTGAAAGAAACAATTATCTGGAAAATTAATCATGGCAAACTCTACGTCTCTACTAAGTATAATCTCTAAAAGTTTGGCAGTATCTTTTGAATTAGTCGTAGAATGTCTATTTAATAAAAAAGCAGATAATAAAAGACTAGCATTGTTTATATCGGTAACTAATAACAATTCATCTATTAAAGAATTAAAACCTTTAAGATCATTTTTATCAGCACATTTTTCTAATTTGGAAAGTACCTGTTTGTCGGTGTTCATTTTTTTAACAAATTTAAGGTAACTTTCATGTAAATTCACTTTAATTCTAAAAGAAATTATTCTTCTTTTTTATCATCAAAAGTAAAATTTCGCAATTGAGGTACTTTTACAAAAGTAAAGGCTATAACTCCTAAAGTAAGGCAGCCACCAACAACCACAGCACGAACGGTTCCAAGCCAATTGGCCATAACGCCACTCTCAAAATCACCAAATTCGTTAGACGAACTTACAAACATAGTATTCACAGCAGAAACTCTTCCACGCATTGCATCTGGAGTAACCAATTGCAAAATTGTACTCCGAATTACAACACTCACTGCATCCAACATTCCGGATAGTAAAAGCATCGCAAACGAAAGATAAAAATTAGTCGATATTCCAAAAACAATTATTGATAATGCAAAACCAGTTATACAAATAAAAAGTTTATTACCTGGATTGGTTTTCAAAGGCAAAAAAGCTAATAATCCTAGGGTTAATAAGGCACCAATTCCGGGTGCCGCACGCAACGCTCCAAAGCCTATTTCGTTTACATGTAATATTTCTTTTTGATATACTGGTAACAACGCTATGGCACCGCCAAACAATACTGAAAACATATCTAAACATTGAGCAGCTAATAAAGTAGGCGTTTGAATTACAAATTTTAATCCTTCTTTTATGCTGAACAATATAGGTTCCTTTTCGCGCTTTAATATTGGCTTTATTTCGATTTTAAAAATTGGAAAATAAATTAAAATAATAATAAAAATAATTGCAACTAGGCCAAATGGAATTCCGAAAAATGCAATAAATATCCCTGCTACTAATGGACCTAAAACCGCACCCATTTGCCAAGACATGCTACTCCAACTTGTGGCATTTGCAAAATGTTCTCTCGGAACTATTAATCCGAAAAGCGAAAACATAGACGGACTAAAAAACGAACGAAGAATACCGCCAATAAAAACAAAAAAATAAATTAAATAAACTATTAAAGATGTCGAAATACTTTTTTCTGTTAAAGGTAACGCTAATAAAAATAAGCAAATTGCTGTAAGTAAATATCCCGATAGACATTTTACAACCATTTTCCTCTTTTCACTTTGGTCAACAAAATGCCCTGCAAATAAAGAACACCCTATAGCAGGAATAACTTCGGCAAGGCCAACAAAACCTAAAGAAAGTTTGCTATTTGTAATATGATAAACCCAATAATACAAAATGGTAGATTGCATATTCAATGCGAAAATTAATCCGAATCGGGTAGATAGAAAAGCTATAAATTCTTTTATTTTTAGAGCAGGGTTTTTATAAAAAAATCCTGATGAATCAACCGATGAAGGATAGTCTGTTTTCATATTTTAATTACAATGTAATCGAAATAGTAATAATAAAATCATCATTATTTCTATTTTCAAATGTATAAATTTCAATTTCTAGCAAGTACATGAAATAATGATTTATTTGAAAATTTATTAACAATAGATAGCAATAGCTTGTTTCAAATTTCATTAGTTTTACACTCTAAAAAAAAAAACATGCACGCAGATTATATACTAGACCAAGAATTTAGAGATCAAATCCTAGACGATTCTAATACAAAGTTTAAAGATTTTGAAAATTGTAACTTCTATAATTGCGATTTTAGAAATTGTACTTTTCAGACTGTAACCTTCATCGATTGTAATTTTTTCGATTGTAATTTTCAAGAAACAAAAATTAATTACGTCTCCTTACGTGGTGTATTTTTTAACCGCTGTAATTTTACTAGCGTAAATTTTGCAATGACAGATCAAGTAATTTTCGAATTTCACTTTATAGATTGCCTATTAGATTATGCAAAATTTTATGCTTTAAAACTCAAAAAAATGCAATTTATTAATTGCAGTATGGTTGCAATAGATTTTATGTCGAGCGATTTAACCGAAGTATTGTTTGATAATTGCAATTTAAGAAGAGCTGTATTTATTGATACTATTGCAAACAAAGCAGATTTTTCTACCAGTTACGACTATGTTATTGATCCCGAAAAAAACAAAATAAAAAAAGCAATTTTTTCTATTGATGGTTTGAAAGGTCTGTTAGAAAAATACGATATTGTTGTGAAGTAATTATTGTTTAAGATATTATTTTTTCACTGATAATAAAATAAAAAGGTAAGCATCTCGCTTACCTTTATTATTTAAATTACTTCAATTTGTGGATTTATCTTTTTCATTTCTGCAATAAAAATATCGCTTTTTATTGGAGAAATAAATAAATCATCAAAAGTATTATAAGTTATAATAAAACCCTTGGTATCCAAAGCTGGCTTTAGCATTACCGGAACATTTAACCCAGAATAACGCTTAATAGTTTTTATTTTATCAATTGCAACCCTCCCTCTAAAAGGTCCCGATCGATACAATAAAAAATTGTTTTTAATAACATATCGAGTGTCAAGCAAAACCCAAAGTACAAATCCTGTAGCTAAAGAAATAATAACCATTGGAATAATTGGTGTATTTCCTTTTTCGTAATTTAAAGCAAGCATTACTGTAAAAAATAAAACTATGCCCCAAAGAATAGCAATTGTAAAAGTGTTTTTGGTAGATAAAAATCGATTCATAATATTTTAAAAGGGCTTTTAGTGGTAGAAACTAAAAAATCATTTAATTTTACGCTAAATTAATACAATTTAGTAATACAATCGAAATTAAATAAAAATAGTTTTCAATGAATGTAATAAATTGGGTAACCGTAAGAGAATTTGAAGATATTACCTATAAAAAATGTAATGGAGTAGCACGAATTGCTTTCAATCGTCCGGATGTTCGCAATGCCTTCCGACCAAAAACTACTGCCGAATTATTACAAGCGTTTCATGATGCCCAAGAAGATACTTCAATCGGAGTGGTTTTACTTTCTGCTGAAGGACCTTCTAGCAAAGATGGTGTGTATTCTTTTTGTAGTGGCGGCGACCAAAAAGCACGCGGCCATCAAGGTTATGTGGGAGAAGATGGTTACCACAGATTGAATATTTTAGATGTGCAACGATTAATTCGTTTCATGCCTAAAGCTGTTATTTGTGTTGTTCCAGGTTGGGCTGTAGGTGGCGGTCACAGTTTGCATGTGGTTTGCGATTTAACTTTAGCGAGCAAAGAACATGCAATTTTTAAGCAAACAGATGCCGATGTAACTAGTTTTGATGGCGGCTATGGTTCGGCATATTTAGCTAAAATGGTAGGCCAAAAAAGAGCACGGGAAATCTTCTTTTTAGGAAGAAATTATTCTGCTCAAGAGGCTTTGGATATGGGAATGGTAAATGCCGTAATTCCGCACGATGAATTAGAAGATACTGCCTACCAATGGGCTCAAGAAATCCTTGCTAAATCGCCAACCTCTATAAAAATGCTTAAATTTGCAATGAATTTAACCGATGATGGAATGGTTGGACAACAAGTGTTTGCAGGTGAAGCAACACGTTTAGCTTACATGACTGATGAAGCAAAAGAAGGCCGAGACGCTTTCCTAGAAAAACGCAAGCCGAATTTTGTAAAAAAATGGTTACCATAGTTTAGTAAATAGTGGACAGTGCTTTGTATTCAGTTTTTGCGCAATTTTCAAATCTAGTTTCTAATTCCGTAGGAATCGCAACAAAAATTGAATTGCAGTATTATCAATACTTTAGTTTAAATATCTTTAATTTTTTATTTATGAAAAAGAAAATAATTTTAAGTTTAGTTCTCTTGGTTTCTTTTAATTTTTATCCACAAAATCCAAAATATACTAATTCCAATAAAGAAAATAAATATTCTGTTTCAATTCATTACACAGGTAATTTACGAAATAATAATTTTGTTAGTAATAATTACAATGGTATTGCAGGAATAGATGCTAAATATAATCTATACGGTAATCCCAATTATAGTATAGAAGCTGGTTTAGGAATTGATTATTTTAAAGCAAGAGAAATTGGCTATCAATTAGATTTAAAAAATTCGTTAATGGTAAATCCAAATATTGGAATTGTATTGGAAGTCAATAAAGTATTTAAACCATTTTTTAACTTAGGCTATTCCTTTCTTACTGCAAAATACACCATTCAGCAATTGTATATTAATCCGTCTGACCCTGCTTTTGGCAATTTTCCATCCGAAGTGAAATATAATTTTGATAGTTTTTCAATTAATCCAGGTTTTAGATTATTTATGGATAAAAACGTTTATTTCCAAACCGATTACAAGTATCTACCAATTAAATCAAATATAAATGCCCATTTAATTTCTTTTGGATTTGGATACAAATTCTAAACATTAAATAGTAATTCCGCCATAGAAAATTTAAAATCTAATATCAAAAATCTAACATTAAATGAAACACTGGATCGAAGCTGCAAGAGTACGTACACTACCCCTTTCGGTTTCCGGAATTTTAGTAGGTAGTTTTTACGCCATGTCGCAAGGAATTTTCAATTGGAAAATTGTGATTTTTGCTTTATCAACAACCCTTGGTTTGCAAATTCTTTCCAATTTCGCCAACGATTATGGCGATGGAATTAAAGGCACCGATAATGATGATCGAGTTGGACCAATGCGATCTATCCAGAGCGGAAAGATCACCCCTGGCGCTATGCGTTATGCTATTTTTATTACGGCATTTCTTACCTTAGTTTCTGCCATGTTGCTTATATATTTTTCTTTTAAAGGAAAATATTTATATTATTCTGTAATTTTCTTTGTGTTAGGAATTCTAGCAATTGCATCAGCTATTCGTTATACAGTTGGTAAAAATCCCTATGGATACAGAGGTTATGGCGATGTTTTCGTTTTTATATTCTTCGGAATTGTAAGCACCTTCGGAATTTACTTTATGTTTTCCAAACAAATAGATTGGCTATTATTCCTTCCTGCAACAGCCATTGGTTTTCTTAGTGTTGGCGTGTTAAATTTAAACAACATGCGTGACCAAGAATCGGATAAAAAATCGAATAAAAATACCATAGTTGTCAAAAATGGTGGTGCTTGGGCAAAAAAATACCATTTCTTCCTCATTATTTCTGCAATGGTTCTGATGTTAATTTTCGCGTTATTTTTCGATTTTAGTTACCGTGATCCAAGTCCGAAAAAATTTAATTTCGACATCTATTTCTTTCTAATTGCCTATATCCCAATTATCGCCCATCTTAATAGAGTAGCAAAAAACAAAGAACCAAAACTATTGGATCCCGAATTAAAAAAATTAGCGCTAAGCACCTTTTTATTATCCATATTATTATCGCTTTCGCTGATCTATTTTATATCCGATTTAATAATTTATTATACTAATTAGCCATGAAAATAACCTTCTACGGGCACGCATGCATTGGAATTGAAGTAAGCGGAAAAAACATTCTGGTAGATCCATTTATGACAGGAAATCCCAAAGCCAGCCACATTGATATTAATATACTTCCAGCAGATTATATCTTGGTAACCCACGCCCACAACGATCACATTTTGGATGTTGAAACTATTGCAAATCGCACAAATGCAGTAATTATTTCCAATTACGAAGTGGCTACACATTTTGGCAACAAAGGCCTAAAATACCACCCTATGAACCACGGCGGTAGTTGGCAATTTGATTTCGGAAAAGTAAAAATGGTCAGCGCCATCCACTCTAGCTCTTTTCCAAACGGATCCTATGGCGGAAATCCTGCTGGTTTTGTAATTGAAGGCGAACACAAAAACATTTACATATCAGGCGATACTGCCCTTACCATGGACATGAAACTCATTCCAATGCGTACTAAACTTGATCTAGCAATACTTTCCATCGGAAACAATTTCACAATGGACGTTGAAGATGCCATCATTGCAGCCGATTTTGTGGCTTGTGACAAAGTGCTAGGTGTTCACTACGACACCTTTGGATATATTGAAATCAATCACAATCAAGCTAAAAAGAAATTCTTCGATGCTGGAAAAGATCTTATGTTGCTTGAAATTGGTGACAGTATTGTTCTTTAAGAGCGAATGGCATGCGCATTGCAGTTAATGTATTTCCCGTTTTCCGTTGTAATCTTTTTATTGTTTTGTCACGTTTAGTGAAGACGAAATGCTTTTCTAACAAAACAATAAAAAGGATTTCCACTCCACCCGGGGCTAATTAGTAATCGTATTGAATAAAAATAAAATGCTTAAGAAAATCTATTTTATACTACCACTTATGTCGGTTACAATAGCAACAGCACAATCCAAAGACGGCTATTGGGACAACATAAGAACCACAAACGAAACAATAAGCCTTCGCGCAGGAGAGAAAAAAGTAGTTAAAACTGCCGATTTTCCCGAAGGAACAACCGAAGTAGTTTATAGAATCACTTTGCTAAACGACAATCAAAAACTTTCCTCAAGTTTAGTTTCTGTATTAAAAGCAATTCCCGATCCAACAGGAATAAGCCAAGGTGCAGCTGGTGCCGTTTTTTTAGCTTCCACAATATCTGGAGACGACAAATGCAAATACGCAATTTTTACAGATGCTAAAATTTCAGATGCTTTTCTAACCACTGGGAAAACAACTTACGCCTGTTTAAAACAAGAAACTCCAATAAATAAAGAAGCCCGAATTTTAAAAATGAAAGGGTCTGATTGTATGACTTTAAAAACACAAAACTTATATTTTGCAATTCAAAGCGACAATTGGGTAATGAGCGAAAAAGTCATTATTGAAGTTGTTCCATGGGTAGACACTAAAGCAAGTCGAGGATGGAATTCAGAAACCAAAAATGAAATCATAGCTTTAAGCAAAACTTTAAAAGTTTATGCTTTATTGACTAATAAAGATTCTTTTTCTGCTTCTTTTCTTGATAAATTATCCCAAAAATACACCTATAAAGAATTCTCCAACCTAATTCCAATTGAAAGAAGTACCTACATTGAATCCGTTACTGAAGAGGCGTTGAAAAAAACAGGCGAAGAGAAAAAATACTATAGCCTTTTTAGAGACCGTGCGAATGGAGCAATAAATCAAGGTAAATTTGACGATGCCATAACTATTATACAATCAGATTTGATTAGCAAAAATAGAGCAGAATCTATAGATTATGCAATTCTAGCGAACTATTACTTACTTTCCAAACAATTTGATAAAGCCGAGAAAGTTTTAAATGAGGCTATTGCTAAAGATCCAACCGATATTAATTTGCAATTACAATTAGCACATTTGTATTTATTCACCGACCGATTATCAGAAGCCAAAGACATTCACAAGAAATACAAAGACCAATACATAAATCCGAATATTTCATGGATAAAGCAAACCAATAAAGACTTCGCTCTTTTTAGTAAATGCCGTTTACCCGAAAATAATTTCAAAAAAATCCTTCGCATTCAAGAATAGCATCCAGTTTATCATCTATCCGTCTATTATCTATATTCTCATCCAATGAAAGCCACTTATCAAAAATATATTCTTAACTTTAAACGTCCTTCTGGAACCTCTAGGGGAGTCATGAATAGTAAAGAAACTTGGTTTTTTATTCTAGAACTAGAGGATAAAAAGGGTATTGGGGAGTGTGGAATCCTAAGAGGTTTGAGTGTAGATGATCGCCCCGATTATGAAGAAAAACTTCAGTGGACTTGCAAAAATATCCACCTCGGAAAAGACCAACTTTGGGAAGCATTAATAGAGTTTCCTTCCATACAATTTGGTGTAGAAATGGCCTTCAAATCTTTAGCATCCGAAACACCATTTTTATTGTTTCCATCTGCCTTTACAGAAGGCCAAAAAAACATGGATATTAATGGCTTAGTTTGGATGGGAGAACAGGAGTTTATGAAGCAACAAATAGAAGAAAAACTAGCACAAGGTTTTAACTGCATCAAACTTAAAATAGGTGCTATCGATTTCCAAAAAGAACTAGATTTATTGCACTTTATCCGACAAAATTTTGACGAGGATATTATTGAAATTCGTGTAGATGCTAATGGTTCTTTTGATGAATTAAATGCTTTAGATAAATTAAACCAATTATCTGGATATAAATTACATAGTATCGAACAACCTATCGCTAAAAACCGTACTGACAGTATGGCAGAACTGTGTAAAAACACCCCAATTCCAATTGCACTTGACGAAGAACTAATTGGAGTCTTTTCGCATACCGAAAAAGAGGCCCTTTTGATAAAAATCAAACCACAATACATCATTTTGAAACCTAGTTTTGTAGGTGGCTTTCGAGGCACAAAAGAATGGATTGATCTTGCCAAAAAATACCAAATTGGTTGGTGGATTACCTCCGCTTTGGAAAGTAATATTGGATTAAATGCTATCGCACAATGGACTTTTTTACAGCAAAATTCCATGCCGCAAGGACTCGGTACTGGAGGTCTTTACACCAACAATTTCGACAGTCCATTAGAAGTAAAAAATGGGCAATTATCTTATAATGCAAATTTAGATTGGAAGGTAGATTTGTAAAATAAAAACATTACAAATTAAGTAATTATACTTCTTTAAAAATAGATAATAACAAAACCTGTTAATTATAATAAATGAATTCCATCGTCTTTAATTTCAATCAACTTTTCTTTATATAAAAGTCCGATTGCTTTCTTAAAGGTTTTTTTACTCATTTTCAAAACTGTTTTAATATCTTCTGGATTTGAATTATCATTAAGTCTTAAAAATCCTCTGCTAGCTCGCAATTCGTTTAAAATAATCTCCGAATTGGGTTCGATACTTTCAAAACCTTGAAATTGTAACGATACATCAATTTTGCCATCTGGACGAATAGTTTTAATATAGCCTTTCATTTTATCTCCGGTACGAATAGCATCATTGTAAACCTCATCTTTATAAACCAAACCTTTGTGCTTCTGATTGATAATTACGTTAATTCCGATTTCTGTAATATGAGAAATAATCAAATCTACTTCCTCATTTTTCTCTAAAGCTACATTTTCGTTGTTTAAAAACTGATTGGTTTTACTAGAAGCCACTAGCCTATTGGTTTTTTCATCCAAATAAAGGTAAACAAGGTAACGCTTTCCTTTTTCCATAGGGCGTGCCTGTTCTTTAAACGGGACTAGAATGTCTTTTTCCATTCCCCAATCCATAAAAGCACCAACTTGATTGACATAATTCACACGCAATAGTGCAAATTCGTTCAAGAAAATATAGGGAACTAAGGTAGTTGCAACAGGTCGTTCTTCGTGATCTAAATATACAAAAACAGTAATTTCTTCGCCAATCTCAAATACTTTCGGGACGTATTTATTAGGTAATAAAACATCCTCTTTCCCATTGGTAAGGAACAAACCCACTTGAGTATCTCTATCTATCTTTAAAGTATTGAATTGACCTATTTTCATAATATGCATGTAATTTTGGCAAAGGTACGAAAATCAATTTCGAATTTGGATTTGCAAATTGGGATTTCATTCGTTTTTACAGAATTCACTATATTTGAAAAACTAAAAATTAGAAATGTCAGATTGCGATCAAAATAAAATATTAGCTCCAGAATCGGATTACTTATATGTAGATATTTCGCAACTTCTTAATTCGGGAAATGGCTTATTTACAGCTATTACCATTTATAAAGACGAAATTATATCCGAATTCAAAGGAGAAGTCTTGTCGGATGAAGAGGCAGAAATCCGAGTTAAAAATGGAACCGATAACTATTTTATGAATCTTCTTAACGGAAGCATTTTAGATTGCTTAAATACTGATTGCTTAGCAAAATATGCTAACGATGCTAATGGATTTTCTAAATCAGCTTTTAAAAATAACGCCAAAATAACCTTAGACGAAAACCAAAATGTTTGTCTAATTGCCACTCGAAAAATAAAATCGGGAGAAGAAATATTCTGCAATTACGGAAAGAAATATTGGAAGAAACACGGTTAAACCAACTCATTAAAATACTGCAATAAAACTTTATCGTTTTCTAAAGTTGGCGTAAAAACTTCTAATATTGCAGGCTTTTCATCATCAGAAAACAAAGCAATTAAACTGATTTCTAAAGTTATTTCTGTACTAGCCGTTAGATAATTAAAGCCGTGCATTTTTGCTAAAAGTTCGGCGGTTAAGCAATGGGAAGTTTCGAAGAAGGTATTAAAAACAGGTGTTTCATCGTGTCCTGGTAAAATTCGGAAAATACCTCCTCCTCCATTATTGATTAAAATAATTTTGAAATTCTTCGGAATATAATTGTTCCAAAGGGCATTGCTGTCGTATAGAAATCCAATATCGCCTGCTATAAAAATGGTAGGTTTTTGGCTTCCAACTGCAGCGCCAATTGCCGTGGAAGTGCTTCCGTCAATTCCGCTAGTACCTCTATTACTAAAGACTTCAATACTTTGTTCTATATCAAATAATTGCGCATAGCGAATGGGTGAACTGTTGCTAATTTGCAATTGCGAATTCTTAGGCAAAGCAGGAATCACTTTTTCAAAAACTTTGAAATCCGTAAACGGAATTTTAGCAAGATATTCCAAACTTTTTTGTTGGCGTAGTGCTTTTATATTTTGTAATTTTTGGTTGTAATTACTTTCCACGGTATCCATTAATGGAAAAAAGGATTGGAAAAACAAGTTGGGTGTTACTTCAAAATGTTTAGTCAAGCAACCAAAAGTATCATAAGCTCTTAAGGTATCAATGTGCCAATGGTTGTTGGGCTGGTATTTTCTTAAGAACGCTTTAATGCGTTTGGAAACAATCATTCCACCAAAAGTCACTAAAATTTCGGGTTGAAAATCAATAAAATCATCGTTTGTAAATGGCGTAATTATGGTGTCTATGGTATTAATAAATTTTGGATGTTGCAAATTGGAAGTCGTTTCAATCATTACAACCAACGAAGGGTCATTTGCCAAAGTATCTAAAAATCGTTGCTCCACTGAATTGGGTTCATTAACTCCAACGAGAACCAATTTCTTTTTAGAAGTATTCCAAATGGAAGCAAATTCAGATAAATTTTCAATTACATTAAATTCTTTTGAAACCGAAGAAATAATTTTTGGAACAACTAACAATTCGGATGTTGTTTCATATAAAGGCTCTTCAAATGGAGCGTTTATATGAACTGGTCCTTTTTTATCAATAGCTATATTAAGCGCTTCTTGAATTAACACATCATTATCTTCCGGAGCATTTTCTGTTAGATTGGCATTAAATAAAGAATGATTAGCAAATACATTTTCTTGACGAATAGTTTGCCCGTCGCCAATGTCTATCTTGCTTTGCGGTCTATCTGCAGAAATAACAATAAACGGAATCTGACTATAAAATGCTTCTGCAAATGCAGGATAATAGTTAAGCAATGCCGAACCTGATGTGCAAACAACTGCAACGGGTTTATTGATTTGCTGGGCAATTCCGAGCGCAAAAAATGCTGCCGAACGCTCGTCAGCGATGCTGTAACAATTGAAAATTGGGTTGTTTACAAAACCTATTGTTAATGGTGCGTTTCTAGAGCCAGGAGAAATTACAATATTAAAGATGCCATTAGCGCGAAGTAATTCGATTATGGATTGTGCTAAAGGTATTTTTGGGTAGGTCATTGTCTTTGCTAGTCACGAAGCAATCTCATCCTCATGATTTATTGTAAAACTTAAATTTATTCTAGCAAAAGTACAAAGTTATTTATTGAGTTTAATTTAAACCATTAAGAAAGTTACGTTAATAAAGTAAAATCATTAACGAATCTTAATTTTCTTAATGGTAAAAAAATACTATTTTTGGATCATGGAAATCAAAATCAGATCGTATAATATTGAAGACGCACCTTTTATTTTAGAAATTATAAATTACAATATTCTAAATTCAACGGCTTTATACGATTATGGACCAAGAACTTTAGAAAATCAAATTGCAATTTTGCAAGAAAAAATGACCAATGGATTCCCGGTTATAGTTGCTACCGAAAAGGAAACGGTTGTTGGTTTTGGATATTATAGTGAATTCCGATTCAGAGAAGCCTATAAATTTACCGTAGAACATTCGGTCTATGTCCATTCCAATTACCATGGAAAAGGTATTGGAAAATTAATCTTAGAAAATTTAATTCTTTTAGCTAAAGGCCAAAAACTCCACACCATGATTGGCGTAATAGATGCTGAAAACCAAAGTAGTATTGAATTTCATAAGAAATTTGGCTTTGAGATTGCAGGAACTATAAAAGAATCTGGGTACAAATTCAACCGCTGGTTAGATAGTGTCTTTATGCAAAAAATGCTTTAGAAACTACCTTAAAATCTCCTCAAAATTTGGCTTAAAATAATTAGGTCCTTTCAGCACTTTGCCATCTTCACGATAAATAGGTTGTCCGTTTTCGTCCAATTTACTCATGTTACTTCTTTGAATTTCATCAAATATTTCCTCTATTTTATGTTGTAATCCGTGTTCTATAATTGTTCCGCATAAAATATACAACATATCGCCAAGTGCATCGGCAATTTCAGTTACATCGTTATTCTGAGCCGCTTCGAGGTATTCTTCGTTTTCTTCTTTCATCAAATTATAACGAAGTAGATTTTTGCTTTCCCCTAAATCACCAATTATTGTCTCGCTATAACCTAGTTGAAAACTGGTGTGGAATTCTTTTACGGAGTTAATTTGTTTTTGCATGTTTTTAAAAAATAAATTAGAATGCCAAATTACTAAATAGCATTTTATTTGCCTAAATTTGTTGAAAAAATAATCACTATGTTCACAAAAGGTCAGTTAATTTTTGCTGGAATATTTATTGTAGCTTTTATTATTGCGATGGTTTATTCCTATGGAAAAGACAAAATTCTCCACAATCAATTCTACAAAGGCAATTATAAAATACTTTTAGGCTTTTTTGCTTTTATTTTTATATTATTTATAATTAAAATTTTCTTTAAACACTAAATTTTATTATATTTACTTAACAAATATTAATATCTCCATGAGAATCCTTAAATACCTCTTTTTATTAATTTTCCTTTTTCTGATAGGAATGAGTGTTTTTGTTTCTACACAAAAAGGAGACTTTGATGTTACTAGAAGTAAAGTAATAAAAAATCCAAGAATTACAGTCTTTAATTACATTAACGACTATAGAAATTGGGAAACTTTTTGTTCTTGGATTAAAAATGATAATAGCTATAAATTTAATTATCCTGAAGTTACAATGGGACAAGGAGCTTCTTGCTCTTGGATTAGCACTGATAGTGAAGGGAATTTAAAAACCATTTCAGTAAAAGAAAACGAAAGTATTACTCAAAAAATGGTCAATAATGAAGAATATTCCGAGATTTATTGGAAGTTTAAAGACACTGTTGGAGGAACAAAAGTCACCTGGAGAAGTAAGGGAAAACTTGATTTTAAAGCAAAAATAGCTGCGTTTTTTCATGGAGGAATAAATAGTGTTATTGGAGATGCTTATGAGAAAAGTTTAGAAAACCTAAACAAAACGCTCGATTTTGAAATTAACACTTACAAAGTAAAAGTTAATGGAGTTGTTAATCTTCCTGGAGGATTTTACTTAAAACAATTTTTACATTGCAAACAAAAAGATGTAGATAGAAACATAAAAATTTTAGTTTCCAGAATGGAACATTTTTTTGTTAAAAATAAAATGAACAGCAAAGGAAAACCGTTTATCATTTACCATAAATACGATCGCACAAATGATGATATTGGTTTTTCAGTTTGTATGCCTGTTAAAGATTCTATTTACATAATGCCCGGAAGTGATATAGAATCTGGGAAATTAAAGAGTTATACTACTTTAAAAACTACTCTTACTGGTGATTACTCTCATACACAGACCGCTTGGAAGAAAGCACTTGCTTACATGTCTAAAAATCATTTTGAGAGAAATAACTCTGGGCAAATTATAGAAGTTTATGCAATAGGAAGAAATGATGTTAAAAATCCATCCAAATGGGTTACCGAAATTTATATTCCTGTTTTTCCTAAAGGAGGTGAAAAGTCTTCACGCAAAAAACCTACAGATTCTTTATCTGTTGTTCCTGCAGCAAATGAAATAGTTGAACCATAATATTTTATATTAAACCTTTTTAGTTATTTTTATTCTAACAAATATATTTTGGAATTGCAAGACGAAAAGGAATTTATAATTCAATTATTAGACTCAAAAACGCAGAATGTTGCGTTTCAAAAACTCTTGCGCGATTACCAAAAACCTTTATATAACATTATAAGGACAATTGTACTTAATCACGATGATACTGATGACGTATTGCAGAACACTTTTATTAAAGTACATCAAAATTTAAAAAATTTCAAGGGAGACAGTAAGCTTTTTTCTTGGATGTACCGAATAGCAACTAATGAAGCTATAACATTTATTAATAACAAAGCGAAACGCAACGGAACTACAAGCGAAGCAATGCAAACTAAAATTGTAGAGAATTTACAATCCGATGTCTATTTTGATGGGAATGAAATCCAAATAAAACTCCAAAAAGCAATTGTATTATTACCCGAAAAACAACAATTAGTTTTTAAATTGAAATATTTTGAAGAAATGAAATATGAGTATATGTCTGAAATATTGGGAACTTCAGTCGGGGCATTAAAAGCTTCCTACCACCATGCAGTAAAAAAAATTGAAGAATATTTAAAAACAAATTAAACCTTTAAGAACAAATTCTGTCCTAATAATATGAAAGATTTTAAATTAGAAGATAGCGAAAAATTAAGATCAGGTTTTAAGATTCCTGAAGGTTACTTCGATGCTTTTTCTGAAAAGGTAATGCACAGAATATTAAAAGAGGAAACAAAAGTAATCTCATTTTATTCCCGTAACAAAAGGTTGCTATATTCGGTAGCAGCAGTTTTTGTGTTAGCATTATCTTTACCAATTGTAAACCATTTGCAAAATAAAGAACAAGAATTAAGTTCTACAGAAATTGAAAATTACCTTACTCAAAATAAGTCCGTTACGGATGATGAATTGGTAAATTTATTAGAACAAGAAGATATTGACAAAATTAAAATAACATCTTCTATTACTAATGAAGCAATAGAAGAAGAACTATCTAACAATACTGAAATAGAACTTTATATTACCAACGAAAATTAATTAGCATGAAAAATTATAAATTATTTATTGTTTCTCTATTTTTAACCTCTATTTTTTCCTTTGGACAAAATGGTCCTTTAAGAGAACATTTCAAACAGAAAAAAGAAAAAATTAAAGCATTAAAGGTTGCATTTATTACTACTGAGTTAGATTTAACTTCAGATGAAGCAGCTAAGTTTTGGCCTATTTATAATGCGTTTGAAGATAAACAGCTAGAAATTAAAAAGCAAAAATTTAAAGCTTATCTAGAAAGAACAGATGCTAATTTAATTGATAAACTATCAGAAAAAGATGCGGCTTCATTATTAACTCAAATGGAAAGTAATGAAGATGATTTATTTCAACTGAAAAAGAAATTTATTTCAAGTTTAAAAGGAGTTCTTCCTTCGAATAAAATTTTAAAACTAAAAAAAGCAGAAGAAAAATTTAGTAAAAAACTATTGCAGCAATATCGAGATAAAAAGAATAATAGGTAATTATTTAATTCTATTAACTTGATTAAGATAAAGCGCTTTTAATAAATAAAAAGCGCTTTTTTTTATTTATTTAAGACCTATAAAATATCCAAACTCCCTTTTCCTTCTCTTACTACTTCTGGCTCGTTACCTGATAAATCTATAATTGTAGACGGAATATTATCGCCATAACCACCATCAATAACTAGGTCAACTTTGTTTTGCCATTTTTCAAAAATCAATTCTGGATCGGTTGAATATTCAATAATTTCATCTTCATCACGAATGGATGTTGAAATAATAGGATTCCCTAATTCTTTAATGATTGCTCGAATTATATTATTATCTGGCACTCGTATTCCCACAGTTTTTTTATTCTTAAACACTTTCGGGAGATCATTATTTCCTGGAAGAATAAAAGTGTAAGGTCCTGGCAAAGCTCTCTTAAGCAATTTAAAAGTAGCGGTATCTATTTGTTTAACATAATCAGAAATATGACTTAAATTATAACAAATAAAAGACAGATTTGCCTTTTCTAATTTAATCCCTTTTAGTTTAGCAACGCGTTCTACCGCTTTGGCATTGGTGATATCACAACCTAAACCATACACAGTGTCGGTAGGATAGATAATTACACCACCATTTTTCAAAACTTCAACTACTTTTTTTATTGCAGCCTCGTTAGGATTATCTTCGTATATTTTTAAGAATTGTGTCATTGTTACTAAGTTCTAATTTCTAGCCTATAATATCTAATTTTGCAAAACGCAAGAGTAGTTTTTTAATTCCACCAACTTCAAATCGGATTTCAGCTTTTTTATCGGCACCAACACCCTCTAAGTTAATAACCTCACCTTTACCAAAACGTTCGTGCATTACTATGTTTCCAACTGTTAATTTATTATCAAACAAATTAGGGCCACCAGAAGTAGACCCATTACTGTCAACCGGTTTCAGTTTTCTTATGGACGTAGAAGAAACTGATTCTTCTCCGTAACGTTTTGGTGGTGTTCCGGTGACGGGTTTTGCCAAACGCAATTTAGATTTATCTACATCTCCAAAAATATCTATATCCATCATCGGTTTGTAGCGATAACTACCAGCATCACTCGGATTGATATATTCTAAATATTCTGCTGTAATCTCTTCTATAAAACGAGAAGGCTCGCTATCCGTGAGTTTCCCCCAGCGGTACCGCGACTGCGCATAAGTCAAATAAGCCTGATGTTCTGCTCGAGTTAAGGCAACGTAAAACAACCTGCGTTCTTCTTCAAGTTCGCTTCGGGTATTCAAACTCATGGCACTCGGAAATAAATCTTCTTCCAAACCTACAATAAAAACGTAAGGAAACTCCAATCCTTTGGCCAAGTGAATAGTCATAAGTGCTACCCTATCGTCATCACCAGTATCCTTATCTAAATCGGTTGCAAGAGCAACATCTTCCATAAATTCGGATAAGGCGCCTCGGGCTCCGTCAATTTCTCTTTGCCCTTCTATAAAATCTTTAATACCTCCCATTAGCACCTCGATATTTTCTATTCGAGCAATTCCTTCCGGGGTTCCATCTTTTTTTAATTCTTGAACTAATCCTGTTTTTTTAGTTACATGATCCGTTAAATATAAAGCATCCTGATTTTCATTAATTACCTGAAAACTTTTAATCATTGTTACAAAATCTTGCAACTTGGCTTTAGTTCCCGAATTTAATTTTAAATCAATTTTATCTATATGTTCCATTACTTCAAAAATAGAACGTTTGTAGTGGTTGGCAGCAACAGTTAACTTTTCGATGGTAGTATCGCCAATTCCGCGAGCAGGATAATTAATCACCCTAACCAAAGCCTCTTCATCTTTGGGATTGATTACTAAACGCAAATAACAAAGCACATCTTTCACCTCTTTCCGCTGATAAAAAGACAAACCTCCATAAATTCGATACGGAATATCGCGCTTTCGCAAAGCATCTTCCATAGCACGAGATTGCGCATTGGTGCGGTATAAGATTGCAAATTGCCCGTTGAGCATTTGATTCCGCATTTTTTGTTCAAATATTTCTCCAGCTACAAATCGGCCTTCTTCTCCGTCGGTTACACTGCGGTGGACTTTAATTTTGTTTCCAAAATCATTAGCAGTCCAAACTACTTTATCTAGTTTAGTTTTATTTTTATCGATAATCGAATTGGCCGCTTCAACTATATTCTTGCTAGAGCGGTAGTTTTGCTCCAATCGGTATGTTTTTACATTATCGTAATCTTTCTGAAAATTCAAAATGTTGTTAATGTTGGCACCACGAAAAGCATAGATACTTTGCGCATCATCACCTACAACACAGATATTCTGAAAACGATCGGATAAAGCTCGAACTATCAAATATTGCGAATGGTTCGTGTCTTGGTACTCATCAACCATAATATATCGAAATCGATCTTGGTATTTGGCTAAAACATCTGGAAAACGATTTAATAATTCGTTGGTTTTCAATAACAAATCATCAAAGTCCATGGCGCCAGATTTGAAACAACGATCTACATAATTAGCATATATCTCCCCTAAACGTGGTTTTTTGGACATCGCATCTTGCTCTTGTAACTCCGGATTATTAAGGTAGGCCTTTACGGTTATCAAAGAGTTTTTGTAGGAAGAAATTCGGCTTAATACTTGTTTTGGCTTGTAAACATCTCTATCGAGTTGCATTTCTTTAATTATTCCAGAAATACAACGAACGGAATCTTGGGTGTCATAAATAGTGAAATTAGAAGGAAAACCTAATTTATCAGCTTCGCTTCGAAGTATTCTTGCAAAAACAGAGTGAAAAGTTCCCATCCAAAGATTCTTGGCTTCATTAGTTCCAACAATATCCGAAATACGTTTTTTCATTTCCCGCGCTGCCTTGTTGGTAAATGTTAATGCCAAAATATTAAACGCATCTACACCCAAACTCATTAAATAGGCAATTCGCATTGTAAGCACTCGTGTTTTTCCTGAGCCCGCACCAGCAATGATTATCATTGGTCCGTCTTTTTGTAAAACTGGTTCTTGTTGTGCTTCATTAAGCTGACTAATATATCTTTGCATTCTAACAATTTTGAAAATTCAAATTTAAGCTTACTCCTGTTTATTTACAATATATTTAAAATTATATTCCTTAGTATTTGTTAACAATCTTAAATTCAATTTTTGAATAAATACAAATTAAAACTTTCTACTATTATTTTGTTTAACTTGTTTACATTTTCATTAAACATTTTGTAGATTTGTAAAAATAATACAATGAAAATTTACACTTTACATAGCAAACAAAATTTGCCTATTTCTCTGGATGAAGCTTGGGAATTTCTTTCCAATCCGAAGAATCTTAAAATCATCACACCACCTTATATGGGTTTTAAAACACTTTCGGGTGATGACAGAGAAATGTTTGCAGGACAGATAATTCAATATATCGTCACCCCTGTATTTGGAATTCCAATGAAATGGGTTACCGAAATAACACACGTACAAGACAAAAGATATTTCGTTGACGAACAGCGTTTTGGACCTTATGCATTATGGCACCACAAACATTTTCTAAAAGAGATTCCTGGCGGAGTTGAAATGGAAGATATTGTAGATTATAAGGTTCCTATGGGTATTCTTGGTCAATTGGTGCATCCATTATTAGTAGCACCCAAACTGAAAGAAATATTTAATTTCAGAACAAAAAAACTAATCGAACTTTTTGGAGAATTTAAAGGATAAATTATTATGAAAAACATACTATTAATTGGCGGTTCTTACGGAATTGGGAAAGCCATTGCTGAAAAATTACAATATGAAAATAAAATTTTTGTAGCTTCAAGAACAAATGAAACAATAGCTGATTTTAATGTGACCTACTTACCATTTGATGTTTCAACCGACACGTTAGATGTTACCAAATTACCTGAAGTAATTGACGGTTTAGTTTATTGTCCTGGAAGTATCAATTTACGCCCTTTTAAAGCATTGAAAATTGAAGCTTTCGAATCTGATTTACAGATAAATTTCTTAAATCTAGTAAAAGTAATTCAAACTGTGTTACCTAATTTAATGGCTTCCAATCAATCGAGCATTGTATTATTTAGTACTGTAGCTGTAAAAATGGGAATGCCTTTTCATACTAGTGTTTCCGCATCAAAAGGAGCTATTGAAGGATTCGCAAAAGCGCTTGCCGCTGAATATGCTCCAAAGATTAGAGTTAACGTCATTGCGCCATCATTAACCGATACGCCATTAGCCAATAAATTCTTGAATTCGGACGAGAAAAAAGAAAAATCAGCAGGAAGAAATCCTATGAAAAAAGTAGGTACTTCAGATGATATTGCACAAATGGCAAGTTTCTTATTGAGTGAAAAAAGCAATTGGATTACAGGACAAATATTCCATATAGATGGAGGAATGTCTTCTTTAATAACTAATCCATAAAAATAGCGATGGCAATTGCAATATCAAAAATCAATGAAAAAATTATAACTTTTAATTAAATTTGATTTTTGATTTTTGAAACTGACTTTTGAAATTGATTATATGAATATATTCTGGTTCCGACGCGATTTAAGATTAGAGGATAATACGGGTCTTTTTCATGCTTTAAATAGTGGAAAAGAAGTTCTTCCTATTTTTATTTTTGATAAAGAAATACTTTCGCAATTACCTAAAGACGATGCCCGAGTAATGTTCATCCACCAGCAATTGGAGAAAATACAGAGCCTATTACAAAGTATGGGTAAATCGCTAGCTGTTTTTAACGGAAAACCTTCTGAAGTCTTCACAAAATTGATTTCCGAAAATAAAATTAAGGCAGTTTACACCAACCACGATTACGAACCCTATGCTCGAAAACGCGATTTAGATTTGTTCCATATTTTCAAAGAGAACAACATCGAATTCAAAACTAGCAAAGACCAGGTGATTTTCGAAAAAAGTGAAGTGGTAAAAGACGACGGAACACCTTATGTAGTTTATACCCCATTTTCTAACAAATGGAAAGAAACATTCAAAAAAATTCAATTGGTACATTATAATTCGGAAGGTTTGTTGGATAAAATTGCACTTCACTCCTACTCCTTTTTGAGTTTGAAAGACATAGGTTTTGAAACTTCAGCAATAAAAATAACTCCCTACGATATTTCTAAAGACTTAATAAATAATTACGAAGCAACCCGCAATTTTCCAGCTTTAAATAAAACATCTTACCTTGGAATTTATCTGAGATTTGGAGCAGTTTCCATTCGGAAAATGGTTGCAAAAGCAATTGAAAGTAATAACGAAACTTTCTTTAAAGAACTTATTTGGAGGGAATTTTTCATGCAGATTCTATGGCATTTCCCGCATACTGCAAAATCGTGTTTCCGACCTAAATACGATACCATTCAATGGGAAAACAACCAAGAATTATTTCAAAAATGGTGTGATGGAAAAACAGGATATCCTTTTGTTGACGCAGGAATGCGCGAATTAAATGCTACAGGACACATGCACAATAGGGTCCGAATGATTGTAGCTAGTTTTTTGTGCAAACATTTATTAATAGATTGGCGATGGGGAGAAACTTATTTTGCTACCAAACTTTTAGATTATGAACAATCTAGTAATGTTGGCAATTGGCAATGGGCAGCAGGAAGCGGCGTTGACGCAGCACCTTATTTCAGAATTTTCAATCCCACCGAGCAAATAAAAAAGTTTGACAAAGACTTAAAATACATCAAAAAATGGATTCCAGAATTGGAAACCCAATATTATCCGCAACCAATTGTAGATCATAAAGAATCTAGAGAACGCTGCTTACGAGTTTATAAAGAAGCAGTGGGTTAATCCTCCCGTTATCATTCCCCTCCTATGGAGGGGTGGCCGAAGGGCGGGGTGGTTTACGCCTTTATCAAAGCATAATTTTCAATAATAAATAACTCCAATTCTTTCATCACATTTCCCAAATCGTGTAATACTCTAAAATTTGAAGTTTTAAAAATATTTAATCCTTGAGATAGTAAATATTCTTCTCGTTTTTCATCATAGTCGTCTTTATTGTCATGACTTTCTCCATCAATTTCGATAATTAATCCAAGGGTTTTAATATAAAAGTCTACAATAAAATTGCCGATTATTCTTTGTCTATCAAAATCAATTTTATGAAATTTTCCTTTATGAACTTGTTGCCAAAAGACAACTTCTGCATAATTACCAGCTTTTCTTAGTGATTTGGCTCTAGATTTTAGTTTTATATTGTAAGGGAGGTTTTCTATGAAACTTCTCTTAATAGGAATTTCATTTATGAAAGTTAACACTTGTTCCATTGGTGTCTTTTATATTCTTCTCTTCTGGATGAAATCCAATGGTAAGGAATAATTAATAAAAAATTTAAATTTTATATTTGGGAACAATACAAATATAGGAAAATAATTAGGATCCACCCCGCCCTTCGGGCACCCCTCCAAAGGAGGGGAATGAAAAACAGATAATAAGTGTTTTAATAATTTTATTATTAACTCTTTATGTTTTTTATTATTTCAAAATTTACTTCCGAAAAATCTTTTATTACCCTATCTGCTTTCGAATAATCTTGTAATTTAGTATTCACGCTATCGTATCCTATGCAATATATTCCTGCGGCTTTAGCAGCAAGAATTCCGTTGGTGCTGTCTTCAATAACAATACAATTTTCAACGGGAGTTTTAGACAATTTAGCTGCATGTTGAAAAATTGCAGGATGTGGCTTGGAGTTTGGAAAATCTTCACCAGAAACTAAGTGGGTAAAATATTGGTGTAATTTAAATCGGGTGAAAACCCTATCAATAGTAACGTTTGCCGATGAGGATGCCAATACAAGCTGCATTCCTTTACTGTGTAACTCTTTTATTAAATCTTCTACTCCATCAATTAAATATAGGTCTTCTTTACTATCAAAAGCAGCGTTAAATAAATTGCGTTTGGTTTCAACTAAATTTGGAATTTCTTCTAAAATATCAAAATTAGCTTTAAGTTTTTCGTAGGTGTTTTTAGTTGAATTTCCGGTAAATGAAGCATACATTTCAGGAGAAACATCTATATTTAATTGTTTGAAATGTTGGTTATAGGCATAATGATGCACCGGCTCAGTGTCTACAATTACTCCATCCATGTCGAAAATTACGGTTTGTATCATTTTGGGTGTTGGGTTCTGGGTACTGGATGATGCTCTTTATAAAAATTATATTTTATCTAAACTCATAAACTTTTTTCTAAACTTTTTTAATCAAATAACGAATTACGGTTTCCGCCATATACAACCCGAAAAGTCCCGGCATATAACTATTAGTTCCGTAAAATGATTTTTTGTAATTGCTACCGTCGGTCATTTTTAAACTAGATTCGTCTTGAATTTCAGAAGAGAAAACTACTTTTAATTTATCTATTTTAAATTCTTTCAATCGTCTTCGGATGGTTTTGGCAAACATGCAATTTACGGTATTTGTAATGTCGGCTACCTTAACTTTAGATGCTTCCATCTTGCCGCCTGCTCCCATAGAAGATATGATTTTTACTCGTTTGCGCTTCGCTCCAATAATTAAATTCAACTTTGGTGTTACGCTATCAATGCAATCTAAAACGTAATCGTATTTTTCTTCCACAATTTCAAAAGCGCGTTCTGGAGAAAGAAATTCTTGTACTTTAGTTAAATTCAATTCGGGATTGATATCCATTAATCGATTACCAACAACGTCTATTTTAGAAATTCCAACGGTAGAGTGCAACGCAGGTAATTGACGGTTAATGTTGGTAATATCTACCACATCGCCATCTACAATAGTTAGATTTCCTACTCCTGCACGTGCCAAAAACTCTGCTGCAAAAGAGCCTACGCCACCCACCCCTACAATTAATACATTTGCGGTTTTAAGATTTTGTAATCCTTCGGCTTTAAATAATAGTTCCGCTCTTTCTTGCCACTTTGCCATTTATTAGATTTTTGGATTTTTAGATTTTTTGAAAACTGTATCAAAATTGGAATTTACAATTCCGATTAATTCTTCAATTGATATGTTTTTATATTTTGCTGCTAAGGTATAAACTTCTTCCAAAGTTTCTTCTATTGTATCGGTTTCTAGAAAAAATCTATCATTAGGAATGGATTGAAAAACAGACTCTAATTCGGGGTTTCGTAATAAATATTTACCAAAGGAAAGATAAAATCCGTTATTAATTAATTGTTTTGCTACTTGTTGATTTTTAGAAAACCCATGAAGAACAATTGGAACCGAAATTTTTAATCTTTTTTTTATTTCTATCAATTCGTCAAATGCAGCAACTAAATGCAAAACTAGAGGTTTTTGGTACTTTTCGGCAAGGGCGATTTGTTTTTCAAAAACAGAAATTTGAACTTCTATAGGAATTTCAATTCTTTTATCTAATCCGCACTCTCCTAATGCTAAACACTCTTTTAATTGAAGCTTAGATTCAATATTTTTTAAATCACTCCTTAAACGATTTTCATCTATATGCCAAGGATGAATTCCGATAGAATAATTTGGAATTGTAGAGTCAAATTCCCATGGATATTGATTAACCAATTCTAAAATGTTTGGATTATTAGAAAAATTGTGAGTATGTAAATTGAAAAATTGCATAGAGCAAAATTAATTTATAAAAACAAAAAATCACAAGTTCTCCTAAATTTTATTTTGGCTATAGGTTTATTGTTAAGTTTAGCCCGGATAGAAGCGGAAATCCTTTTCTTTTTTTTCTTTAAAAAAAGAAAAGATTACTTCACATAACTTTATTTTAATTGGAGTTCAGTGAATATATTTGCAGGGAATAGCTGGGAATAGCTCCCCAAAAAAATTGTAACTTTGAAACTTTTAAATTAATAATGATTAGAAACGCACTTCAACAATATTTCAGCAATTTTAAGGGGTTTTCAAGAGAAATTTGGATACTTACGCTCGTAACGTTTATTAATCGTGCGGGAACTATGGTCTTGCCTTTTTTATCAAAATATTTAAAAGAAAATTTACATTTTTCCTACAGTCAGGTGGGTTGGATAATGGTGTGTTTTGGAGCTGGATCGATGATTGGATCTTGGCTTGGCGGAAAACTAACAGATAAAATTGGTTTCTACCGAATTATGATTTTTAGTTTGCTTACTTCTGGCTTAGCATTTTTTGTAATGCAATACATCACAACATTTGTAGGACTTTGCATTTTTATGTTTTTGCTAATGGCGGTTGCCGATATGTTTCGCCCTGCAATGTTTGTTTCACTTAGTGTTTATGCAAAACCTGAAAACCGAACACGAGCCTTAACATTGGTGCGGTTAGCAATAAATCTTGGATTTGCAGCAGGACCTGCATTGGGTGGATTGATCATTATGAATATTGGCTACAAAGGGTTGTTTTGGGTGGATGGCGCAACGTGTATTTTTGCTATTTTAATCTTTTGGATCAAGGTTAAGGAGAAGAAAGGACCGTTGATTTCTATAGAAGAAAAACAGAGTTTGGAGGCAAACAGGATATCGGTTTTTAAAGACCGACCATTTTGGATATTTTTGATAAGTTGTGTGATTTCAGGGGTTTTATTTTTTCAACTTTTCACAACATTACCGCTATACCATAGAGAACAATTTGATATGACCGAATTACAAACAGGTCTACTATTAACGATGAATGGAATTTTGATTTTCTTTCTGGAAATGCCTATTGTGGGTTTTGTAGAACGTAACAAAATTGATAAGGTTAAAATGGTGACTATTGGATGTTTGCTAATGGGGATAAGTATGTATTTATTGTTAATTAATTCTTGGGTTGGAATTTTAGTGGTAATGATGGTGTTTATGACTTTTGCAGAAATGTTCGTTTTTCCATTTTCTAATTCTTTTGCAATGAGTAGAGCTCCTAAAGGTCACGAAGGCAGGTACATGGCGATATTTACTATGAGTTATAGTTTAGCACATATTTTAAGTGCCAAAATGGGTATGGGAATTATTGACCACTGGAGTTACCAAGCAAATTGGGCGTTTATGGGAACTTTGGGCGTTTTAGCTTTTGTGCTTGGAATTTGGACAATTAAATTGGTGAGAAAAGAGAATACAATTGAGAAAATAGAGGATAGATAATAGATAATAGATTTACAAATAATCTCTTTTAATTTCTTGAAAAGATCTATTGGTAGTTATTAATTGATCAATAATTTCTTTTCGTAACACAGCAATTGATTCTTCTTTTAGATGTTTAGTCCAAGCGGTTTCTTCTAGTAGTGTTCTTATTTGTTTGAGCAGCTTTGCGGTTTCGGTTGCTGTTCTTAATATAGCCACGTTTGAGTATTTTTCGCTTTGAAAATGATTGAAATGTGCCGATTTATTAGTAAAGTCTACTTCAATAAAATAAAGTTTTTCAAAATCATTATCGGGATAAAAGTCTGTCCAATTGGCAAAACCTAGTTTAGTTCTGTTTTTATTATTATTGTCTGAAATAAGCCTCCATTTGCAATTAGCAGCTCTACCCCAATGGTTGGATTGTCTATAAACTCCAACTTCTACAAAGTAATAACTACTGCCCGATTTGCTTTTGTAATGTAACTTCAAATCTTTTAAAACATCCAACACAACTTCCTGAAAAATGCAGAAAGTATGTTTGTGGAAATTTGATTTATTGAAAGCCATTAATTTTTTTATTTTTTCAAATATAATTTCAAAATAATTAAAATCATAAATTTCTATTATTAAAAGTTAAAAATTTGTAAAACTGTTTCTTGCTCAAAAATCTCTTTTTAATTTTGTTTTGAATTTAAAAAATAGTTAAACCCTAAATTTAATTTGATATGTTACAAAGTAAAAATACTTGGAAAAATTCGTTTCTAATAGCACTTTTGCTACCTGTTTTTTCTTTTGCGCAAAGCGATAAGTTTGCGTTAACTGACACTAATCTCCACAAGGATGATATTGTCATGACTTGGAAGAAAAATACTCCCGAACAAGAAATGAAAGACGATTGTAAAGCCTTAGCTGAAAAAGGAATTACCATTAAATATTCGGATATAAAAAGAAATAGTAAAGAAGAAATTACAGGAATTCGTGTTGAATATTCGGATAGAAAAGGTAATAAAGGAAATTTGGAATACGATAACCAAAAACCTATTGGAACCATTACTTTTTATAAAAATGGAGAAGAAGTTGGTTTTGGAGAGCCTAATAATTCTAAAAATTTAACAAGTAATGATTTTATGAATGGTTTTTCAGATCCACAAGAATTACTTAAGCAATTTCAATTAGGAAACGATAATGAGAATTCGCAATCGTTTAGTTTTAGTTTCCCTAAGGATGGAGAAAGTTTTGGGCAGTCGAAATCGAGAATTCAAATTCAAAAAGACGGTAAAAAACCTTTGGTAATTGAAGACGGAAAAGTAATTGAAGGCGGCGACGATTATTCTCCCGAAGAATTAGACAAAATTAAAAGTGAAAATAAAGTGGAGCAATTTGGCTTTTCCAATGATGATGGAAAATCAAATGAATTTGACTTTAGAAATCAAGAAGGACTTGAAAATTTCAAGAAACAAATGGGCAAATTAAAGTCAAATTCGATAGATAATTCAAAATCAGAAATGGATGCTACCAAAGAAGATATGCTTAAAGCAAAAGAAGAATTAATAAAGGCCAAAGAAGAATTGGAAAAAGCACGAAAAGAATTAGAAAAATCAAAGGTCAAAGTGAAAACGCAAAAAGCATAAATTCTAAAAAACTAAATCAAAAATTCGCAAATTTATTCACTTTTAAAGTGCTTTAATTTGCGAATTTTCGGTTATTTAGTATAAGTAAATCTAATTATTTTCCGTCTTTATCTACTACAATTCTGGTATCACGATTGGCTAATTCCCAGGCAATAGAAAAACCTAACTGGGCTCTTTTAGTTAAAGCATCAAACTCAATTTTATCTACTTCATCACTCGCTTGGTGGTAATCTTCATGAACTCCATTAAATAAAAATACAACGGGAATTCCGTGTTTTGCAAAATTATAATGATCCGAACGGTAATAAAAACGATTTGGATCTTTACGATCGTTAAATTTATAATCTAAATTGAGATGAGTATATTTAGAATTTACTTCTTCGCAAATTTTATATAAATCGGTTGACAAGTAATCGGATCCAATTAAATACACATAATTATTACTTTTTTTATGAAATTCATCTCTTCGGCCAATCATATCAATATTTACATCGGCAACGGTATTCGCAATTGGAAACAACGGATTTTCTGAATAATAACTAGAACCATATAGTCCATGCTCCTCACCTGTCATGTGCAAGATTAATATAGAACGTTTTGGTCCGTGTCCTTCTTTTTTAGCCTTTTGAAATGCTTGAGCAATTTCTAAAAGCGAAACTGTTCCAGAACCATCGTCATCGGCGCCATTATAAACTTCGCCATTTTTAATCCCAACATGATCGTAATGTGCCGAAACAACAATAATTTCGTTTGGCTTTTCAGAACCTTCAATAAACGCCCAAATATTTGCTGAATCAGGAAGATTTTCTCCTGAATCTTGGTTCATAAAAGCTGCAGGGACCTTTTGATAATAACTATCGGCACCTTTAGGAAATGAAATTCCTTCTTTCTTATATTGCTCTACTAAATAGCGTCCAGCCTTTTTTTGCCCTTCGCTTCCAGTTTCTCTACCTTCCATAGAATCGGAAGCAACAATAGTTAAATGGGTTTTCAATTCAGATGCGGTTATGGTATTAATGTAACTAACTTCATTAGAACTACTAATTTTTGAAGTAGTTTTGGTTTGAGCAACTAAACAGGAAGTAACTAAAAAGGATAATATAACAAAGGATTTGATTTTTTTCATAGGTAGATTGAATCTTAAAGAATTATAATTTGTAAATCTATAAAAAAAATATCACTACTTTTGTTTAATAACTTCAGTTTTAAAATTTAATTGTAAAAAAATGCAATCTAAAGCAAATACCGTTGAAGAATACCTAGCAGAAATTCCAGAAGATAGAAAAATTGTGATCCAAAAACTTCGAGAGGTTGTAGTACAGAATTTACCAAAAGGCTTTGAAGAAGTTCTATCTTACGGAATGTTAGGATATGTTGTTCCTCATGAAATTTATCCAAAAGGCTACCATTGTTCTCCACAACTACCTTTACCTTTTTTTAATATTGCTTCTCAAAAAAACTCTGTAAACATTTACCATATGGCAATTTACGCTAATGGAGATTTATATAGCTGGTTTGTAAATGAATATCCAAAACATAGTAATGCCAAACTTGACATGGGAAAAAGTTGCATTCGATTTAAAAAAATGGATGCTATTCCCTATGCTTTAATTGGCGAATTAATGTCTAAAATAAATCCACAACAATGGATAGAAATGTATGAAAATGCATTTGTAAAAAAATAAATGAAAGAACTACTAAGTCAAATTTTTAGCACAGTATTTGAAGAAAAATTAATTGAAGAATTAGCATTGGTTTCTACTTTGCACCAATTTGAAGAAGGAGATATCCTTATCGATTTTGGAAATACAATAAAAAACATACCATTACTGGTAAATGGTGCAATTAAGATTTTAAGAGAAGATTTTGATGAAGGAGAGCTACTTTTATATTTCATTGAAAAGGGAGATACCTGCGCAATAACATTAACTTGTTGCGTAAACCAATCTAAAAGTGAAATTCGTGCAACAGCTGAAACAAATGGCCAATTGGTAATGATTCCTATAGAGAATATGGAAGAATGGCTAAGCAAATACAAAAGTTGGAGGCATTTTATTTTTAATAGTTACAACAATAGATTAAAAGAAATGTTATTCGCTTTAGATACAATTGCTTTTATGAATATGGAAGAGCGATTATTACATCATTTAATAGACAAGGCAAAAATTAATAATTCCCGAGAAATAAATAGTACCCATCAAGAAATCGCCTATGATCTAAACAGTTCTAGAGTTGTTATTTCTAGAATACTTAAAGTTTTAGAAAATAAAGGAAGTATAAAATTACACCATGGGTCTATTACATTAAATAGTAGAAAGTAACATTTGTGACACAAAATAATAGAAATAATTGTACTTTTACTAAATCAAATTTAATTTTGCAACCTTAATAAACTCCATGGATCTAAATCCTATTTTCGGATACTTCTTTGCTATAATTGTAGGAATTACTCTAGGTTTAGTTGGTAGCGGTGGATCGATTTTATCGGTTCCGATATTAGTTTATATTATGGGCATAGAACCAATATTAGCTACAGCCTATTCCCTCTTTATTGTTGGAACCACCGCTTTATTTGGGGGGATTCAAAAAGCAAAACAAAAATTGGTTGATTTTAGAAAAGTAGTATTATTTGGTATACCGACTATTCTTTCAGTATTTATCACTAGAAAAATTATTGTTCCCAGAATTCCTGAAATAGTATTTTCTACTTCGGTTTTCACTTTACACAAATCGGTTTTCATCATGATTGTTTTTGCAATAGTTATGATTTTTGCATCTATTAGAATGATTAAGCCTTTGCATCTTGAAAATAATAAAAATCAAGCTAAACTAAATTATAGTAAAATCTTTATTCAGGGATTATTTATTGGTTTAGTTGCGGGATTTGTAGGTGCTGGCGGTGGGTTTTTAATAATTCCGGCGTTGTTATTTCTTGCTAAAACACCAATGAAAATGGCCGTAGGAACTTCTCTTTTTATTGTGGCTTCACAATCGTTAATTGGTTTTCTTGGAGATTTAAGACCCGAACAAAGTCTAGATTGGAACTTACTATTAACTTTCACAATTTGCTCTATAATAGGAGTATTTATAGGTAGTTTCCTTTCCAAAAAAATAGAAGGTGAAAAACTAAAAACTGGTTTTGGATGGTTTGTCTTATTCATGGGGATTTATATTATTTTGAAAGAATTATTATTCAAATAAACATTAAATTTATGTTTGTTTTATAAAATTTTATAACCTTTCCATCCATAATTCATAAATTTGTAACAACTGTTACTAATCAAAACTAATAACTATAGTACTTTTACATTTTAATTTAGTTTTTATGAAAATCGAACAAATTTATACTGGCTGTTTAGCACAAGGTGCTTATTATATTGAAAGCAATGGCGAGGTTGCAATTATAGATCCATTACGTGAAGTACAACCTTACATTGATAAAGCCAATGACAATAATGCTTCGATAAAATATATTTTTGAATCTCATTTCCATGCCGATTTTGTAAGCGGTCACGTTACTTTATCCGAAAAAACAAAGGCGCCTATAGTTTTTGGACCTAATGCTAATCCAACCTATGACGCATTAATAGCTACTGACGGTCAAGTTTTTCAACTAGGAGAAATCACAATTACTTGCTTGCACACTCCAGGCCATACTATGGAAAGCACTTGTTATTTATTGAAAGATAAAGAAGGAAAAGATTATGCTTTATTTAGTGGAGACACCTTGTTTTTAGGCGATGTTGGAAGACCAGACTTAGCTCAGAAAGCAGTACACATGACCCAAGAGCAATTGGCTGGATTATTATTTGATAGCCTTCGTAGTAAAATAATGCCCTTAGCGGATGATGTTATTGTATATCCAGCACATGGCGCCGGAAGTGCTTGCGGGAAAAATTTAAGCAAAGAAACCATAGGAAGTATTGGTGATCAAAAAGCTACCAATTATGCACTTCGTTCCAACATGACTCGTGAAGAATTTATTGCCGAAGTCACGGATGGCTTATTACCTCCTCCCGCCTATTTCCCTTTAAATGTAAAATTAAATAAAGAAGGATATGGTGATGTAGAAGACATTATTAGCAATGCAAAAGCATTAACTGCAAAAGATTTTGAACTTTTAGCGAATGAAACTAATGCTTTACTTTTAGACGTTCGAAATGAAGTTGAATTTGCTAAAGCACATATTCCTAATTCTATTTTTATCGGAATTAATGGTGCATTTGCCCCTTGGGTTGGTGCTTTAATTTTAGATAGTAAACAACCTATTTTATTGGTAACTCCTATTGGCCAGGAAGCCGAAACAATAAAAAGATTAGCCCGAGTTGGTTATGACGCCACCATTGGATATTTGGAGGGTGGATTGGAAACTTGGAAAAATGCTGGATTTGATTTAGATTCTGTAAATTGTATTTCTGCGGAAACTTTAGAAGAGAAAATAAACGATAATATTGCCGTTTTTGATGTTAGAAAGCCTAGCGAATATACTGCGGAACATCTTAATGAAGCACCATCTACTCCGTTGGATTTTTTAAATGATCATTTATCTGAATTCCCAAAAGAGAAAGAGTTTTATTTATTCTGCGCTGGTGGATACCGATCTATGATTGCCTCTTCTATACTAAAAGCAAGAGGATATAATAATGTAATTAATGTAAATGGAGGATTTGGAGCCATTAAAAAAACTGGACTTAAAACTACCAATTTTGTTTGTCCATCAACCCTAAAATAATTATTATGATAATTTTAGCTTTACAATTATAATATTTTTTTTACATTTGAATTATAAATTTAAAATCAATAATTTAAAACAATAAAAAAATGAAAAAAGTAATTTCAGTTATGGCGGTTGCAGCTTTCTTATTTGCTGCTAATGTAAATGCTCAAGAGCAACCAAAAGAAAAAAAAGAATGTAGCAAAAAAGAAATGAAATCTTGTGATAAAGAGAAAAAAGGTGGATGTTGTGCTGGTAAAAAAGCAGCAGAAAAAAAATCTTAATTAGAGATTTAAATTAATTAAAAGTGTTTGAGAAATCAAGCACTTTTTTTTTGTTTTTATACTCTATAAATGGCGCGTTTTAACTATTTTTGTTAAGTATAAACCAAACTATTAAATTCCGAATTAAGTATGAAAAAATTGTTTGATTACAACCTAAAATAATAATATGTCAATAGCCCAAAACCTACTTAATATAAAATCCCATCTTCCAAATAAAGTGACCTTGGTAGCCGTTTCTAAAACCAAACCTGTTGCCGATTTAATGGAAGCATATAATTCAGGCCAACGGATTTTTGGAGAAAACAAAATCCAAGAAATGACAGATAAATGGGAACAAATGCCCAAAGATATCCAATGGCACATGATTGGACATGTGCAAACCAACAAGGTCAAATTTATGGCCGAATATGTAAGCTTGATTCATGGTGTTGATAGTTTGAAATTATTACAAGAAATCAACAAGCAAGCACTTAAACACAACCGAATAATTGATTGTTTATTACAGATTTTTATTGCCAATGAAGAAACAAAATTTGGCTTAAACGAAATAGAATTAGTAGAATTAATATCCTCAGGTGAATTCAAAGAATTACAAAATATACGAATTGTTGGCTTAATGGGAATGGCAACATTTACCGATAATCAAAGTCAAATCAAAGCAGAATTTGAACATTTAAAAGAGATTTTTGATAACACAAATAAACTTGAAACCTTAAACCTGAAACTAGAAACTCTTTCTATGGGGATGTCTGGCGATTATGAACTAGCAATTGAATGCGGAAGTACTATGGTTCGAATAGGAAGTAGTATATTTGGAATGAGATAGTTTAAATCAATCGCAAAGTTCAATATCAATTACAATTGCAAAATTCAATATCAATTGCAAAATTCAAATAAAAATTCAAATAAAAAAATGGAAATAAATAACATTTTTAGTGAGAAAATATTCAATTTTGAAGATCGATTTGTTCGCTTTGCAGGAGAGTGTATTTTCTTTACAAGAAATTTGAATAAAACATACGAAAATGAATATTAGAAAAAACAATTAATAGGATTCTCAGGAAGTTGTTCCTTAAATTTCGGAGAAGCACAAGGAACAATTAGTGATAGGGATTTTATTTTTAAAGTTGGATTATCGGTAAAGGAGTTAAAAGAATCTCGAAATTCACTAAAAATATTAAACTATATATAAGAAGGGGAAGAAAAAATAAGAACTTTGCTTTTAAATGAAGTGGAAGAATTAATTGCAATAGCTTCCAAAATGATAATTAACAAAAAGTAATTCAATGACAATGTCAATACCAAGATCAAAATTCAATTTTTGTAATTTAAATTGTTTTTTTTTGTAATTGCAATTGACTTTTGACATTGATTTTTGATATTGAAAAATGTACGCAATAATAGACATAGAAACTACCGGAGGGCAATTCAATGAAGAAGGAATTACCGAAATCGCCATTTACAAATTTGACGGTAGTGAAATTGTAGACCAATTTATCAGTTTAGTAAACCCCGAGAAACCGATTCAACCCTTTGTAGTTAACTTAACGGGGATAAATAATGCCATGTTGCGCTCGGCACCAAAGTTTTATGAAGTTGCAAAACGAATAATAGAAATTACGGATGGTTGCATTTTAGTGGCGCACAACACCTCTTTCGATTACCGAATATTGCGAACTGAATTCAGTCGATTGGGCTATGACTTCATAAAACAAACACTTTGCACAGTAGAACTATCTAAAAAATTAATACCAGGACAACCTTCCTATAGTTTAGGAAAATTAGTTCGCGCACTAGGAATCCCAATGTCAGATAGGCATCGAGCCAGTGGCGACGCACTTGCTACGGTAAAATTATTTCAAATGCTTTTGGCAAAAGATACCGAAAAAGAAATAGTAACTAGTTTAATTAAAGCTGAAATTAAAAGTGGTCTTACGCCTAAATTATTAGATATCGTAGAAAGTCTTCCTAGCAAAACCGGAATCTATTACATCCATAATGAAAAAGGGGAATTAATTTATATCGGAAAAAGCAAAAACATTAAGAAAAGAATCAACCAGCATTTCACTGGTAAAAACAGCAAAAGTAAAAAGTTGCAAGTCCAAGTTTTCACCGTTTCTTATGAAGAGACTGGCAGCGAATTGGTCGCGCTTTTAAAAGAAAGCGAAGAAATAAAAATCAACAAACCCATTCACAATCGCGCGCAGCGAAAAAGTATTTTTCAATGGGCTTTGTACGAAGTACTAGATGACAATGGCTATTTGAATTTAAAACTTCTTAAAGCTGACGGCCGCAAAAAAGAAATAACTTCGTACACCACCCCTCAAGAAGGTAAAAATGCGCTATTTCGCATTACAGAAAAGTATAATTTATGTCAAAAATTAAACGGATTGTACGAAACCCAAAACGGTTGTTTTCAACATAAAATTAACGAATGTAACGGGGCTTGTTTGGGCAAAGAAACTCCTGAAGTTTACAACCAAAGAGTAGAAGAATTTCTTCACGAAATGAGTTTTGAAAACCAAAATATGATTGTTGTTGATCGGGGTAGAAAAGTGAGTGAACGAAGTGCTATATTAATCGAAAATGGCATTTATAAAGGCTATTGTTTTTACGATTTGAATTACCAAATCACCAATGTAGAAGTATTAAAAAATATCCTAATTCCGATGCAAAACAACCGCGATACTCGAACAATAATTCGAGGTTATTTGCGCAAAAATAAAGTAATGAAAATCATTAAATTTTAATTTTTTTTTAGGAGCTATTTCCTGCTATCCGTTACAATCTTTTCTTTTTTAAAGAAAAAAAGAAAAGGATTTCCACTGCTATCAGGGCTAGACCTAACAATCATTTGGTATTTTAAAAATGCTTTGGATAAAACCAAACTGAAGATTTGAAAAAAAATATTTTAATAACCATAATCGGACCAACTGCCATAGGAAAGACTTCCTTAAGTATTGCTTTGGCACAACATTTTGGCTGCGATATACTATCTTGTGATAGTAGGCAGTTTTTTAAGGAAATGAAAATCGGTACCGCAGTTCCAAGCGATGAAGAATTGGCGGGAGCACCCCACCATTTTATACAAAATAAATCCATTTTTGAAAACTACACCGTTGGCGATTTCGAGAAAGAAGCAATTGCCAAATTAAACGAATTATTCCTAAAAAATAACATTCAAATTATGGTTGGCGGCTCTGGTTTGTATGTAGATGCAGTATTAAAAGGATTAGATTCTTTTCCAGATATTGCCACAGAAATTCGCGAAGAAGTTCGAACAACCTTTGAAGAAAAAGGTTTGGATTACCTTCAAAACACTTTGAAAGAATTGGATCCGGATTATACTAATTTCTTATTAGAGACAAATCCGCAGACACTTCAAAATCCGCAACGAATGATGCGTTTTGTAGAAGTTTGTTTAAGCACAAGAAAACAGTATTCTTCATTTATAGATAAAAAAGAAAACACAAGAAACTTCACACCTATCGTTATTGGTTTGGAAGCAGATAGAGAAATTATGTACAGCAGAATCAACCAAAGAGTAGATATAATGCTGAACCAAGGGCAACTGCAAGAAGCCCAAAGATTGTTCCCAAACAAAGAATTAAACGCCTTGCAAACAGTTGGTTACAGAGAATTGTTTGATTATTTGGAAGGAAAAATCACTTTAGATTTTGCCGTCGAAGAAATCAAGAAAAACACCAGACGCTTTTCTAAAAGACAACTTACTTGGTTTAAACGAACAGAAAATGCAATCTGGTTTGATTATTTAACGGACAGAAAAGAGATAATTAATTCTTTACAATTGATAATTGATAATTCATAATTAAACATGCCAATAGCACCTAACTTCACTTCGATACTAACTAGAGATTTGGAAATTAATTTTTTGCAATGCTACCCTAACGGCTATTTAAAATACACCGAATTATGCAACCTTTTTCAGTTGACTGCTGCAACTCATTCGGAACTTGGAGGCATCAGCTTTAGTGACATGCAAGAACATAACCAGGCGTGGGTATTGAGCAAAATGCGAGTAGAAATTAATAGGTTACCAAAATGGAAAGAAACAGTTAGGGTTAAAACTTGGATACATTCGTTAGAGAATTCGCGTTCCACTCGTTGTTTAGAATTATATATTGGTGATGAGAAAATTGTGGGTTGTGAAACCTTTTGGGCAGTTTTCAATACTACAACTCGCAGACCAGAAGCGCTAGCTTTGCCTCACGAACATTTTGAAAAACATCCGAACGAAACTGCTATTGCAAAGCCCCTTTCTAAAATAAATATCGCTCAAGACTTGGATTTAGTAAACCAAAGGGTGGTGCAATTATCCGACTTAGATATTGTGAACCATGCCAATAGCATGAAATATTTAGAATGGTGCTTAGATTGTATGGATTCAAAACAACTTTTAAACCGAAGTTTAAAGAGTTTTGAAATGAACTACCTAAAGGAAGTATTCCATTTGGATGCAATAGAAATTAAAAGAAATACCAATCTTTTTACCATTCAAAAGGAAGGAAAAACTTGTTTTGCATTGGAACTTGAATTTTAAAATTGGAGTTCTTTTTTATACTATACCCCTAGCCCAGATAGAAGTGGAAAGCTTTATGAAGGAAAAATCTATTTTTTCTTGCCTAAAAACTGCGACCAAAGGAGCACGTTTTATTGCTTAGAAAAAAAGATTTTTACAAGTAAACTTGTAATGAATAGCTGGATAAGCTTCCAAAATATAGCCAAAAAAAAACTCCAATTTCTTGGAGTTTTAAAGTATTATTTTCTAACAACTAATCTAAATCCTTCACCGTGAATGTTAAGAATTTCTACATTTGGATCTTCTTTAAGATATTTACGAAGTTTGGCAATATAAACGTCCATACTTCTGGAAGTAAAGTAGTTATCATCTCTCCAAATTTTGGTAAGCGCTAGTTCTCTTGGCATTAAATCTTCTACATAAACGGCCAACATTTTAAGTAATTCATTTTCTTTTGGTGATAATTTAATTGGCTCATTACCAGGAAAATTAAGAAAACGCAGTTTGGAATTTAAATGAAATTTACCAATTTGGAATTCGAATTGTACATTCTCTGGCTTAACTTCAGAGGATTTACGTAGCATGATGGCTTTAATTTTCATTAATAAAACTTCTGAATCAAAAGGTTTATTAAGGTAATCATCAGCACCAACTTTGTACCCTTTAAGAACGTCTTCTTTCATGGTTTTAGCCGTTAAGAAAACAATAGGCACTTCTTTATTTTTTTCACGAATCTCTTTAGCTAGTGTATACCCGTCTTTGTAAGGCATCATTACGTCAAGTATACACAAGTCGTAAGTGTCTTTTTTAAATTTTTCAAAACCTTCCATACCATTTTTAGCCAAAGTAACATCGAAGTCGTTTAGCATAAGGTAATCTTTAAGAATTGCTCCAAAATTTTGGTCGTCTTCTACTAATAGTATTTTTTTGTTTTCTAGTTCCATAATGTATTAATTTATCAATGGTATTTTTATAATAAATGTGCTTCCTTTTCCTTTTTCGCTTTCCACGAAAACTTGACCGTTATGGTCTTCAACAATTCTTTTTACATAGGCCAAACCAAGACCATGACCTTTAACGTTATGAATATCTCCAGTATGCTCACGATAGAATTTTTCGAAAATTCTTTTTTGAGCCGCTTTGGTCATTCCTGATCCTTGGTCTTTTATTTTAATTAGAACAAATTCATTTACATTCTCAGTAACAATATCTATAACTGGATTTTCTGGTGAATATTTTATGGCATTGTCTAAAATATTAACTAAGACATTTGTAAAATGAACATCATTTAATAAAACGGTAGTTCTATTGGCATTGAAATGAGTTGTAATTTTACCTTTTCTATCTTCTATAATTAAATGAACGTGGTCTATAGCGTGTTCTATAACTTCTTGTACATTTTGAGATTCTTTGGAAATATCCAATTCTTTTTTTTCTAATTTAGAAATTCTTAAAACATTCTCAACCTGAGCGTGCATGCGTTTATTTTCGTCTCTGATCATTTGCAAATAACGCAAAACCTTTTCCTTATCATCTATGACTTTTGGGTTTTTAATGGCATCTAAAGCTAAATTTATAGTAGCAATAGGTGTTTTAAACTCGTGTGTCATGTTATTTATGAAATCGGTTTTAATTTCCGAAATCTGACGTTGTCTTATTAATTGGTGCAAAGCGTTAGCATATGCAATAATAATAATTAGCGTAAAAATTATTGATAATAAAGTAATTCCTAGTATTTCTGAAAACAAAAATTTTTTTATTTGAGGAAAAGTAACCAATAACATGTATTTATTATTTCCTTCATTATCAATAAAAATCGGAATTGAATAACTTGAATATTTATCGTAAGAAAAATGTTCTGATTTTATTTTTGTTGCTAGTCCATTACTATAGACATCAAATTCAAATGGGGTTTTTACACCATATTCTACTAATTCACTTTCGAGTAACTTTTGTAGCATTTCTTTGGATACCCTATCTTGAATAGAATAATTTGCAGCAATATCTTTATATGCAATTTCAAATTGTGCGTTTTCAAGGATATCAACTGTACCTAATTTTTCATTAGTAATATCTGGAGTTATTTTATTTTGTATTCCAGAGTTATCCAAAGAGTTGTTGTTAAAAATCTCTGTTTTGCGTTTTGAAGTGTAACTTTTTATTTTTACACTATCTGTTTTTTTATCAAAGAACGTAGAAAATATATCATAATCTTCTGATATTATACTATTAGAATAGATTATTGTTTCATTAGTTTTGGCATTCCTTTGGTAATAACCATACTCTAGCAAATCTGTTTTTAGAGGAGCTTTACCAGTACTATCCTTAAGTTTTTTGTATTTATTATAAAAATTGTACTCCTCTTGTTTTTGCAACTTTTGGGATACTTTTCCTAATACCTGTTTTATATGAAACCTAAACTGCTCTTCGTTATTTTTTAGAGAGGTATTGAACCAATATACTTGTACAAAAATTATACCCAACAAGGATAAACTCATTAACAAGACCAATAATCTAAAAACAAACTTGTTCATTATTCAAATTTAATATTTTAACATTTACGCTGTTAATTTATTAACCAAACATTAACATTGCACACAATTATTACTTATCTTTCAATAAATTGATTAAAGTATCCACTTGAATTTTAGTCTTTTCTAAATCTTCATTTATAATTACGTATTGACTTTTTGCAATTCGTTCTTCATCTGAAAGTTGGTTATTAATTCTAAGCAAAACTTTTTCTCGAGTGGTTTTATCTCTTTCTAAAACTCTAGATATCCTAGTTTCTAAAGGGGTACTTACAGTAATTATGGCATCACAATCTTTATAACTACCACTTTCAAAAAGTATAGCTGCTTCTTTAATAAGATACGGAAATTTATTATTATTTAAAACCCATTTATCGAAATGCTTTTTTACTGCTGGATGTACAATTGCATTAAGCTGTTTTAATTTATCCGGATTATTAAAAACAATGGAAGCTAACTTCTCACGATCTATAAAATTGTTTTCTCCTACTATTTCAGATCCAAAAACTGCTGCAATTTTATTTATTATTTCAGGAAAATTCATTACTTTCTTAGCTTCAATGTCGGAGATGTAAACAGGAATACCTTTGGATTTAAAATAATTGGCAATGGTAGTTTTTCCACTTCCTATTCCTCCGGTTAATCCAATTATCTTAGGTTTTATAGGGGTCTTTTCAATAGAAGTAATATTGTTTACTTCCAATTTTGAAATAATATTTGTTTCTGAATTGGAACTTATTTTAAAAAATAATTCTGGAAATGCTATTTGAGGTTGTTGTCTAAGAAAAAAGATTTTGAAAAAAGATTCAATAAAACCAAAACCATACCCGAAAAATTGTTTCCATACAGCAACTAAAGAGAGCATTCCAATAATAAGGCTTTTATTTTGGAAACTTGAAACAATAAAAATAACAATAAAATACAATAGATATAACTTCAAACCCCAATCGAATAAACAAAAAAGCAGTACCAATGAAAGTATAAACCCCAAAACAAATATTGAAGGAAACCAATAGGTCACTTTACTATATTCGGGATACCAAGAATTTAATATTGGTCTTGCTTTACCAAATTTAGAAACTTGAATGCTAAACTTTTCCCAGTCAATTCTTCGTTTGTGATATACAAATGCAGAAGAAAACAATCTAGTTTCATAGCCTAATTTCCATAATCGAATAGATAAATCAGGATCTTCACCAGGATGGATATTTCCAAAACCTTTAGAATCTAGAAAAACTTTTTTGGAGATTCCCATATTAAAGCTTCTTGGTTGAAATTTACTTATTTTTTCTGAGCCGCCTCTTATTCCCCCTGTAGTTAAGAATGAAGTCATAGCAAAATTAATTGCTTTCTGTACATTAGAAAAGGATTTTAAAGCTTTATCGGGTCCTCCAAAACAATCCACATAATTAGATTTTAGCTCCTTTTCTACTTCCGATAAATAGTGTTTTGGAATAATGCAATCCGAATCAAAGATGATAAAATAATCACCTTTAGCTTTTTTCATACCGTAATTTCGAGAATCGCCAGGTCCAGAATTCGATTTAAAATAATAAGATATATTTAAATTTTTAGAATATTTTGCAACTACCTCTTCACAAGTAATAGTGGATCCATCTTCTATTATTACAATTTCATACTCTCCTTTATAGGTAGATTGGAGTAGACTTTCTAATAGTTCGTTTATTTCGTCGGGTCTATTGTAGACTGGAATAATAATTGAAAAGTACATTTGTAAAATTTTAACAAATATACTCTTTCTTAAAAAGAAAAGTCCCGCCGAAGCAGGACTTTTTATTTATATGAAAATAATTAAAATTTATTCTTTAATTACTTTGATAGTTTTAATTTGGTCTTCTGAAGTTACTTTTACTAAGTAAGTTCCTGAAGATAGTTGTGACATATCAATTTGACCCTTAGTCTCGTTCATTGATTTAACTAACATTTCTTGTCCTAATAAATTAATAACTTGAACTTTGGAAATATTTTGTGAATACGATAAATTCAATACATCTTTTACTGGATTTGGATAGAAAGTGAAATTTGAGCTAGAAAAAGTATTGTTTGCTAAAGAAGCATCATAAGCCGACAATTGAAAATCTCCATCGACACCACCTGTTGAATTGTACGTCCAAACCCCGATATGCAAAGTAGCACCAGGCGTTAAAGCTGTTAAAACAACTTTAGAGAAATTACCATTTCCATTATCATCATCACATCCAACTTCCGTTAAAGAACCACATGTACCAGTAAATATTGAAAGTACTGAATCTGTCATTGTAGTTCCAGCTGTAGCATCCGTTTCAATAGTTAATGAACCTGAAGCAGGTACAATTACGCTATACCAAACATCACTTTTTCTATTTATTTGGCAAGAAAAAGTTAATCCAGTCGTTGTTACACCACCAATTGTAGTTCCAACAATAGGAGAGTCAGCAAAAACTGATCCTGGTGTAATTGCGATTGCACTTGTACAATTGTCATTAATTGGTGGAGTTGCAGGTGTTGTAAATGCAATTGTAACCCAAGAACTACTTGAAGTAGTAGAACATTTGGCTCTAACATGAAAATAATAAGTTGTCAAAGGAGTTAAAGAAGTTGCTGTGTAAGTAATTGCATTAATAAAAGTCCCTGAAATTAAAGGATCAGTAGATGTGGAATCTAATACATACTCATAACCTATTGGATTTGAAAAAGAAGTTGTCCAAGTTAAAGTTGCATTAGTATCTGTAACTCCAGAAACTGTTAATGGACTTGGCTCTACACAACTTGGTATTGGTTCCCAAATAACATCATCAATTAATACACTATTAGAAGGATCACCGGTATGTCTAAATGCTAATACTTGGTTAGATCCGGGAGCAGTTCCTAAAATAGCTGAAAAATAATCATATACAGAGGTTGAAGTTGTTGTAAATGATTGAAGACTAACAAAACTTAAATCATCAGAAGGGTTTGTTAAATATCCAACTTCTATAACACCTCCAATAGTAAAATTACTTCTAGCTCTAAAACGAAGTCTATTGGTTCCATCTCCTGCATTTGAAACAGGTATCATTGAAACAACACTTAAACTTGTTGTACTCCAACTTGCAAAATATAAATTATTAGGTTGTGAAGTTGTAGCTGTAGCTGTTTGAACATAAGCACTTCCTCCAGTCCCTACTTTTGCCCAACAAACTGGTAAATTAAGAGTAGCGTCAAAATTTTCAGTAAAATCGGTTACAGGGTTACATAAAGTTGGGAAATTCACTACAGAGCTCCATCCAGAAGTATCTGTTGCACTACATATAGATCTAACCCAAACATAATAGTTTGTAGCAGGTGTTAAACCCGTTAAACTTGTTGATGTTACACCTGGTGCTTCTCCTGCTGTTGCTGGATCTGTTGGAAGCGGAGTTATGCTCGATGTTGATATATAATATTCATACCCAAAAGCTGGGTTGGTAACCGAAGTAGTCCATGAAACAGTTGCAGAAGTTGTAGTTATATTAGAAGCAACTAAATTAGTTGGTGCAATACATGTTGGAGGTACGCCACAAACAACAGATCGAGTTCTACTAACATTCTCTCCTCCACATGCTCCATCATCTAGATGAGTATAGAAATATACATCACCATCAATTGTAGAAACCCAAGTTACGCTTCCTAATCCATAAATTTCAGCAGTTGCTCCAGAGTCTACGCTAATAGTAATAACGTCGGTGGCAACTGAACTTGTAAAAGTATAAGTTTGACCTAAAGTAACTGTAACAATAGAATACTCACTTGCATATCCTGAGGTAGTTATACTGTTGGATACTAAACCATCACATGCTACGGGTATGTAGGTGGAAGTTGGCCATTGTGGTGTTGTTGAAGTAGCCGTTAAACACTGACCAACCATAACATTAGTAAGTAATGTTAGAAAAAATAAAAAAGTAATTTTTTTCATGTTTTTAGAATTTAAAAATTTATTATAGTAAATATACAATAAAAACTTGAAATAAACATTTCAAATATTAATGTAATCTTGATTAATGGAATTTATTAAATTATGTAATACTTGACACGTTAACCATTTCGTTTACATCAGCGTGATAGTCAACTCCATCAAATCCAAAACCAAATAAATTCAAGAAATCATTTTTGTATCCAGCTAAATCTCCTATTTCAGATAAATTTTCGGTAGTAGCTTTGGACCATAAATCAGCAATTTTTTCTTGAACATCGTCGCGCATTTCCCAATCGTCAATTCTAATTCTTCCGTTAGAATCAGTTGGAACATCTTTTCCGGTGAACAATCTTTGGCTATATAAACGTTGAATTTGCTCAATACAACCTTCGTGAATTCCTTCGGCTTTCATGATTTTATACAATAAAGAAATATACAATGGAATAACAGGAATTGCTGAACTTGCCTGAGTAACTAATGCTTTATTAACTGACACATAAGCCTTACCGTTAAGATCTTTCAATGAATCGGTAATGTTAAACGCAGTTGCTTCTAGATGGTCTTTAGCTCTTCCTATAGTTCCTTTTCTATAAACAGCCTCGGTAACTGATGGTCCTATATAAGAATAAGCAATTGTTGTTGCTCCTGGAGCTAATAAATTTGCTTTTTTTAAATCTTCCATCCACATAGCCCAATCTTCACCTCCCATAACTACAACCGTATTGTCGATATCTTCTTGATTAGCTGGTTCTATAGAAACTTGAGTTACATTACCTGAATGAAAATCAACCGTTTTATTTGTAAAAGTAGTACCTATAGGTTTTAATGAGGAACGGTGTAACACACCAGTTTCGGGATGCATACGAACCGGTGAAGCCAAACTATAAATTACTAAATCTATCTGACCTAAATCGGCTTTAATAATATCTATAACTTGTTGTTTTACTTCTTTAGAATAGGCGTCACCATTAATGCTTTTGGCATATAAGCCTACATTTTTAGCTTCATTTTCAAATGCTGCAGAATTATACCACCCTGGAGATGCTGTTTTCCCTTCTGTTGGTGGTTTTTCAAAAAATACGCCTATGGTAGCTGCACCACAACCAAAAGCACTAGAAATTCTTGAAGCCAATCCAAATCCTGTAGAAGCACCAACAACTAGTACTCGTTTAGGACCATCAATTGAACCTTTAGATTTCACATATTCTATTTGATTTTTTACATTTTGTTCGCAACCTTTTGGATGAGATGTTAAACAAATAAAGCCGCGCATTCTTGGTTCTATAATCATAATTTTGAAAAGTTTTTTGTTTAGGGTTTGCTGTATTTTATTAGTTTTAATAACAGCAAACAAATATAATTCTATTTATTAATTAAGCAATTCCTTAGCATGATTTAATGCAGATTCTGAAATAGTAGATCCCGAAAGCATCTGAGCAATTTCAATAACACGCTCTTCTTTAGCAAGTAATTTCAATTCAGATTGGGTTTGATTTTCTGTAATTACTTTGAAAACTTTAAAATGTTCTTTCCCTTTTCCTGCAATTTGTGGTAAATGTGTAATAGCAAAAACCTGCATATTCAAACTCATTTGCTTCATTATCTCCCCCATTTTATGAGCTATCTCACCAGAAACTCCAGTATCTATTTCATCAAATAGTATAGTAGGAAGTTTAGAATACTCAGACAATACCGATTTTACTGCTAACATAATTCGTGACATTTCTCCACCAGAAGCAATTTTTTTTAACAATCCAAAATCAGATCCTTTGTTAGCTGAAAATAAAAATTGAATTTCATCTTTTCCATTAGCATAAAAGGCTTCTTTGGAAGTAAGCTGTATATCAAACCTAGCATTTGCCATTCCGAGTGGCTCCAAAATCAAAGACAATTTATTAGTTAATATAGGTATTGCTACTTCTCTATTTTCATGTATTGTAAATGCTAAATCATTCAGTATTATTTCAGATTCTGAAATTTGATTTTCAATAAAACTAATTTCCGATTCTAGAGTTACCACAGAAATAACTTTGGCATCCAGATTATTTTGAATCTCTAACAATTCATCAACAGAATTTACTTGGTGCTTTTTTTGCAAAGAATAAATCATCTGTAACTTTTCATTTGTTGCTTCTAGTTCTTCTGGATTAGAAAAAACACTTTCAGTTAATCGAGTTAATTCTTTTTCTATGTCATCAAATTCAATTAATAAACTTGAAATCCGTTCATTTAAAGTATTAAATTCAACTGAAAATGGCGCTATTTTTTGGATTGAAATTTTGATTTCTTTTAAATTCTGCAGCACTCCATATTGCTCTTCATTGGCTATAGAAAGTGATTTTAGCAGATTTTCATTAATAAATTCTACATTATTAAGTTTTTCAAATTGCGACTCCAAAACTTCTTGTTCTCCCGATTTTAAATTGGCTAAAAGTAATTCCTCTAATAAAAAAGCATTGTAATCTTGCTCTTTCATCAACGAATCCAATAATTCGTTTTTTAATTTTAAATCGGAATTATGTTTTTTGTATTGTTTTAATTGCGAAGTGTATTGCGAAATAACTTCCCAATTGGAAGCAACAGAATCAATGATTTGAAACTGCACTACATCGTCAGAAAGTTCTTGGGTTTGGTGTTGCGAATGAATATCAAGTAAAAAGTTACTTAATTCCTGTAATTCATTCAAATTTACTGGAGTATCGTTAATAAAAGCGCGCGATTTTCCTGAAGGTAGAATTTCTCTACGAATGATTGTTTCTTCTTCATAATCCAAATCATTAGCTTCAAAAAAAGATTGAAGATCATAATTTTTTATTTGAAAATGTGCTTCGATAATACATTTTTCCTCTTTGTTTTTTAAGGATGATAAATCGGCACGTTTTCCTAAAACTAATCCTAAAGCACCTAAAAGAATTGACTTTCCAGCACCAGTTTCGCCGGTAATTACAGTAAATCCATCAGAAAATCTAACAGATAATTTTTCTATTAAAGCAAAATTTTCTATGGATAAAGATACAATCATTGTAATGTATTACTGCTTAATATTAATCCACTTAGAGGAGTTAGTTGGGGATATTCTAGATAATTTATCTACTAAACCATCAATAGAAATGTTAGGCCCTCCTGAAAAAATTGACACAATTTCATCGGATTTTGCATCAAAAAAAATTCTAGTTAAATACGCATTTGGTCTTATTTCATGCTGGTTAACTAAAGTGTTTATAGAATTAACAATTACTTCTTTAGCTCCTTTTAAATCTTTACTCATGTTGTCCATCCCATTAAAATGATATTGAAACACAGCTTCTCGAAAAGGTTTAAAAGTGGGAGACAAAAGATCATTAACTAAATAATATCTATTTTGAGTTTTATCGGTTTGAGACCAACCAGCCCCGCCCGTTGGTGCAGATAAACTAACAATTTGTTGTGCTGATTGAAAATAATCTGTTCCACCATCTAATTCAAAACTTTCAGCATCAACTCCAATAATAATGAAACTATAAAAAGCAATTGTTGAAATTAAATTAGATTCGTAGCTATTTGGACTGTAGAATAAATTTTGAAATTCAGTATATTGAAAAGAAAAATCTTTATCATTTATATTCAATAATGGCGTCGTGAAACTAGAATTATAAATTGGTCTTGAGCATTGCACTTGAATACTAGCATCAAAATTATTGGACTCATAGGAGTTTAAAGTAATAAACATTGTACAATTAATTTTCTCATTAACTTTGTACGACTTTTCAGTCCATACAGTTTTATTGACAAAATCGTTCAAAGAGGACTCCAAAGTTTTAAATATCTGACTGTTAGTATTTGTGATTTTATCGTAATTAACAATCACTTTGCAATTAAGTTCTTGCCCCTGTACGCTTACAAAAAAGCAAATAAAAAGAATACTGAAAATTCTACGCATGATAATAAGTTATTACTTTATTTAAAATATCTACTGCTACTTCTTCTTTCAACTTTAATTCCATTGGCTCAATATTGAAATCTTTATCAATAAAAGTCACTTTGTTAGTAGTTTTTCCAAATCCTGCTCCAATATCTTGAAGTGAATTTAAAACTATCAAATCTAAGTTTTTTTTCTGAATTTTCAACTTGGCATTTTCAATTTCATTTTCAGTTTCCAAAGCAAATCCAATTAAAAATTGATTTTCCTTTACTTTTCCTAAAGCTGCTAAAATATCTTTTGTTTTTTCTAATTCAATAGAAAAGGACTCATCTGTTTTTTTAATCTTTTGTCTTGCAATAACTTTCGGCTTATAATCCGCAACGGCTGCTGCTGCAATAACCACATCCATCGAATCGAAATATTCCAAACAACTATTATACATTTCTTCTGCCGAAATAACACTTATTAATTGAATAGAATTATTTTTTAAAGCTATACTTGTAGGTCCAGAAACTAAAATAACTTCGGCACCAAGATTTGCTGCAGCTTCTGCAAGATCATAACCCATTTTTCCAGACGAATGATTTCCTATAAAACGAATGGGATCTATAGATTCGTATGTGGGACCAGCAGTAATTAGTATTTTTTTTCCTATTAATGGAAGTTTACCCGATAAATCTGCCTCTAAAAAAGCTATAATATTCTCCGGTTCTGCCATTCTACCCTCACCACTAAGCCCACTAGCCAATTCGCCAGTTTCTGCTGGAATAATAATATTTCCAAATTGTTCTAACGCTGAAAACGAAGCAATAGTAGATGGATGTTTGTACATATCCAAATCCATTGCTGGCGCAAAATAAACTGGGCATTTTGCGGATAGATAAGTAGCAATTAGCAAATTATCGCAATTACCATTTACCATTTTAGATAATGTATTTGCAGTTGCGGGTGCAATTATTATAAGGTCTGCCCAAAGACCTAATTCTACATGATTATTCCATGTAGCACCTTCCTCCTCCTCATTATAAAATTTGGAATATACCGGATTTTTTGATAAAGTAGAAAGTGTTAAGGGGGTAATAAAATCTAAAGAAGCAGGTGTCATTATCACTTGGACATGAGCACCTGCTTTTATTAATAACCGAACCAAGGCTGCTGTTTTATATGCGGCAATTCCACCAGATATACCTAGTATGATTTTTTTACCACTTAAAACAGACATAGTTTTTTATTGTTGGTTAGCATCTTTATAAAAAATCTTTCCGTCTAACCATTCTTGCACTGCAAGTGCATGTGGCTTTGGAAGTTTTTCATAAAATTTTGACACTTCAATTTGTTCTTTGTTTTCAAAAACTTCTTCTAAACTATCGTTGTAGGTAGCAAACTCCTCTAATTTTTCAATCAATTCTTTTTTAATTTCCGAATTAATTTGATTTGCTCTTTTTGCAATAATTGTTATCGCCTCATAAACATTCCCAGTTGGTTCTTCAATAACATTTTTGTTGTAAGTTATTGTGTTTACAGGTGCAGTGGTCTTCTTTAAATCCATGGACATTTTATTTAGAAAATTGTTGTAAATCTTTATCTATTTTAGCTAACATTTCATCAGCTTTTGTTTTAAATTTTGAATCGGCTTTATATTTTATAAAACTATAGTAAACTGTTTTCGCATTTTTTAGACGTTCTTCCATTTTATCTGGAATACTATTGATTGCTAATTTATATGCAGAATCTAATTTATAATACAACGCTTCTTCTTTAAATGGAGTTCCTGGAAAATCAGAAATAAAATTATCAAAAGCAATTTGAGCTGCTTTGAAATCGGAAATGGTATTGTATTGTTTTGCATTTTCAAATGCTTTCTTTTCAATTTTAGTTCGCAATTCTTTTACCATAGCATTAGCCTCAGGCAAATAGGAAGAATTAGGATAAGTATCAATAAAATTTTGCAATTTATCTACCGCTTTGTCGGTATCTTTTTGATCTAAACTATAAACAGGAGAGAGCTGTGTAAAACATTTTGCACCTAAAAAAAGAGCCTCTTCTTGTTTTTCACTTTTTGGATAACTAGAAGCAAAATTTTCGAATTGGTACCCTGCAAGATAATATTGTTTGGTTTTATAATAGGATTGAGAATACATATAAAACAATTTTTCAGCTTGAGGTTTACCTTTATAGGAAGGGGCTATTTGTTCAAACAATCGAATTGCTTTATCGTATTTTCCTTTTTCATACATTTTCACAGAAACACCGTATTTATCAGCAATATCCTCAGATTTTAATGCTTTTTGATATTCGCTACAGGACGAAAACAAAACAACTAAGACTATAAGTGAAAGTATTTTTTTCATTTTAATTTTTATGAATGCTGTTTAGTAAAGAAATTTTAGTCCTTAAAAAACGAACTGCAAATTTAGTTAATAATTAGATACTATGAAACATTTTTTTTGATTGTTTTTAATTACAAAAAACTACAAACATTTTACAAAATTTGAAATTCTGTTTACCAAATCATCATCAATATTTACTAAAGGCAATCGGACTGTATTCCCAGATAATCCTAGTGTTTTTAGTGCCTGTTTAATTCCTGCAGGATTACCTTGTTCAAATATCATATCAATAGAATCTGCTAATTTGTAATGAATTTCATAAGCTTCATCTACCTTTCTTTGAAGGCCTAAACGAACCATATCAGAAAACTGTCTTGGAAAACCTTGCCCAATAACTGAAATAACGCCGCTTCCACCAGCTAAAATCATGGGTAAAGTAATCATGTCATCTCCAGAAATCACTAAAAACCCTTCCGGTTTTTGTTGAATTAATTTCATAGCTTGAACTATATCGCCTGCAGCTTCTTTTATAGCGATAATATTTTTAAAATCTTTCGCCAATTTTAACACTGTTGACGGTAACATATTGCTCCCAGTTCTCCCTGGAACATTGTATAAAATCACAGGTGTTGGAGAGGCTTCGGCAATGGCCTTAAAATGTTGGTAGATACCTTCTTGCGTTGGTTTATTATAATAAGGAGAAACAGATAGAATAGCAACAAAATCGGCAAAATCTCTAGTTTTTAATTCATCTATAACTTGGTGTGTGTTATTACCTCCTACACCAAGAACTAAAGGAACTCTTTTATTGTTTGCAGCTACAATAGTACTAATAACTAACACTTTCTCTTCTTGACTTAAAGTAGCACTTTCAGCTGTAGTGCCAAGAATCACAAGATAATCAATACCATTTTCAATTTGAAAATTTACAATTCTTGTTAGAGCTTCAGTATCCACAGAAAAGTCAGTTTTGAAAGGGGTTACCAGTGCAACTCCAGTTCCTATTAATAATTGCATAGTTATAGTTTGTTTAATATTTTTAAATATTTAAATAATTCAGTAACGAAGACTTTATAATTTTCGGCATTGGTATTCACCATAAAATGGTTTAATCGTTTATCTGATGAAGCAAAACCAACTTTAAATTTTGCTTTAGAAAGATTTGTTACCAGCAACAAAGGCGATTTTTTAGTGTCGTAATAATTAATTAATAAATCAAATTCTTGTTGGGTAAATTCAGAAACTTCATTTTTATTTATAGTGCCTAACCAACTTAAGTTCTTATATGAAAAGGAATCACATCCAAAAGAATCATTTTTCTTAATTACATTTTTAAAAACTAGAAAAGAAATATTCTCCTCTTGAATCCCATTCTTTTTTATTTCGGCTAATAATGCCTCTTTTTCATGGAAATAAGTTTCATCAATTAAAATTGCGACTTTTTTTATAATTGGACTCGAAACCAAATACTTTACATTTAGTAACTGCTTCTTAACATTTTTTTTCGTCCAGATTTCCTTAATTTCATTCAAAAACATAGTACTTTTACCAAATTACAAATTTAATTGATTTTGTCGTATAATTATGGTAAAACTAAAAAACTATACCTTTCTAATGAAACATTTTGTTTTATTATTAACATTTATTCTCTTAACGGCATGTTCCAGTCATCCTTTATTCGTTTACAAAGTTGAAGGAAAGAAAATCACCATTAGTAATAATCAAAATGGAATTTCTAAAATTGAAAACTACATTAAGCCTTATAGAGAGCATATTGACAAGGATTTAGGAGAAGTTCTAGCTTATAGTCCTGAAACTTTAGATAAGTCTAAAGGAGAATGGCAAACCAATATTGGGTGTTTTCTTGCAGATATAACTCTTGAAAAAAGCGATCCTATATTTTTGCAAAGAGAGCATAAATTGATTGACATCTGTTTTTTAAACCATGGCGGAATTAGAACTATTATTCCTAAAGGAAATGTTACTGCTAGAAATACCTACGAAGTGATGCCGTTTGAAAACAGTGCCGTGGTAGTAGGCTTAAAAAAGGAACAAATTATGGAAATTATAAATTATATTATTTCCGAAAAAAAACCACATCCGTTAGCTGGAATGACTTTTACAATATCCAAAGACAACCAACCCATTAATATATTGGTTCAAGGAAAACCTCTTGAAAAAGATAAAATTTATTATGTGGTAACTTCTGATTATTTATCTAACGGTGGCGACAACATGACTTTCTTTAAAAAAAATGTAGAACGACACGATTTAGACTACAAGCTACGCAACATTATGATTGATTATTTTAAAGACGTGGATACACTGAAGATTAATAACAACATAAGAATCACTAAAGAATAACATCATGAAAAGAAGAGATTTTATTCAGAAAACTGCTGCAAGTTCTGCTTTTTTAGGCTTAACCGGATTCTCCTTGAGTAGTTTTAAAAGTGAAAAAATAAAACACATTACCATCCTTCACACGAACGATGTACACAGTTATATTGATCCTTTTCCAGCAGATCATCCTAAAAATCCGAGCATGGGAGGTGTTGCAAAAAGAGCTGCTATCATCGAAACCATTCGAAAAGAAAATAAAAATGTGCTTTTATTAGATGCTGGAGATATTTTTCAAGGAACTCCTTATTTTAATTATTATGGAGGAGAATTGGAATTCAAATTAATGAACATGATGGGTTATGATATTGTAACTCTTGGAAATCATGATTTTGATAACGGTATTGATGGTTTGCTTTCGCAAATGGCAAATGCAAAATTTGATTTTGTTTCCAATTATGGTTTTAAAAATACGGTTTTGGATGGCCATGTAAAGCCATACAAAATAAAGCATGTAGATGGAGTGAAAATTGGAGTATTTGGATTAGGCATTGCATTACAAGGCTTAGTAGATAAGAAAAACTGCAAAGAAACTGTTTATAATGACCCTATAGAATCGGCCACAGATATGGCACGAATTTTAAAACATGAAAACAACTGTGACCTGGTTATTTGCCTATCACACATTGGTTATAACTATAAAGAAGATCCGAATAAAGTTTGTGATCTTATTCTTGCCCAGAAAACGAAAGATATAGATTTAATAATTGGCGGACACACCCACACCTTTTTGGACAAACCAGTAATCGAAAAAAATCTAGACGGAAAAGAAGTGCTAATTAACCAAGTAGGTTGTTATGGTTTAAATTTAGGGCGCATCGATTTTTATCTTACTTCCGATAAAGAAATTGCAAGTAAAGGAAAATCAATTGTAATCTAAAAACTTATTTATTCAATTAAAACAAGGGTAATGCAATCTATGCGTTACCCTTTATCATTTCTATAAAATCATTTTCTGAAATTATTTTTATTCCAAGTTGGTTTGCTTTTTCCAATTTAGCAGGCCCCATATTTTCTCCCGCAATAACAAAATCAGTTTTAGCAGATATAGAACTTCCAACTTTACCACCATTATCTTCAATAGCTTTCTTCAAATCATCTCTGGATAATATTTCAAATACTCCAGAAACCACGAAAGTTTTTCCAACTAATTTATCCGTAGCATCAGGATTGAATTTCTCTATTAATTCCAGTTGTAGGCCAAAGTTTTTTAAGCGTTCAATAATATAATAATTGGTTTTATTTTCAAAAAACTCAATTACGCTTTGTGCAATTCGTTCTCCAATTTCATCAACAAGAATTAAATCCATAAGCGATGCTTGGCGCAATGCTTCAATAGATTTATAATGTTTTGCCAATTTTTTAGCGACAGTTTCTCCTACATAACGAATTCCGAGAGCAAACAAAACCCTTTCAAAAGGAATGTCTTTAGATTTTTCAATACCATTTACCAAATTCTCAGCACTTTTTTGCGCCATTCTCTCCAACGGAATTACTTTTTCCACCGTCAATTCATATAAATCGGAATAGTCTTTAACTAAACCATTTTCATAAAGTAAAGCAACTGTCTCCCCTCCTAAGCCCTCAATATCCATTGCTTTTCTAGATATATAATGCTGAATTCTACCTATAATTTGTGGCGGACAACCATAAAAATTTGGGCAAAAGTGATTTGCTTCTCCTTCTTTCCGAGTTAGTTCAGAATGGCATTCCGGGCATTGAGAAATATATTTTGTTGGTTCTGCTTGAGAACCTCTATGTGCAACTCCAATAATTTTAGGAATTATCTCTCCTCCTTTTTCTAAAAAAACAGTATCGTCAACTCGGATATCTAGTTTTTCAATTTGGTCTGCGTTGTGTAAGGAAGCACGTTTCACAATAGTTCCAGCTAGTTGCACAGGTACTAAATTAGCGACTGGTGTTATCGCTCCTGTTCTTCCAACTTGGTATGAAATAGAATTTAAAACAGTGGTAACTTGTTCCGATTTGAATTTATAAGCTATTGCCCATCGAGGAGATTTTGCAGTATACCCCAATTCATTTTGCATATTAAAATCATCTACTTTAATAACAACGCCATCCGTTTCATATGGCAAATTATGCCGATGCACATCCCAATAATTAATAAATTCAAAAACTTCTTCCAAATTTTTGGCTAATTTAGATTGACTTGGAACTTTAAATCCCCAGTTTCTAGCTATTTCTAAGCCAGTATATTGAGAAGTAAATGGTAAATTATTTCCTACAATAAAATACAACAAGCAATCTAAAGGACGCTTGGCAACTTCGGTACTATCTTGTAATTTCAAACTTCCCGAAGCTGTATTTCTCGGATTAGAATAAGGTAATTCACCAATATCCAATAATTCCTGGTTCATTTTTTCAAACCCTTCTAATGGTAGAATTATCTCGCCGCGGATATCAAATCTAGGTGGATAATTTCCTTGCAATTGCAACGGTATGGATTTTATAGTTTTTATATTATTGGTAACATCATCCCCTTGAAATCCATCGCCACGGGTAACCGCTTTTAAAAGCTTACCATCTTGATAGGTAATAGAAATAGAAGCGCCGTCGTATTTTAATTCGCAGGTGTATTGCAAAGGAACATTACCTAAAACTTTTTGAATTTTAATTTCCCAATCTTGCAAATCTTCTTTAGAATAGGAATTATCTAAAGAATACATTCGATTATCATGAACAACCGTTTGGAAATTCTTGGTAATGGTTCCGCCAACACGTTGTGAGGGAGAATTAGCATCTAAATATTCTGGATGTTTTACTTCTAAATCTTGAAGTTGTTTTAACTTTAGATCGAAATCAAAATCAGAAATGGTAGGTTTATCTAGAACATAATAGTTGTGGTTGTGCCGATTAAGTTCTTCTCGTAAATTTTGAATTTGTTGTAGAATCTCCATAAAAAAATAATGGCTAAATTAGTTGGTTTCGCCCACTAAAATAGCCATTTATTTTGAATTTAAAAGAAAAAGATTATTGAATAATCGTATTTATTTGAACATATAATTGTCCGTCGCTTAAAATAGCGCCTTCGGTAATCAAATTAAAAATAGCAGCATTGCGTTCTTCCTGGTATTCTTTTTTGCCTAAATGCATTTCTACTGTTTCTGTAAATAAATTGTCGCTTAACCAAACCATACCTTCTTTAACCATAAAATCTACATCGGTAACCAAAGCTTTAATAACCATGGATTCTATTACTTTTTCTTGACAATGAAAAAGAAAAATATGATTTTTAGAAAAATGTTCTAAATATTGAGCGTTAGTTAATACGTTTTCCCATATTAAATCGGAGAAAACATCTAGTTGCTGTTCTGCAACCTCGGGAGCATTGGTTTTAATTGCATCCCATTCTTTTTTATCAATAGATTGCGTAGCCAAAAAGGTTGCAAATTCTTGGTGCAATTCTTCAAATTGTTCTTTAGTTAATCTTTTGTATTTCATGTCATTGCGAGGCACGAAGCATTTTCGGTCTCAATTTTAATTAATATAAATTTATTACTTTGGTATCTTAGTAATTGTTATTACCTAAAAAAAAATCCCGATTTACATCGAGATTTTTAATTTATGATAGTAAGATATTAAACCTCAGCTACGATTTCATAAGGTAATTCAACTACTACATCTCTGTGCAATCTTACAGAAGCTGTGTATTTTCCAGTACGTTTAACAGTACCGCTAGTGATGAATTTTCTTTCAATAGATATTCCTGCTTTTTCTAAAACCGCTGCGATATCAATATTGGTAATAGAACCAAATAATTTTTCGCCACCTGCTTTTGAAGTGATTTTAATATCTAAAGATTTCAATGCGTCTGCAATTTTGTTAGCATCAGCAACTACTTTAGCCTCTTTGTGAGCTTTTTGCTTTAAATTTTCAGCTAATACTTTCTTTGCAGAGGGAGTAGCTAATTGAGCAAATCCTTGTGGAATTAAAAAATTACGACCATAACCAGCTTTTACTGATACAATATCGTCTTTAAATCCTACGTTTTGAACGTCTTGTTTTAATATAAGTTCCATGTTGTTGTCCTTATTATAGAAGTTAGGTTCCCTTTTGTGAGAAACCAACAACTTTTGATTTTAAATTATTTTAATAAATCTGCTACATACGGCATTAAAGCCAAGTGACGAGCTCTTTTAACAGCAACTGACACTTTTCTTTGATACTTTAATGAAGTCCCTGTTAAACGACGAGGAAGAATTTTTCCTTGTTCGTTAACGAATTTTAATAAGAAATCTGCATCTTTATAATCAATATATTTGATTCCAGATTTTTTGAAACGACAATACTTTTTAGTTTTGTTAGTTTCTATGTTTAAAGGCGTTAAATATCTAATATCTCCGTCTTTTTTTCCTGAAGCTGATTGTTGTAATGTTGCCATAATTAAGCTTTTGCTACTTTAAGTTTTTCTCTTCTTCTTTCTGCCCAAGATATAGCGTGTTTATCAAGACTTACAGTCAAGAAACGCATAATTCTTTCGTCACGTCTAAATTCAGTTTCAAAAGCAATTAATACTTCTGGTGACACTTGGAATTCAAATAAATGGTAAAAACCACTTTTTTTGTTTTGGATTTCATAGGCTAATTTTTTTAAGCCCCAATCCTCTTTAGATACCATCTTAGCTCCTCTGCTTGTAAGAAAATCTTCAAACTTGCTTACTGTTTCCTTTACCTGAACTTCAGATAAAACGGGATTTAAGATGAAAACAGTTTCGTAATGATTCATAATAAATATGTTTTTAATTATATAAAATTGGGTGCAAAAGTAATTATTATTTATTAATAAACAAGTGAAAAGCAATATTAATCGCTAAAATACAAAAAAAAGCTACAAAGATTAGGTTCACACTTTTTAAAAAAATATATTAGCGTATCCAAATCTGAAAATATGTCTAAATTATGAAATTAAATTGTGTAGTAGTTGACGACAGTTCTTTACAAAGAATAGTAATTACTAAGTTAGTGAATAACCACCCTAACTTACAACTTATTGGCGATTACTCTAATGCTATTGAAGCTAAAAATTGCATAACAGTCAATACAGTTGATTTAGTTTTATTGGATATTGAGATGCCAATTATTAGCGGTTTTGACTTTATAGATGGCTTAAAATTAAAACCTCAAATTATTTTCATCACTTCTAAAGCAGAATATGCATTAAAAGCGTTTGATTATAACGCTACTGATTACCTTCTTAAACCTATTTTATTGGACCGATTTAATTCTTCTATAAAAAGAGCATTGGATCTTCAACAAATGAAAAGGGAAAATTATGAAGAAGAAGGAGATCATATTTTTATAAAAAGTAATTTAAAAAAACTTAAAATTTTTATCAATAAAATTAAATGGATTGAAGCTTATGGTGATTATGTAAAAGTAGTTACCGAAGAGAATACCAATCTTGTATTATCTACAATGAAGTCTTTTGAAAAAGACTTGCCGTCGGAAAAGTTCATTAGAGTTCATAAATCCTATATTATAAACATTGAAAAAGTGGAACGCTTTAACAGCAAATTTGCAGAAATTGGTTCGACTAAAATTCCGTTAAGCAGAAATAAAAAAGAAGGATTAATAAAAGCCTTATCTATAGATCAATAAAAATCAACGTTTGTAACAACTTTTATTGCTCTATATTGTGCTATTGCTTCAAAACTATTCAATATTTTTTGGATAGTTTTTTTTGTGTTTACTAAAGAACCATTTTGCGGAATTTTCACCATAATTGTTCGTATATATTCGTTGCGAATTCTATTAATCCCTGGCTCTTCCGGACCAAGTACAGGCATTTGTAAATTTTGATGCAACACCTGATATAACCACATAGAACCGTCTTTTAATTTATCAAAATCCTTATGCTTTAAAGTAAGTTTTATCAAACGAAAATACGGTGGATACTTGTAAATAAGTCGTTCATAAAGTTGTTCTTTGTACATCCCTTCATAATCATTATTTGTAACCTGCTGAATTACATTGTGATTTACATTATAGGTTTGGATGATAACTTTACCACGTTTATCGGCTCTTCCTGCCCTTCCTGCAACTTGAGTCATCATTTGGAAACTTCTCTCAAAAGCCCTAAAATCCGGATGGTATAACATAGTATCCGCATTCATGATTCCAACCAAAGTAACGTTGTCAAAATCCAATCCTTTTGCTAGCATTTGGGTTCCAACCAATATATCTATTTCTCTATTCTTAAAACTATCAATTAATTTTTCAAAACTATATTTCCCGCGAGTGGTATCTTGATCCATTCGCTTAATGTTTTTGGTAGGAAATAACTCCGCTAATTCCAATTCAATTTGTTCAGTACCAAAACCTTTTGCCGAAATATCAATACTAGAACACGCATGGCAATTAGTTGGTTTTGCAATAGAATAACCGCAATAATGGCAACGCAATTGGTTTTTAAATTTATGATAAGTTAAACTCACGTTACAACTTGTACATTGCGGAATATGTCCACAGGTGGTACACTCTAAAACTGGAGAAAAGCCGCGTCGATTTTGAAACAAAATAATTTGCTCTCCCAAACTTAATGCCTCAGTAATTGCTTCTATTAAAGTAAGACTAAAATGTCCTTTCATTCTTTTTTTGAAGTAATTTTCTTTTAAATCTACCAATTCAACTTCTGGCAAAGTTGCTTTCCCAAAACGTTCTTTAATGGAAATCAATCCAAATTTTCCCGATTGGGCATTAAAATACGTTTCGATACTTGGAGTTGCCGAACCTAATAATACTTTTGCTTTTTGGGCTTGTGCCAAAACAATTGCCGCATCTCTGGCATGGTATCGTGGTGCTGGGTCTTGTTGCTTGAAGGTTTGCTCGTGTTCCTCATCAATAATAATCAATCCTAAATTGGAAAACGGCAAAAACAAAGCAGACCTTGCTCCTATTACGATTTTGGCTTTATCCGATTTTTCTAAAACTTGGCTCCAAACTTCCACCCTTTCGTTATTGGAATATTTTGAATGGAAAACGGCAACTTCATTTCCGAAATGTTGCGTTAGACGAGAAACCAGTTGCGTTGTAAGCGCAATTTCGGGCAATAAATACAAAACTTGCTTATCTTGAGCCAAATAATTTTCAATAAGTTTAGTATAAATTTCGGTTTTACCCGAAGATGTTACTCCATGCAAAAGCGAAACTTCTTTAGTTTTAAAACTTTCTACAATTTCAATATAAGCATGCTGTTGCGCCTCACTTAATATTAAATTAGTTTCTGCTTTGTTGCTATCAAAATTTACTCTGTCTTGCTGCAGATGGTATTCTTCAAAAATATTTTTATCAACTAATGCTTTAATCACTGCTGCAGAAACTTGAGAAACTTCAGTCAATTGCTTTACCGAAATTGGCTTTTTTTCTTTGGCGTTCAACTGAAAATAATGCATTAATAAATCTTTCTGTTTGGCTCCTTTAAGAAAATCTAATAATGCTATTAAACTAGCATCAGATGTATAATCTTCATGCAAACGGAGGTAGCGAATTAACTTCGGTTTGTATTCTTCTTGCATTTCTTCTTGCAAGGAAAGCAAGTCTTTGTTGAGCAGTTTTTGAACAATTGGAAAAATATTTTTCTTGTTCAAAATTGCCATAATGTCCTGCACTTTCAACGAACTTTGTTGCTGTAATGCTTCATAAATTAAGAATTCGTCATCGGACAATTCTTTAACATCGAAGTTCAAATCTTTATTTGAAGAAATTATGGTTTCACTTTCTAAAATAAAAGCGGAAGGCATTGCACCACGATATACATCACCAATTGAACACATATAATAAGAAGAAATCCATTGCCAATGAGCTATCTGAAACTCATTTACTAAAGGCTTTTCGTCTAATATCTGATGGATTTCTTTGGCTTCGTATAATGTTGGTGGCACCTGATGGAGATCAATAACCAAGGCGGTGTATATTTTGCTTTTACCGAAAGGTACCGCAACGCGCATTCCCTTTTGAATATAATTATATTCGGCTTCCGAAACTCTGTAGGTGAAAGTTTTTGGTAATGAAAGCGGCAAAAGTACTTCGATGAAATTCATTGATAGTTTGGGTACTGGGTTTTGGATATTGGGTATTGGGTACTGGTTTTAGGGTACGAGATTTTGGGTTTACAACCAAATTAAATTACTTTACCCTATACCAATATTGTGTTCTTCCAAAAAGTGAAATTCCTAGGTAACCTCTCACTTTTAGTTTATCTTTAGATACTAATGTTATATAACATTTGTATAGTTTTCCGTTTTTGGGATCTAAGATCTCACCCCCGTTATATTCGGAGCCCTCTTTGGTTAATCCTTTTATAAAAACAATTCCTAAAATAGGTTTGTCTTTATCAGACCCTTCACACAAAACACATTTTTTATTTCGGTTTTGTGGCTCTAAAATTTCTACTATTTTACCGTAAATTTTGCCTTCTTTTTCGTAAACCTCTACAATTCCTTTTTCTTTTTTGGTTTCATCGTCCACAGTTTTCCACCTTCCTAAAACAGATTGTGAAAAAGAAAATTGAATTGCTAAAAAAAAGGAAAATAATATAAATTTTTTATTGTTTATCATTAGAATTGTTTTTTAGGTATTTAATTTCTTCTTGTTTGCTTAACCTATAAATTGTTGCATTTAGTTCGAATCCTAAAAGCAGAATCATACTATTAATCCATATAAAAAACATAACAATTAATAAGGTTCCTATAGATCCGTATAATTCATTGTATTTAGAAAATTTAACAACCCAAATTCCAAAAATGTACGATGTTAAAATTGTTAATAGGGTAGTAAAAACGGATCCTATAGAAATAAAAGAACGTTTTCCTTCTTGCTTAGTTCCGAATTTAAACAACAAGGAAGTGGTAATTAGAATCATTAAAATCACAAAGGCATACCGTCCCGTTTCTATTAAATGGATATTATTGGATAATACATCTTGAATTTTTGTTTTTTGAATAAAAACTTCAAAAATCACAATCGCTGCAACAGTAATTATCAAAATTAAAGAAAGTACGATAGACAATCCTAAGGAAATAAAATATTGCCGAAAATATCTTCGCTTTAAAGTTACATGATGGGAACTTTCAAAACCTCCAAGAATTGCATTTACGCCATTTGCCATTAGAAAAATAGCCATAAAAAAACCAGTAGAAAGCAATCCAGAATGACTATTGTGCAAGATATCGAATATTATTTTAGACACCGCATCAAAGGTAGTTGGTGGCAAACTATGGTATACAAAATCCATAAAATCCTCTTGAAAACCTTCTATTGGAATATACGGAATTAAGTTAAGAATGAATAAGGCAAATGGAAATAGCGCCATAAAAAAACTAAACGCAATGGCTGAAGCGCGATAGGAAACGGCACCTTCTACAATTCCGATGGTGTAAAGTTCCAACAATTCGTAAAGCGATAAGCCAAATAACCAAGGTAATTTTATAGATTTACCTAGCAAGACTATTTGCTTTACTAAAGGAATTTTTAATAATTTATCTTCAATTTCTTTACTCATATTTTTTCTGCAACAAAAGACAAGGATTAAAATTAAACCGCTTTCAAACTCAAATCCATATTATAAACCGAATGCGTTAAAGCACCAGAAGAAATATAATTTACTCCGCAATTAGCATATTCAAGAATAGTGTTTTCATTTATATTTCCAGAAGATTCTGTAAGACATTGGTCGCCAATTAACTCAACCGCAATTTTAGTGTCTTCAAAATTAAAGTTATCAATCAATATTCTAAACACTCCATCATTTTGTAGAATTTCTTTTATTTCATTAAGATTTCTAGCCTCAACAACTATTTTTAAATCCTTATTATTGGACTTCAAATATTCTTTGGTTTTGATTATTGCGTTGGTAATTCCACCAGCAAAATCAATATGATTGTCCTTCAACATAATCATATCATACAAAGCAAAACGATGATTTTCGCCACCACCAATTGTCACTGCCCATTTTTCGCAAGCACGAAATCCAGGAGTGGTTTTTCTAGTGTCTAAAATTTTAGTATTTGTATCTTTTAAAATATCGGCGTACTTCGAAGTTTTAGTAGCAATAGCACTCATTCGTTGCATCGAATTAAGCACCAATCTCTCCGCTTTTAGGATGGATTGAGAACTTCCAGAAACATAAAAAACTACATCGCCAAAGGCAACAGAAGCACCGTCTTGAATAAGAGTTTCAACAACTAAATTAGAATCTACAAAATTAAAAATCATTTTTGCAAATGCTACGCCAGCAATTATTCCGGTATCTTTAACTAATAGTTTGGCTTTCCCTTCTGCCGAAGCAGGAACACAGGCCAAAGAAGAATGATCGCCATCACCTACATCTTCGCGAATAGCATTTTGGATAATTAATTGGAGTTCGTTTTGAAATTGTATTTCAGAAATCATAATCATTATTTGAAATGCTAAAATAATTAAAAAACTTGATTTAGAATGTAACTATTTAAAAATACTAATTTGCTAAAAAAAATTGAACTGGTGAATATTTTTTTATAAAAAAGGATTATATTTACCTAGTAGTAATTTAAAAAACACTAACAATGGCAAAAAGTCAAGACGCTAAAAAAACAGAAAAAAAGGAACCTCTAAAAACCGCAAAGGAGAAAAAGGAAGAAAAACGAATTAAAAAAAACACTCCTAAAAGAGATTAATAAACTGCTCCTCAATTGTTTTTCATTTGAGGAGTTTTATTTTTTTTTAAAATAAATTATCTGTTAAGTTCATCTAATAATCAACAACTTAATAAATTAATATTATAAATTAAAATATGTCAAATAAACAAAATTGTTTTTTTTATCCTACAAAGTATTTCATTTTCATACAAAAAAATAATATTGCAGAAATTTTTTCAATAAAAAAATATAGTACTTTTGTTTTATGAAAAAATCCCTATTTCTACCTATTCTATTTATCTTATTATTTTCAATAAATTGTTTTTCACAGTTTAGTAAAACCCATTATATTCCACCATTATCAAATTCCGATAGTCAAGAACCTCAGGATCAATATATTTACATCTCCTGCCCTAGCGAAACACCTGTTAGCTTTGTTATACAAGAAATTGGAGGCTCATCCACTTCAGGATTTGTAAGCAGAGATAATCCATATGCTTACTATATAGGAACTGGATTTGACACACATTTATTAATTTCGCAAGGTGATGTAAACAACATTAAAAATAATAAAGGATACATTATTAATGCGCAAGATTTAATTTATGCAAATGTTAGATTAACTTCTACAACGCAAAATTATCAAGCTGGCGGATTAGTATCTAAAGGTAGCGCTGCACTTGGAACTCATTTTAGAATAGGAGCTTTTATTAACACGGGGGCGCCAACAACTTCATCAAACCATTATACTTTTGCCACAATTTTGGCAACAGAAAATAATACTATTATTTCATTTGCTGACATAAAACCAGGAGTTCAACTTATTAATAATACTGCTGCAGGAAGCAATCCTACAAACATTACATTAAATGCAGGTGAAAGTTTTGCGATGGCAGTTGTAGGGCCAAATACAGCAAACAAAGACGGTTTAATTGGTGCATCAATAACTTCTAATAAACCAATTGCTGTAAACTGTGGTTCTTTTGCAGGATCAAACGGTACAACCACAAATCTAGATTTAGGAATGGATCAAATAGTATCTGCTGAAAGAACAGGTATGGAGTATATTTTTGTGAAAGGCTCTGGAGTTGATGCAACAGAAAGACCTCTTTTAATTGCTGATTTAGACAACACTGAAATATTTATAAATGGAAGTACAACTCCTATTGCCACTTTAAATTCAGGTCAATATATTGCCTTAAATGGTTCTGATTTCTCTTCAAATGGTAATCTTTATGTTAGGAGTTCTAAGAATATTTTTGCTTATCAAGGAATTGGAGGATCCAGCAGTCAAGCCAATCAAAATATGTGTTTTGTACCTCCTATAAGTTGTCAAACTCCTAAATCTATTAATAACATCCCTAAGATTAATGAAGTGGGAAGTTTAACTGATTTTTTAGGTACCGTTTGTATTGTTACCAAAACTGGTGCTTCTCTAACTTTTATAATTGATGGAGTAAGCTATACTTTTGCTAATTTACCCACAAGCTTGAACGTGACAGGTCCGTTGGTTGTAACTGGAAACCCAAATTTTGTAAGCTACACCATTCAAGGATTAACAGGAAATGTTTCTGTTTTTTCTACAGAACAAGTTTATGTTTCCTATTATGGTTCCAGTGGAGCAGCTACTTACGGTGGCTATTATTCTGGTTTTACCTTTAAACCTGAAATTGTATTTCAACCTGTAGTTACTTCTGTTTCTAATTGTATTCCGAATATCAATCTTAATGTAAATGCAATAAGCAACTTTGACGTTTATCAATGGTATTTTAATGGAAATTCTATAACAGGTGCAAATTCAAATAACTATTCGCCAACGCAACCAGGATATTATAAAATAAAAGCTTCATTAACTGCTTGCGGAATTGATTTTTATTCCGATGAAATTCCCGTAAGCTCTTGTGCAATTGATACGGATAATGACGGAGTAAATGATAATATTGATATAGATCTCGACAATGATGGTATTTCAAATTGTAATGAATCCCTAGGAGACCAAAGCATTTCTTTGGCAAATAATAGTACTGGAACAATTAGTTTAGGCGCTTATTCCAATACATTTAATGGTGTAATAACCACTTCAACGGCAGCAACTACAACTCCATTTATTGGAAATTCAGATGGTAGTTTTATTTCTGAAATTCCTTCTGGAAAAACTAGTTTCGTAAAATATGCCATGAATTTTACGCAACCTATATCCCTTGAAATGGACTATGTTACCAATGCAAATTCAACGGACTTATTAGATTCAAATGGTGACTTTATTCTTAATTCGCCTATTAATAAAACGATTACTATATTAAATCCAAATAATCAACTGTTGATTGATACTAATTATGACGGAATATACGAAAGTGGCGTTGCACAATATTCCTCTTTTGAAATTCGATTTCGTTTAAATAATACAATTCCTTTAGCAGCTGGATCTGGAACCTTTAAATTTTTAACCAATAATTCGGATTCTATTATTTTCACTCATAAAAACCTTTCGGATTCCGATGGTAACAGAGCAACTTTTAAATTGCATGCTACCTGTTTAACTAAGGATTCCGACGGGGATGGCGTTCCAGATCAAGCTGATTTAGACAGTGATAACGATGGGATTACAGATATAATAGAAGCTCAAGGGCCAATTTTCATTCCTATTTCAAATGTTGATGCCAACAAAGATGGAATGGACGATGCTTTTGGAACCGGAATAACTCCCAAAGATTCGGATAATGATTTAGTTTTAGATTATTTAGATTTAGATTCTGATAATGATGGGATTTATGATTTAAATGAGTCTGGTTCTACAGCATTAGATGTGAATTTAGATGGTGTTATAGACGGAAATACTTTTGGTGTAAACGGATTAGCTGATTCCGTTGAAACTACACCGAATAGTATCCTATTAAATTATATAGTTGCCGATACAGATGGCGATGCACTTAATAATTATTTGGAAAAAGATAGTGACGCCGACGGTTGCAATGATGTAGTTGAAGCTGGATACACCCTATTTGATAGTAGCGCTGGAACTTTAGGAACTTCAACTCCTTCAATTGTGAATGCAAACGGAATTGTAACAAGCGGCCCTACATATATAATTCCGAATCAAGATTATGTTATTAGTGCGCCAATTATTATTTCTGTGCAACCGCAAGACAAAATTACTTGTGAAAATCAAAGTGCTACTTTTACCATTACTACTAATGCCGTTACTTCCTACCAGTGGTTAGTATATAACGGAACTGCATGGACTAATGTGAGTACTATTCCAATTTATTCAGTAGTAACAACCAGTACAACTAGTACTCTAACAATTTCAAGCGTAAGCCCATCCATGAGTGGCTATAAGTATAAAGTTATTTTGAACAAAAACGGAAATAAATGCGGCATGATATCTGCGGAAGCAATACTTACAACTTATGCATTGCCTGTAATAACAAGCCCAATTACATTAAAACAATGTGATACTGATTTGGATGGAATTTCCGATTTTAATTTAACGGTAAATAACCCTCAAATATCTAACAATTTTGCAACAGAAACTTTTACTTATTTCACAACCCAAGCCGGAGCAGATACTAATGATGCTTTAGTTAAAATTCCTAATCCAATAATTTATACAGGAAGTAGCGGAGTCGTTTGGGTGCGAGTTGAGAATGTAAATGGCTGTTTTAGTGTGGGTCAAATAAATTTAATTGTTTCGGTTACTCAAGTAAATGCAGCAACTTTTCAAAGATCTTTTACCCTTTGTGATGACTCAGTTGCAGGCATTTCATCGGATACGGATGGAACTTCTGTGTTTGATTTTAGCAGCGTGACTAATGATATTACTGCAATATTACCTATTCCAAGTACAAATTACACCATAAAATATTATGCAAATAATGCTGATGCTTTGTCACAAACCAATGCCATTAATCCAGCTGCATACAGAAATACTACCATTAACCAACAATTAATTTATGTTAGAATTGATAGTAATAATTACCAAGGATGTTTTGGTTTAGGTCCATTAATTACAATAACTGCAGAGGCATTACCAGTAGCAACGCCTGTAAATTCTGCAAAAATTATTCGTCATTGCGATGATGATCACGATGGTAGTTACACCTTTGACACATCTACAATTGAAGCAACAATTTTAAACGGACAAACCAACAAAACCGTAACTTATTTCGATTCAACAGGAACTCCTTTAGCTCCGCCAACTCCAAACTTTACGGTATTTACCTCCAAAACAATAACGGTTAGAGTAACCAATAATGTAACGCAAGCATCTAACGGACCTTGTTATGATGAAGAAACGATAACTTTCATTGTGGATGATTTGCCTGAAATATTCCCCTTAGTGCCTGCACAATTGATAAAGTGTGATGACGAAGTAAATCCCGCATTGCAAAACGGAATTTATCCATTTGACACTACTAGTTTTGAAAATATTCTATTAGGATCACAAACAGGCATGGACATCTCGTTTACTTTACAAAATGGTCAAGTAGTTCCGCATCTTCCTACCACATTTAACACTGGAAATCAAAATGTAATAGTTACTATAACTAATCCTTTAAACACTAGCTGTCCTGCAACTACCACATTAAATTTTGTAGTAAATCCGATACCAAATATTGATTTAAATCCAAATGGATGGGCAAATGAATTAGTTTGTTCTAATCTTCCAACATTTACTGCCACAATAAATGCAGGAGTACTAAACGGAACCCCAACCAGCAACTTTACCTACCAATGGTATTTAAATAGTGTTATAATTCCTGGGGCAACTAATTATAACTTAACCGTTAGTGCAGGCGGTAGTTATTCTGTTAAAGTGACAAATAATTCCGGCTGTTCTAAATCTAGAACAATCGAAGTTACATCCTCAGTTATAGCTTCTATAGAGCACGTTAATATTGTAGATCTGACTAATTTAAATACTGTTGAAGTAGATGTAATTGGTAACGGAATTTACATGTACAGCATTGAAGATACTTATGGACCCTATCAATTTTCTAATTTTTTCGAAAATGTACCCATTGGAATACATACGGTTTATGTTAAAGATTTGAATGGATGCGGAATTGCACAAAAAACAATCTCAGTTCTTGGCGCACCTAAATATTTTACTCCAAATGGAGATGGATTTAATGATTATTGGAATATTAAAGGAGCAAATGATAAATTCTATTCTAATTCTATTATTAAAATTTTTGATCGCTACGGTAAATTAATTAAACTATTTACTCCTATAGAAGATGGCTGGGATGGTATTTATAATGGAACTTTAGCACCTGCAGATGATTATTGGTACAACATTCAATTTGATGATGGCCGAACCGCCAAAGGTCATTTTAGTTTAAATAGATAATACACGATGCACAAAATATATAAATTAGTAGCTCAAATTAACAAACTAGTATTGCCAAGTTTTACAAAACAACAACTGGATATAACTAAAGCAAAAAAATGGCAGTTGGCATTGATAGCCTATCGGTATTATGTAACAAAAAGAGCAATAGATAGTTGATTTATAATTTTAAATAAAATAATTTAAATTTGACTTCCAATTTGCAGTTAACATAATTATCCCTATATTTGCACCCACAAAAAAGGCCTCGTGGCGCAACTGAATAGCGCACTTGATTACGGCTCAAGAGGTTACTGGTTTGAATCCAGTCGAGGTCACTACTACAATCCCGAAACACTTGTTAAATCAAGCGTTTCGGGATTTTTTAATTAAAATTTGTACAATTATCTCACGGTTGACCATAATTCTACCCCAACCACCCTTCCCTATCCAAACTTCTGTACTGAATAGCTTCTGCAATATGTACCGATTCTACTTTCTCAGAAGCTTCTAGATCTGCAATAGTTCGGGAAACTTTTAAAATTCGGTCATAAGCCCTTGCAGAAAGATTTAATTTCTCCATTGCAATTTTCAATAATTCCAAAGACGAAGGTTCTAATTCACAAAATTCCCTAACCAATTTAGAACCCATTTGAGCGTTATAATGAATGTTTTCAAAAGCTTCAAATCTTTTGGATTGGATTTCTCTTGCGCTAGTAACCCGTTTCCGAATCTCAAAGCTACTCTCGCCTTTGCGTGTTTCAGTTAATTTTTCAAATGGCACTGGAGTTACCTCTACATGAATGTCGATTCGGTCTAAAAGTGGTCCTGATATTTTACTTAAATACCGCTGCATTTCCATAGGCGAAGAGCGTACCGGAGCATCAGGATCATTAAAATAGCCACTCGGACTAGGGTTCATACTGGCCACTAACATAAACGACGATGGATAGGTAATAGTAAATTTAGCTCTAGATATGGTAACTTCTCTATCTTCTAGCGGTTGCCGCATTACCTCTAAAACCTCTCGTTTAAACTCGGGTAATTCATCTAAAAAAAGTACGCCATTGTGGGATAATGAAATCTCTCCTGGTTGCGGATAACTTCCGCCTCCTACTAAAGAAACAGAAGACGCTGTATGGTGCGGACTCCTAAAAGGCCTTTGACTCATCAATCCTGCATCTTTAATTTTGCCCGCAACCGAATGGATTTTAGTTGTTTCCAACGCTTCTTTTAAAGTCATTGGCGGCAAAATACTAGGTAAACGCTTAGCTAACATTGTTTTACCAGAACCAGGAGGACCAATTAAAATAATATTATGACCCCCTGCAGCCGCAATTTCCATGCATCGCTTTATTGACTCCTGCCCTTTGACATCTGAAAAATCAAAATCTGGAAAATCTAAATTCTTATAAAATTCCTCTCGAGTGTTAATTATTGTAGGTTCTATCGTTCCTTTTCCTTCAAAAAAATCAATTACTTGGGTTACGTTCTCTATTCCATAAACATTTAGGCCATCTACAATGGCAGCTTCTTTTACCATATTACAATAATAGGTTTATATTTGTGCTAAATTATATAATAAATCAATATGACAAAAATTGCCATTTATGCTCGTGTATCCACATTATTACTTCAAGATTACGATAGACAAATATCTGATTTAAAATCAGATATAAAAAGACATAAATTAAATGATGGTGATAATTCTTTTGACATTAATAGTGATATAGAAATTTATGCAGAAAAAATATCCGGATTTAAGAAAAATACAGAAAGACCAGAATTAACCAAATTATTAAATAAAATTGAAGAAGACCCTACTTCAATATCGTCAATATATATAAGTGAAATATCAAGATTAGGTAGAGACCCAAGTGACACAAGAAAAGTTATTGACCGTCTAACAGATAAAGGGATTCCTGTTTTTATTCAATCTATTAATCAATTTACAATAGATAGAAATGGTAATAGAAACAGTACTATGAATATCATTATTCAAGTACTAATGGAGTTTGCCGCAAGTGAAGCATCAACAACTAAAAATAGAATGATTTCAGGAAAAGTTGAAAAAGTTTCAAAAGGAAGAATTCACGGTTCAAATCTTGCTTATGGTTATATGGGAAATGATGATAAAATGCTTGTCGTAAATCCCGAAGAATCTATTGTGGTTGAAAAAATATTTAATTATTATTTAGAAGGCATAGGGACACAAGTGATAGCAAATAATTTAAATCAATTGAACATCCCTACAAGATTGAACAAAACTCATAATGATAAAACGATATCATACAAAAACACTGGAGAAAAATCAGGTTCAATGGTAAAGTGGGATGGAAACACCATATTACAAATACTGAAAAATACAATATACAAAGGAAAAAGAAAATTTAAAGGTAACACATATGATGTTGAAAATATAGCTATCGTGAGTGAAGAAATATTTGATGAATGTACAAGAATTAGAACAAAAAAATCACATCGAAATTATTTAACTCGTTATGAATATCTATTAAGAAATAATTTGTTTTGTGGTTGTTGTGGAAGAAAGTATGTAGGTAAATATGTACCATCAATTGGTGGTGATAAAGTATACAAATGTACTAGTTACTTACCAAACAGTCCTAATGGAAAATGTGGTGAATTATCTATTAATATTGGACTAATTGAATCTGTAATATATAACGAAATAATAAATTCTGAATTACTTCTCAAGTACCTTGATTCACCCAATAAAATCAAAAAGAATATGGAACGAGAATTAATAAAATATCAACAACTTCTATCAAATGAAGAATCTAATCTCAAAACTAAACAAAGTGAACTATCAAGATTACTCGATTTATATCTGACTAATCCAAATTCCGTTTCAGAACTATACATAAAAAAGGAAACAGAATTAAAAAAGAACATTGACACTATAAACGAAAAAATATCACTAATTAAAAGTAAAATTGTATCAAACAAGTTTTCATTAGCAAATTTTAACGTAAAAGGGGCTTCAAAAGAAATGATTATAAATGCCAAAAATAATAGACCTGAACTTCTCAAAATATTTAATCAATTCATTGAAAAAATTATCATAAATACAATAAATAAACAATACACACTCATAACTTTATTTATTAAAACAAACGGAATAACATTAAATCGAACATTAAAATTATTGATATTTGCCGGTGGTGTACGTTCGGTTAGATTCCATAGTAAAAAGATATATAGATATTTACCCGTTCTTCATATGGAGAATGAACCTATTTTTAAAAATAATATTTTAATTGCTGATAAAACTGAACTACTAACTGAAGTAAACTATTTAGTTCAGTTAGCTAATCAAGATACGGGTAATGTTGAATTACACCAAAAATTTATTGAGGTTCCTAAAGAAAATTGGTTATTTATAAATCCTCAAGACAATTCGAAGAATTAAATTTTCAACCCAATAATCAAATATTACAACAAAACCTTAAAAATATCTCATATACGTTGAGTATATATCTCACCACCCTTTTCATACTTTAAGTCTTATTCTTTGATATAAATTCGTCCTTCTTTATATGAATTAGTAGCACAAATTATTTCAAATATGTTTGCAACACCCCCTATTAATGGCATATCCTCCGTGTAAACAATTAAAAAGAGTATGTTGATATGATTGTTGTTTAGATACTTTTAAATTGCATAGAAAAGAGTTATTTGATTCCTTTACAGAGATATTTTTATTCAGTGTGAAGTAAAAATTATCACTCACCAAAATCTTGATGGTTGTTCACCAAAACACTATGAATAAATGATTTTAAATGAGTTTGATACTCTTGTGAACCCAATACATCTACATCATCAAGTAAACCTAAAACAAATCTTGTGATAGGTTTAGGATTGTTAACTACAATTGAAAGGTTATAGGTATTGTTTTTTGAGTTTTCTTTGATATAACTTTTCACCAACGGGTATTCTTCTTTAAGTAAGAGATATGCTCTAAATGATAGTTTTAATTCAACATTAAACTTCTCCCCATTTTGTTCAGTGAAACCAAAGGCATCAGGTTTGTCAATGGTATGTTTGTCTTGATGTACTTGTGGAACACCGGTGTTATTCACTTCTGATATTCTCTCAATGTTGAAAAATTTATTCTCCCCCGTTTCAACTTCATAAGCACAAAGTGATGTATAATTGTCGGTAAAACCTATTGGTTCAACTAATCTATCAGATATTTTTTGAGAATTAGCAGAATGATATTTTATCAGGACCACCTGTTGTTCATTAACGATTGAATTACTTAATATCTCTACCAATTTACCCAAATGTGCATTTAATATATGGTTCCCTTGAATTGATATCTCCGATTTTAGATATATTTTCCTCAAGAGGGAATCTTTCAACATACTATTCTTAGCTGACGATAATAGTAGTTCTTTGAGTAATGACGCTTCTTCTTTAGTGAACTCAATGTCACTAATGTCTTTATCACCAACAATATAGTATCTATTGAATCCATCTCTTTGCAAATCAAACCCAAGTTCCTTGATTAAGTCAAAATACCGGTAGATGGTTCTGTCTGTGCTACCAAGAACCCCCGATAAAAACTTTATTGATTTGGTCGGTTGTTTTTTTAACAGAGAAATCAGTTGAAATACTCTTAAAATTTTATTCTGATTAAACATAAAAAAATAATTTATTTGTCAAATTAGGTCAATTAATATCATTTACACAAGTCATTGACCTTAATTGTCAAAATGGTTAGCGTATTTTGAATATTCTTAACAATATAAATCTTAAAACAATGAAGAAATTAATTTTTTTCGTATTGGTGTTTCTGACAATGACACCCACCAATGCACAAACAACAAAAGAGAATGAACAAAGTAACGCAGAAAAATTTTCAGCACGCTCCGGAACTTTAATGCAAAAAGAGTTCTCTGAGATAGGAAACTTAAAAAAATGTAAAATTCAAGTTTTGTATTATTCTGACTTGATTACCAATTCAAAACAATCAGCATTGAAATTTGAATTTGAAGTAGCAACAACTTATTCTACCGACACAAAAGTTGCAATACTTGACACAGACGAAATTGATGGTTTAATGAAGTCGATAAAAATTCTTCAAGAAAAAGTTATTATTAACGTTCCTGCAAATTATACTGAGGCATATTACAGAAGTAGAAGTGGATTTGAAGCCGGTTGTTTTGTTAGTAAAGGTTCTTGGTCTTGTTACTTAAAACTTGAAAAATTTGATGGGAAAAGTTATGTATGGTTAGACAAAGAAGACCTACCTGCATTGTATACACTTCTTGAACAAGCTAAAGTAAAAATGTTGTAAATCAATTTATTCAATTTATAAAGTGCGGTGTCAGCACTATAATCACTGACAAAATGGTAATGTCAAACAATATTATTGTATCAACAGGAGATATTAAATCTGATTATGAAATCATTGGTCCTGTATATTTTTCAGTATCTAATAAGGGGCTATTTGGCAGTCAATTAGGTACTTTAATTAAAAAATATAAAGGAGAAATTGAAACATTAAAAAAGAACTCTCTTATGAATGAAGCAAGAGCAGATTGGGGTGTTCTATGGGGTGAATTTTCCGCAGGTCAAAATGATTTTGATAAAGCGTTCTATATTGCAGTTCAAGAACTAAAAACAAGAGCATCAATATTAAATGCTGATGCCATCATTTCAATGAGACAAGATATTGATATGGATACAAACGGTTTTCAATATTTCTATCTTCAAATGTATGGTACGGCAGTAAAGTTTAAGTAGATATTAAATTAATAAGGACAGTATTATTCTGTCCTTTTATTTTTTATTGCTATTGCTCTTCTTAAATGGTTGCCCCCCTGCCCCCCAAGTCAAGTATTGATTGAATCAAGAGAGGGTTGTAATTTAAAAAAAATAGATGAAGACCCAGTCGCCCCACTTCATATCATTGCTTTTCGTGATGGGGTATGACAACCAATTTTACAGGTTCATTTATCTATACTATAATAAATACGGTATAATTTGAAAAAATGAAGAGTTTATTTAAAATAATGTAAGATTAGAATTACTCATTATTTGATTCATTTAGACCAAAAACTAGCATTTTTATCATTTTTTTTCGCAAATTTGTGATTGAAGTTAAATTTTCTATAGTTACGACCAATCAAATGAATATTACACAGATAGAACAAAATGTCCAATCACTTATTTCAACTCTAAACGTTGAAACGTTCATATACGAATTTCTTACTGCCTTCGGTACACCTAATGCAACAATTAAGAAATTACAAATTGGTTCTCTCAATCTATCAAAGAAGGATAACGAGATATTGTGGAAGAAAAAGTTGTATTTCACCCATATTGATTCAGATTCTCTTCATAGTTTCATTGACGGGATTAGAAATGATGAAACCATCAACAAACAACAACCCCGTTTTATCATTGTTATCAACGATAAATCGTTGGTTTCTTATGATTCTAAAACTGCCGACACATTAGATTGTGAACTTCAAGATTTACCGAAACACTTTTCATTTTTCCTTCCTTTGGCTGGTATGGAGAAGGCACAACATCAGGTGGAGAATCCTGCGGATGTTAAAGCTTCTGAAAAGATGGCGAAGTTATATGATGAAATTAGAAAAGACAATGACTTTGATACAGAGGAAGAAGTTCACGGACTTAATGTATTCTTATCTCGTTTGTTGTTCTGTTTCTTTGCCGAAGACACAGGTATTTTTTCTCAAAGTCAATTTACTCATTCCATAAGTAATCATACTCAAGTTGATGGTACTGATTTAGACACTTGTCTTGATAGAATGTTTGAGGTAATGAATACACCTTTTGGTTCGCGTGGAAGTATACCTCAATTTTTAAATGACTTTCCCTACGTAAACGGAGGGTTGTTCAAAGATTTTCACAAGTCACCAAAATTTACAAGACGAAGCCGACAAGTTATTCTTGAGTGTGGTGAGTTAAATTGGAGTGCCATCAATCCTGATATTTTTGGTTCTATGATTCAGGCGGTGATTACTCCTGAACATCGTGGTGGTATGGGTATGCACTACACGAGTGTCCCGAACATTATGAAAGTGATTGAACCTTTGTTCTTGAATGATTTGTATGAAGCATTTGATGATAGTAAAGGAAATATTAAGAAACTCAATGACCTATTAAGACGACTTTGGAATATAAAAATATTTGACCCCGCTTGTGGTAGTGGTAACTTCTTGATTATATCTTACAAAGAACTCCGTAAATTAGAGATGTTAATCTTTCAAGAGATTGATAAAGTAAGTGGAACATATACCAATCAATTTACCGGTATTACATTAAACAACTTCTTTGGTATTGAGTTGGACGACTTTGCCCACGAGGTTGCTATTTTATCATTATGGTTAGCCGAACACCAAATGAATGTAGAGTTCACCAAACAATTTGGTCGTTCACAACCTTCATTACCATTAAAACAAACCGGTAACATCGTTCAAGGAAATGCGTGTCGTATTGATTGGGAATCTGTTTGTCCTAAAAATGAAGGTGATGAAATTTACATTTTAGGTAACCCACCTTATTTGGGGGGAAAGTTGCAAAATGAAGAACAGAATAAAGATATGTTTAAGGTTTTTGAAGGGTTTGATAGATTTAATAATATTGATTATATCGGGTGTTGGTTTTTATTAGCATCAAAATATATTAACAAAGATATTAAAGTAGCGTTTGTATCTACTAATTCTATTTCTCAAGGAACTCAAGTCAATGATTTATGGCCCAAGATATTTGGATTACAAAATGAAATATTTTTTGCTGTTAAAGATTTTGTTTGGGATAATAATGCAAAAAATACCGCAAAAGTTATATGTTCAATTATAGGTTTATCAAAACAACAAAACAATAATAAATTTATATATATAAACGGACTTAAAAAAAATGTTAAAAATATTAATGCATATCTAATTGAAGGTCCTAATATTTTTATTGAAAAAAGAACCACACCTTTAAGTTTGTTACCAATTATGAATCAGGGCAATATACCTTTGGAAAGTGGGTATTTGATGTTGACACAAATTGAAAAGGAAGAATTAATTAATATTAGCCCCGAATCAGAAATTTTTTTAAGGAGAATAACAGGTTCAAATGAATCAATAAATAATATTGAAAGGTATTGTTTATGGATTACCAATAATGACTTAGAGATTGCAATGTCAATTCCTCAAATTAAGGATAGAATTGAAAAAGTATTTAATTTTCGAATTAATGGTGGGACAAATGCAAAATCTTGTGCTAATAGGTCACATCAATTCTGTATGACCAATACAGCAATCAATACTCAAATTATCATACCATCAGTTTCATCTGAAAAAAGAAATTATATTCCTATTGATATATTGCAAAAGAATTATATTGTAAATCATTCAGCATATGTCATATATGATGCGGAAAATTATATTTTTAGTATATTAAATTCTAAAATTCACATACTTTGGGTTAAAAATATTTCAGGTAAACTTAAAAACGATATTAGATATTCAGCCGGTATTTGTTGGTATAGTTTTCCTTTTCCTGAAATTTCAAAAAATCAAAAAAAAGAACTTGAAAATTGTGCGTTTAAAATATTAGAAGAAAGAGAGAAACACTCCGAAAAAACATTAGCACAATTATATGACCCGGATAAAATGCCGGAAGGGTTACGTGAGGCACATCGTCAAAATGATTTAGCAGTGGAACGTTGTTATCGTCTAAAACCATTTGAAAGTGATGAAGAACGTTTAGAGTATTTGTTTAAATTATACGAACAAATGATTTCCAAAGAAAAAGAACACGGGACTTTATTTGAGTCAACTAAAAAAACTAAAAAATAATATGCCAAATCTTGTAGATGTTACCTATGCCCAAACGGGTCAGAGTTCCAAAACAAATGAATATGGAATGCGTGAAATGCAAGCGAAAGCATTCCAAGCAAGAAACGACCAATATCTTTTGTTGAAAGCCCCACCAGCATCCGGTAAATCACGTGCCTTAATGTTTATTGCGTTAGATAAGTTAATTAATCAAGGGATTAAGAAAGTTATTGTTGCAGTTCCGGAACGTTCCATTGGTGGTTCATTTGAAAAAACAGAGCTTTCCAAATATGGATTCTATGCTGATTGGGTCCCTAACGATTTATACAACCTCTGTACACCGGGGATGGACGAGAGTAAAAGTAAGGTTGAGGCATTCAAGAAGTTTATGGATAATGAGGAGAAAATCCTTATTTGTACTCACGCTACTTTACGTTTTGCCTTTGAACAACTTCCAACAGAATCATTCAATAATGTTTTAGTTGCTATTGATGAGTTTCACCACGTTTCTGCCGATGGAGATAATCGTTTGGGAGAACTT
>CANGWK010000002.1 GCA_947457615.1 Flavobacteriaceae bacterium
ACATATACTATTGTCTGAATCACTTGAGGCAATAACTACACTTGCTGTAGGGATTGCTGTAACTGTAGTTACTACAGCATTTGAAGTAACTGGGGTTGCGCTAACACATCCAGCATTAGATGTCATTACTACTGTTACTGAATCAGAATTTACTAATTCCTCTGTTGTAAATGTTGAACTATCAGTTCCAACATTTGTTGATCCTATTTTCCATTGGTAGGTTGGTGCTGCTCCTCCATTTGTTGGAGTAGCAGTAAAGGTTACGCTTGTTCCAGTACATATACTATTGTCTGAATCACTTGAGGCAATAACTACACTTGCTGTAGGGATTGCTGTAACTGTAGTTACTATTGGATCAGAGGTGTAAGTGGTTTCTTCAATATTAGTTGAAATTGTCACTGTAACATTTTGTTCGTTTGTTAAATTTGAAACAGTAAAAGTATTAGCGTTAGAACCAGCATTATTTCCGTCAACTTTCCATTGGTATAGAGTAACACTTCCGCCATCAACATTTGCAATAGCTGTAAAAGTTACACTTGTTCCTGAACAAATACTATTATCAGAATCACTTGATGATATTGTTACACTTTGGGCGTTGGCTTTAGCTCCTAAAAAGAAAATCAAAAGAAAAAGTGGTAACCTATTTAGTAAAAAAGGACTTTTATTATTGTTTTGTGTTACAATTAATTCATTATTGATATCTATTTTTTTTGTCGTAAGAAACAAAAGATTTTTAAGAATTGTAATTGTTTTCATAATAAGAGATGGGATTTATTATTAATGTGTTAATTAAAATACGCTTTTTCAATTTAATCAATATTTCTACCTTAGATTTAAAATTAAAAAATGTAATATAAATCTTGCAAATATAATTATTTTTTTAACATATAGAAAAACAAATAATGAAAAATAAACACTTAACTCTTTAATTATAAGTAAATAATAATATTAAATTAACATTTCAAAAATATTTTTATTGAAAATTAATTTTATTTGAAAAAATGTTCTGAAGAAATAATTTTGAAATAAAAAAATAATTCCGCAAACAATTCATAAAATTTAATTAAAAATTTCATAGCTTAAAAGAGCTTTTTTACTTTTACAGAGATTTATTTAATATTAAACTTGTTTGTTTAAAAGTCCATTTAAATTTTATCAAACTATTACAAAAAACAAAAAAACATGACAATACCAACTATCAATAAAAATATTCAAGATTATAAAAATCAATTACTTACCCATTCGTTATATGAAAAAGTAAAAACTATTGAAGATTTACATTGTTTTTTAGAAAACCATATTTATGCCGTTTGGGATTTTATGTCGTTACTAAAAGCCTTACAAAACAAACTTACTTGCACCACAACACCTTGGCTTCCTGTAGGAAATCCTGAAGTGCGTTATTTGATAAACGAAATAGTGGTTGCCGAAGAAACCGATTTGGCTTTAGATGGTTCAAGACAAAGTCATTTTGAAATGTACCAAGACGCCATGCAACAATGTGGTGCTAATACCGAAGAAATAAACGCATTTCTAGAAAATGTAAAAGCAACCCAAAACATATTTGTTTCTATTAAGCAAAGTAATTTACATCCTAATGTTAAAGAATTTTTAGAGTTTACTTTTAGAGTTATTGAAGAAGGAAAATCCCATGAAATTGCAGCGGCGTTCACTTTTGGAAGAGAAGATTTAATTCCGAGTATGTTTACCGAAATCTTGAAGAATTTTCAAGTCAATTTTCCAGAAACGGATTTATCTAAATTGATTTACTATTTTGAAAGACATATTGAACTAGATGCCGATGAACATGGTCCAATGGCAATGCAAATGATTTCGGAATTGTGCGGAACCAATGAAACAAAATGGAAAGAAGTAGAAGAAGTTTCTATGCGAGCGTTAGAAAAGCGCATTGGACTTTGGGATGCAATTAAAGAGCAAATAACACAAAAAGAATTGGAACTTATTTAAATAAAAAAGCGAGAAAAAATTCTCGCTTTACTTTTATTGTTCGGAGGCTATTTCTAGTTCTAGCCCGTCAATAGCATCCGATATAGCAATTTGACATCCTAGCCTACTGTTTGGTTTTACGTGATAAGCGTCCGAGAGCATGGCGTCTTCATCTTCATTGCGTTCGGTTTTTAAAACATCATTTAAAACATAACATTGGCAAGAAGCACACATTGCCATTCCGCCACAAACACCAATAGTACCTTCTTCGGCTAATTCATACATCCGAATTAGTTCCATTACATTAAGGTTTATATCTGTTGGGGCGAGAACTTCATGTTTCACTCCATTTCTGTCGGTAATTTTTATGGTAATGTCTTGTGGCATTATTATTTTTTGAGCTTTCTTAATTGTTCAATATCTGCTAAATCTTTATACCTGCCTGATGTTAATTTATTTTTAATTAAATCGTCAAAATCAATGTAAGGAATTTGAAAATTATCAACTTTAAAAAATTTACGCTTTTTAAAACTTTCATTAAATAATAATCCATCAACTTGAGTTAGTATTTCAATTTTAGAGGGCTCAACTCCAATTCCCCAAACATTAAATTTAGGATTTGAAAACTGTTCTTTTGGGAATATAGGTGCGCTAAAATCTAAATATACTTTTATTAATTTTTCATAATTAGTATCTGTTCTCTCAATCCATAAATCTATGTCTCCCGTACTTCTAATATAGCCATGTAAAATAACTGCATACCCTCCAACTAATAAAAAATCAACTTCATGTTTCTCTAATAGTTTAAGAAATTCTAAAAAATCAAAATTGAAAATATTATTTGACATGTTTTCTTGCGAACGTTACTTTTCTATCTACTTTCGTGTTTGGAGTTACATTAAAAATAGAATTAATTATAAAACAGGCGTGATTTAGTCGTTCCAATGGTGTTTTATCTTTATATAAAGTAACATGATCGTCTGCTTCTTCAAATGTAGATTTTGAAACTACGCTTCTATCCATTCTAAAATTATCCATAACACTATTTTTAAAAAACAAATATAAATATTTATTCTATCGATTTTACAACTGCTTTTTCTGCTTCTTTTCTAGTTCCGTCAAAACCATCAACACCAGAAACGGTAGTGTATTTAAGTACGTACCTCTTTCCTGGATTAATTCTCTGGTAAACACTTTGACACATTAAAGTTGCTTCGTGAAAACCGCAAAGAATTAGTTTTAATTTACCTGGATAAATATTGACATCGCCGATGGCATAAATTCCGGGAATATTAGTTTGATAATCTAGAGCATTATTTACTTTAATTGCATTTTTTTCAATCTCTAATCCCCAATTGGCAATCGCTCCTAATTTAGGCGTGAGCCCAAAAAGAGGAATGAAAAAATCTGTTTCTAAAACTTGTTGCACGCCTTGATTTTCCAAAACGATACTTTCTATATGTTTGGTTCCTTGCACTGCCACCACTTCTGCTGGAGTAATCAGGTTTATTTTTCCAAGTTTTTTTAATTCTTGCACTTTCTCAACCGAATCTAAAGCGCCACGAAATTCATTTCTTCGGTGCACTAAAGTCACTTCGGAAGCAACATTAGAAAGAAAAACGCTCCAATCTAAAGCGGAATCTCCTCCTCCTGCAATTACTACCCGTTTATTGCGAAACAACTCGGGGTCTTTTACAAAATATTCTACTCCTTTTTCTTCATAAAACGAAATGTTTTCTAACTGCGGTTTTCTAGGTTCAAATGTTCCTAAGCCACCTGCAATTGCAACTGCTTTGGCGTGGTGCTTTATTCCTTTATTAGTGGTAACTATGAACGTTCCATCTTCTAATGTATCAATAGTTTCGGCAGTTTGCGCTAGTGTAAAACCAGGTTGAAATTGCTTTATTTGTTCCATTAAATTGGTTACCAAATCTCCTGCTAAAACTTCAGGGTAACCCGGAATATCAAAGATTGGTTTTTTGGGATATAATTCGGCCAATTGCCCACCCGGTTGCGGAAGCGCATCAATAATATGGCATTTTAATTGTAATAATCCTGCTTCAAAGACAGCAAAAAGTCCAGTTGGACCAGCTCCTATAATAAGTATATCGGTTTCAATCATTTTAGAAGTTTATTAGTTTAGAAATTGCAATTGCAAAATTCTAAAATATAAATTTTTATATGTATTCTATTTATAAGTTCATTATGCGTTAGGGATTGTAGTGGAAATCCTTTTGTTTTTTTCTTTAAAAAACAAAAGATTAAAACGGAAAGCCCAACCTGAAAGGTAACGCCCAAAAACTATTAAGCAATATTCTCTACGGTTTCTATTTGTGGTGCATATTTTTTAATCGTAGTCTCTACCCCTGCTTTTAAAGTCATTTGGTTTACACTACAACTGGTACAAGCACCTTGAAAACGGACTTTTACGTGTTTTTCATCTTCTATTGAAATCAAACTAATATCGCCACCATCTGAATTCAAGAAAGGGCGAATTTCCTGTAGTGCTTTTTCGATATTTAAAGTTAACTCTTCGTTTGTCATAATTTAGACATTTTAGATTTTTAGACTGCTTAGATAATTACTATTTTTAGAATTCTTAGATAGCTAGATTTTTAGAATTTAAGGAGGTTTAAAATGTCTAATAAATCTAAGTGGTCTAAGAAGTCTATTTTTTCACTGCAGAACAACCTGCCATTGTGGTTATTTTTATTGCCTCGGTTGGCGCTAAATTTTCGTTTCTTTTCACCGTTTCTTGTACTACATTTCTTGCAATTTCTTCAAAAACTTTCTCTAATGGAGAAGCAGTTTGCAATGCTGCCGGGCGACCGTAATCTCCAGCTTCGCGTATGCTTTGCACTAAAGGAACTTCTCCTAAGAAAGGGACTTGTAAATCTTCTGCAAGATTTTTAGCGCCTTCTTTTCCAAAGATATAATATTTATTTTCTGGAAGTTCTTCTGGAGTGAAGTACGCCATGTTTTCTATAATTCCTAAAACCGGAACGTTAATGCTATCGGACAAGAACATGGAAATTCCTTTTCTAGCATCTGCCAAAGCAACTGCCTGAGGCGTGCTCACAATTACCGCTCCTGTGATTGGCATGGACTGCATGATAGATAAATGAATGTCACCAGTTCCTGGGGGTAAATCGATTAGCATAAAGTCAAGATCTCCCCAATCGGCATCAAAAATCATTTGGTTTAATGCTTTGGCGGCCATTGGTCCTCTCCAAATCACGGCTTGACTTGGGGAAGTGAAGAATCCGATGGAAAGTATTTTTATTTCGTAACTTTCTATAGGTTTCATTTTGGATTTGCCATCGACTTCTATAGAAATTGGTTTTTCGTTTTCAACATCAAACATGATTGGCATGCTTGGTCCATAAATATCAGCATCTAAAACACCAACTTTAAATCCCATTTTGGCTAAAGACACAGCTAAGTTGGCTGTAATAGTTGATTTTCCAACGCCTCCTTTACCAGAAGCAACGGCAATAACATTGCTAATTCCTGGTATAGATTTCCCTTTTATTTCGTTTGGATTTTCTTTGGCTTCTACTTTGATGTTTACTTTTACCTCTGCAGCTGCAGAAAATTGTTCGTGAATTAATTTTTTAATATCGTCTTCCGCCCTTTTTTTTATGTGCATAGCCGGAGTAGAAAGAACTAAATCTACAACAACCTCATCACCAAAAGTGATTACATTTTTCACAGCACCACTATCCACCATATTCTTTCCTTCGCCAGCAATAGTAATTGTTTCTAATGCTTTTAGAATTTCTTTTCTATCTAGTTTCATTTTTAAAAATATATAATAAAATCTAACTTTCTTATTAAGACTGATTTTAGATTGCAAAGATATAAAGAAGTTTAGGAGTTTTAAAGTTTAAAGGATTAAAGTTTAAATAGACATATTATAAAGTTATGTTAGAATAATTCAATAAAATGCTCTGAGATTATACTTTCAATTGTGGCGCCCAAAAAACCTTTTCAAAATCTTGAATTTGATTGTTAACGACTTTTATCCCTTCATTTTCTAAAAGTTGTTGCATAAGATTGGTGCCATCAAAATGGTGTTTACCAGAAAGTAATCCTTTTCTGTTGACCACCCTGTGTGCAGGAACATCGTCTCTATTATGTGAGGCATTCATTGCCCAACCTACCATTCTTGCAGAGCGCGCCGTTCCTAAAGCTTTGGCAATAGCTCCATAAGAAGTTACTCGGCCTTGGGGAATTTGTTTGGCAATGGTGTAAACTCTTTCAAAGAAATTTTCTTCCATTAAAATACTATTTTACAAGATTGAATAAAGTTAATAATGCCACAATTCCGGTTATGGTTCCTATAATTTTATTCATATTGTTTATAAAAAAATCCGTCTTGGATTTCATTTTGTTAAAGAAAACCACATACAGATAAAAAATGGTGCTAGAACCTAAAACTGCGCCTATCACTAAACTTAATTCGGGCAAAGTATCGAAAGTAAAAATACCATAGGATGCCATTGTTATACTGATTAAGACATAATAAGGTATTGGAAAAAAATTTATTGCCGAAACAAACATGCCTTTAAAAAATCTACTATGTTTACTTTTTTCAACGGCATGTTCTGGATTTATGAAAGAAGGGTTTTTGGCAAATTTGAAAAAGTATATGGATAATAATAAAAAAATTAATAGCCCAATTTCTCGAAGTAAAATAACCACTTCATTATGAAGATTAATATATTGAGCGAAAATTACTGAAATATATGTTTGAAAAAAAATTATTACTAAAGCCCCTAAAACAAAAAAAAAAGCTATTTTCTTTCCTTCAATAAGGCTTACCTTAGCTGCTGTCATGTTAATTAATCCTGGCGGAATGACTCCAACAACTGCGGCTAAATATCCGAAAAAAAAGGGAAGAAAAACACTCATTTACTTAATTTTAAAACGAATATAGGTGATTGGTTTATTAATTTCTAAATATTGTTTTTCATAAAAAGTTTGAATACCCGTAACTTCGCTAGGCGCTCCTTCATTTGTATAAACGTTATGGTTGGCATACAAAACTTCGTGGCCTTCCCCATGTAATAATCCTAGGGTGTAACCGTGCATAAATTCACTATCCGTTTTCAAATTTACAACTCCATTTGGCTTCAATATTTTTTTATACAATTGCAAAAATTCCGAATTTGTCATGCGGTGCTTGGTCCGCTTGTACTTTATTTGGGGATCTGGAAATGTAATCCATATTTCATCCACTTCTCCATCGGAAAAAATATGGTTAACTAACTCGATTTGAGTTCTTATAAAAGCAACATTGCGCATTTCTTCATCTACAGCAGTTTTAGCACCACGCCAAAAACGAGCGCCTTTAATGTCAATTCCTATAAAATTTTTATCTGGAAAAATTGATGCTAAGCCAACCGAATATTCTCCTTTACCGCATCCTAATTCTATGATTATTGGATTATCATTTTTAAAGAAATCACTATTCCATTTACCTAGTAACGGAAAATTATTACCTACTACTTCTTCTCTTGAAGGTTGAAAAACATTTTCGAATGTTTCGTTTTCTTTGAACCTTTTTAATTTATTTTTACTTCCCACGACTAAAATTAATATTTTGGTAAAAATAATAAAATATTAGTTTAGATTTTTATTTATATATTGCACTGCAAATTTTAATATAGTTACGCCCAATGACTACAAATAATTTACCTACAAATATTTTAGTTGCGCCGCTAAACTGGGGTTTAGGCCATGCTGCACGATGCATTATTATTATTAAAGAATTGGAAAAAAATGGATTTAACCCAATAATTGCATCCGACGGACCTTCGCTGATATTATTAAAAAAAGAATTTCCTCATTTAACAGCACTTGAATTACCCTCATATTGTATTGAATACCCAAAAAATTCCCGCTATTTTATATGGAAACTATTGTTTAACAGTCCAAAAATAGCTAATGCAGTTCGTGCAGAAAAAAAGTTAGTTTCAAAATGGATTAAAGAATATTCTATTGGAGGTATTATTTCTGACAATCGCTTTGGAATTTATAATAAAAGTGTTCCCTCCGTTTATATTACACATCAACTAAAGGTTTTATCAGGTAATACTACTTGGTTTTCAAGTAAAATTCATAACTATTATATTAGAAAATTTAATGAATGTTGGGTTCCTGATGTTGATGGGAAACCTAATTTATCTGGAGAAATGGGGCATTTAAACAAAACCAATCTTAAAATTAAATATATCGGTGTATTAAGCCGAATGAATAAAAAGATTGTTCCAATAAAATATAATTTAATGGTACTTTTGTCTGGCCCAGAACCGCAAAGAACTTTTTTAGAAGAAAAGCTTACAGAAAAACTTCAAAATTATAAAGATAAAGTAGTATTTATAAAAGGAAAAATAGAAGCCGAACAAAAAATAGAGCAAATAGGTAACGTTACTTTTTATAATTATATGCAAACGGAACAATTAGAAACTACATTTAATGAAAGTGAAATGGTTCTTTGTAGATCAGGATATACTACAATTATGGATTTGACAAAATTAGAAAAGAAAGCCTATTTTATTCCAACACCAGGACAATTTGAACAAGAGTATCTGGCTAGCAAATGTAAATTTGAAGGATATATACCAAGTATAAAACAAAATAGATTTAAATTAGAACACTTAAGTTCAATGCATTTGTTTAATGGTTTGCCAAAAATAAATTCTAAAACTAATTGGACAGAACTATTTGACCTTTTCCAAAGTAAATGAAAAATCAGAACCTATACCAAATTTACTTTGAACATTAATTTTTTCGTTGTGTCCCTCAATAATGTGCTTAACTATTGAAAGTCCTAGTCCGGAGCCTCCTTCACTTCGGGCACCACTTTTATCTACTCTGAAAAAACGTTCAAAAAGTCTAGGGATATATTGTTGTTCTATCCCTTCGCCATTATCGCTAATTTTAACAATTATTTTGTTGTCGACTAAATCTTCAATTGATACTTCTGTAGTGCCGTTTTCTTTGCCGTATTTTATAGAGTTTATAACCAAATTAGTTACTGCCTGTTGGATTTTCTCTTGATCTGCTACAACATTAATTGCTTTGTTATATTTTCTGTCAAACATTAAAATAATGTTTTTTTTATCAGCATTCATTTCTAGTAAATCAAACACATTTTGAATCAATTCTACAATATTAAATTCGGCATATTCTAAGTTTAACTGGCCCATTTCTAATTTAGAAATCATGTCTAAATCTTCTACAATATACACAAGACGTTCAACTCCTTTTTCTGCTCTTTCTAAATATTTTTTTCTCAAATCTTTATCTTTCATTGCACCATCTAGCAAAGTAGAAAGGTAACCTTGAACAGTAAAAAGGGGTGTTTTTAACTCGTGAGAAACATTCCCCATAAATTCTCTTCGGTATTCTTCACGAACTTTTAGGTTTTCAATTTCAACTTTTTTATCGGTAGCAAATTTTTTAACTTCTCGAGTTAATGTTGCCATATCGGTGGTGATAGATTGTGTCCGAAGTGTTGATGAATCTAGGAGTGATACATCGTCGTATATCTTTTTTACCCTTCTGTAAATAAAATGCTCTACTCGATACTGAATTACAAAAAATGCAAAAAAAGCAATAATAAAAGCAAATACAGCACAAGGAATCCAAGAAAAAGTAGCAAATAATAATAATAATAAAGCCACTAAAGTTGTTGAAAAAAGTGTAATGTATAGAGCCGAAATTACCGAAAAAGTATAGGTTTTCTTAAAGCGTAATGACATTTATATAGTGTATTCTGATTTTAATTATTTGAATTATACTTCAAATTTATATCCTACCCCTTTTATGGTTTTAAAAAAATCGTCACCAATTTTTTCACGTAATTTTCTTATGTGTACATCAATTGTACGTCCACCCACAATAACATCATTTCCCCAAACTTTATCTAAAATTTCTTCTCTTTTAAATACTTTTCCTGGTTTAGAGGCAAGTAAATAAAAGAGTTCAAATTCTTTTCTAGGAAGAACTATTTCTTTATCTTCCATAATTATTTTATATTCTTCTCTGTTTATAACAATTCCACCAACATTTAAATTATCATTAGTAAAACTATCTTCTTTTAATCTTCTTAACAAAGCTTTTACTTTACTTACTAATAATTTTGGCTTGATTGGTTTTGGAATATAATCATCGGCTCCTGCATCAAAACCTGCAACTTGAGAATAATCCTCACTTCTAGCAGTTAAAAAAGCGATAATAGTATTACTTAATTCAGGTATTTTTCGAATGTTTTCACAAGCTTCCATTCCGTCCATTTCAGGCATCATCACATCCATAATTATTAAATGTGGGTGTACTTTTAATGCAGCTTCTATAGCTTCTTTTCCATTAGAAGCAGTAAAAATACTATACCCTTCTTGAGATAAATTATACCCTACTATTTCAAGGATATCTATCTCATCATCTACTAATAATATTTTAATTTCTTTTTTTTTCATAAAAGTAAGAAGTGTTTAAGATACGAGGGTAAAGATAATACAAAACTTAAGAAATTATCAACCACAAAACAATATAATAACATTAAAGTAACAATATAAAAACAAACAATTGCATTCACCTTATTAAAATAAATTTAAGAATATAATGTTTGACAATAAAAATGATGCTTTTTTGTAAACAAATCAGGAATAAAGAAATAAATTTTGATTAAAAATATTTTTACGACTGCAATTAAATTTTAACAATAAATGATAAATAGTAGCTTTTGGCATACTATTTGAAATAATTTATATATATTTGCTACGAAGAAATGAAACAAATGACAAAAAATTACATTTATATCATATTATTTTTTCTTTGCTTAAGCACTTCAAGTGTATTAGCACAAGATTTAAAATCACAATCAAAAGTGCAGGAAAACACTATTGAAGGGTTGACCTTTTATCCTAACCCTGTAACTAATGGCAAATTATACATCTCCTCCAAAAATAACGACGATAAGCAAATTACAATTTTTGATGTTTTAGGAAAAAAAGTGCTACAAACACTTTTAACCTCTAAAGAATTGAATGTAGCTTCACTTTCCCCAGGTGTTTATTTTATTAAAATCGAAGAAGGAGACTCCAGTGCTACTAGAAAATTAATTATCAGATAATTAAATTTTATACATTAACTATTTGTTTACATGATTTTTTTCATTCAAAAGAAATAGTGATTACCTTTGTCAAATAATTTTATATTAAAAATCATGAAAAAACTTTACATTTTATTATTGCTAGTAGTTGTGTCTGCTTCATTTGGACAGACTATTTATTCTGAAAATTTTGGAATTCCTACTGGAAACACAACAGTTGCCAACTACATAACTGGTACATCTCCTGCAACATTTCAAAACTCTGCTCCTATTATTTACTCTGGTACTTCGGGTGCTACTAGTTTGCGAGCAACTTCTGTATCAAATGGATACGCTGGTGTTTCTGGAAGTGGAAACGTCTTTTTATCAAACACAACAAGTGTTGGTCATTTTTTTCAAATTGACGGTATAAACACAACGGCATATTCTTCTGGTAATTTGCAATTGTCTTTTGGATACCTAACATCAGTAGTAGCAAGTCAATTAATATTGGAAAAAAGTACGGATAATGGTGCAAATTGGTCTCCAATAACATTTACAAACAATACAACTACATCTTGGAATTTAGTTACAATTGGAGCTGGACAAATTCCATCAACTGCTACATTATCTTTAAGATTTACACAACCATCTACTGTTGCAGCTCCAAACACAACCCAATTTAGAATTGATGATATTAAAGTTTTTAACTTCAACCCATCTTGTACACTTGTTCTTGGAAGTCCAACTGGGGTTTGTGATGCTTTAACTTATAATATAGACACATATACAGCAACAATACCATTTACAGGAGGGGGTACAACAGGTTATGTAATAACTCCTTCTACTGGAACTGTTGCTGGTGACAACCCAAATACAATTGCTGCAGGAAATATTTTAATTACCGGAATTACAGAAGGCACTTATCTAACATTAGATATAGTTAATGGGGTTTGTTCTTATTCGGCATCATTAACAGCTCCAGAATGCAAACCAGTAAATACTTTGCCTTTATCTGAAGCATTTAATTATAATGTTGGAAGTGCATTAGGATCTTATCAAACATGGGCAAACTCTAACTCAGGAGATAATATATCAGTTGTAACTGGTAATTTAAGTTACGCTGGACTTACTTCTTCTGGAAACTCAGTTAGCATGGGCGGAGACGGTAAAGAATGCCATACGCCTTTCACTCCAACAACTGTTGCTGAGGGTGGACTTTATGCGTCTTTCTTAATTAACGTTAGCGATTACGCTAATGTAACGACTGATGGAAATCAAGACTATTTTGTGGTTTTAACAGATGGTGTATCTTCAAATTTCAAAGCTAGATTATTTATTAAAAAATCTGGCACTCAATTTCAACTAGGGTTAACTTCTGGAACTTCAACTACAAATTATGACGCAACTTTATTTAACGTTGGAGATACTATTTTAGTGGTTCTAGGATACGACTTTACTACATTAAAAGCTTGGTTAAACCCAAACTTATTAACCTTTACAAGTGCTACTCTTCCTAACTTAACCGATACGCCAACTGCTGCAATAACAACTTTAGGTGGATTTTTATTAAGACAAGGAAGTTTAACTACAAACCCAACTATTACAGTAGATGAGTTAAGAATTGCAACAACAATTCCTGGATTATTAACATCTAATCAAGTTAGCGCTATTGCTGGATTAAAAGTATACCCAAATCCTGTTTCTAACGGAACTATGTTTATTGAGTCGGATGCTAACGCTGAAAGAATTATAACTGTTTATGACATTTTAGGAAAACAAGTATTAAACACTACTACTTCGACTAATTCAATTAATGTAAGCCAATTAAATGCCGGTGTTTACATAGTTCGTATTACTGAAGAAGGTAAAACAGATACTAAAAAATTAGTTATTAGATAATTAATTTTAATATAAATATGAAAGCTCCAATTCGCATTGGAGCTTTTTTATTTTTATTACTTTTGTAAAAATTATTCCCTTGATAAATCCCCAAGATATTTTCTCTATTTCTAATGCAAAACAATTTGAAAAAATTGCTTTAAAAGTTTTTCGTTTTCAATATGAGAATAATATCGTTTATCGTGAATTTTGTGAATTATTAAAAGTAGAAAAAGGCAGCATTAAAAGTTTGCACCAGATTCCTTTTTTGCCTATTCAATTTTTTAAAAGCCACGAAGTCCTTTCCAATACAGAGACCATTCAAGATATTTTTACTAGTAGCGGTACTACTGGAATGATTACTAGCAAACATATTATTACCGATGTTTCTCTATATGAAGAGAGTTACCGAAATGCTTTTTCTGAATTCTACGGAAATATTGAAAATTATACAGTTTTAGCATTACTCCCTTCCTATTTAGAACGTAGTGGATCTTCTTTAGTATATATGGTTCGCGATTTAATAGCTCTTTCTAAAAACTCTAGTAGCGGATTTTATTTGAATAATTATGATGAACTTATTTCAAAATTAGTTGAATTAGATTCTTCAGGTCAAAACGTAATTTTAATTGGAGTTACTTACGCATTATTAGATTTAATTGACATACAAAAATTTCAATTAAAAAATACCATTATAATGGAAACTGGCGGAATGAAGGGTAAAAGGAAAGAAATCATCCGTGAAGAACTACATGAGATTTTATGTAATGGGTTCGGAGTAACCAGCATTCATTCTGAATATGGAATGACTGAATTATTATCACAGGCCTACTCTTTAGGAAGCGGCATTTTTGAATGCCCAAACTGGATGAACATCTTAATTCGGGATACCGAAGATGCTTTATCGTATGTAACGACAGGAAAAACAGGTGGTATAAATATAATTGACCTAGCCAATTTTAATTCTTGTTCGTTTATTGCAACACAAGATTTAGGTAAGAAATATCCTAATAATTCCTTCGAAGTGCTAGGAAGATTTGATAATTCGGACATTAGAGGATGTAACTTAATGGTTTTGTGATTTTTATTTATTTCACAAAAGACATAACCAATCTAGCCCCGATAGAAATGAAAATAAAAAATACTTCCCGTGTTGGGAAGCATTTTTTATTGTAATGTATAGCGGGAATTGTCATTGCTAAAATACCTAAAACATTCGCTACGAGAAAAACTATATTTGTTTTCGCATTCTAGCTACAGGAATATCGAGTTGCTCTCTGTATTTGGCAATTGTTCTTCTGGCAATTGGATAGCCTTTTTCTTTTAAAATATCCGCTAGTTGATCATCAGGAAGTGGCTTGTGTTTGTCTTCGGCCTCGATTATATTTTGCAGAATTTTTTTGATTTCAAGGGTTGAAACATCTTCGCCTTGGTCGTTCTTCATGGCTTCAGAAAAGAATTCTTTAATTAGTTTGGTGCCATAAGGTGTGTCGACATATTTGCTGTTAGCAACACGAGAAACGGTGGATATATCAAGGCCTACCATGTCTGCAATGTCTTTAAGAATCATGGGTTTTAGGCTAGTTTCTTCACCGTCTAAAAAGTACTCTTGTTGAAAGTGCATGATGGCATTCATGGTTACATAAAGTGTTTCTTGACGTTGTTTTATGGCATCAATGAACCATTTGGCAGAGTCTAGTTTTTGCTTGATGAACTGCACGGCATCCTTTTGGGAATTGGATTTATCACTTGATACCTTGTAGGTTTGCATCATTTCTTGGTAGTCTTTTGAGACATGTAAGGAAGGTGCATTTCTTCCGTTTAGGATAAGTTCTAGTTCGCCATCGTTGATGCGAATGGCGAAATCAGGAACGATATTTTCGGTAACTTTATTATTTCCGGTGAAAGAACCTCCTGGTTTAGGATTTAATTTTTCTATTTCGTGAACGGTCTTTTTTAACTGGTCCTGAGATATAGAATATTTTTGAAGTAGCTTATCGTAATGCTTTTTGGTAAAGGCTTCAAATTGGTTTTCGATAATATCGATTGCCAAAGCAATATCTTGTGTTGGGGTTTTATGTTTGAGTTGCAATAACAAACATTCTTGCAAGTCCCGTGCACCAACACCTGATGGTTCTAGTTCGTGAATAACGTGTAGCATTCGCTCTACATTTTTCTCATCGGTATAGACTCCTTGAGTGAATGCCATATCGTCTACAATATCTTCTACGGTTCTGCGAATGTAGCCCATATCGTCAATGCTACCCACCAGAAATTCAGCAATTTCTCGGTCTGTATCGTTAAGAATAAAGGTGTTTAGCTGATTTATTAAATCTTGATGAAAACTTAAAGGCGATGCAAATGGGTTTTCTCTTTCTTCCTCATTGCTGTAATTATTAGTTTGCAGTTTATAATCAGGAGTTTCATCGTTACTTAAATACTCGTCAATATTTATATCGTCCGCTTCAATGTTATCGCCGCCTTCGTAGTCATCATAATCTTCATTGTTATCAAATTCGTCTTTTTCATATACTTCTTCGTCTTTGCCTATTTCTAATGCTGGATTTTCATTTATTTCTTCCAATAAACGTTGCTCTAATGCCAATGTAGGCAACTGAATTAACTTCATCAACTGGATTTGTTGAGGAGATAACTTCTGAGATAGTTTAAATTGTAAGTTTTGTCTAAGCATTTATTGAGAATTTAGAATTCTGCATTCATTGGTGTTCTAGGAAACGGAATTACGTCTCTAATATTTGTCATACCGGTAACGAATAAAACTAATCTTTCAAATCCTAATCCGAAACCAGAATGAACTGCCGAACCAAATCTACGGGTATCTAAATACCACCAAAGTTCTTCTTCGTCAATTCCGAGGGCTTTCATTTTTTCAACTAGAACATCAAAACGCTCTTCTCTTTGCGATCCTCCAACGATTTCCCCAATACCTGGGAAAAGGATGTCCATAGCACGAACCGTTTTTCCGTCTTCGTTCAATCGCATGTAAAACGCTTTAATATTTGCAGGGTAATCAAATAATATTACCGGACATTTAAAGTGTTTTTCTACTAAATAACGTTCGTGTTCGCTTTGTAAATCAGCGCCCCATTCGTTAATAATATAGTTGAATTTTTTCTTTTTATTTGGTGTGCAATCTCTTAAAATGTCAATTGCTTCGGTATAAGAAACTCGTTTGAAATTGTTTTCTAAAACAAAATTCAATTTTTCCAATAATGCCATTTCGCTTCGTTCCGCCTGTGGTTTTGCTTTTTCTTCGTCTAATAAACGACCTTCTAAAAATTTTAAATCATCTTGGCATTTATCCATTGTATATTTAATTACATGTTGGATAAAATCTTCAGCCAAATCCATATTATCGTTCAGATCATTAAAAGCAACTTCAGGTTCAATCATCCAAAATTCGGCCAAATGACGGGAAGTATTGGAGTTTTCTGCACGAAAAGTTGGTCCGAAAGTATAAACTTGTCCTAAAGCCATTGCATAGGTTTCGGCTTCCAATTGTCCGGAAACAGTTAAATTAGTTTCTTTTCCGAAGAAATCTTCTTTGTAATTTACTTTTCCATCTTCGGTTTTCGGAGTTCCGTCAAATGGCAAAGCGGTTACTTTAAACATTTCACCAGCGCCTTCAGCATCTGAACCGGTTATGATTGGTGTATTTACATATACAAATCCTTTTTCCTGGAAATAGTTGTGTACTGCAAAAGAAAGAACTGAGCGCACTCTCATAATCGCACCAAACATATTAGTTCGAGCGCGTAAGTGAGCATTTTCTCGAAGAAAATCTAAACTTGGTTTGTTTTTTGGTTGTATTGGGAATTTTTCGGCATCACAATCGCCTAAAATTTCTAACTTAGAAACTTGAATTTCATATTTCTGTCCAGCACCTTTACTTTCCACTAATTCTCCAGTTACTGAAACTGCAGCACCCGTAGTAATTCTTTTTAAAGTTTCTTCGGCAGTGTTTTCAAAATCAACTACACATTGAATATTATGAATGGTAGACCCATCATTCAATGCAATAAATTGGTTATTTCTAAAAGTTCTAACCCAGCCTTTTGCATTTACTTCTTGTAGCGTTTTGGCACTATTTAATAAGTCTTTAACTTTAGTATGTTTCATTTTTTAAAGATTTTTTAGATCATCTAATTTAGAATGTTAGAATAACAAACAAAATTATATTACAAATATAAATTATTTTTATTTTTAATAGTTTTACAATTCCTCATCGTCATCAAACTGAGATCTCAGAAAATTGGTTGAAGGCTCTTCGCTGGTATCTCTTTTCCCTCCCCATTTTGCAGTAGTTAATACTAAGGCTGGCAATACTAATAAATTAGCAAACATAGCAAAAGTAAGTGTTACAGAAATTAAGCCTCCAAGGGCAATAGTTCCGCTAAAACTTGACAAGGTAAATATGGCAAACCCGAAGATTAAAACCATAGAAGTATAGAAAGTGCTTACGCCGGTTTCATGCAAAGCGCTCACTACCGCTTTTTTAATTTTACCATTATTATGTAATAAATCATGGCGGTATTTGGCCATGAATTGAATTGCATTATCTACTGAAATTCCGAAGGCAATGCTAAAAACCAAAATAGTTGAGGGTTTTAATGGAATTCCAAAATACCCCATCAATCCAGAAGTTATACATAAAGGGAGAATATTAGTTACAACCGAAGCAAATATCATCTTCCAAGAGCGAAACATGTAAACCATTAATCCAGCAATTAGGAGTATCGCGAAAATTAAGGATTCAATAAGGTTGTTTACCAAATAGGTTGTTCCTTTTTGAAAAACTAAGGCTTTTCCCGTAAGGGTAACTTTATATTTAGAACTCGGAAAAATTTGATTAATCCTTTTGTTTAATCTCTTTTCTACTTTAGCCATTTCTTCTGTTCCAATGTCTTTCATGAAAGTGGTGATTCTAGCATATTGTCCTGTTGAATCTACATAACTTTTCATTAAATTCTCCTTTGAATTCTTGGTAGCATTTTTGGCATAACTCAATATGAATGCTTGCTCTTGGGAAGTAGGTAATTCGTAATATTCTGGATTACCATTGTAATAGGCTTGCTTGGAATATTTGACTAAATTAACAATAGAAACTGGCTTGGATAATTCGGGGAGGCTATCAATAGTTTTTTGCAATTCGTCCATTTTTCGGATAGTAGACGATTTCATTACCCCTTTTTTATGACCTGTGTTAATCATAATTTCTAGAGGTTGCACCCCGTTAAATTCTTTTTCAAAAAAGAGAATATCCTTGAAGAACGAAGCACTTTTAGGCATTTCTCCAATTAAACTTCCTGATACTTTCATTTGAGAAACTCCAATCAAACTAAATATCATTAATAATCCGTAAATTATATAAATCTTTTTTCTTTTAAAGCGAACAATATTTTCTACCCAATTTAATATTGAGGAAAGGTAATTTTTTGTTAAATGATTTAAATGCTTCTCTTTTGGAATCGGCATAAAACTATAAATAATAGGCACAACTACAAGAGTAAGAAGATAAACAGTAATAACATTTATGGATGTAACCAAGCCAAATTCATAAAGTAAATCGTTGCCTGTAATCATGAACGTTGCAAAACCTATTGCAGTAGTCATATTGGTCATTAAGGTGGAAACGCCAATTTTAGAAATTACACGTTGCAAAGATTTAGCTTGATTGCCATGGATTTTTACTTCTTGTTGGTATTTATTTATCAAAAAAATACAATTAGTAATTCCGATAACAATAATTAACGGTGGGATAATTGCAGTAAGAATCGTTATTTTATAATGCAACAACCCAAGAGTACCGAAAGACCACATTACCCCGAAAATAAGTATACAGATGGAAATAAAAGTTGCTCGGAAGGAACGAAAAAATAAGAAAAAAATAAGCGAGGTAATAAATAGTGCAGCTCCAATAAAAAGGCCTATTTCTCCTTTCATATTTTCGGTATTTATCGTTCGGATGTAAGGCATTCCTGAAACTTTAAGATCAATTTTAGTTTCTTTTTCAAATTTTTCAACAGCAGGAACCAAGACCTTTAGTATAAATTCTTTTCGAATTGGGGAATTCACCACTTTTTTATTCATGTAAATAGCAGCGCGAATACTCCCAGATTTTTTGTTGAAAAGTAGGCCTTCATAAAAAGGCAAATCATTAAATAATTGTTTTTTTATATCCTTTAAATAAACTGAATTATTAAGTTGAGTAGAATCTACAAGAGGAACTAATTGAAATTTTTCATTTATAGTATCTTTTTGTAATTTTTTAAAATTACTAATGGAAACAACCAATTCAATTTCTTTTTGAGACTTCAAAGAATGTATCATTTGATTCCAAGCCGCAAAGGCTTTTGGAGTAAAAAAAGTGTCGTCTTTTATCCCAATAACTATAAGATTCCCTTCTTCTCCAAATGTGTTCAAAAACTGGGTATAATCCTTATTGGCTGGATGATCTTTAGGCAATAAATTTGCCTCATTGTAGGTCATGCCGACATTTTTCCATTGAAACGCAAAAAAAACGGTAAGTAAAAATACAATTACCAAAATTGTTACTCGATTACGGAGCACAATACCAGCAATATATTCCCAAAAACCTGCTTTTATTTTCTTTTTCATGAATAGATTTAATCGGGAGCAAAGGTAATTAAAACGCATTAAATGCAAAGTGCTAAAAGCAAAACTTTTCCAAAATTTTAATTCTTATATTTGAATTTATTTTTAAGTTAATTCATAGAAAAATATATTATATTTATGTTTAGTTTTTCTCATATTTGTAGCATTCAATTTATAAGCTAATTTGCCCATGAAAAATATTAAAAATGTTTTATTTTATATTGGAGTTACTGGTGGGTTTACAGCTCTTATGTTTTGGATAGTTTCTAAAGGAAAAACACTAGAAATTGGAAGAAGTGTGGTTTCTAAGTCTTCTAATGACACTTTATTTGGGCAGTTTTTTACTTCCTTAATTCATAATTTAGAACACCCATTAGCAATATTATTATTGCAAATAATAACTATAATTATAGTTGCACGTTTTTTTGGATGGATTTTCCGAAAAATAGGACAGCCATCTGTAATTGGTGAAATTATTGCTGGAATATTCCTTGGGCCATCCGTTGTAGGAATGTATTTTCCTGAATATTCAGGTATGCTCTTTCCAATAGAATCTCTTGGCAATCTTCAATTTTTAAGCCAAATTGGTTTAATCCTTTTCATGTTTGTTGTTGGCATGGAACTTGATTTGAAGGTTCTAAAAAACAGAGCCAACGAAGCTATTGTTATCAGCCATGCCAGTATTGTAATTCCGTTTACGTTAGGAATTGGTTTGGCCTATTTCGTATACTATCGATTTGCTCCTGTAGGTGTTCCTTTCTTGTCTTTTGCCCTATTTATGGGGATTGCAATGAGTATCACTGCGTTCCCGGTTTTGGCTAGAATTGTACAAGAACGAGGTATTCATAAAACCAAATTGGGGGCAATTGTAATTACTTGTGCCGCTGCCGACGATATAACAGCATGGTGTATTTTAGCAGCAGTTATTGCTATTGTAAAAGCAGGGAGTTTTGCCAGTTCAATGTATATAATTTCATTGGCATTGCTTTACGTTTTACTCATGTTATTTGTAGTAAAACCATTCCTTAAAAAAATTGGAGACTTATATGCAACTAGAGAAAACCTAAGTAAACCGGTTGTTGCCATTTTCTTGGTAACCTTAATTATCTCCTCATATATCACTGAAATAATTGGAATTCATGCTTTATTTGGTGCATTTATGACTGGGGCAATTATGCCAGACATTACTAAAATTAGAAAAATTATTATCGAAAAAGTAGAAGATGTTGCATTAATATTATTGCTGCCGTTATTTTTCGTTTTTACCGGATTACGTACTGAGATTGGATTAATAAATGATGCTTATTTATGGCAAATAACCGGATTGATTATTCTAGTAGCGGTTGTTGGAAAGTTTTTTGGAAGCGCTTTAGCAGCAAAATTTGTAGGGCAAAATTGGCGTGATAGTCTAACAATTGGAGCTTTGATGAATACGCGAGGCTTAATGGAATTAATTGTATTAAATATTGGTTTGGATTTAAAAGTATTAACTCCAGAAGTTTTTACCATGATGGTAATTATGGCATTGGTCACCACTTTTATGACTGGACCAGCTATTGACCTTATTGATTTTGTTTTTAATCGAAAAGTTGGAATCATTCCCAAAGCAATAATTGACAATAGTAAATTTAAGATATTGATATCCTTCGGAACAAATGAAAAAGGAAAGTCTCTTCTTCGCTTGGCAAATAGCTTTGTAAGAAAACAAAAGGAAAATTCTAATGTAACTGTTCTTCATTTATCTTTAAGTGACGAGGTGCATTCCTATAATTTAAAAGATTACGAAAAAGAAACGTTTGAACCTATTCTAGCGGAAGCAACCATCTTAAATCAAGAGGTCACTCCTATTTTTAAATCAACCATTGATATTGAAAGTGATATTGCAGATATTGCAACTGGAGGAGAATTCGATTTAGTTTTGGTAGGCTTAGGAAAGTCTATTTTTGAAGGTTCACTTTTAGGGAAAGTACTTGGATTTACAACCAGAATAATTAACCCTGAGAGACTTTTAGATAAATTTACTGGAAAAGAAGGTTTATTTGAAAACTCCCCTTTTGATGATAAAACCCGCTTACTAATTTCTAAAAGCAAAATGCCAATTGGGATTTTAGTAGATAAAGAACTTACTGAAATTGAAAATGTTTTTGTTCCAATATTCGGAATCGAAGACGCCTTTTTAATTGATTATGCTCAAAAACTAATTTACAACAACGACTCTAAAATTACTGTTTTGGAAATTAACGATCAGGTGAAAAATAATTTCATTATTGAAAATGCAATTATTACTTTAGAAAACACATATCAAAATGCAATTTCAATAATAGCAGAAGAAGAAATGAAAGCAGGCTTTTTGGCCAAACAAGATTTAATGATGATATCCTTAGAAAGTTGGAAAAAATTGGTAGATTCACAAAGTATTTGGTTAAGTACCGTACCGTCGGTTTTGATTGTTAAGCCATAAAAAAGGTAACCATCTCTATTAAAATCCTAAAAAAACTTTCAAATTTTAGTTATTTTTTTGGCAGAACAACAAATTCATTTATATAGTAATTTCTTACCGCTATTTTCAAAAAACAAAAAACCCGATCATCACTGAACGGGTTTTCAAATATCTAAAATAATTAGATTATGCTTCAAAAGGAATTATAGAAACAAACGACTTATCGCCAGCTTTTTTCTGAAATTTCACAACTCCATCAACTCTTGCATGTAAAGTATGATCTTTACTGATGTAAACGTTTTCTCCTGGATTGTGTTTTGAACCTCTTTGTCTTACGATAATGTTTCCAGCAATTGCAGCTTGACCACCATAAATCTTAACGCCTAAACGTTTTGAATGTGATTCTCTACCATTCTTCGAACTACCGACACCTTTCTTGTGAGCCATGATGTTTTGGTTTTATAAGTTATTATTCTTGACTATCTGTTTTTTTTGCTTTTTTAGGAGCTGCTGCTACTTCTTCAGTTGCTTTTTCTGCTTTTGGTGCTTTAGCTTTTTTAGGAGCTGCTACCTCTTCTACAGTTTCAACAACAGGGGATGCTTCTTTTTTAGGAGCTGCTTTTTTTCCACCAGTAGCACTAATACCTTCAATAAGGATTTGTGTTAAATACTGACGGTGACCATTTCTCTTTTTGTAACCTTTTCTTCTTTTCTTTTTGAAAACGATTACTTTATCACCTTTTAAGTGTTGTAACACTTTTGCTTCAACTGAAGCACCTTCTATAGCTGGGGCGCCTAAAGTGATTTTTCCATTATCATCTAATAAAAGAACTTTATCAAAAGAAACTTTTGATCCTTCTTCATTAGATAAACGATGAACATAAACCTTTAAGTCTTTGCTTACTTTAAATTGTTGCCCTGCTATCTCTACGATTGCGTACATAACAAATTGTTTAGTTAATTTTTTTAAGGTTGCAAATATACAAATAATTATTTCTCATACAACAGTATAGACAAAAAGTTTTTACTTAACTATCCGTTCGCAATACTCATCTTTTATTTTTCTGTAATTAATGCCATTAATTTAATAAAAAATAACTAATTTCGTGTAACAATATTTACCTTAGTTATACTAATGGTACTATCAATTTATACGAATATTTTTATGAAAAAATCTTTAATCGCTTTAAGTTCAATGCTTATGCTAGGAGGAACAGCTCATTCCCAAAAGGTCGCTTTTGAGGAATATGATTTAGCCAATGGAATGCACGTCATTTTACACAACGACCCATCGGCACCAGTAGTTATAACTTCGGTTATGTACCACGTGGGTGCTAAAGACGAACAACCAGATAGAACTGGTTTCGCACACTTTTTTGAACACCTTTTATTTGAAGGAACCGAAAACATTAAACGGGGTGAATGGTTTAAAATTGTTACCTCTAATGGGGGCACTAATAATGCCAATACTACCGAGGACAGGACCTATTATTATGAGGTTTTCCCGTCTAATAATTTAGAATTGGGATTGTGGATGGAATCAGAAAGAATGATGCACCCAGTTATCAACCAAATAGGAGTTGACACACAAAACGAAGTGGTAAAAGAAGAAAAAAGATTGCGTTACGACAATAGCCCATATGGTCAATTGATTCCTCAAGTTAAAAAACACATGTTTACAAAACACCCATACCGTTGGACTACTATTGGCTCAATGGAACACTTGGATGCTTCTAAACTAGAAGAGTTTCAAGCTTTCAATAAAAAATTCTACATCCCAAATAACTCTGTATTAATTATTGCCGGAGATATTAGTAACACAACCCAAACTAAAGAATGGGTAGAAAAGTATTTTGGAAGCATTCCTAAAGGGCCTGCAATTGTTCGTGAAACTTTTGTAGAAGATCCAATTACGCAACCAATTAACGCTTCTTTTGAGGATGCAAATATTCAAAAGCCAATGGTAGTTGCAGCTTATAGAACACCATCTATGAAAACTAGAGATGCGAGAGTTCTAGATTTTATCTCTACTTATTTAAGCGATGGGAAAAGCTCGAAGTTATACAAGAAAATAGTAGACGACAAAAAAATGGCGCTTCAAATTGGCGCTTTTAGCTATAATCAAGAAGATTACGGAACTTATATCCTTTATGGAATGCCTCAAGGAGAATTTACTTCTAAAGATATTATCAAAGAGGTAGATGAAGAAATTGTAAAACTTCAAACAGAATTGATATCTGAAAATGATCTTCAAAAACTAAAAAATAAATACGAAAATAATTATGTTAGCGGTAATGCAAGTGTTGAAGGTATTGCGGATAACTTAGCATCCTTTTATTTATTATATGGTGATGTTAATTTAATTAATACCGAAATAGAAATGTACAATTCTATTACTCGTGAAGAAATTAGAGATATCACAAAAAAATATTTGAATCCAAACCAAAGATTGCTTCTAGATTATATTCCTGCTAAAGATAAAGCAGACTCAAGCCCAAACGAATCTGCAAAGCAAAATAAATAAATTAACAAGAAAATGAGAAAATCAATTATATTATTATCGGGCTTGTTTTTAACCATAACTATGCAAGCACAAGAAAGAACCCAGCCAAAACCAGGACCTGCTCCTACTATAAATATCAAGAAACCTGTAACTTTTATTTTGCCAAATGGCTTAAAAGTGTTGGTAGTGGAAGACCACAAATTACCAAGAGTTTCATTTAATTTATCTATTGACAATGCCCCTTATTCCGAAGGCGAGAAAAAAGGTGTAGATGAATTAACCGGAAGTTTAATTGGTAATGGTTCTATGAAAATTGCCAAAGACGCTTTTAATGAAGAAATAGATTTCTTAGGAGCTGACATCAACTTCAGTACCAACGGTGCATATGCAAGTGGTCTTTCTAAATATTCAAAAAGAATTTTAGAATTAATGGCTGAAGGTGCATTAAATCCAAACTTTACTCAAGATGAGTTTGATAAAGAAAAAGAAAAATTAATTGAAGGTTTAAAAACACAAGAAAAAAGTGTCCCTGTTGTTGCTGGTCGTGTAGAAAATGTTTTAGTTTATGGTAAAGAACATCCTGCTGGAGAATATTTATCTGAGAAAACTATAAATAATGTTTCTCTTGCTGATGTAAAATCTCACTATTCAACTTATTTTGTTCCAGAACATGCCTATTTAGTAGTAATTGGAGATGTAAAATTCAAGAATGCTAAAAAAATTATAGAAAAATTGTTTGGTTCTTGGATGAAAGCGTCTGCGCCAAATTTATCCTACTCTGCGCCAAACAATGTGCAGTCTACACAAATAAATTTTGTTGACATGCCAAATGCGGTGCAATCTGAAATTTCGCTGGTAAACACAGTTAATTTAAAATTATCCGACCCAGATTATTTTCCTGTAATTGTTGCAAACCAAGTATTGGGAGGAGATTTCAATAGTTATCTAAACATGAATTTGCGTGAAGCACACGGATGGACTTATGGAGCTCGCTCAAGTATTGGGGTAAATAAATATACTGCTAGTAAATTTAAAGCCAATTCTCAAGTTAGAAATATGGTTACAGATAGCGCAGTTGTAGAATTTATTAAAGAAATAAAAAGAATCAGAACCGAAAAAGTAACTGACGAAGCTTTAAATAATGTAAAAGCAGGATATGTTGGTAGATTTGTAATGCAAGTGGAAAAACCTCAAACGATTGCTCGTTATGCACTTAACATTGAAACCGAAGGTTTGGCTGCTGATTTCTATGAAAATTACATCAAAAATATTCAAGCAGTAACTGCCGATGATGTTATGCGAGTAATGAATAAATATGTACTTGTAGATAATATTAGAATTTTAGTTACAGGAAAAGGTACCGATGTTATTCCGGGGTTAGAGAAATTAAAAATTCCTATTTTCTATTTTGATAAATATGGTACCCCAACTGAAAAACCAAAAATGAAAAAATCAGTGCCTGCAGGAGTTACTGTTAAAACAGTTTTAGATGGTTACATTGCAGCAATCGGTGGAGAAAAAGCAGTTTTAGCAGTCAAATCTTTAAGTGTAAAAGCTTCTGGAACTGCCCAAGGAATGAGTATTGATTATGCAAAAAAAGCAACTACAGCAAATAAAATTTCGGAAGGTCTAAGTGTTATGGGTCAATCAATGAAAAAAGTATTTGATGGCAAGACAGGATACCAGTCTCAGGGACCACAAAAAAAGCCCTTTGATACCGCTGAAATCGCTTCTATGAAATATTATGCTAATCCATTCCCAGAATTAAGTTTGCTTAAAAAAGAAGGGATAACTTTAACAGGTATTGAACCTATGAACGGCGCTGAAGCCTATGTAATTAAAGATGGAGATAAAACATTATATTACAATGTTGCAACAGGATTGAAATTGGCAGAAGCAGAAGAAGCGGAAATAGCTCCTGGTAAAAAGATGATTATTCTAACTCCATTTAGTGAATACAAAGAGGTCAAAGGGGTTAAAGTTCCGTTTAAAACCTCATTAAATATAGGTATAGAAATTGAACTTACTGTTAGCGAAGTTAAAATTAACGAAGGAGTTTCAGATGCAGATTTTCAATAATCTGAACTAAAATAAATTTGAAAAGACCGTCAGAAATGGCGGTCTTTTTTGTTTTATAGAGTATTAAACTATTTTTTATTTGCTAAATATACTCCAATTAAAATTACAAATGCACCTAAAAACTGAAAAGGAGTAAGCATTTCATGATCTAATAATCCCCAAAAGAATGCTACAATTGGAATTAAATAGGTTACCGAAGTTGCAAATACAGGGGAGGATATTTGAATTAATTTATAAAAACAAATGTTTGCCAATCCAGTCCCAACTATTCCTAAAATTAGAATAAAAAACATTGAATGTTGTGTTTTTGGTAGGAAAACAATTGATAAAAAATCTGTTGAAAATAATATCAAAAATGCCGGTATTAAAAGTACTACAAAATTACCTGCAGTAATACTTAAAGGCTTCACATCTGAAAGTAGTTTCTTAATCAGATTTACATTTATAGCATAACAAACGGAAGCTATAATTACCAAAATAGCATAATAGTAATTATCATAAGAACTTTCTTGTTTGCCATTAAAAATTAAAATGGCAGTACCTGCTAAACCTATTACAACTCCGACAAACTGGCTTCTTTTAAACGCAAGCCCAAACGCTGCAAAACCTATCAATAGAGTACTTAATGGCGTTAGTGAATTTAATATAGAACATACGGAACTACTTACTTTAGTTTCGGCAATTGCAAAAAGAAATGCTGGAATAAAAGTACCAAATAAAGACGTGATGGCAATGTATTTCCATTGGTATAGTTTTATTTCGGTTAGACTTTTAAATCCTATTAACAATAAAAACACTGCAGTAAAAATAATCCTAAGAGCCCCTAATTGGTAGGGCGACAAACCTACAAGCCCTTTCTTAATAAGGATAAAAGAACTTCCCCATATTAAAGATAATATTACTAATAAAGTCCACTGGAGTTGTTTGGTTTGCATTGTTTTTTTTAAGCAACAAATTTGACATAATTTTATGAATTGTCAATATAAAAATAGTTTATTTTTGCTTCAATAAATTAGTTGATTCCAACTCTATAAATCGAATAATATGAAATTTTCAAAAATCATCTTTAGTGTAGCTATTGCAACATTACTTTTTGTAGGCTGCAAAAACAATGAAAAAAACCTTACAAAATCAAATGTTAAAAAAGAAATAGCTGAAGCAGCAAAACCAGAAACAGCTTCGTTCACCATTGACGGGATGACTTGCCCTGAAGGGTGTGCTAAAACTATTGAAAAAAAATTATCTGAAATGGAGGGCGTTCAAGATGCCAAAGTAGATTTTGAAAAAAAACAAGCCACAATAAACTTTGATTTAGACAAACTTAAATCAATAGATTTAATAAAAGCAGTAGAAACTACAGGTGATGGTCAAACTTATAAAGTTTCTAACTTAAAAACGGGGACTAAAGCTTAAAACCAGTTCCAATTTAGGTTTTAAATAATTAAGGGATTAAGTTTTAAAACTTAATCCCTTAATTATTTCCATTTTAATGATTCCATCAACGTTTGCATGTCATTTCGAATATAATCTGCAGCAGGCATTATCGAATCAAAATTGGGTTTTGCATAAAAATATACTGACGCAGTTAAAAAATGTTTTACACTATCCGTTGCATAAAATTGTGAATTGGTAGCTGCATTTCCAGATACTTTGTAAAACATCCCGTAAACTTTTTTTTGTGGATTTATATAAGGCTGTTCTAAAATATCATCTGCTTTAATAACGTGTTCGTAAGTTAGTTTTTGAGCATCTCGAAGTAATTTATCGATATTGCCATTTACTGGTTTATAGGTCAAATAAATGGTGGCTTTCATTTTTGGATACGAAATTGTAAATCCACATTCTTTATCCTCTTTAATAACAGCCTCTGAATTCATCTCAAAAATAAACGGACAATGGTTATCAAAAGAGTCGTATTTTGCAATTGGATAATTTAATCGCAATTGACTAGTTGGTTTTGGCAACACCTCATTCTTGCAACTAATGAGGAGCATTCCGCCAACTAATAGTCCAAAACTAAACGTCATTAACTTACCCATCAATTGTTACTTTTATTTGTTTGATTCTTTTTTTATCTACTAATTCAACTGTAAAAACACAGTTTTCAAATTGTATTTTTTGCCCTTTTTTAGGAAAATTACCTAATATTTCTAAAATAAATCCTGCTAAAGTTTCAGCTTCTCCTTTTCTAATTTCAAATAACTCTTCGTTAACTGAAATAATTCTGTAAAAATCTTTCAAATTGATCTTTCCCTCAAACAGAAAATTTAATGCATCAATTTGAGAGTAATTAATATTTTCATCATCAAATTCATCGCTAATATCCCCAACAATTTCTTCTATTACATCCTCTAAAGAAACCATCCCAGAGGTGCCACCATATTCATCTACCACAATTGCCAAATGGCTTTTCATACTCTGAAAATCTTTCAACAAATCATCTAATTTTTTATTTTCAGGAACAAAAAATGGTTCCCTAAGTAATGTCTTCCAATCAAAATTTTCCGAATTTATATACGGAATTAAATCCTTTACAAATAGAACGCCTTTAATATGGTCAATATTGTCCTCATAAACCGGAATTCTTGAATATCCCTTATCTATAATTTTGGGAAGGATTTCTGAAAAAGTTTCTTCAATTTCCAATGCAAAAATATCAATTCTTGGGCTCATGACCTGTTTGGTGTCGGTATTGCCAAAAGAAACAATTCCCTCTAAGAGTTTTTGCTCTTCATGTGAAGTATCTTCTGTAGAAGTTAATTCTAAAGCCTGCGAAAGATGGTCAATTGAAAAATTAGTTTTTTGTTTGCCTAGCTTTTCTTGAATAAAGATGGTCAATCCCCTTAAAGGAATACTAATAGGCGATAGTAATTTATTCAAAATTAGTAATGGATAAGCAATAAAACATGCAAATTTTATATTGTTTCTACTGGCATAAACTTTAGGAAGCACTTCGCCAAAAAGCAAAATTAAAAAAGTGACTAATAACACTTCTACAATAAATTTAACTCCCGGAATGGCTATTGTAGAAAAAACTCTATCTAAAGAAAACGAAAAAAGAATTACCACCGCAATATGCAGAAAGTTATTTGCTACTAAAATGGTAGCTAATAATTTTTTGGGCTTTGTTAATAGTTGATTTATTATTAATGATTTGGAAGGATACTTTTGAGCTAAATCAACTAAATCTTTTTGAGATAAAGAAAACATTGCAACTTCGGCAGCAGCAACCATAGCTGTACAAAAAAGCAAACAGCCAATGCCAAAAATTCCTATAAACAAATTGGAATCTAAATTAAATAATGTAAAACTGGGCTCTGGGTCCAAATTAAGTGAAATTGGTTACTATTAAAAAGGCAAATCGTTCTCTACAGGAGCATTCATTGCGTCAAAGTTAGTGTTTTTTGCATCAGATGATTCTATTTGTTTGCTCCCTTCGGTGTCCTTTTTAACAGATAAAAAAGTAAATTCTGTAACTTGAATTTCCGAAGTATATTTTACAGAGCCATCTTCTGCCTGCCATTGCCTGGATTTTATTCGCCCCTCTACATAAATCTTATCTCCTTTAGATAAATATTTCTCGCAAATTTCAGCTGCTTTGTTTCGTACAACTAAGTTATGCCACTCTGTTGAAGTAATCTTTTCATTAGTTTGTTTGTTAATATAAACCTCGTTAGTTGCTAAAGAAAAACGACCTATACTATTGCCTCCTTCAAAATAGTGCATTTTAATATCATTGCCCAAATGGCCAATTAACATTACTTTATTTAAAGTTCCATACATAACAAATGGTATTATTGTATTTCAAAAATACAAATTAAATAGAATACTTTTCAATAAAATTAAAAATTACTATCGGAAAGGGATAATTTTTTAGATCATCTAGAGAAATTCCATTTAATATTTTTTCGTTCAACGTTACCCGATAGAAATTGATATGTAATTTTTGATGGGAGAGTTTATGAATTATTTGACTTTGATTATAAACTGAAATTGAATCTAAAGAAAAATTTGAAAAATTAATTGAAATTTTTTGTGAAACAGTTTCAAAATCCAATTCACCATCGGCCTCAATAACAGGAAATTCATATAAATTGTGCCAAATTCCTTTTTCAGTTCTCTTATTAATTATTGTTTTATTAGCTGTGTCTAAAAACACTAAATAGTTAAAATAGCGATTTGTGACTTTAGTTTTCTTCAATTTTACGGGTAATTCTCCTACTTTTTTCTTTTGTAAAGCAGCGCAACTAGTATTAAATATGCAATTGTTGCAGTGAGGGTTTTTAGGCACACACTGTAAAGCGCCAAACTCCATAATAGCCTGATTAAATAATGCTGGATTATCTAGCGGCATTAATTCTTTGGCTAAAGCCGAAAATTCTTTTTTGGCTGCTGCCGATGCTATGTCTGTTTCAACGTCTAAATACCTAGAAAGTACTCTAAAAACGTTGCCATCTACAACAGGAACAACTTCATTAAATGCAAAAGATGCAATGGCAGCTGCAGTGTATTCTCCAATTCCTTTAAGTTTAATAAGATCTTTATAGTTTTCAGGGAACTCACCATTAAGTTCATAAGCAATTATTTGAGCGGTTTTATGCATGTTTCGAGCACGAGAATAATAGCCCAAACCCTGCCATAGTTTTAAAATCTGTTCTTCATCTGCTTGAGCCAAATGCATAACAGTTGGGAATTTTTTGATGAAAGATAAAAAATAGGGCAATCCCTGAGCTACCTTGGTTTGCTGCAACATAATTTCCGAAAGCCAAATAGGATAAGGATTAATCGTGTTTCGCCAAGGCAAATCGCGTTTATTTTGTAAATACCAAGTAAATAAAGAGTTAGAAAAATCCATAAAAATTTATTGGGTTGTAAAAGTAAATCTTTATATGATTAAATTTTAATCAATTATCCTTGAAATATTGATTTTTTAATTAGTATATTTGCACTCTTAAAAAAATACAATAAATATTAAATACGAAAGAAAATGACGAAAGCAGATATCGTAGCAAAAATTTCAGAAAAATTAGGGCTTGAAAAAGGAGATGTTCAATCTACAGTAGAAGCATTAATGGAAGAGGTGAAATCATCATTAGAAAGTGGGAATAATGTTTACTTGAGAGGTTTTGGTAGTTTTATTATCAAAACAAGAGCTGAAAAAACAGGTAGAAACATTTCAAAAAATACTACAATTAAAATTCCTGCACATAATATTCCAGCATTTAAACCTGCAAAAGTATTTGTAGAAGCAGTAAAAACTAAAACTGAAATTGCAGTTTAAAAAATTATTTATTAATCCAAAAAAACTTATACCATGCCAAGCGGTAAAAAAAGAAAAAGACATAAGGTAGCTACTCACAAACGTAAAAAAAGAGCGAGAGCTAACCGTCACAAAAAGAAAAAGTAGTTTTAAACTACTTTTTTCTTTTTAAACGTTCATTGAAAAGGAATTTTAAATATAGAAACCCTAATGTAGAGAATAGTTATATAAAATTTAATCTTCCATTATTTGATTTCATTATAAAATTCACCGGGTAATACCTAAAATAATGTTTAATCCATCCTTGCAATGTGATTAGGATTTAGGGTTTGAATACTCTACAACTTAAACCTTTGTCGGGATAAAAATTTACAACATGAATAAAGAATTAATCATCAGAAGTGGTGAAAATGCTGTAGATTTTGCCTTATTAAAAGATGGAAAACTAATAGAATTACACAAAGAAGAAGAAAAAGGAAGCAATTTTCTAGTTGGCGATATATTTGTAGCCAAAATTAGAAAACCAGTTCCAGGACTTAATGCAGCATTTGTAAATGTAGGCTTTGAAAAAGATGCCTTTTTACATTATCATGATTTAGGCCCCGCGTTACTCTCTTATTTGAAATTCATAAAACTTGTAAATGCAGGTAAAATAAAAGATTTCTCCCTAAAAACCTTTCAGTTTGAAAAAGAAATTGATAAAGATGGAGCTATAGCAGATGTGCTAAACCCTAATCAATCTATTTTAGTGCAAGTGGTTAAAGAACCAATATCTACCAAAGGCCCAAGAATAAGCTCCGAGCTTTCTTTTGCAGGTAGATTTTTAGTTCTTGTCCCTTTTTCTGACAGAGTTTCTATTTCGCAAAAAATAGAAGAAAAAGAAGAAAAAGACCGATTGAAAAAATTGGTACAAGCAGTTAAACCAAAAGGATTTGGTGTTATTGTGCGAACAGTAGCTGAAGGCAAAAAAACAGAAGAATTAGAAAAAGACTTGCAGAATCTTATGAATAGATGGACTGCAATGTGTAAAAAATTACCAACTGCTCATCATCCGTCCAAAGTGTTAGGAGAGCTTAATAAAGCATCTTCCATATTAAGAGACGTTTTTAATGATACCTTTACTGGTATTCATATTGATGATGAAGAGTTGTTCCAAGAAACAAAGGACTATTTAGCAGAAATAGCTCCAGACAAACAAAAAATAGTGAAGTTTTATCAGTCAAACGATACACCACTATTTGAGAAATATCATATAGAACGTCAAATAAAAACCTCATTCGGACGAACTGTCTCAATGAGTAAAGGTGCTTATTTGATTATAGAACATACCGAGGCGTTACACGTTATTGATGTAAATAGCGGGAATCGTTCTAACAAAGCAACAAATCAGGAAGATACAGCTCTTGAAGTTAACATGATTGCAGCAGCAGAAATTGCTCGCCAATTAAGACTTCGCGATATGGGCGGAATTATTGTAGTCGATTTTATCGATATGCAAAATCCTGAAAATCGTCAAGTTCTATACAATTTCTTGAAAGAGGAAATGAGCGACGATAAAGCCAAACACAAAATCTTACCACCAAGTAAATTTGGATTAGTTCAAATTACAAGACAACGTGTAAGACCAGAAGTAAATATTGAAACAAGAGAAGAGAATCCAAATAATTTAAGTGGTGATGTAGATGCTCCAATTCAAATTATTGATAAGATTGCTTTTTCACTTGAAAAAATTATTAAAGACCATAATAATGTGAAACTTAACGTTCACCCGTTTGTGGCAGCATACCTCAAAAAAGGTTTTCCATCTATACGTTCTAAGTGGTTCTTAGAGCACAAAAAATGGATAAAAATAATTCCTCGAGATGCTTATACGTATCTAGAATATCATTTTTTTGATAGTAAAGGAAAAGAAATTAAATAAAGTGAAACCGCCTTTCGTGAGATTGGCGGTTTTTTTATGCTAAATAAATTTCAATGAAAAGATTTAACTTTTTATAAAACTCTTTATTCTAAATAATTATCTAGATTAAAAGTAGTGCTTATTTAATCTTGTAAATTCCAATAATTTATTGTTTTCTTTTATTGGCAAAAAAACGTTTCATTAAATCAGCACTTTCTTGTGCTAAAATTCCTTGTTTCAATAGGGTTTTGGGGTGGAGTTTGGTTCCGAGGGTTAAAAAACCGCGTTGTTCGTCGCGTGCTCCAAAAACAATTTTGGAAATTTGACTCCAATATAAAGCTCCAGCACACATTTGGCAGGGTTCTAAAGTAACATATAAGGTGCAGTCTTTTAAATATTTCCCTCCTAAAAAATTTGCGGCTGCAGTTATAGATTGCATTTCGGCATGTGCAGTAACATCGTTTAATAATTCCGTCAAATTATGACTTCTGGCAATAACTTTATTGTCAATGACAATAATAGCGCCTACAGGGATTTCACCTTTGACAAAAGCTGTTTCTGCTTCTTGCAAAGCCTTTTTCATGAAGTATTCGTCGGTGAAAATGTTTTCCATTCCACAAAAATAAGAATTCAATTTGTACATTTGCTAGATGTCTGAAAATTTACTAAAATACATTAATAATCCATCCGATTTAAGAAAATTGGAACCTTCGCAATTGCCTCTGTTAGCAAAAGAATTGCGAGATTTTATTATTGATATAGTATCTGTAAAAGAAGGCCATCTTGGCGCTAGCCTTGGTGTTGTAGAATTGACAATAGCATTACATTATGTATTTAACACACCGGAGGATTTATTGGTTTGGGATGTAGGCCACCAAGCCTATGGTCATAAAATTTTAACAGAACGGAAAGAAAAATTCCATACTAATAGACAACTTAGTGGAATTTCGGGTTTTCCTAAACGAGGTGAAAGTGATTACGATACTTTTGGTGTAGGGCATTCTTCTACTTCTATTTCTGCTGCCCTAGGAATGGCGATTGCCTCAAAATTGAAAGGGGAAGATAAACATCACATTGCAGTAATTGGAGATGCATCCATTGCAAGCGGAATGGCATTTGAAGGTTTAAATCATGCAGGAGTTACCGACACTAATTTGTTGGTAATATTGAATGATAATGCTATAGGTATTGACCCAAGTGTTGGTGCTTTGAAACAGTATTTGACGTCTGTTAAAGAAGGTAAAAATCATAAGCAAAACAACATGATTAAGTCATTGAATTTTGATTATTCAGGGCCTATAGATGGCCACGATTTATCTAAACTGATTTCGGAATTAGAACGACTAAAAAAAGTAAAAGGACCAAAATTCCTTCATATAATTACTACCAAAGGTAAAGGATTGCAGCAAGCAGAAGAAAATCAAGTAAAATACCACGCACCTGGTAAATTTGATAAAACTACTGGTGAAATTCATTCAAAATCGGAAGATCATTTACCTCTAAAATTTCAAGATGTTTTTGGATTGACTTTAGTTGAATTGGCTTCAAATAATCCGAAAATTATTGGAATTACTCCTGCAATGCCTAGTGGCAGTTCGTTAAAATTTATGATGGATGCTTTTCCTGAGAGAGCCTTTGATGTTGGTATTGCCGAGCAGCATGCGGTGACTTTAGCAGCTGGTATGGCAACTCAAGGAATGGTTGTTTTTTGTAATATATATTCTACTTTTTTACAACGCGCTTACGACCAAATTATTCACGATGTAGCATTGCAAAATTTGCCTATTATTTTTTGCTTGGATCGTGCAGGATTGGTTGGTGAAGATGGCGCGACCCATCATGGTGTTTTTGATTTAGCTTATTTGAGATGTATTCCAAACATGATTATTTATGCGCCAAAAGATGAATTGGATTTAAGAAATATACTTTATACAGCCTCTTTAGAACTAAATCATCCTATTGCAATTCGTTATCCTCGTGGACGAGGTAAATATCAAAATTCTAAATTCAAAGTCTTAAATTCCGAATTTCAAACAATTGAAATTGGTAAAGCCCATTTGCTAAAAATCGGAACAAAAACAGCAGTTTTATCAACGGGTTTTATAGGTGCTAATGTTTCTTTAGCATTAGATAAGTTAATTAATTCAGATGAAATTGCACATTACGATTTTGGATTTATAAAACCTTTAGATGAAAATCTTTTACATGAAATTTTCGGTTATTATCAGAAAATAATTACTATAGAAGATGGAGTGATTAAAGGAGGTTTTGGAAGTGCAATTATAGAATTTGCATCTAAAAATAATTATTTTGTTCCTGTTAAATCCCTTGGAATTCCTGACGAATTCATAGAACACGGAACAGTAGAAGAACTTCAAAAAATATGCAAAATAGATTCGGATAGCATTGTTAAATTGCTTTTGCAAAACGAATAATTCATATTCTATTACATAAAAAAAGCGACTTAAATAATTTTAAGTCGCTTTTAATTTTATAAACTAACGATTAGTTTTTTATTATTTTTTGAGTGAAGTTTAAAGAATCTCCACTTACTTTAAGAATATACATACCTGATTGAAGGTTGTTTAAATTTAAAGATTTTTCAGTATTGAAATCTTCATTTGCATACTCATTTACAATTCTACCATTAATATCAATTACCTGAATATTAACTTTACCGATATAGTTGTTTATTCTAACGTTTAATAAACCGTTTGTTGGATTTGGATACACTTTGAATAAATCTTGATTTTCAAAGTAGTTAACACTAAGTATACAATTAGGCCCAGCAGGTGGTTGGGTGAAGTCTTCAACTTGATCAATAGAGGAGTTGGTATCACCTGAACTTGCATTAACACCTAAACCTCTTCTAGCAAAAACTTCCCAAATCATACAATAATCCTGACCTCCAGTAGTTGCTTGATCTGCAGCAATAATTGCATTACGTGCTTGAACAAAAGAAGGGCTGCAAGGCTGTAATTTAATAGCGTCTAAAACTAAACGCATTACTTTGTTGTTTCCACCTGTACCATTGTATTTATTGTCATCATAACCATATTTATTAACATAAGCCCAAGTTAAATCCCAAAGCATTGTTGCCCAAACTTCTCCAACATTATGTGTTTCAGTAACCATATTTCCTGTTGCATCAGCTATTTGATTAAGATTAACAGTATTGAATGTTTCTGGATTTGTAGTCATGTTAGTGCTATATGGATAATTTCTTAATCCTGCGCCTGTCGGATCTTGGTTTATTACAAAAGTTGCCATACCTCTTGCATCCGCTCCAGTATCACCTGGTTTCATTGTCAGCATTAATGCAAACCAATCTGACCATCCCTCACCCATTTGTTCTTCATTTTGTAAACAACTTGAATTTGATCTTCCTCCCGATAAACGAGTAGAAATACCGTGACCATATTCGTGAGCAATTACACCGTTATCTAAATCGCCATCAGTATTAACAAAAACATCTAATTGTGATGGAGATTGAATTTTAGCATTTACAGGAGTTCCTGCTATTAATGTAGCAATAATAGCTTCCCCATTATTTAAAGAAACACTTATAACAGGTATTGTGACATTGGCATCAGCACCAGACATTCCAATACTAGAATCAGGAGCTGTTGCATCATTATTTACAATAATTACCGCAGTTGCTCCAGCGGCCTTTGCATTTAATGCTTTCGCTACAAAGGTACAAGGGCTTCCACCATTCGCTACAGAAGTAGATCTTCTAATAATTGTTATATGTCCATTAATTGCTGCGGCATTTACTGCTGGTTCACAACCATCTGCATTATCTACTTGACCAACATCTGGGGTTCCGTCATCAAATAAAATAATATCTGATTGAATCATAGCAGGGGCTACAGGTACATTAACATGTCCTGGATTAAATCCATTATCACTAGCATATTTAGGTCCAGCGATTTCAGCAGGAGAATTTACATTTAATAATTGAAATAATTTTCTATAACTCCATAAATACATTTGCATTCTTGGTTTAGAACCATCAACAGGAGTAGAAAAATTTGCATTGTTTAATGTTGGAGTGGCTGCTGTAGAACCATCTTGTGCATCAGCATAAACAAAATCTCCAGCTGCAGGAGCAGTAACGGGAGTATAATTACTATTTTGAAAATTCCCATTAGCTTCATTAAATCCGTATTGATACCAAACATCATGAAGTGAATTATTCATATAGAACAAATTAGTGCAAGATGCATCTATATAGGTATTAGCGACTGCTGAAGTTCCTGGATAAGGGTAATCAAATACTAAACCTGCATTAGATGGAGCATAACCAGTTGCAGTAGGTGTTGTTGACACTGTAGTTGGATTTGTATTTCCATAATCTGATCTTGCCCAAACATTATTTCCTCTAGTGTAAGTATAATTTAAAGAAGCAGTAGTACCAGTTAAAGTATTAGCATTGTGCCAACCTCTTGGAGATGCAGTTGCATTCTCTGGGTTTACAATTAAATCTCTTGTATGGTGGTTTGGACTTTCAAAGTTAAAAGGAACAACTCTATATGATCCGCCTAAAACTTGAGCCATAACCATTGATCTTTCTTCTTTAAATGCATTGTTAAAAAAAGAAAAACCAGATTTAGAAGTGCTGTTTTTGTTTTCAAAACTACACGAAATAACCATGTCGTTTTTTTCTAATAAATTTCCATTGGTTGCATCTATTCTAATACTCCATAAATGTTTATGGTCTTGAGTATAGAAGGTAAAGTCCCAAGCTAATTTAAGAGTATTTTTTACAGGTTGAAAAACTAACTTAGCAGAAATTGGATCTTCAGTTAAATTTCCATTGGAGATTTTAAATTCGGTAGAACTTATTGTTTCTGTAATTTGACAAGAAACAGCTGTAGCATTTACTGTTAAAAACCCTTTTTGTAAAGCATTTAAAACCGATAAAGTAGGTGTTGTAGTATTGACTTTTTGACTGATATTTGGAATAAATCCATTTTCAATATTAATAATTTCGTCATTTTTCATCCATACATTAGATAGTGCATTGTGAATTTCAACCCCTTGATATCTTTGCATGATCCAGTAGGTGTCAATTTTTGTAGATTCTGAATTACCAGTACTCTGAATATACCAATCACTAACATCCTGACTTGTTAAGTTAAATTTCGTTTTGTTTTGTTCTAAATAAGATTGAATTTTCCCTTTATTATCTTGAGAAAAACCTAAAATAGCGAACAAAACCATCAATAGTGATGTAATTTTTTTATTCATAATTTGTTTTTTTTTTAAGAAATTCACTTATATGGAATTCCTAAATTATTTAATTGAAATTTGTATTAGTAGCACAAACATAAATTATTTTTTAGCGGATTGCAATAATTCCTGAAGAAAATCAAAAATTTAACACTTTTAGGTTGTAATAATTTTGTTGTAGAGTACTGCTTTTCCGTCGGTTAACATCGAAACAAAATGACAGATGTGCAAGAGTCTTTCATAGGTATTTTCTTTTTTTACTAGGTGTTTTTCAGGCAATATTTTAAGCAATAAAGCATCGTAATTAGTGGCTTTATTTTCAAAATCATTATTGTAAGCCGTACAAAATTTGTGCAATAAATTATTAATTATTTGATATCCAGAAAGCTCTTTTTCTATCACCTCACGACTTTGATAGATTTTATTTACGCTAAGCTGTATGATATCGTTAATCTGAGCTTTATATTTGCTTTTATCCATTAATGCATAAGGAAATTGTCCTTTCATAATGGCTTCTTCATTCTCAATAAAAACTCTTACAGCATCATTTATTAAATTTCCAATAGCCAACGCTCGTAGATAACTTATTCTGTCTTCTTTTGTTGTTAATGTTTGATATTTTGCAGTATCTATAGTGTCTTTCACTAACTTTATTAAATATTCCAAAGCATAATCCTCAGACACTAATCCTAGGTTAATACCATCTTCAAAATCGATAATTGTGTAACAAATATCATCTGCTGCTTCTACTAAATAAGCAAGCGGATGTCGCTCATAACCAATATCATTAGCTGTTTTATTTGGCATTAAACCTAATTCTTCGGCCACTTCTTGGAAGTACTCTTTATCCGTTTGAAAGAACCCGTATTTTTTATCAGAAATATTAGAAGTTGGTTTTTTTGGCAAACTTTCTTTTGGATATTTCATATATGACCCTAATACCGCGTAAGTTAATCGGATTCCTCCTTCAACTCCTGGACGAGAACTAGTTAAAACAGAAAAACCATTTGCATTTCCTTCAAAATCAATTAAATCTTGCCATTCTTTAGCGGTTAATTGGTCCTTATATTTTTTCCCATTTCCAATAGAAAAATATTCGCCAATTGCTTTTTCTCCTGAATGACCAAACGGCGGATTCCCTATATCATGCGCTAAAGAGGCTGCGGCAACAATTGCGCCAAAATCATTAGCTTGATAGCCGTGAATTTCTTTTAGATGGGGGTGTTTTTCAATTATCTTTTTTCCTACTAACCTTCCAATGGAGCGCCCAACTACTGAAACTTCTAAGCTATGTGTCAATCTTGTATGCACAAAATCGGTTTTAGAAAGAGGAATAACTTGCGTTTTGTCTTGCAAACTTCTAAAAGCTGCAGAGAAAATAATACGGTCGTAATCAACTTCAAACCCCAATCGGGTGTCGTCTTGCTCTATTCGCAGACGTTTGCCTTTGTCGCCTTGGCGTTTTAAGGATAATAATTGTTCCCAGTGCATCATAGAAAATTAGATTTTAATAGTCAAAGAGTACTATTTTTATTGATGTCATTTTATTTCTTATCATTAGCCAAAAAGAAATTTCTAGATTTTTTTGGATATTGATTGTAACTTTTATCACTTGGATTTGCAATTACTGTTTTAATGTTTATTTCATCTCCAATTTTAAAACTTGCTAGTGTATATTGGTAATCCAATAAATATTCGCCACAAAAATAATTGCCGTTATCATCTATTTCTATCCTACCTGTGTAAACGCCCTTTTCTTTTGACATATATTTTAAATTTGATTTCAAATGTACGAATTGAAATATAAATTTACTAAAATAAAAAACAGCCATCAATTGACGGCTGTTCCATTATTCTTTTTCTTTATTCTATTTTATAATTAAGAACCACACATTTCACAGTCATCGCCTCCAGTTCCTGCAGCATTACGAGCGCGTTCTACCATTGCAGCAAAGTCTTCTGCAGTCATTTCTCCGTTTTCAATTGGAGCAACTACCTCAACGGCTACTGCCTCTGGCTTTTCAATAATAGAGGGTTCTGCTTTTTTATCGTTATTTAAGGTAAATTTGATAGCATCAACCGCCGCTTTAGTTCTCAAGTAATACATTCCGGTTTTTAAACCGCTTTTCCAAGCATAAAAATGCATTGAGGTAAGTTTTGCATAATTTGCATCTTGCATAAACAAGTTTAACGATTGCGATTGATCTATAAAATAACCTCTGTGACGGCTCATATCAATGATGTCTTTCATAGATAGTTCCCAAACCGTCTTATATAATTCTTTCAAGTCTTGCGGAATATCTAAATCTTGAACCGATCCGTTATTGCGCATCAATTCTTGTTTTAATGTTTCATTCCACAACCCACGCTCTACTAGATCGTGCAATAAATGTTTATTTACGACGATAAATTCTCCAGATAAAACTCTTCTGGTGTAAATATTAGAAGTATAGGGCTCAAAAGCTTCATTGTTTCCAAGTATTTGTGATGTTGAGGCTGTTGGCATAGGAGCAACCAACAATGAATTTCTTACTCCATTTTTCAATACTTCTGTTCTCAAACCAGCCCAATCCCATCTTCCAGATAGTTCTTCATCTTTAATATTCCAAAGGTTATGCTGGAATTCACCTTTTGATATTGGCGAACCTTCGTAACTAGAATAAGGTCCTTCTTCTTTTGCCAATTCCATGGATGCTGTTACTGCCGCAAAATATAAAGTTTCAAAAATTTCTTGATTTACCTGTTTTGCTTCGTCGCTAGTAAAAGGCAAACGCATCATAATAAACGCATCTGCTAATCCTTGAACCCCTAATCCAACTGGCCTGTGACGCATATTAGAGTTTTCGGCTTCAATAACTGGATAATAATTTCTATCAATAACTTTATTTAAATTTCTAGTAACTCGTTTGGTCACATTGAACAATAATTCGTGATTGAATTGACCGTTTTCAACAAACATTGGTAACGATATAGAAGCCAAATTACAAACTGCCACTTCATCTTCCGAAGTGTACTCCATAATTTCAGTACACAAGTTGGACGAACGAATGGTTCCTAAATTCTTTTGGTTCGATTTTCTATTTGCTGCATCTTTATACAACATATAAGGCGTTCCAGTTTCAATTTGCGATTCTAGGATTTTCTCCCAAAGTTCTCTTGCTTTAATTGTTTTTCTTCCTTTCCCTTGAGTTTCGTAAGAGATGTATAAAGCTTCAAATTCGTCGCCATATACATTATCCAAACCAGGGCATTCGTTTGGGCACATCAATGTCCAAGTGGTATCTTCTTCCACTCTTTTCATGAATAAATCGGAAGTCCACATTGCAAAGAATAAATCTCTTGCACGCATTTCTTCTTTCCCAGTATTTTTCTTTAAATCTAAAAAGTCAAAAATATCTGCATGCCATGTTTCTAAATAAATAGCAAAACTTCCTTTGCGTTTTCCACCACCTTGATCTACATAACGAGCAGTGTCGTTAAAAACACGAAGCATCGGAACAATCCCGTTTGAAGTTCCATTTGTTCCACGAATATAAGAACCCGTAGCACGAACATTGTGAATAGCTAAACCAATTCCTCCAGCCGATTGTGAGATTTTAGCAGTTTGTTTTAGTGTATCGTAAATTCCGTCAATGCTGTCGTCTTTCATTGTCAATAAGAAGCAAGAAGACATTTGTGGTTTTGGAGTACCTGCGTTGAACAAAGTAGGTGTGGCATGGGTAAAGAATTTCTTCGACATTAAATCGTAAGTTTCAATAACCGATTCTAAATCGTTCATGTGAATTCCAACTGCTACACGCATCAACATATGTTGCGGACGTTCCACAATTTTACCATTGATTTTTAATAAATACGAACGTTCTAAAGTTTTAAAACCAAAATAATCGTAGTTAAAATCGCGGTTATATATAATATGAGAGTTTAAAAATTCTGCATTTTCTTGAATAACATTATGTACTTCTTCTGAAAGTAATGGTGCTTTTTGGTTTGTTCTCGGATTAACGTAATGGTACATTTCATTCATCGTTTCCGAAAAAGACTTATTGGTGTTTTTATGTAAATTAGAAATTGCTATTCTTGCCGCTAATTGGGCATAATCTGGGTGGGAGATAGTCATCGATGCTGCTGTTTCTGCAGCCAAATTATCTAATTCCGATGTAGTAACTCCGTCATAAAGACCTTCAATTACTCGCATTGCTACTTTTACAGCATCCACTAAATCATTTAAACCATAGCATAGTTTTTTAATTCTATCTGTGATTTTGTCAAACATTACTGGCTCTTTGTGGCCGTCTCTTTTTACTACGTACATAAGTTTTGTTTTTGTGAAATAGAAAATCCCTTCGCTATTTCGGGTTATTTGTTAGTTTTTTTGAAGCTTATCCAGCTTTCCGTTGCAATCTTTTATTTTTTAAAGAAAAAAATAAAAGGATTTTCACTACAATCTGGGCTATCCCAAAATTATATATTTAAAATTTTTATTGGATTTAAATTTAGCTCCGAATTAAAAATCAGCGTCGAAAGTAATTTTACTCGATTCAGAATCCGAATTCATTACCCCAGCCTTTTGGTATTCGGCAACACGTTTTTCAAAGAAATTAGTTTTCCCTTGAAGTGAAATCATATCCATAAAATCAAATGGATTGGAAGAATTATAAACTCTATCACAACCTAATTCTACCAATAATCTATCGGTAACAAATTCTAAATATTGAGTCATCAGGTTAGCATTCATACCAATTAAACTTGCTGGAAGCGATTCGGTGATGAATTTTCTCTCAATATCTAAAGCGTCAGTAATAATTTCAGTTATTCTAGCTTTTGGAACTTTGTTTACTAAATGGTGGTTGTGTAAATGCACAGCAAAATCGCAGTGAAGACCTTCATCACGAGAAATAAGTTCATTAGAAAAAGTCAATCCCGGCATCAATCCACGCTTTTTTAACCAAAAAATGGAACAAAAAGAACCAGAAAAGAAAATTCCTTCTACTGCTGCAAAAGCAATCAATCGTTCAGCAAATGAATCCGAATCAATCCATTTTAATGCCCAATCCGCTTTTTCTTTAATAGCCGGAAAATTATCTAAAGCATGAAACAATTCGTCTTTTTCGGCCTCATCTTTCACATAAGTATCTATTAATAAAGAATAAGTTTCACTATGAATGTTCTCCATCATTATTTGAAATCCGTAGAAAAATTTTGCTTCAGGATATTGTACTTCACTGACAAAATTTTCAGCTAAATTTTCATTTACAATTCCATCTGATGCAGCAAAAAAAGCTAAAATATGTTTTATAAAATATTTTTCATCAGCGTTTAATTTGTTGTTCCAATCGTTTAAATCAGTATGCAAATCAATTTCCTCAGCAGTCCAAATACATGCCTCTTGTTTTTTATACCACTCCCAAATATCTTGATGCTTGATTGGGAAAATTACAAAGCGATCTTTATTTTCTTTAAGAATTGGTTCAATGAAAGACATAATTTGGGGTTTTATTATTTTTTTACTGTCACAAAGGTTGCTAATTTTAAACAGAAAAGAAAGCCAAACTTATTCACAATTCACTTTAGTTTTTAACAATGCTTGCGCGATAAGGCGTTACAAGGATTCTGGAATAAGATATTGTTTAACAGTCATTTATAGTTTATTATGAAAGCTAATACTACTAAAAATAAGGGCTTTAAGATTTATTTTGGATAATTTTTTATTAAATATAAAGCCTTAAAAATTAAACAAAAAAATCACGGAAAAACCGTGATCTTTTGATGAAAATATATTAAAGCTTATTTGGTTGCAACTTTATCAATATAAATTTTATTTCCGTTTTTATTAATATAATATTTACCCCCTTTAGATCCAGTAAAAACTTTATTCCCATTATATTCTCCAGTTATTTTATCGGCAACTTTTGGAGCTTTTTCATTAGTGATTTTTTCTACAGAAGTTGTTTTTTCTTTTACAGATTTACTAGGAGTTTCGGTTTTGGAGGTTACTTCTTTTACAGTTTTTGTTGTTTTAGTTTCTGTCCCCTTTTCAACAGCTTTAGTTACCGAAGATTTAACTTTTGTTTCTTTTTCTTTTTTCTCTTTTACTACTTTTTCAATCGATGCCTTTGCTTTTTTAGCTTTTGTTTTAGGATCTTGCGCAAATAATGAAATAGAAAAAGCAAATGCCAAACACAATAAAATTATTTTTTTCATAAGGTTTTTTGTTAAAAATTATAATTAAAGCTACTAAATATAATTCAACAAAAATAATTTCAAGAGGTATTTTTATTTTTAATTTTTAGTGCAGTTTTTTATTTAGGTCAAAGAATTTGAATACTATTTTTTAGAAATTCATAAAGTTAAAAAAATCGTAAAACTAATTAACTAATTGATTAATAGATAAATGTAAATATTTTATCTCTTTTAATTAAGTTAGAAAAAAGCTCGTAATTGAACATTTCCAGTATGAATTGTTTGGCTAATATCCGATTTTCTGCCTTGATAATTTATATTTAGGTCTAAATATTGTGTAAGGTTTTTCTGCAAAAGCAAACGCCATGTTGTGTTTTTTCCTGCCTGCAATCCTTCTAACATTTGAAATGCTACTGGAGAAAGTTGGTTTCCAATAAACGCATTGTTGTATAAAGAGAATTCTCCATTTATCGTAATTTTCTTTTCTCCTGAATAGGTAAAGGAAATCCCTAGTCGTTGTTGCTTGAGAGTTTCTTGATCATTAATGGTATTTTCTTTGTTTTTTATTTCATATAAAAAGGACAAACTTTTATTATTTGAAAATAAATAGGATATTTTTGGAAACAGCCCATAATTGTTCAATTCAAAATTTCTAGAAGCATAATTATCCGAAATGCTGCTCGATTTTGAAAGGGAAGTATCTAAATTAAACAGCCAACTTTTATTATATAAATGAGCATATTGAAGCTGGTTAGATTGGGACGAATTTTCTTGTGACCCTATTGAAAGTAAACTTTTAACATGGCTATTTAAAAAAGTATAGGTTACTGAATGGTGTTGTTTTCCGCGGTTAAAAAACAAACTATTTCTAAAATTTGTATTCAATCCCAATAAATTTTCCAAACTAGTTGAAAACGGATTTAGATTGAAATTATCCGAATTTCTAAGAATTTTCCGATCCATTGAAAAGGAGGTTTGGTTATAAAAATAAGAAAGTAGTTTTTGTAAACCCTTTTCGTTCATCCACTGCGATGGCGATAAAGTTATAGATTGTGAGAATTTATTTTGATGCGTTTTTATAAATATCTGGTTAGGTAAAAATACCCGAATATATTTAGCTTGATCTGGAAATGGTGCCACCTCAAACTCTTGTAATTCCTGAATTCCGTTGCCGTTGTAATCATTCCACATATAAACTCCTTGCCCTGGATTAACTTGCAAATAGGTGAATTCTTGTTGCGCAATAGTTCCAGAAACAGTTTCATAGGCAGAGTTAACTTGAATAATTTGATTGTAAAAATTGTCATTATATAAGATTCTAGAATTCAATGAGGACTCAGTTGGTTTAGCAGGCTCAGAAAAAGTTAATTGTCTGTAATTTATAAATGCTGATAGATTGGTTTTTTGATTTTGAATTAATTTCGATTTTATATAATAAGAATTCGAAGTATTAACTCTTTTCAAAAACCCGTTTTGCAAACTATCGTTATTACGATGCAAATAACCTACTTCGGTAAAAACTCTCAAGCTATCTCCCCTACCTAAAAAACTTCCAATCTCGGAATATTTTTGACTTAAAGCACTAAAATTATTACTTGCAACTACTTTCTCTTGGTTGTCTTCTGCTCTAAAACTTCCTCCAACCCAATTTTTTTTAAAATGGTATTTTGCCAAAGTTTGATTTCTAACAAAAGTGGAGTTAGAGATTTCACCAGAACTTTTTAGATAACTGGCTTTTTCGGATAACACAAAATTATTCTGTTTAATATTTGCTTGAATTACATGTCGCGCTCCCGAAAAATTATTTGTGAAATCTAGTTTTTCTAATTGGTATCTTATAGTTCCCTTTTCTTTTAAATCGAAATTTAAACCCGAAACTAACAAACTTTGGTTTCCCAATGGATTGCTAATGTTCCAGTCGCGATTGAATTCTATTGTAAACAACCTTTCAATTGTTTTAAAATTGCTTTGAATTAGCTGATAATTTGCAAAAGCATCCAACAAAAATCTGCCCGAATACAAACGTTGTTTTCCATTCAACTTGGTGGCAATCCCTTTATTATTAGCATCATCAATGTTAGAAAACAAATTCAAATCGTTATTACTAACTCCCAATTCAAAATCAAAATTAGATTTTTCGGAAGGATTAAATTTTCCTAAAAAAGTAGCAATTTGTAATTTTGTTGGCGCTACTAATTTGGTTACAGGTTCGTAATTCCCTTGAGGAATTCCACCAATTGGCGCTATGTATTCGTAGATTTTTCCTATGGCAGCGCTATTAGATAAAATATAATTTCCCAAATTATTTCCTGCCAAAGTAAATTTTACATTATATAAAACATCAGTAGAAATATTAGAATATTGAAAGACCTCTAAGCCCCCTAAATTGACTTTTTTGTATAGTATTTTATTTTCCGAATAACTGTCTAAATAAGCAGAAGGAGCTACCATTAAGGAAGCATCGTCTCCAGCATTTTTTAAAATTTCAACCTGATCAGTAGAAAGATTTTGTTGTAGTGGTTGATTTTTTACATCATTTTCCGAATATAAAAAACCACCAACACTCCATTTTTCTTCTTCGTGGGTTGCTCCAGTATAAGTTACAAATCGAGTATAATTTCTTTCAGAATATTGGTATTCTACTACAATTCGCATTTCGGAAGTTATAGGAAATAAGGAAGTGAATTTTATTTCGCCAGCATTATAATCTATTACATAGTCGTTGTTATCTCCTCGTTTTAGTAGAATTCCGTTTACATACACCCTCTCAGAACCAGAAATTACCAATACATACAACTCGCCATTATTGCCTTTTAATTTATAAGGTCCTTGATTACCCTCTTTTCCAGTAAAGCTGCTTTTGGCATATTGCCCTCTTACTAATGCTGCCGATGCGAAAATTTCGGTTTTGTTTTCTGGTGTTCCAAGTGTGAAATGAGTAGATAATCCTTGTACTTTTTTATTGAAATTTAAAAACTTCGATTTTCTATTTTCCAAAAACAAATCTCCTGCACGAATATTCCATTTATCCGAAAACAATTCGATAAATATTTGATCAAATTCATCCAATTTCTGTGAATAACCCCCACTTTGCAAAGGAATATTCGTGTCTTGAATAGAAGCTCTAATTGAAACCTTGTTAGAAATCCTGCCTGTAATTTGTAAATCGAGATTGGAATTGAGTGTAGAATTTTGATTGTTTCCAACAGTAATTCCTCGGGTGATGCTTCCAGAAGTATTCAACCCATCAAAAGGCTTGAAGGGTTTTATATCCTCTCTTTTTAAAGCATATAAATTACCGGCTTCGTTCGAAATCACTCGTACATCATCATAAATAGAGTAGGTTTTGGTAAGAAATTCAGGAAACTTTAAATACCTAATTGTTAGCGAATCTTTGGCAATGTAATTATTTTTAAAAACCAATTTTGCATTTTGAAAATCCATTTTATAAAACGAAGAATCTACGGGATTCCCATGTTTATCTAGGATTTTGAAAAACGAGTGGTTGATGCTCACATTATCAATGGCAATAGTGTCTTTGGAATAGGCAATTTTTTTATTTTTATAGGGCGTTTCAATTTCTTGAGCAAATACACCCGAAAAACAAAATATTAAAATCCATAAAAAGCTATTTTTCAACATAAATAAGATAACTCGTAAATGTCAAAAGTAGTATTTATAATTGAAAATTATATGGGATTTATTCCTTAGTAACCAGCTGCATGGTTTCTCTAGAAGTTTGTTTTAACAAAACAACTTTATCCATTTCTACCATTTCGGAAGCTTCTTTAGTAAAATGTCGGATGGTATATAGCGACACGTTTTCGTTGTAAGACACTTTGAATTTTTTGGCAAGCAAAGCCTTCATTTCATTATAATTGCCAAATTTATCTTCCATACAAACGGAAAAACTTATAGCAGAATTCTGAATTAAACTCACCTTCATTTTGAATTGATGAAACAAGGAGAAAATCTCACTAATGTTTTCTTCCATAATAAAAGAGAAATCTATAGAAGATAAGGAAAGTAACAACTGGTTTTTCTTTACTATAAAACAAGAAGTTTTTGGTTCTAAATCTTCTCCTTTAGAAACGCTAGTTCCTGGAAGTAAAGGATTTATAAAGGACTTAACATAAAGCGGAATTTCCTTTTTTTGTAAAGGTTGTAACGTTTTTGGGTGGATCACAGAAGCACCATAAAAAGCCAATTCTATTGCTTCGCGATAGGAAATTTGATTTAACAAAACAGCATTCTCAAAATACCTTGGGTCGGCATTCATCACTCCTGGAACGTCTTTCCAAATAGTAACACTCTCGGCGCTAAGGCAATACGCAAAAATTGCGGCTGTATAATCGGACCCTTCTCTTCCTAATGTAGTAGTGAAATTATTCTCATCAGATCCTAAGAATCCTTGCGTAATGTTTAATGATTTTTTCTTTATTCCTTTCGAAATTAATTTTTGGGTTTGCTCCCAATTTACCTCAGCATCACGATAATTTGTATCGGTTTTAATAAAATTTCTAACGTCAATCCAATTATTTTTTAATCCTTTTTCATTAAAATAATGACTAACAATAGCTGTAGAAACAATTTCTCCGTAGCTTATTACTTGGTCATAAACAAAATTATAGTTAGGTGATTTATTGCTACGTAAAAAATATTCTAAATCAGCAAAATGGCTATTTACCGAAAAGAAAACATCGTGCTCTTCGTTGTCAAATAAATCTAATAAAATTTGGTTGTGGTATTTTCTAACTTCTTGTAATGAGGCATTAAAAGCGCTTGATTTTTCAAAGTAATTTTTAATAACAATTTCCAAAGCATTGGTTGTTTTACCCATTGCGGAAATTACTACAAGCAAATCTTCATGGCCTACTTTTTGCAAAACATCCAATACGTTTTTTATTCCATCTGCATCTTTTACAGAAGCTCCGCCAAATTTAAAAATTCTCATACTCTTAAAAATTCCAATAATTAAATACCCTATTTAAATAATTTCCAAAGCTATTAAAAACTAATTTAAAGTTACAAATTCGAACTAAAAAAAGTCTCTATTCCCTGTTCGTCCATTTGAACCAAATGCCAATCGGTTAAAACCTTTGCACCTGTTTTTTTGTAAAAATTAATTGCTGGGGTATTCCAATCTAAAACTGCCCATTCAATCCTTTTCACTTGATCGCGTTTTCCTTGACGGATAATTTCTTTATACAGGGCTGTTCCAGCGCCAGTTCCACGTTTATCTTCTCTAACAATTAAATCTTCTAAGTGGATGGTTTTGCCTTTCCAGGTAGAGTAACGGTAGTAAAATAATGCAATTCCGATTATTTGTTTTGAAAGATTTCCTTGGTCTTCTTCAGCAACAAAACAATGAAACAAAGGGTTCTCTGAAAATCCATCTCTAATTAAATCCTCTACAGTTACCTCAACGGCATCGGGTTCTTTTTCAAATGTAGCTAACTCTTTTATTAATGCTAAAACAGATGGCATATCGCTAGAAATTCCTTTTCGTATTATCATATATTTTACTGGTCTATAAAATTGGGTATAAATATAAAAAACAAATCCCAAGTCCCAATACTAAGTATTCAGATTTGAGATTTAATGAAAGTTAAAAAAACTTTTATTTTTTCTTAGTTGTCTTTTTAACAGGAACTTTTGTAGTTGTCGCTTTATTATTTATGGGCTTAGCGATATATGCTTTATACAAACCATCTGCTTGTGCTCTGCCTTTAGCAATTTCGGCTCTTTCTTTAGAGTCGGGATGGTTGCTCATCATTTTTGTTAAAAAAGTACCTGTTTCACCTTGACTTAAATTCACTAAAACATTAAAAGCGGCTTCTTCAGCATTAACATTATAACTGTTCCTTTTCAAAAATTCATAGGCGAATGCATCGGCTTGAGATTCTTGTTTTCTGCTAAAATGGTTGTCAATCATGGCACTTCCCATTTGTCCTAACTGGCCATCGGTAAGTTCTGCTACTTTATCTGATTGTGAAGCAGCAGCATCTATTATTGCCGCTTTTCTATAGGCAACTTTCATGGCGTCTTTAGAATCATGGTTAGCAACATGGCCAATTTCATGACCTATAACCGCAAGCAATTGGGTGTCATCCATAATATCCATCAATCCAGAGAAAACGCGAACACTTCCATCGGCACATGCAAACGCATTTACATCTTTAGTTAAATATACTTTGTAGTTTAATTTCAAGTCATTTTCAGTGCTATGTTTTCCAAAAACTCTATTTAATCTAAGTGCGTAGCCGTCTTTTGGACCAGCAACAACGTTGGTTGAGTCTAATTTTCTTACAGCTTCTTTTGATAATTTTGCCGCATCATCGTCGCTAAAAGTGAAGGCTGCCATTCCACTCTGTAGTGCCCCTAGAGCTCTTTCTCCTAGGTTAATTTGTGCGTTAGTTTTCGAAAAAACTAAAAAGGTTATGAAAGTTAAGGTTAATAAAGTTTTCGATTTCATATTCATATTTTTTATTTATCTCAAAGATACTGAAATTAATTGAAAATACTTTTAATACAACAAGATTTTCTAGTACATTAATTGGAAAAAAAGTTAAATTTGCAACCTAAATACAACTTATTTGAAATGGAAAATAAAAATACAACACTAGGTGAATTTATTATTGAAAATCAGAATGCGTTTCAGTATTCTTCTGGAGAATTATCTAGGATCATTAACTCCATTCGTTTGGCAGCTAAAGTTGTAAATTACAAAGTAAATAAGGCAGGTTTAGTCGATATAATTGGTGCTGCTGGAGAACAAAATATTCAGGGGGAAGACCAGCAAAAACTAGACGTTTATGCAAATGATATTTTTATTCAAACACTGATTAATCGGGAAATTGTGTGCGGAATTGCATCTGAAGAAAACGATGATTTCATTACCGTTTCCGGAAATGATGACAGCAATAACAATAAATATGTAGTTTTAATGGACCCCTTAGATGGGTCTTCTAATATCGATGTGAATGTTTCTGTAGGAACTATTTTTTCAGTTTACAGAAGGGTTTCTCCATTAGGAACACCTGTTACGACAGAGGATTTTTTGCAAAAGGGAATTAACCAAGTTGCTGCAGGATATGTTATTTATGGGACTTCGACAATGTTAGTCTATACAACCGGACATGGAGTGAACGGATTTACTTTAAACCCAGCGATAGGGACTTTTTATCTTTCACATCCTAATATGCAATTTTCTAAGGATGGTACTATTTATTCTATTAACGAAGGAAATTATGTTCATTTTCCACAAGGAGTGAAAAATTATTTAAAATATTGTCAGCTTGAAGAAGAAGATCGTCCCTATACTTCAAGATATATCGGAAGTTTAGTTTCGGATATTCATAGAAACATGATTAAGGGTGGAATTTATATCTATCCTACAAGTTCTAAAGCACCTAACGGAAAATTAAGATTGTTATATGAATGCAATCCAATGGCTTTTATTACGGAGCAAGCAGGGGGAAAAGCCAGCGATGGATATAATAGAATTATGGAAATCGAGCCTACAGAATTACACCAAAGAGTTCCTTTCTTCTGCGGCAGTTTAAATATGGTAGAAAAAGCCGAAGAGTTTATGAGTGAATTTAAATAAAATAAAATCAATTTATTAAATCACCTCCAAAAAGTTAGAATCTATTTGGGGGTGTTTTTTAAGTAAATTCAAAATAATTTGTAAGTTTACCATTACAAAAGATTAAAGAGTAATTATTTATGGACGAATTTATAATTTTTTCAAAAACGGGACTTACGCATGTATTGAACTTACATTCTTATGACCATTTACTTTTTTTGATTGCATTATCTGTTCCTTACGTTGCTAAAGATTGGAAACGAATTCTTATTTTAATTTCCAGTTTTACTCTTGGACATACTATTTCCTTATTACTTTCGGTTTTTAATATCGTAAAAGTTTTAGATAGTTGGGTTGAATTATTAATTTTAGCAACTATATTAATAACAGCATTTTATAATATTATTATAATTGGCAAATCTTCTAAAAACAGTACAATCACCTTTATTGCAACTGTAACTGTTTTCTTTGGAATTCTTCACGGATTAGGATTTTCAAATTACTTCAATACACTTTTACCCGGAAAACCAATAGATAAATTATTGCCCTTATTAGAATTTTCTATCGGTATAGAAGTAGCTCAAATAATTGTTGTAATTGCAGTTTTAATACTAGCTTTTATCTCACAGACTTTATTACGCTTCAATAAACGTGATTTTGTTCTTTTAATGTCCAGTTTTGTTCTTGGTGTTGTAGTGCCTTTAATTTTAGAAAATCCAATTTTAAAAAAATAAGTTTTATTTAGAGTAAATCACTAGTTATATTTGTAGAAATTGGAAAATAACCTGAATAATTTATACTTTTCGCCTTAGTGGCTCGCTGGCTAAAAAAATGAAAGATAAAAAACAAAATAAATACGACAAAGCTTATTTAAGAATTGCTGCAGAATGGAGTAAACTTTCTTATTGCAAACGAAAACAAGTAGGAGCTATTATAGTTCGCGACAGAATGATCATTTCTGACGGATACAATGGAACTCCCTCAGGGTTTGAAAACTGTTGTGAAGATGCTGAAGGATTAACACAATGGTATGTTCTCCATGCTGAAGCAAATGCAATATTAAAAGTTGCGCGTTCTACCCAAACTTGCGACAATGCAACTCTGTATATAACGCTTTCGCCATGCAAAGAGTGCAGTAAACTAATTCACCAATCGGGGATAAAAAGAGTAGTTTATAAAAATGGCTACCGCGACACCTCTGGGATTGACTTTTTGGTTAAAGCCGGAATTGAAGTTGCACAAATTGAAGATTTAGAATAAAATAGTCGCTTTAACAATAGTGCTTTTTTAGAATAGAATTATGAAAATTGAAAAAACCTATCTGCCATTATTGTTATTCTCCTGCATTGCGTTGGGAATAGTTATTGGCGGATTTATAAATTACCCAACGACCAAAACTACTTTAGGCAAAAAATATTACAAAACTAAACTCAACAAATTAATTGATTTTATTGATAACGAGTATGTAGACGATGTAAAAACGGACTCTATTGTAGATTTTACTTTAACAAGTGTTTTGGCCAATCTTGATCCGCATTCGGTATATGTGCCAAAAAGCGAGCAGTCTTCAATTGCCGAAAGCATGAAGGGAGATTTTGTTGGAATTGGGGTTAATTTTTATTCTTATAAAGATACTATTGCGGTTATTAAACCTATTGCGAATGGTCCGGCAGAAAAAGCAGGAATAAAAGAAGGAGATCGAATATTGTATGCAGATAATTTTCAGCTTTTTGGAAAAAAATTAAAAAGTGAAGTTTTATTTAGCAAGCTAAAAGGAGAAAAGAATTCGGAAGTTATTCTGACCGTATATAGAAAATCGGAAAACAAAAAACTTAATGTTAAAGTTATACGCGATGTGGTTTCTATAAAAAGTGTGGATGTTGCTCTATTATTAAATAAAACTACTGGCTACATAAAAATCAATCGTTTTGCAGAAACTACAGGTCAAGAATTTCATGTTGCCTTATTGAAATTAAAGAGAAGTGGCATCAATTCATTAGTAATAGATTTGCGCGAAAACGGAGGTGGATTTATGGAAATGGCTGCTGAAGTTGCCGATGAATTATTAAAAGATAAAGAACTTATTGTATTTACAAAAAATAAAAAAGGTAAAATTGATAAAACATTTGCTTCTGAAAATGGCGATTTCGAATCGGGTAGAGTTTCCGTTTTAATTAATGAGAATTCGGCATCCGCTAGTGAAATTTTAGCTGGTGCAATTCAAGATAACGACCGAGGAACAATTTATGGAAGGAGGTCTTTTGGAAAAGGATTGGTGCAACGCGAAATGGAATTTGACGATGGCTCGGCAGTTCGATTGACTATTGCAAGATATTACACTCCGAGTGGGCGTTCCATACAAAAACATTATGATAAAGGGGCTAGTGAAGTTTACTATAAAGAATCGGAAAATAGATTTGGAAGTGGTGAATTATATGAAAAAGTAAAATAAAAATTGCAGATTCCTTAAAATTTAAAACAAAAAAAGGAAGAATTGTATATGGAGGTGGAGGCATCGTTCCGGATGTTTTTGTGCCACTAGAAGTTACTAAAGGAAATGAGAGTTTGGAATATATTTTAGAATCTGGTGTCGTGGGACACTTTGCTTTTGAACAAATAGACCGAAATCCAAAAGCATTTCAAGGATTGAACATGGAGCAATTTCAAATCAAAATGCAAAAAGATTCTTTTTATCTAAAACAATTTGAAAAATATTTATTGAAAGAAGGTATAGATATCGTCTTGAGTAAAAACACGGATTTGGTAAATCGTTATCTTAGTGCAGAATTCGCCCGACAATTATTTGGTGAAAACCAATACTATCAAATTATTTTGAAAGATGATATTATGATAAAAGCAGTACTAAAAAAGTGATTATTTTTTGGTTGAGTCGTGAATTTGACTCGAAATACCGTTATTCCATAAAGTAAGAATATCTGTTGCTACAGCAGCGCCACTACCCGCAGCGATTGCCAATTGACTTCTATGACCAGCTAAAGTCCCGGCTACATAAATCCCTTCGCCAACTTTGTGATCCTCGTTTTGCAGTTGAATACGTTGCTTTTCGGGAATAGCCTTTTTATGTGGCTCAACATATTGCATTAAACCATCTATTGCAAAGCTATTAGAAGCGCCAATTGCAATTACAACATGTTTAGTACTATAGGAATTTTTATTTGTTACAACAATAAAATTCAGATATTGACCTGTAACAGAAATTACTTTTTCGCCTTCAATTTGATTTATGTGAGGATATAAATTTTCTAATTGTTCCAAACTTTCTGTTAAGAGCTCCGATCCTAATTTTCCAGAAGGAATTCCGTAAGCATTATTAAATAACGCTTCTTGCAGAGAAGATGCTTTTTGGTGGGTAATTATTGCAATTTTCTTTTCATGAGCAAATAATTTGTTTTTGGCGGATCCTAAAACTAATGCGCAAGAAACTCCAGAAACTCCTCCTCCAACAATTAAAACATCTAACATAAAAAATGAAATTATAAGTTAAAAATCTAAATTCGATTCTAAGAATTTATTGATTTTTAAGTTTGTCATCAATTTTTTTTGACATTTTAAAAATAAGGAGTATGAAAACAGCGCAAAAGGAAGCCACAACGCCAATAAGTGCTACTAAGCTATTTCCCTCAAAAGGTTTTTTAAGGTCAAGCATTGTCATATTGAAAATAACAAGTCCGATAGCAATAACAATCAAAATGGTAGTAAAAATTTTCATAAGGGGAATTTAAAATGTAAAAATAGTAAAAATGAAATTAAACAAAAAGTCCTTTAACATTAGCTGCAAATAATTTAACAGCTATAGCTAAGAGCACCACCCCAAAGGTTTTCCGGATGACCCCCAAACCATTTTTGCCTAACATTTTTTCAATTTTAGAAGAAGATTTTAAAACGATATAAACTAAAATGATGTTTAATAAAATGGCTGTAATAATATATACAGTTTGAAATTGGGAGCGTAAAGATAGTAAAGTGGTCATAGTTCCTGCACCTGCAATTAATGGAAATGCTAACGGGACAATTGATGCCGAACTGGCTTGTTCTTCTTTGTAAAGGCGTATTCCTAGAATCATCTCTAAGGCTAAGAAAAACAATACAAAAGAACCCGCTACGGCAAAGGAATGGACGTCAATTCCTATTAAATTTAGCAATTCTTCTCCAACGAAAAGAAATGTGATCATTATAATTCCTGCTGCTATAGAAGCTTTTTCCGATTCAATATGACCATATTTTTGTCTTAAATCAACTACAATTGGAATGGTACCAACGATATCAATTACAGCAAAAAGAACCATTCCGATTGTTGCAATTTCTTTAAAATCAAATCCTAACATAATCCTGTTTATTTAGATTACAAAATTACTCCTTTACAATTTGTCGACAAGTAACAACTTTGTTAATTTTAGGATAAATCTATACTAGTAAAATCATTAAAATCCTTTGTACCTTTGACGGACATTAAAATTAGATAGAACCATGTTTCAGTTAGGAAAAACGATTGTCTCAGAAGATATTTTAGAAAAAGATTTTGTTTGCAATCTTTCCGCATGCCATGGTGCTTGTTGCGTTGATGGCGATGCTGGTGCGCCTTTAAGTGACGAAGAAACTAAAATATTGGAAGAAATTTACCCAAAGGTTAAGCCATTTCTTCGCAAGGAAGGTATTGCAGCTATCGAAAAATTAGGGACTTGGGTACAAGGCGCCGAACAAGATTTAGAAACACCATTAATAGATGAAAAAGATTGTGCTTATGTTATTTTTGATGGCAAAACCGCACTTTGCGGAATAGAACAAGCCTACAATCAGGGGGTTATTTCTTGGAAAAAACCAGTATCCTGTCATTTATATCCTATTCGGGTAAAAGATTTTTCAGAATTTTCAGCAGTAAATTATGACCGCTGGGATATTTGTGACCCTGCTTGTTCCTTAGGAAGAGAACTGGAAGTCCCAATTTATAAATTTGTTAAAGAAGCTTTGATTCGAAGATTTGGAGAAGACTGGTACATGGAACTTGAAAAAGTTGCCGAAGATTTGAAAAAGGGTAAATAGTGTTAATTTATAATTCAAATAAAATTAGTACTTTATTTGTGCCAAATTGCTGCTGGAGCTGGTCTCTAATTCCCTAGTTTATCCCGGATTTATATTGAACGAATTTGCATTATGTTTTTTGTTTTCTTTTTTATTAATATATTTGTTAAAATAAATTTTCGTTATGTACAATTTTATTCAAAAATTCCATTCAGGTTGGGCTTATTTAGTACTTCTATTATTAGTAATTACAGTTATTAATTCTTTAATTGGAATGATTTCCAAAAAAGAATTTACTGGAAAAGACAGAAAAATAGCATTATTCGGATTATTATTTACTCACATTCAACTAGTTTTTGGAATAATTCTGTATTTTGTTTCTCCATTAGGAAAAGCAAGTTTAGGACAAATGAGTGACGCTACATTACGATTAACTTCATTGGAGCACCCATTAATTAATATCCTAGCAATTGTTTTAATTACTATTGGATGGTCAAAACATAAAAAATCTACTACTAGCGAATCTAAATTTAAAACTATTTCCGTTTTTTATGGTTTAGGATTACTTTTAATTTTAGCTAGAATTCCATGGCATTTATGGTTTAACAAAATGTAAACTCCTCTTTCTTCTAGTATTTAAATACCCGATCTAATGAAAATTCGAAATTCAAAACTTCTCTTACTTATTATTGTTTTAATTGGCACGAGTATTTTTGCACAATCTATTTTAGTTGGAAAAAAAGAGAGCAAAGCAGTAAGTAAAGATTCTGTAAAAAAAATTATGCTTTCCGAAAAAGAAACAACGACTATAGATTCAACTATTGTAAATAATAGTAAATATAAACCTTACAAGAAAAATGCTCATGCCTCTTATTATGCTGAAAAATTTCATGGACGAAAAACTGCTAGTGGAAAGATTTTTGATATGTATAAACTTACTGCTGCCCACAAAACACTACCTTTCGGCACTAAAATGAAAGTCACAAATGAGAGTAATGGAAAAAGTGTAATAGTAGAAATTACAGATAGAGGACCTTTTGTTAGAGGTCGTGAACTAGACTTATCTAAAAAAGCTTTTTTTACAATTGCATCCAGCGCTGGAGCAGGTTATATTAAAGTTACTTTAGAAATTTTGCAAAAATAATTACCACATTTTAAAGGAAAATATACTTAAATAGGAATTATAATAGCGTTTATCTCCAGTAACTTCTTTCCCAAGCCAACTAGGTAGTAGAATAGATTCGTTTTCATCATTAAGTTCTATTTCGGCAAGAGTTAACCCTTCATTTTCTCCGTGAAAAACATCTACTTCTATAATATGATTGCCTGATTTAACGTCATAACGGGTTTTTTCGATAACTCCTTTTTCGCATAAAGGCAATAATAATTTGGCTTCCTCTAGTGGAATTTCTTTCTCCCATTCCATTCGAGATGTGCCACTTTCATTACCAATTCCTTTAATAGTAATAAATCCTTTATTCCCTTTTATTCGGATGCGGACTGTTCTTTCTGGATTCGAATTAAGATATCCTTGAGCAATGTTGTGTTGCGCATAAGATTCGGCTATAAAAGCTGAAGAAGTTACTAAAAATTTGCGTTCTATTTCTATCATAAACTTCTTGTTTTGTTCAAAAATACTATTTCTCGAGACAATAAAAAAACTAAATTTGTATTGTGTCAGAAGAAATACAAGTACGGAAAATTATCCATGTAGATATGGATGCATTTTATGCTTCAGTAGAGCAGATGGATTTCCCCGAACTTAAAGGGAAACCATTAGCCGTGGGGGGAAGCGAGCTGCGTGGTGTAGTTTCTGCTGCGAGTTATGAGGCGCGAAAATTTGGAGTGCGAAGTGCTATGAGTGGCATACAAGCAAAACGAAATTGCCCCGACTTAATTTTTGTTCGTCCCCGTTTTGATCGCTATAAAGAAATATCAAATAAAATCCGAAAAATATTTTTAGATTACACCGATTTGGTCGAACCGCTTTCTTTAGATGAAGCCTACTTAGATGTTACACAAAATAAAAAAGGAAATCCGAGCGCGAGTTTGATTGCTCAAGAAATTCGCAAACGGATATATGATGAAGTCGGACTAAATGCTTCTGCTGGGATTTCAGTAAATAAATTCGTTGCCAAAATTGCCAGTGATTACAATAAACCTAATGGCCAAAAAACAGTAAATCCAGAAGAAGTAGAAGTATTTTTAGAAAACTTAGAGATTAAAAAGTTCTACGGAATTGGCAAGGTTACTAAAGAGAAAATGTACCAACATGGAATTTTTACGGGTAACGACTTAAAGTCTAAAACTAAAGAATATCTTGAACTCCATTTTGGCAAAAGTGGTGGATTTTATTACAATATAGTTCGCGGAATACACAACAGTGAGGTTAAACCCGATAGAATTTCAAAATCGGTTGCTGCAGAACATACGTTTAATGAAAATTTGACTTCTGAGATTTTTATGATGGAGAAATTAGAACGAATTGCTGCCGAACTAGAAAAACGATTAAAGAAATATACTCTTTCGGGAAAAACAGTTACTTTGAAAATAAAATATAGCGATTTTACTACACAAACCCGAAGTAAAACCCTTCCCTATTTCATTGCGGATAGAGGGTTGCTGTTAGAAACTGCTAAAGAACTATTATACCAAGAACGTATGAAAGACTCCGTTCGGTTGCTCGGTATTTCCTTAAATAATTTAAATACCGATGTAAAGAAATCAGTGGTGGTGCAGTTGCGATTTGAGTTTTAAAAAAAGCCAAGTTTGATATTTTCAAACTTGGCCTTTTTATTTGAAATTAACTAGAATTTTAAAGTCATTCCTAATAAGAAATTTCTAACTGCTTGTGGATAATATCCTGCTCCTTCTATGGTCGTTGTCACTCCAGGCGTTGTAAAGGTGTCATCATAAGTATAGAAGTATCCGTTAGAAATATATTTACGATTAAAAACATTATTTACTAATCCAGAAAAAAGAATCGATTGTATTCCTTTTTTAATGTTCCACAAATAAGTAACATTAAAATCATGAACATTATAATCTTTCAAAATGGATTGTTTAGAATCGATATTTCCCATAAATTGTTTGCCAACAAACTTGTTTAATAAAGTTAGGTGTAAATTTTTAATCGGTGAATATGTAGTTGCATTTCCAAAGATAATATTTGGGGAGAATGCAATAGTTGTTGTTCCTAGATTCTCTAAAATTCCATCTCGTTGAAAATAGAAATTTCTATTTTTGTTTTGACTGATGGTAATATTTGGCTGAAATGTTATTTGATCATTTACTTTAACTACCGATTCCATTTCTAGGCCAAAGCGATAACTGTCACCGCTGTTTGTAAAAACTGGAGAGCCAACATTATTCAAAGCACCTGTCATTACCAACTGATTTTTATATTTCATAAAGAATGCATTAGTGTTTATTGTTACTACTTTAGAATTGTACTTCCATCCCAATTCATAGTCTAATAAATGTTCTGGTTTAACGCTTCCGTTTTCATAATCTGATCTTCTTGGTTCTTTATTTGCTATTCCTACATACGCATAAAGTGCATTTTTGGAATTCAACTGGTAGTTTGCACCCACTTTTGGATTAAAAAAACGGAAAGTATCGTTTACATCATTAAAATAAATACTCGAAGCATGATAAAAAACCATTCGGTATTGCATATCGACAAAAAGATTAATTTTCCCGATGGTTTGTGATGCTTTAATGAAGCAATTAACATCGTCTTTGTTTCCATAATTGTTATAATATTTACTAGCAGATGGTACATAAAACTGTGTCCAAATCACTTCTCCATAATGTTTTCCTAAATACCTGTTAACAGCTCCGCCAAATAGAATATCGGTTTTATTATTCTTATAATTTAATGAAAATGTTGTTCCAAAAAAACCATTATCCAACCATAATTTTCTGATTAAATCAGAAGTTGTATTGGTTTGAAAATCGGGTAAATTATAATCTGCCAAAACTTGTCCTTGCTTATATTGCTGATAATATCCTTTGCCCAAAGTATAATGAAGAGCTATTGAAGAAATCCATTTTTCAGACCATTTTTCAGACCAATGTAATTGAAAATGATTCTGCCAATAATTATCGGTTTCATTATCATAGAATTTCATGTTGCCATTGGCATCGAAATACATCCCTGACATATTGAATGTTCGTTCATTTTCTAGTTTATCCAAATCTTCAAGTCCATTCCATGCTTGATACGTTTTTTCTTTTCCGCCAAAAGCAAGGAATTTTATTGCTGTAGTTTTTTTACTATAATTAATATTAAAAAAGTAGCCAAACATATTTGATGAAGCTCTGTCTATATAACCATTAGAAGCAATTTCTGAAATTCTTCCATTGATTTCAAAATTATTATGTAAACCAGTACCAAATGCTAAAGTGTGTTTTCTAGTAGCGTAACTACCTGCTGAATTTGAGATTTCTGCATACGCTTTTTCTTGAATAGATTTAGTCTGCAAATTCATACTAGCGCCAAAAGCGCCAGCGCCATTTGTTGAAGTTCCAACCCCACGTTGCAATTGAATACTTTCTAATGAAGAAGCAAAATCGGGTAAATCTACAAAATAAGAACCTTGGCTTTCACTATCATTAAAAGGAACCCCGTTCAGCGTGACGTTAACTCTTGATCCATCGGCACCTCTCACACGCATATAGGTATAGCCCACACCGTTTCCTGCATCTGAAGAAGTAACAACAGAGGGCAAATAATTTAGTAAAATTGGAATGTCTTGCCCTAAATTTCTGGGAGCTATTTCTTCCTTATTTACATTGGAAAAAGTAACAGGATTTTTTTTGTTGGCTCTTATTGCCGAAACAAAAACTTCCTCTAGTTGGGTAACTTTGGTACTGTCTTTGGGTTTTTCTTGTGAGAAAGAAAGAAAAGAAAATAGAGAAAAGAGAATTGATAATAGACTTAATAGTTTAAATCTTTGTGCATTTTTGCCTTTGCGGCAAAGTTTTTTGAATAAAATTTCCATTCGTAAAATTAGTTTACGAATAAAAAGAGGTAATTATTCTTGTTATAAATAAAATGTTGTTTACTATGACTTTATGTAGCGTGCACACTATGTTTGTCATTTTTCCCTTAGCAGCATTACCTGCTCAGGTTCATTGGGTATAATCTCAGCTCGTTATTTAGAGCACCCCTTTTGAGACAGTACAAATATAGAAAAAGTATTACAAAAATCAATTACAATGTCAAAAAATCAATTGCAATGTTGAAATTTGAATTTTGACATTGCAATTGATTTTTATAATTAATTCTTTAATGCTCCGGTTTTCTTCGATTCTGTTTAATAGTAGACATTACTGATTTATTTTTCAATCGTTTTTCTATAACTGACCTTGGTATTTTGGTTGGTTTTCTTTTTTTAGGAACTACCAATGATTTTGTAATTAAATCGAGGAAGCGTTTAACAACAATTTCTTTGTTTTTGAGTTGACTTCGGTCTTCATCACAATTAATAATTAAAATGTTTTCCAAAGTTAATTTAGATTTTAACTTGATAGAAAGCAATTCTTTTTCTTCTTCAGAAAGTGCATGGGAAGCAATCAAATCAAATGTCAACACTACCTTAGAGGATACTTTATTCACATTTTGACCTCCTGCACCAGAACTTCTTACGGCTTTAAATGATAGTTCGGTTATGATTTTTTCTTTATTCATCAACTGGTTGATGTGCTGGTTTTAAAAGGTCATTCACAGTTTTCACCGGATTGAAAGTAATCAAAGGCACTTCCACAAAAACAGTCAGCCATTTAGCCATAGAACCGTTCCAAAGTCCAGGTAATTCGAAAGCTTTTAAAGGTTTTCCGTTTTTGTTTTTATCTACAATAAAGCCAGTATTTTTATCCACAAATTGTTTCAAATCAAAAAGTTGTCCTTTATAATTTTTAATACCGCACACTAAATCTACTGGATTAAAATGGGTAGCTTTTTTTAGAATATTAATTTGGCCTTCATCTATTTGCGAAGCTTCGATTATTTGTAGAAATATATTCCCTTTAGAATCTCTTACCCAAAATGGTCCTCCACCTGGTTCGCCTTCATTTTTCACCATCCCGCAAACTCGAATTGGACGGTTTAAAATATTTTGAAGATATTCTATTTTGCTTTCTTTGGTGTATTTAGAAAAATCATCTGTCACAGTAATGTTCAATTTTTCAAATAAGAAATTTACCATTTCATTAAGGTTTTCATCTGCAACTAAATCACTATCCAAAAGGTGTAAATAATTAAAAACACCTTCTTGAATCTGAATCAAAATACCAGCCAATGCTTTTTTATATAAAGCAATATCTTCAATATGATTCTGAATTACATTGTCTATGTTTTTTATATAAACAACATCCGCATCCAAGTTATTTAGATTTTCAATTAATGCACCATGCCCACCAGGTCTAAAAAGTAATTGCCCATTTTCATCACGAAAGGGATTCCCTTCTAAATCAACAGCAACAACATCGGTAGCTTTAACTTGGTAGGAATAATTTACAAAAATTGAAATGTTATTTTGAAATTCCAATTTACTTTTTATCTCTTTTACTATGTATTCAAAATCGGTTTGGTGCTCTTCGGAAACGGTAAAATGCAAATGCGATTCATTGCTAGAAGTAGCATACCAAATACATTCATTAATATGTTCTTCAATTGCAGTAGCAATGCGATCATTGTATTTGTGAAAAGGTAAAATACCCTTTGGTTTTCCAGCAAAATTATAATGATTTGGAGACAACATTGCTTCAATAAAAGCATAATCTTTGACGTCTTTGCTTGCATTATCATAATCAGAAACAAGAGTTTTTGTTGTTTCTAATACGTCATAATAAAATGCAAATTTATCTTTTGCAACTAGAAAAAGTGCTAGATTTTTATCTTTTATTCTGTTAATGTAGGCATTTATAGATTCTTCGTTGGGTTTGTAACCATTTACAAATTCACTCAAAAACTTAAACATTCTACTTGCTGCACCTGATGCAGGTACAAATTTTTTAAGTTTTAAATTTTTCTTTTTTTCGTCAAAATAAGTAGCTTGGTAAATTGCTTCTTCCCGAGAGAGGGAGGTAATGCCATCATTAAGAATTGCCGGTCTATCTAAGTTAATCTTTGGAAGACCATTTCGTACAATTTGAAATTGATATTCTAAAGTTTCAATATTGATATTTCTTTTAAATATTTCTATAAAATCATGAGAATTAAATCCTAATTTTTTTGATTTAGTTACGTCTTTTATAACTTGAATTGCTTTATTCAAACGTTCTTCTTTGTTACCGGATAATTTAATATAAGGTTTTTTATTTTTTATTAATTCTTGTTCAAAAATTACTAATGTTTCTTGTCGATTATGCGGTTTATCTCGCAAATCATCTTTTTCCCATGGGACATCTACATCTGTTAAAAAAATTAAATCATAAATATGGTTTTGAGCAGCAGCAACAAGCAGAGGATCAGAAAAACCATAATAAATATCAGAAAACACTTTGGTTGCTAATAAATTTGTATCACAAAAAAGATAGTGATTTGCTTTAGAAAGTGCCTCATTTTCAAGTTGAGTTTGACCAATTGCAATGGGTAATAAATCTTCAAGTTGGCAAATTTGCTTGGTGGCATCCCACTTTTCTTGAAGATAATTTCGTGCAAATTCAGGTACCCAAAGAGTTTCAAATTCAACTGCTAATTGCATTGCCAAAGTCGTTTTCCCAGTAGATTCAGGACCGTAGAAAGCAATTTTAATTATTTCTGTAGGTTGTTGTCTAAGATTTTCTTCCATTCTAAATATGCTAAAACAGCTAAAATTGTAAAAATTAAATATTGCAAAGATAACATTCCTAGACCTCTATAGGCAAATAACGGAACCGCTATTATATCGCCTATTATCCACAAGGTCCAGTTTTCAATTTTTTTTAACGCCATGTACCACATGCCCGTAAAAAATATTCCAGAGGTAAAAATATCAATATAATTAGGAATTTCAAGGGGATAATGGAAAAATTTATAAACTAAATAGGTAATCCCCATAGTCATAAAAAACAATACTATGCCTAATTTTTTTTCTCTGGACGTAGTTCTAGTAATTGCTAATTCGGTCTTTCTAGCACTAGAAGACCATTTATACCAACCATAAATACTCATTAAAGAATAATAAAAATTCATAGTCATATCTCCAAAATAACTAGCTTGATACAATAAATAAACCGTAATTATCGTAGAAATTAAACCTGTTGGGTACACCCAAATGTTCTCTTTTTTGGCACAAAAAACACTCAGGATTCCAAAGACAAAAGCCAAAAACTCCAAAGTAATTTGAAGTAAAGAAGCGGATTTATATTGCGAAAGAAAGAAATCTATCAAAATGGTGTTGGGTTCTAGGTTTTAGGTACTGGGTGTTGGGTTTTAGATACTGGGTGTTGGGCTTTAGGTTCTTAGTCGAAAAAATTACTATCGTTTTCAAATGCCGTTCCAATTACTACCATATCTGCTCCAGCATTAAAAGCATCTCCAATTTCTTTTTTGGAGCGTATACCTCCACCAACAATAACTGGAATTTGAATGTTTTGAGAAACCAAGGTAATCATTTCTGATGGAACTGCTAGTTTTGCACCACTACCCGCTTCGAGATAGACTAATTTATTACCTAAATATTCACCTGCTTGAGCCGTTTGTAAAACAAAATCTAAATTATTTCTGTCTAATGGTTTTGTCTTGCTAACTCGTTCTACCGCGGTTTCACTGCCACTTTCTATCAAAATATAAGCTGTTGAAATGACTTCTAAATCCGTCTTTTTTAGAATTGGAACAGCATTTATTTGATGTTCAATTAAATAATCGGGGTTTCGGCCAGACAGCAAGGATAAAAATAAAATACCATCTGCATTTGCCGATATTTGAGAGGGATTACCTGGGAAAAGTAAAATTGGCAACTCAAATTTCGACTTTAACTCTAAGATTAATTCATCCAAATGGGTGCCTTCAAAAGAACTTCCGCCAACTAAAATATGTGTTGCTGGTGACGAATTAATTTTTTGACATAAAACCGAAACTTGTCCCATCGACACTTTATCCGGATCAATAAGAATGGCTAAAAGTTTCTTACTTTCGACTTTTGCAACTAGTATATTATTATAAATAGATTCCATTATTAATTTTCAAATGCACAAACGTAGAAGTAATTTTCTATAGAGTTAAACAGTATTTTAAAGTCCTCTATATTCGAATTGAATCGTAATTGTACCGTTGTTTTTTTATCTGCCAAATTAAATTCACTTTCAAAAATATGATTCCTAAAGCTAATCCCTTCTGTATTCTTAATCTTAAAAATACTTTCTTTTATTCCCCAAATAACAGTTGCTTTTTTCATTTTTTCAGATTCAGACAAATTATCCAAATGAGAAACATCCATAAATCGAGACGAAATTTTGAGAATTTTGTCTTTTACTTGTTCTACATCCAAACCAATGGATTTACTGCTGATTGCAATTGCTGAAAAAGTATGGGAATGCGAAATAGAAATACACTTTCCATCTATTAAATTAGGTTTGCCATTAGCATCATAATATAAATCGATATCAGAATAACCTAGGTGCTGCAAAATCATTCTAACTGCCAAAAAACCTTTTTTGTGGCTTTCCGATTTCATCGAATCTACTCTTTTTTGAGAGGAAGTACTTAATTTTACAACACAGTTTAACTCCTCTAAATCTTCGGTAATTTTCCAAAGATATAGAGTGGCAGTGGCATTTAATATAACTTCTTTATATAAAGGCATTTAGTATTTTATTGTTTTACAGAGGCTTAAGAACTTAAACATTTCATAAATTTCAAAATAAATTATTAAAATCGAAACCTATGTTGTAATTTTGCACCCAAATTAAAAAACAAATATACATAATAGATGAGTACACAAACATTACCTTATGTAGCTTTTAAAGTGAAAGACATTTCGCTTGCAGCTTGGGGAAGAAAAGAAATTGAATTGGCTGAAGCAGAAATGCCAGGTTTAATGGCTTTAAGAGCAGAATATAAAAACGAACAACCTCTTGCAGGTGCTCGTATTGCAGGGTGTTTACACATGACCATTCAAACTGCTGTTTTAATTGAAACTTTAATTGCTCTTGGTGCAGAAGTTACTTGGTCTTCTTGTAATATTTTCTCTACTCAAGATCAAGCTGCTGCTGCTATTGCTGCTGCTGGAATTCAAGTTTATGCTTGGAAAGGTTTAAATGAGCCTGATTTTGATTGGTGTATTGAGCAAACTTTATTCTTTGGTGAAGACAGAAAACCATTGAACATGATTTTGGATGATGGTGGAGATTTAACCAATATGGTTATTGATCGTTACCCACATTTAGTAGCTGGAATTAAAGGTTTATCAGAAGAAACTACAACAGGAGTTCATAGATTATACGAAAGAGTAAAAGCGGGAACGTTACCAATGCCTGCAATTAATGTTAATGACTCGGTTACTAAATCAAAATTTGACAATAAATACGGTTGTAAAGAATCGGCTGTAGATGCAGTTCGTAGAGCTACCGATTTAATGTTGGCTGGGAAAAGAGTGATCGTTTGTGGTTATGGTGATGTTGGAAAAGGAACTGCAGCTTCTTTTAGAGGTGCTGGATCTATTGTAACAGTAACTGAAATTGATCCTATTTGTGCGCTTCAAGCTGCAATGGACGGATTTGAGGTTAAAAAATTAGACACTGTTATTGGAACTGCCGATATTATTATAACATCTACTGGGAATAAAGATATCGTTTTAGGTTCTCATTTTGAAAAAATGAAAGACAAAACCGTTGTTTGTAACATCGGTCACTTTGATAACGAAATAGACATGGCTTGGTTGAATGGAAAATACGGTCATACTAAAAATGAAGTTAAACCTCAAGTGGATATTTACAACGTAAACGGGAATGATATCATCATCTTGGCTGAAGGTCGTTTAGTAAACTTAGGTTGTGCTACAGGTCACCCTAGTTTTGTAATGAGTAACTCTTTTACAAACCAAACTTTAGCTCAAATTGAGTTATGGAAAAATAGTGCTAATTACAACAATGAAGTTTATATGTTGCCAAAACATTTAGATGAAAAAGTGGCAATGTTGCACTTAGCAAAATTAGGTGTTGAATTGGAAACTTTACGTAAAGATCAAGCAGATTATATTGGTGTTGAGGTTGAAGGACCTTTCAAACCAGAATATTACAGATACTAGAAAAATACGAGGTGTGAAATATGAGGGACAAAATAAAAAGTTCAAAGTATTAAATACAAAGAAGTATAATAAATCTAAACCCTTGCTGCAAAGTGAGGGTTTTGTTTTAAAAAACCAAATCTAAATGATGAAAACAATTCTAATCTTATTGCTGTTTTTATTGATTTCCTGCAGTATTCAAGGACTTACTAATGATTATGAGAAACTTAATCCGATAGAGAAATCTAAAATCATTACCCTTAAAAAATTTGAAAATTTAAGCCAGGACACAATCTACAAAATTAATGCGCTGCAATTAAAAGAAGAATTATTAAAATACGATACTGCAATGGTGTATGAGTTTACCAATTGTTGCACTTCGGAATATTGCAGACCTTTAAAAGTATATGAAAATTATGCCAAAAGACACCATTACAAATTATTTTTGGTGATGAATGGCTTTGCTAATTTAGATAAAACTAAAAGTCAAACGTTCGTCTCACCTATTTTTGCAATAGATGGCGATTATTATAAAAAAAGTTTTAGAGGAGTTTATACACGTTATTTTGAAAATGAATTAACAGGAAAACCTCTTAAATCAAAAGATAGAGAATGGGCAGGAGATATTTTTATTTTCGAGCATGGCAAGTATTTAAAAACATTAAAAGATTTACCAAAAGAAGTATATTAATTGCAAAAGAAAATCCCCGAATTTCTATGAATTCGGGGATTTTAATTTAGTCAAGAAACAACTTATTTAGAGATTTTCAATACCCCAATTTGATCATCAGCATTTAAAATGATTTCGTTTTTAGTCGCAACCATACTAGATAAAATACGAGGACGGATTTTACTTTCTTTATACGAATAAATGATTTCTTTTTTCATTTCTCCACTTGGAGCTACCGTCATTAAAAACAAGGCATTTCTAGAACTTGATGAGAACAATGATTTAGTACTTCTTTTAGTATCTTTATCCCCTTCAGCCTCGGCATTTTTTTCTAAATCTTCGTAAACAATATATACTTTATCATTATAATAAGTAGAAAGAATGGAAGGATTTCCTGCATTCATTTGGTATTTTGGCATTTTAGAAACCGATTCAACTTCCGATTTACTATTGATATTAATCACAGCAATATCGCAGAAATAATAATAATAGGATGTAGTTGTTCCATATTGAGTGCTCCTAGTTACAACTACCAACTTGTATTGCTCTGCAACTACAATAGAACCACCATCTTTTCTTTGGAAAATATTTCTTACTTTGTAAGGCACATAATCTTCTGCTTTTTTAGGTTTTTCTGGATAAAGGCCTTCCAACTCATATTTATTAGAAGATTTTAAAGTTAATGTAGAACAATCTATATTAGCAGAAAACATTTCATCAGAAATTAAGGTCTTCTTTCCTTTACCAAAGAACCCACTATTTAATATTTTCAGGAATCCAGTACAAATCATAGTATTGTTTTCTCCAGGGATAATATCAATAGATTCAATTTCTTTCTCTGGATAATCAAAATCAAATTCCTTTGCTTTGTCCTCTTTATTAAATACAATTAATTTGAAATAATATTCGCTTTGTCCTTTAACTTTTTCGTCTTTATCTTTATATACTTTAGCTAAAACGTATACATTTCCTAAGTTATCTACATTAATACTTTCTGTAGAAAACCTAGAAGCTTTAATTGGTAACTGTGCAGTTTTATCTAAAATAACATCCGTAAAAGCGGAATTGTACACTTTAAAATTCAAAGTGCTTGGATCTTTTTTTCTGCCTTTTAATTCGTTATAAACTACTACTTTAGTTGAATCTGGAGAAATATTACGTAAACCAAAGTTTAGAGCATCCTCATCAGCTTCATCTAAAATTAACGTTTTATCACTTGTTTTTAAACTCATGTCGGTAAAAGCCCCAATAAGAAAATTTTTATCTGCTTTTCTATCGTTTTCTTTAACAAAATGAACAATTTGATTTTTTACAAAATATGCTCCTAAATAAGCATATCGTTTTGCATCTATGTAAAATGAAATTTCTTTCTCTGCTTTGAAATTTAGGTCTTTATCGTATTCTCTTCCTATTAAATGGTCATCACTATCTTGATGAACAGTATAATATCTTCCGCCTTTTCCACCAAGGATAGATACATTTCCTTTTGTTTTAATTTTTTCGGCCCATCTGAGGTCGACATTTTGAGCACTTAAGCTAATTGTAGCTAGAAGTAAAATAATTTTTAAATATTTCATTTTTTTGTTAATTTTTGCGCTAAATTAACTTATTTTTGGCAAAAAAACAATTTAAATACTAAACATGAGAAAAAAATTATTGTTCATTTCATCACTATTATTTTCATTACTTGTTAATGGGCAAGTAAAAACCACAGTTCCTGCAAAAGAGGCACCTTCAAGAATTAAAGTATATACTCCATCCGGAGAAAGCAGTAGTTCAGGAAAAAGTTCTAAAGACAATTCTTATAAATGGGCGGTTAAAACAGATGTTTTTGGTATAATCTCTGGAGAATTTCCTTTAATTGCAGAATATCGTTTTGCACCAAAATTTAGTGCCGAAATCTCTGCAGGGGTAACGTATGCTTATATACCGAATGATTTATTTAGTGATTCAGAAGATCCATTTAATACAAAAGCGGCAATGGGAACTGCATTTAGAGGTACTTTAAAGTTCTATCCATCCTCTGACTATGACGCAATTGAAGGTTGGAATTTTGGAATTCAATTATTTTCTAAAACAACCAATAGAGATTATGATGAAACAGGAGCCGATGCATTATTTTTAAATGGTAAAAAATCAACAAAATCAAAAACAGGGATTTCTTTAATTATTGGTAAACAAATTTTTGAAGATTCTAATGTAACTATTGAAAGTTTTTTTGGAATTGGATTTGCAAGTAATAAAACAGATTCATTTAAGAGAGAAGCAAACGATATAGTTTCAGATAATAAAACAGAAACAAAACCAAATTTTCAATTAGGTTTAAGAATTGGTTTTGGTAACTAATTAAAAAAAACTCAAATTAAAAGCCCGATTTTCAATTGAAAATCGGGCTTTTTTTTATAATGTTTCCATCAACCATTTGTAAAACTCACTTTGCCAAACCATAGCATTTTGTGGTTTTAGCACCCAGTGGTTTTCTTCAGGAAAGTAAACTAATTTGCTTTTAATCCCTCGCAATTGCGCTGCCTGAAATGCTTCTTGTGCTTGTCCAATTGGAACACGAAAATCAATTCCGCCTTGGTAGATTAAAATTGGTGTATTCCATTTGTCTACAAAATTAATTGGGTTGAAAGTAGTGTAGCTTTTTTGAGCAACCTTATTGTCTTTTTCCCAATAGGCACCACCAAAATCCCAGTTGTTAAAGAAAACCTCTTCGGTAGTTCCAAACATACTTTGGGTGTTGAAAACGCCATCGTGAGCGATAAAAGTTTTAAAGCGGTTGTTGTGAATTCCTGCTAAATAAAACACTGAATATCCGCCATAACTGGCTCCAACGCAACCTAAACGACTTTTATCTACATAACTTTCTTTAGATACATCATCAATTGCAGAAAGGTAATCTTCCATTACTTGGCCACCCCAATCTTTAGAGATTTGCTCGTTCCATTCTTGTCCGTGACCGTACATTCCACGACGGTTTGGCGCCACTACAATATACCCTTGCGAAGCCATTAAAGAGAAATTCCAACGGAACGAATAAAACTGCGTCAACGGACTTTGTGGTCCGCCTTGGCAATATAAAAGCGATGGATATTTTTTGTTTGCATCAAAATTTGGAGGTAAAATTACCCAAACCAACATTTTTTTACCATCGGTAGTGGTTACATATCGTCTTTCGTATTTAGGTAACGAAAGAGTTGCATAGGTTGCAGTATTTACAGTAGTCAATTGTGTCCAAGCATTTTTCTTTAAATTACAAGAGTAAATTTCAAGCGCATGGTTCATGTCGTTTCTAGATAAAATAGCAGTATCGCCAGTAATATCAATTATATCATGTACATCAAAATCTCCTGAAGTTACTTGCTTTACCGTAATTGCTATCTTAGTCATCCCTGGAAAATTCACTTCAAATAACTGTTGCGTTCCATCAACCGGAGATAAAAAATATACTTTTTTACCGTCTTTACTCCATGTAAAACTTTCCACAGTTCCGTCGTAATTAGCAGTAAGATTCTGGTAAAATTTATCCTTCACACGAACGATGATGTCGTTTTTATCGGCTTCGTACCCGTCGCGTTTCATTTGCAACCAAGTTAAATTACCCGTTGGTGAAAATGCTGGATTGGTGTCGTAACCCAAATTGCTTTCGGTTAAATTTTGAGTGCTTTTAGTTTCTAAATTATATTCATACAAATTAGTATTAGTCGAAATAGCATAGGCAGTTCCCTCTTTTTTCTTACAAACATAAATTATGCTTTTGCTATCCGGCGACCAGATAAAATCTTCATCACCACCAAAAGGTTTCTGTGGGGCATCAAAATTTTCACCTTTCATAATATCAACAGCTGTAGCTCCTTCTTTATTTTCAGCATAAAAAACGTGGTTGTGTGAACCATTATTCCAAGTATCCCAATGACGGTAATCCAAACCATTGTAAATTTGAACATCCGATTTTTCTAAGTTTGGATAATAATCTTTCCCTAAAACTTTTTCGGTTTTTACTTCTTGCGTAGAAACAATAAATTTACCATCTGCGGAAACATTCTTATCGGTAAGTAATTCCTTAACCTCTTTAACTTCAGTTGCAGTTCCGCCTGAAATTGGAATAGTGTAGTATTTAGATTCCGATTTATTGGCAGCCATATTTGGTATAGATACTTTATAAACCACCAATTTTCCATCTTTTGAAATTCCTAAAGGAGTTACCCTTCCCAACTTCCAAAGAAGTTCTGGCGACAAAACTTGTTGCGCCGATGCTGCTATACTCATAGTACTTAGAATAATAAAAAATAATTTTTTCATTGTGTTTAATGCTTATTGATAAAAAGTTAAAAATAGAAAATAATATTCAAAAAAAGGATTTGTAATTTAAAAGACTATTATATCCCAAAAACACCAATTGAATTTTCGGTTGTTATTCTTGCTATTTTCTCTATTGGAAGATTGTAAATTTCAGATAATTTTTGAGCAACTAAGGTTATATAACTACTTTCATTTCGCTTTCCGCGATGGGGCAAAGGTGCAAGATAAGGTGAATCGGTTTCTAAAACAATATGCTGTAAATCAATCTCGTTTAAAAATTGATCTATCTTTCCATTTTTAAAAGTAACAACCCCTCCTATTCCCAGTTTCATACCTAATGAAATTGCTCTTTGTGCTTGTTCTAAATCGCCGGTAAAACAATGGAAAATTCCAAATAAATCAGTGGCTTTTTCACTCTCCAATACTTCAAATGTTTCATCAAAAGCATCTCTACAATGGATATTTATTCCTAATTGGTATTTTTTAGCCAATTTGATTTGGTGCTGAAAAGCATGTTGTTGTTCTTTTAAAAACGATTTATCCCAAAACAAATCCATCCCAATTTCGCCAACGGCATAGAATTTTCTTTTAGCCAACTCGGTTTCTACGTGATTCAATTCTTCTAAGTAATTTTCTTTCACATAGGTTGGATGTAAGCCCATCATCAAAAAAACATTCTCTGAAAATTGACTTTCCAAATCATACATTTTTTGAGTATAACTTGAATCTATGGACGGCACAAAAAGTCGGGAAACTCCTGCATCAATAGATCGTTGCATCATCTCTTTTCGGTCTTCTTGAAATTGGGAAGAGTATAAATGGGTATGGGTATCCGTGAAAATCATTTTATTGTTTTAAAGTTGTAAAGTTACAAACTTTATTTTCGAATTTGATTTACTTTTGAAGTATGGAAAAACTACCGATTCTATTAAAAAAAGAGGGTTACCAAAAAATAAAGTTTAAAATTTCTAAAACACAACATTTACTTATTAAAGCAAGTGTGAATGGCATAAAAGGAAACTTTATTCTTGATACGGGTGCTAGTAATAGTTGCGTGGATTTTGATAGTATTGAGTTATTCCGACTTAGTGCTGGAAAATCTAAAACTAAAGCATCAGGTGCCGGAGCAACGGGAATGTTAACGCAATTGGCTAAAGACAACCTCTTACAAATTAACAAGTGGAAGCATACTGCATTTCATTTAGTAATTTTCGATTTATCTCATGTTAATGAAGCGCTGTTACAACACAAAGCCAAACCGGTTCATGGTATTATTGGCGCCGATATCCTTATTGTTGGTAAAGCCATTATTGATTATTACAACCATTGTTTTTATTTGAAGAAAATTTAAAACCAAAAAAACCGTTCCGTTTTATGAACGGGATGTAAATAATTATTGGATACTTTTTGGATGTTTAATCTTAAATTTTAATAAATTTCAAAATTGATTCTGAACCATCAATCATTTCAGACTTCACGAAATATATTCCAGGTTGAAATGCATAAGTTTGAATTACAACTTTGTTATTTGAAGGATAACAATTAATCACTTCTTGTCCTAATAAATTGTATATAGTTACTTTTTGAATTTCCATGTTTGACTCAACAGTCAAAGGATTAGAAATTGGATTTGGATAAATTTTTACTTCAGAACTATTAAAACTAGGGAGTGATAATGCATTTGAAAAAGTAATATCGTCAAAATAATATGTTGAATTTTCAGTTCCGTCTCCTTGAGTTCCGAAGTCAAAGAAAAACACAATTTTATTGTCATTGCTATTAACCGGAGGAAATAATGTTGGTGAATTATAATCAAAAATTAGTTCTTCCCATACATTAGCATTTGTTACTGTGGCGTCTGTTTCAAAAGCTCCATAATCAAAATCTACGGGGCTTCCTTCAAACTTCAATAATAATTTTTTTCCAGCAATAGGCGACCATACTTTTACTTTTACTATTTTAGTTGTAGAAGAAAAATCAATTGGACCAGCCATCTGAATTACACTTCCTCCATAAACTTCTCCAGGATTTTTAATCATTTTGGCAACCGTGTTACTTGTGTTTATGCCTGAAATGTGTGGGTTTAGAACTATTGAACTTTCTCCACCTGCAAAATTCATAAAAGGATATGAAACTGTTGTAGATTCAAAATCTATAGGTAAAACGGGAAAAATAGTTATTGGGGTAGTTCCTTGAGATTGTGTCACATCATCAAATAAATAGGTAGAATTTTGGCCGCCATCTCCCTGATTTCCTAAATCAAACATAAAAACAATTTGATTGTTTAAATTGTTAACGGGTTCATTTGTGAAATCAAATGTTAATTCTTCCCATACATTAGCTGTAGAAATTGGAGTTGATAATTTCTCAAAATTAGGACCAACACCTTCAAATTTTAATAAAAGTCTTTTTCCTGCTACAGGAGAAAATACTTTTACTTTAAATATTCTTTGAGTTGAAAAATCAACTGGTGAAGGTATAATAATCTTACTTCCTGCCCATATTGCACCGGGACCTTTTACAATTTGTATAACTGTTGCACTTGTATTAATACCAGCAATTTGTGGATTTGGTATTTTTGATGCTACTCCACCATCAAAGTCAACAAATGAATAAATAGTTGTTACTGATTCAAAATCTAAAGGGAGACTTTGTGTAAATCCAAATGATGAAAACAATAGAAATACTAATTGGCTAATTTTTTGCATAAATATATGTTATTAAAAAATCAAAACTACTATTTTAAAGTTACTATGTAACTAAAAGTTTGTATATAAAAACTATACAATAAAAAATCCCGTTCAGATTTCCGAACGGGATTAATTATACTATTTATTGTAAGATAATTTACAATTCTAATGCCTTTTTAGCATCACCATGCATCAATAATTCTAATGGATTTTCGAGTGCTTCTTTCACAGCCACTAGGAATCCAACCGACTCACGACCATCAATAATTCGGTGATCATAAGAAAGAGCTACATACATCATTGGGTGAATTTCTACTTTGCCATTTACTGCAATTGGACGCTCAATAATGTTGTGCATTCCTAAAATTCCGGATTGTGGAGGATTGATAATTGGAGTAGATAACATACTTCCAAAAACACCACCATTAGTGATTGTAAAAGTTCCGCCTGTCATATCGTCTACCGTTATTTGACCATCACGGGATTTAATAGCCAATCTTTTAATTTCAGCTTCAACACCTCTAAATGACAATAATTCTGCGTTACGAACAACAGGAACCATCAATCCTTTAGGTCCAGAAACTGCAATTGAAATATCGCAGAAATCATATGCCGTTTTAAAATCACCATCTATCATTGAATTCACATCAGGAAATAAAGCCAAGGCCCTAGTAACTGCTTTAGTAAAAAACGACATATAACCTAATCCTAAACCGCCGTGTTTTGTTTTAAAAGCATCTTTATATTCGTTACGAATCATGTTGATTGGCGTCATGTTTACTTCATTAAAAGTAGTTAACATGGCAGTTTCGTTTTTAGCAGCAACCAATCTTTCGGCTACTTTACGACGCAACATAGATAATTTTGTTCTTTCAGAACCTCGAGTTCCGCCTGTTGGAGTACCCATTGAAGGTGTTGCATTTACAGCATCGTCTTTGGTAATTCTTCCACCTTTACCGGTTCCAACAATATCTGTTGGTTGGATATTTTTCTCGTCTAATATTTTTCTAGCAGCCGGCGATGGCGCTTGAGTAGCATAGGTTTTTTCTGCAACTGGTTCAGCTTTTGGTGCTTCTGTTTTTACTGGTTCAGCTTTTGGACTTTCCGGCTTTTGACTTTCGACTGAAGTTGGTTTTGCAGCACTTGTATCAATTAAACAAACCACAGCACCAACGGCAACGGCATCACCTTCTTCTGCTTTTAAAGTAATAATTCCGCTTGCTTCTGCAGGTAATTCTAGAGTTGCTTTATCGGAATCTACCTCAGCAATTGCTTGGTCTTTTTCTACATAATCGCCATCTTTTACTAACCAAGTAGCAATTTCAACTTCTTTAATTGATTCTCCCGGAGATGGGACTTTCATTTCTAAAATCATTGTATTTATTTTAAATGATGAATTATAAATTATTGTTATTGTTGTGTTCTTTTATTATTTGTTCAATTTGAAAATGCAATTCCGGAATTTCTTGAGAAATTATGTTCCAAATAGTTTCATAGTCTACACCTTGATAATGATGAATAATTTTATCTCTTAATTTAGCCATATAGCTCCAAGGAACAGAATTATATTTTAATCTAAATTCCTGTGTCAAATTTTTGGTTGCTTCACCAATTATCTCTAAAGCTCTTGTGATAGACCTTTTAAAAGTTTCATCGTTATAAAAATCTTCTTCTTCTAGCTTTTCAACTATATTTTGAATGTAGTTTATTTCTATAAAAATGTGCTTAATGAATTCTATTTCATCAGATTTTGACATAATCTACCTCTTTTAAAATATGTGGCCCAATAAACTCACTTAATCCTTTTTTAGAAACAATATCAATTTTATTATTTTTAAAAAGATTTTCTAACAAATCACAAAAATCAATGTAATTTTTTAAAGTCTTCTTTTCTTTTATTATATCAACCAAAATATCAATATCACTAGCTTCTGTTTGCTCATTTCTTACGTAGGAACCAAACAAACCAATTTCTGTAACACCAAAACTTTTAATTTCGTCTTTGTGGTCAATTATAGTTTGAAATATGTCCTTTTTTGTAAGCATTTTATCTAAATAAATTTTTATCAAAAACCATTCTTATAGCGTCGGCATGGCGTCTTCTGTCACGAGTGCTACTTCCTGCTGCCGGTGCTGCGTATGCTTTAAGCGATGCCAATCTCCATTTTACTAAATCGAAATTCATCAACATATAGCTGTAAGCTCCCATGTTTTTTGGCTCTTCTTGCGCCCAAACATAATCATCGGCATTTGGATAACTAGCAATAATAGCTTTCAACTGCTCTATTGGCAATGGAAATAACTGCTCAACTCGAACCAAAGCTACATCATTTCGTTCTAAATTTCCTCTTTCGGCTAGAATATCATAGTAGAATTTTCCGGTACAGAAAACAACTGTTTTAACTTTTTTCTTGTCTACTGAATTATCGTCAATAGTTTCTTGAAATTGCCCATTGTACAAATCTTCTTGTGTGGATACACATAGCGGATGGCGCAATAAACTTTTAGGTGAAAAAACTACTAATGGTTTACGGAAATTAGTTTTCATTTGTCTACGCAATAAGTGGTAGAAATTGGCTGGAGTGGTACAATCGGCAACGTACATATTATGTCGTGCACAAAGTTGTAAATAACGTTCCATTCTTGCTGAGGAATGTTCTGCTCCTTGCCCTTCGTATCCGTGAGGCAATAAAAGAACAATTCCGTTTTGGTTGTTCCATTTGTCTTCGCCACAAGAGATATATTGGTCTAACATAATTTGACATCCGTTAGAGAAATCGCCAAATTGTGCTTCCCAAATGGTTAGTGTCTTTGGGGATGCTAAGGCGTATCCGTAATCAAATCCTAAAACTCCGTATTCAGATAATAGGGAATTGTAAATCTGGAATTTCCCTTTGCTATTTTTTAAAGTATCTAAAAGAATTACTTCTTCTTCGCTATCTTCTACTTTTACAACGGCATGTCGGTGTGAAAAAGTTCCTCTTTCTACATCTTGTCCAGAAACACGCACATTATATCCTTCATATAATAAGGATCCATAAGCCAAGGTTTCGGCAGTTCCCCAATCGATAACATTATTATCGAACATGGTTTTTCTGTCGCTAACAATTTTTGATATTTTATTTATAAATTTCTTATCCGAAGGCAATGTTGAAATTTGCGTTGCTATTTCAGTTAAATGTTTTTTATCAAATTTAGTGTCAAATTTTTGAAGCATTACATCATCAGAAACTTGTTCAAAACCATTCCATTCATCTTGCATAAATGGCTTGATAATGGTTAAATCTATCTTACGAGAAGCTTGTAAATTTTCATCTAATTTATCTTTGTATTCATTTTCGATTTTGGTCATATAAGCCGCATCGACAATGCCGTTTTTAATCAATTTTTCAGCATAAATATCTCTAGAATTTTGGTGCTTAGCTATGATTTTATATAAAACAGGTTGTGTAAATCTAGGTTCATCCCCTTCATTATGTCCGTATTTTCTGTATCCTAAAAGATCAATAAACACATCGCGCCCAAATTCCATTCGGAAATCTAAAGCAAATAACATGGCATGAACCACTGCTTCAGCATCATCTGCATTGACGTGAAGAACTGGAGATAAAGTCACTTTAGCCACATCCGTACAATAAACCGATGAACGAGCGTCTTGGTAATTGGTAGTAAATCCAACTTGATTGTTAATTACTATATGAATAGTTCCGCCGGTTTTGTATCCGTCTAATTGTGCCATTTGAACAATCTCGTATACAATTCCTTGTCCTGCAACTGCAGCATCACCGTGAACGGCAATTGGTAATACTTTAGAAAAATCATTAGGAAAATGACGGTCTTGTTTAGCTCTAGTGATTCCTTCAATAACGGCTCCAACTGTTTCTAAATGCGAAGGATTTGGAGCCAAGTTAAGATTGATTTTTTTACCTGATACTGTAGTTCGTTCAGATGTTAAACCTAAATGGTATTTTACATCACCATCAAAATATTCTTGATTGTAGTCTTTTCCATCAAACTCCGAGAAAATATCTTGGGTATTTTTTCCAAAAATATTAGCTAAAATATTCAATCTTCCTCGGTGTGCCATTCCCATTACAAAATGTTCGACACCTTTTTCAGCAGCAGCTTCAATCAATGCATCTAATGCTGGAATTATACTTTCTCCACCTTCAAGAGAAAAACGTTTTTGACCAACATATTTAGTATGTAAGAAATTTTCAAAAGAAACTGCTTCATTTAATTTTTCAAGGATGTGTTTTTTTTGATTTGTATCAAAGTTGGGAAGGTTATCGTTGATATTCAATTTATCCTGAATCCATTGAATCACTTCCGGTTTTCTCATGTACATGTACTCAATTCCAATATGCTGACAATACACATTTTTAAGATGCGCTAAAATGTCTTTTAATGTTGATGATTGGTGACCTAAAACTTTAGCCGCATCAAAAACTATATTCAAATCGGCAACCGAAAGATTAAAATTAACTAAATCTAAAGTTGGTTCGTAAGTTCTTCTATTTCTTACTGGATTTGTTTCCGTAAATAAATGGCCTCTTGTTCTGTATCCGTCAATTAATTTGAGAACATTAAATTCTTTTTGTAATTTTTCAGAAACCTGACTATTACCTGTTGAATTAGCAACATAATTAGCAATTTGAGCACCTGGATTTTCTTCATTATAGGTTTCCATTCCAAAATCAAAACCTTGAAAAAAGGCTCTCCAACTTGGCTCTACATTGTCTGGATTTTCAAGATATTGTTCGTATAATTGTGCAAAGAATTCGGTATGTGCTGCGTTTAAGAAAGAAAACCTATCCATGTTTTTTTATATAAGTAAACGTGTAATTAAATAATTTATGCAAAAGTAAAATATTTATAACAATCTTACTATGTTTTTAGTACATTTATGACGTTAATTAAATATATACTTTCCTTTGAAAAAGAATTCTGCAAAAATTTTAACAAAAAAATTCTCGATTTTATTTTTACTGTTTTCAAATGTTGTGCTTTACGCTCAAACTAATACCTCTACTCGGTCAAAAAGTGATTTTTGGCAACACGTCCAATTTGGTGGTGGATTTGGTTTAAGTGTTGGATCAGGATTTACCGATGTTACTGTAGCACCGAGTGGTATTTACAATCTAAACCGTTTTATTTCTTTAGGTGCGGGATTGCAGGGAAGTATCGTTTCCCAAAAAGATTTATACAGTTCCGCCTTTTATGGTGTTAATGTGCTTACTCTTTTTAATCCTGCAGAAGAAGTTCAAATTTCTTTGGAAGTAGAACAAGTTCGAGTAAATAATACCTATAGAAATCCTACAAAGGGGACCTTGAAAGATAATTTTTGGAACACCGGATTATTCGTAGGTGCTGGTTACCGAATGGAAAATGTTACCGTTGGAATGCGATATAATCTTTTATTTAAACAAGATAAAAACGTTTATAGTGATGCTTTGATGCCTTTTATTAGGGTTTATTTTTAGTTCTTTTTGATTTATTTAAATGTCTTTAACAAAAAATTGTCCGCCTAACAATAGTTAAGCAGACAACATTAAATAAATACAAATTTTTATTTTAATTTGATTCTAATCATTAAGTCTTGTGCTATCATTCTTCCTTGTAGTACTCCTTTTTCACTGGCTTCTCTAAAATGAATTCCGCCGTAAACTCTTGAAATTGCAGCTTCATTAGCAGCATCATAAAAAGAATTAAAATACCGAGGATTCAGCCCTAAATTAGTGTTCGTTTTATCCACGAAAGCAAGATTTCCAAAAAGTTTGGTTAATATTTCAGCACTAGCTCCTGAGCAAACGGAATGCCCTGAAGGATATTCAGGAAAAGGAGGGGTAGGAATAAATGGAGACCAAGTTGGAGCACCTGGAATATAATCTCTAATATACGTTTGCGAACGTAATAAATTGAATTTGAATTTAGAATACCAGCAGCAAATAAAAGCATCCGTCATAGATATGCCAACTAATGCATACATTTCGGCAGCTTGCTGTAAATTAAGATTTAAATCTGTTGTAAGTTGATTTTCTATTGCAACCCAATGCCCAGGAGGCGTAGCGGTTGAACCCGAACCATCAGCCCACCAAAGCGCAATACTTTTTTGTGACTGTGTAAGTTGTTGTGAAATGGTATATACCTCAAGAGCTTGATTATAAAATGGCGACCCAGCTGTTGAATCAAAAGGAATTTCACTTGGCACTGACATATCGGATGAAGATATAGAAATTGGTCTTATTGCACCCCAAAAAGGTTCTAATGGCATGGAAACACTCGGGTTTGTTGAAGCCCAATATTCAGGATGTAAAGAATTTCTTGCAGGAACGTTGTAGGTCATAGAACGTGTTTGTATGAAATTATCACCACTTATGTAGGTTATTAGTTTTTCTGCAATTTGTGCTCCATAGCTAATGGATTTATTCGTTTTATTGGCCCCAATAATTAAATTTCTTTGCGTTAAATTAGCGTTATAAATAGAATCTATTCTAGTTGCGCTACTTGTTGAAAGTGCACTTCCAAACAACGATTTATTTAATTTATACAAAACTTCGTTAGCTATTAATGGATAATCTACTTCATAATTTGGAGCATTCATAAAATTAGTATAGCCATTAATTTGTCCTGAAAGTGATTTATTTTGAGGCATTCCACTAATTAAACTTTCATACAAAGCAAGACCATTGTATCCATAAATTCTAGAAGCTTGTGGTGGGTTTTTGTTTTCAATTTTAACCGTTTTCCTTACTATTTCCATCCAGTCTCGGGCAATTTTACCAGAAAAATTAGAAACAGGAGTTTGGGTTAACGGTTCTTCAGCATCGTTGTTACAACTTGATAAGAGCAAAATAATAGAGGCAATAAGTAATTGTGGGATTAATTTAATTTTCATAATTAACAGTTATTAATTTTTCAAATATAACTATTTAACTACACAAAACTGCATTTAATAGAAAATAAATTAATATATTATCCTGATTTTAAATTTTTAGCGCAATTAAATAGCTTATTGTATTTTTTCGCATTGGAATTTGATGTAGTTATATCTAAAAATAAAGTGATAAAAACTTTAAGAAAATCTGATTTATTTAAAAGTGGAAGAAAGTAAAATTTCTCAGTAATTATTACAGACATATTTAATGTAAAATGTTTTTTATATTTACAACAAAAATTTTACGTAAACGGAAAAGCAAGTAGAGTAGGAAAATTTATAAATAAAAATATGAAGGAATTTGGCATTTTAATTACTTTAACTTTTATAACAACTTTTGGTTGTTATTCGCAAGTTCAAGACGAATATCAAGAAAGCACTTTTCAAGGAGCAGAAGAGGTTTCTATCGGTCAACATAATCCTATTGTTGATTTGATAAATTCAAATAGTGTTGGGCAAACCATTAAAATTGGTAATCTCGAAATAATGAAAAACGATATCGTAGAAGAGACTTTAAATTGGAATGATGCTACTGCTGCATGTTCCAATTTAGGAGATGGATGGCGTTTGCCAACTAAAAAAGAATTACATGTAATGTATATAAATCGTAAAAAAATTGGTGGTTTTTCAAGTGTATCTGATACAGGTAAAGAAAATTATTGGAGTTCTACTTCTGAAAGTGGTTTTAATGAAAATGTATATTGGCAGTCATTTAGTGATAACGATATAAGTTTATCAAGTGAAAAGATATGGACATATGGTGTAAGAGCAGTACGAACGATTACTCCTGCTCCAAGTAATAATGTAAAAAAAATATCCTGGCATTAATATTTTATAAAAACTCATAATAAATTAAAAAATCATGGGGAATAATATTTAGATGTTAGGATTAATGAGTGCAGTTCATGTGGACTTTTGTTTGAAAGGAGATATCACTTGTTTGTTTCATTTAAGATTAAAGGAGATTTCTGAAAATAGATTGAAATATATTTATACAAATTTAAAATAGTTGGATACAAAGGAATAAATATATTTACTAAAAGTGGAGACCAGAACCCACTAAAATAAACGGGGAGAAATCTGAAAAGCCAAAAGAGTAAGAAAAAAAATATGAAAAAATGAAAAAAATATTTAAAACCTTAGTTTTTGGATTCTTATTTTTTGCAAGCTTAAATTTATTCTCGCAATCTATTTATCCATCTCCAAATCAAAAAAACCAAAAAACCATTACTAAGAAAGTTGGCCTTAAATGGAATTATATTGGTACTATTAGTAAATATCCAATTAAAGCTTACATTAATTATGGCGAAGGAACGAATTCTCCTGGATCTGGTGCACTTCAGGTACCAATTTCAGGTTATTATTTTTACGAATCTCAAAACGTAAAAATACCCTTTCGTGGTTCTTGTAATGGAGCGGGAATGATTTATTTTACTGCCAGAACGAGTGATGGTGATGAAACATTTGATGGACAATTTAATGAAAGTATGATGGGAGATTTCTCAGGAACTTGGGAGAAAAAGGGGAAAACTCTTAATTTTAAATTAATAAGTAAAGAGTAAACTAATTTTCTAAATATCTAAAAAATGAAAACAAAATTTTTTAAAATTATACTATTAATTCCATTTGTACTTCTCTCAATCTCAGTTTTTGCGCAGTCTCCTGTAACTCCTGCAAAAGGATCTAAGGAAAGAAAAGAGATTCTAGATATATTTAGAGAAGATTTTGAGAGTCCAGTACTTTTTAAGGTAAATCATTTTCTTATTCAAAATGGTTGGGCATGTGCAGAAGTCACGCCGCTTGAAAATAATGTTGAAATTGGTGACCAACGATGGGGTCTTTTTAGACTTAATAATGGTAAATGGATTCCGATTGAATGGTCTAAAAACATTGAAATAATTGATGATTTTGAGTTAATTGACTTACCCGCCCAAAATTCTCGAATTTCTAAACTTATAATTAAAAACTATCCTTCTTGTCCAATGTCAATATTTTCCAAAAGAAAGTAAAAACTTATTCTATAATTGATCTTAGGTTTATTTTTAAAACACTAGTTCACTTTGCAATTAAAAAAAAGGGAAAGCTTCTGCTTTTCCTTTTTTTTTAATACCTACTACGAAACCATACCTTCATCCATTCTCGTTTTAAAATAAGGAAAGATACTTGTTGGGAAAGCTCCATAATATCGGAGCCATCCAATTGCTTGACTTGCTCTTCAGGAACATCCACAATATAAAGAAGGCTTAAATATTCGGCAAACTTATACTGAATCAATCTATAAATTTTTTCATGAAGTTCAGATTTTAAATCTTCTGGCAGAATGCCAATTTGCAAATCTATAGGTTCATTGGCAAAATTAAAATCCTTATTTAGCTGCTCAATCAGCTTAATATACAAGTTTTCTTTTTCGGCTTCTGAAAGTAATAAATCGGTATTTGCGGGAGCGACATACATATATTCAATATCAATTACACATTTCTATTCATTAAATTTTCACCGAAAATTCTCAGAATTTCTTTTTTATCAGAAGAAATGTTAATCTTTTCAAGAGTTTCAAATGCCTTTAAAGTATACTCTTGAATTGCTTTTTGAGTTGCACTCGAAGCTCCAGATGCATTAAAAATATCTTTTACTGAGTTGATTTTATCCTTACTATCCGATGGTTGAATAGAGAAAAGATGCATCAATTGATTTTTTTGATTTTCATCCGAAAAGGCAATCGCCTTAAGATATAAATAGGTTTTTTTATTTTCTATAATATCCCCACCTACTTGCTTGCCAAAAGTTTCTGGATCACCAAAAGCATCCAAATAATCGTCTTGCAATTGAAATGCCAAGCCTAAATTTAACCCAAAATCGTAAATTAAATCGGCATTTTCAGTGGTAGTCTCAGCAACAATAGCTCCCATTTTCATTGCGGCCGCTACCAGAACTGCCGTTTTATATTCAATCATTTTTAGATATTCAGGAATAGTTACATCGTCTCTGGTTTCAAAATCAACATCGTATTGTTGTCCTTCGCAAACTTCTAAAGCCGTTTTACTAAACAATTTTGCTAGTTCTCTGAAAATCTTTGGTTCGTATTCTTCAAAATGTTGGTAAGCCAAAATTAGCATAGCATCTCCCGATAGAATTCCAGTATTGATATTCCATTTTTCGTGCACCGTTTCATTACCTCTTCGCAAAGGAGCATCGTCCATAATATCATCATGCACCAAAGAAAAATTATGAAAAACCTCAATTGCTGTAGCAGCTGCCAATGCTTTTTTACTATCTGCATCAAAAACCTCCGTTGCCATTAAAGTTAAAATTGGTCGCATTCTTTTTCCGCCAAGAGATAAGATATATTCTATTGGTACATAAAGATTTTTAGGATCTTTATTTAAATGTAATTCCGAAAAATAATTGGTAATTAGTTCTTGATAATGAGAAATTGCGTGCATTTTAATTTTTATCTGTTTAAGAGTTTAGAAAATCGAAACTCAAAAATATTTCTTTTACAAAAATAGATTTTTTTTATTACACCTACCTAAACTTCTATAGACTTTCATAAACTTCTAAACTTTTATTAATGTTAAATTTATGTAAATACTACGGAAACTATTTTAGTATTAAAAGTTTCCAAACTATATTTGCGCTCAAATTATAGAATATTTATGAATCCAAAAATTGCATTAATAACCGGCGGAAGTCGTGGTCTTGGAAAAAATATGGCTATACGTTTAGCAGAGGCTGGAAAAGATATAATTATTACTTACAATACTAATAAAAATTCCGCTCAGGAAGTGGTAAACACCATCGAAGCCATGGGCAGAAAAGCAGTTGCGTTGCAATTGGATGTTAATATTATTTCAAGTTTAGAAAGTTTTTTAGCTTCAGTCTCTGAAGTATTAATGGCTAAATGGAGTACATCTACATTTGATTATCTTGTAAATAATGCGGGAATTGGCGCAACGATTCCATTTCTTGATGCTACCGAAGAAGATTTTGATAGGTTGTTAAACATTCATTTTAAAAGTGTTTATTTTTTAAGCCAAAAAGCTTTAACTTTATTAAATGATGGCGGAAGTATTGTAAATATTTCTAGTGGAACTACACGTTTTTGCAATCCTGGTTATTCTATTTATGCTTCAATGAAAGGCGCAGTAGAAACATTTACAAGATATTTAGCCAAAGATTTGGGGCCTCGTGGTATAACAGCGAATATTATTGCGCCAGGTCCAATTGAAACCGATTTTAACAATGCCGCAATTCGAAGTAATTCGCAATTAAAAGAACGTTTGTCAACTATGACTGCCCTAGGAAGAGTTGGTGAAGCAAATGATATTGGGGGTATTGTTGCATTTTTATGTTCTAACGATGGCCACTGGATTAACGGGCAACGCATTGAAGCATCAGGAGGAATTTCTCTATAAAAATAAGAAAAATTGAAAGATAAAATAATATCTAAAGCGGGTGATTTATTTTTAAAACTAGGTTTTAAGAGTGTGACCATGGATGATATTGCCGGAGAAATGTGTATTTCTAAAAAAACAATTTATAAATATTTTTGCAATAAAGAACTGTTAATTGAAGAAAGCACAACCCAAGTACATTCTGAAATACATTCGATTATAGATCAAATTATTTCAAAAAACTATAATGCAATTGAGGAAAACTTCGAAATAAGAAAAATGTTTAAGGAAATGTTTAAATCTGCTGATACCTCTCCGATTTATCAATTGAAAAAACATTATCCAGAAATATATGACAAAGTTACATCTAGGGAAATTGAAGAATGCGACGCAATTTTTAATCAAAATATCGTTAAAGGAATTAAACAAGGTTTGTACCGAAAAGAAATAAATATAACTAATTATATTAAATTTTATTACACGTTAGTCTTTAGCATTAAAGAAGAAATAAGCTCTGAAAAAGAAGGTCAAAAAATCGAATTAGATATATTAGAATACCACACTAGAGCAATGGCTACAGCTAATGGAATAACTGAACTTGAAAAACAATTACAAAATTACAATCACTAATGAAGAAACTTTTTATTATTACACTATTCTTTTTTGCAATTATTGCAAAATCGCAAGCAACAAAACAAAACTATAATTTTAGCTTGGATCAAGCTATTTCTCATGCATTAACAAACAACAGAAGCGAAATTAATGCTGGTAGAGATATTGAAAGTGCAAAAAAGAAAAAATGGGAAACAACTGCAATGGGTTTGCCACAAATAAACGGAGCGATTAACTATCAGGACAATTTTAAATTACAAACCTCCCTATTGCCAGCACAAATTTTTGGCGGCCCAGCAGGAGAATTTGCAGAGGTAACCTTTGGAACGAAACATAATTTTGGTGGTAGTTTATCATTGTCACAGCTAATTTTTGATGGTTCCTATATTGTTGCACTTCAAGCTTCTAAAACCTATCTTCAGTTTTATGAAAATTACAAGATAAAGACAGATTTCGATGTTAAAGAAATGATAATTAATGCCTACGGGAATGTTTTATTGGCTGATGAAAGTGCTCAAATTCTTCAAAAAAATAAAACAATTTTAGAAAAAACACTTTTCGACACCGATCAAACCTATAAAAATGGTTTTATTGAAGAAGAAAATGTGGAACAATTAAAAATTACTTTATCCGCAATAAATAGCAATCTAAATTATGTTACTAGACTAAAAGAAATTAGTTTGAAAATGCTAAAAGTAAATTTAGGAATTGATATTGATGACACGCTTACCTTAACAGATAAATTGGAACTTTTAGCTCAAAACAATCTTGATTTGGCATTGAAATCTTCTGAATTTGATCCAAAAGGAAATATTAATTATCTAATATCGCAAAACTTTGTTGACCAACGTAATTTGGAAATGAAATTACAAAAAAGTAAATCCTTGCCAACATTAGCAGCAGGAGTAAATTTTGGATACAACTCTTTTGGAGATACATTTACTTTTTTCAATTCTAGTCAACGGTATTTTAATTATTCCAATCTTGGAGTAAGTTTAAATGTGCCATTATTTAGCAGTTTTGCTAGAAGCGCTAGAACTCAACAAGCAAAAATAGCATTAGAAAAGGCCAAAACCGATTTAACGGATGCAGAGCAGAAGCTAAAGCTTGGTTATCAAAATGCGAAAAGCAATTATGAATACAGTATTGAACAATATAACAGTTCTAAAGAAAATTTAAAATTAGCCGAACGTATTGAAAAAAAGCAACAAATAAAATTCAAAGAAGGGCTTTCAAGCAGTTTTGATTTTACTGAAGCACAACGCCAATTATATAGCTCACAACAAAGTTATTTGCAAACAATGGTAGATGTAATAAACAAAAAAGCAGCATTAGAAAAATTAATCGGAAATAACAAATAAACTCAACAAATTATAAACTTCAAATTATGAAAAATTTATTCCTCATCGCAACATTTGCACTAGCAGTTCTTTCTTGCGGAAAGAAAGAAGATAACACTAACATTGATTCATTAATTAAATCTAAAAATGTAGTTGCGCTTCAAGCAAAAAAAGCATTAATTCAAGCCGATTTAGCAAAAATTGATGATGCTTTAGCAACATTAGATGTGAAAAAAGACGAAGCATTGGTTTCGGTTATTGAAGTTAAAGACACTACGTTTACTCATTATCTTGAAGTGCAAGGGAATGTAAATACCAAAGAAAATATTTTAGTTCAACCAGAATTTCAAGGAACTCTAACAGCATTAAATGTAAAAGCTGGACAAAGCGTGTCTAAAGGTCAAGTATTAGGACGTGTGGACGATGCTGGTTTAAGCCAACAAGTGGCGAGTTTAGAAAATCAATATGCATTAGCAAAAACAACTTTTGAGCGTCAGAAAAATCTATGGAACCAAAAAATTGGTTCTGAAATGCAATTCCTACAAGCACAAACGCAAATGATTTCTGCACAAAGAGGCGTTGCTCAAATTAAAGCCCAACTAGCAAAAACAGTAATCAAGGCACCTTTCTCTGGAACTATTGATGAAGTTTTTGTAGAAAAAGGACAAGTTGTAGGTCCGAGCGCCCTAGGATTAATGCGAATTGTGAATCTAGGAAATATGTATGTTTCTACAACGGTGCCAGAAACCTATATTGGCAAACTAAAAGTAGGCACCGAAGTAGAGGTTTTCTTGACTTCATTAGGAAAAACCTACAAAGGAAAAGTTCGTCAAGTAGCTAGTTTTGTGAATCCAACTAATAGAAGTTTTGGAATTGAAGTAAGTGTTCCAAATCCTGAGAATTTATTGCGTCCAAACCAAGTTGCAAAACTTAAAATTACAGATTATGTTAGTAAAAACGCAATTGTGGTTCCTACCAATGTGGTTCAAGAAGACGGAAAAGGAGACAAGTTTGTATTTGCAGCAACTCAAATTAACGGGAAAACTGGAATCGCCAAAAAAATGATAGTAACTCCCGGAAAATCATCAGATAATGTAACCGAAATTTTAAGCGGATTAACTGCTAAAGATGTTATTGTAACTGAAGGAGTAAATACTATCTCGGAAGGAATGAAACTGAATTTTTAGTTTATAAGTTGATGTGTTTATAAGTTTATAAGTAGAGAAATGAAAATATTTAGTTTTGAAAAACTTATTGCTTGGCAAAAAGCAAGAGAATTAGCCTTAGAAATTTTTAAAGTAACGAAACTATTTCCGAAAGATGAACTTTTTGGAATGACAAGTCAGATGAGAAGATGTTCAGTTTCTATAGCTTCAAATTTAGCAGAAGGTTCTGGAAGAAGTTCAATGAAAGACAAAGCTCGATTTACAGAAATATCCTTTGGTTCAGCATTAGAATTATTAAATCAAGTAATATTATCATTTGACTTTGAATACATCGAAGAAAAAAAATACATTGAAATTAGAGAAAAAATAACAGAGGTAACTTTGTTGATTGATGGTTTGCATAAATCTCAATTACCAAAATAATTTGTTCATAACCTTATAAACAAATAACCTCATAACCTAAAAAAAATGAGCCACAAAAACAAAGAATTTAAAATATCAAGTTGGGCAATAGACAATCGTGTTACTGTTTACATCTTGACCTTATTGATTGTTATAACAGGAATTATTGCCTATGTTACAATGCCTCGAGAAGATTTTCCGGAAATTATAGAGAATAAAGTATATATCTCGTCTGTGTTTCCTGGAAACTCTGCGGAAGATGTAGAGAAATTAGTAATTAAACCTCTCGAAAAAGAGTTTAAAAATATTTCAGGTGTAGAAAAAATCACTTCAAGTTCATTTCAAGATTATGGAATGATTGTAGTAGAATTTAGTGATAAAATAACTATTGATGTTGCCAAAACCAAAATTAAAGATAAGGTGGATGTGGTAAAAGCTGACACTAATTGGCCAAATCTAGACAATGGAAGTAAAGTAGAACCAAATGTTTTTGAATTGAATATTTCGGAAGAAGTACCAATATTAAATATTAATTTACAAGGAAATTACACCACACAGCAACTTAAAAAATACGGAGAATTACTTCAAGATGATATTGAAGAAATTCCAGAAGTTAAAAAAGTGGATATTCTAGGTGTGGATGATAAAGAGGTTGAAATTGCAGTTGATATTTTCAAAATGACGGCTGCTCAAGTATCTTTTGATGATATTCAAAATGCTATTAAGTATGAAAACATGACGCTTTCTGGCGGAAATTTAGTTTCCCAGGGTTCTCGTAACAATATTAGAATTGTTGGAGAAATTAAAAATCCTAAAGAACTGGAGAGCATTGTTGTAAAATCGTATGGCGGAACCGTTTACCTAAAAGATATTGCAGTTGTAAGTTTTAAAGAAAAAGAAAAAACTACTTATGCCCGTGAAAAAGGAACCGAAGTAGTAATGCTGGACGTGAAAAAACGTGCAAGTCAAAATATGATTACTGCAATTGAGCAGGTAAAAGAAAAATTGGAAAAAGCAAAAACAACTTATTTGCCATCCAATTTAAAAATGGAACTTACTAACGATCAATCATCGCGAGTTGAACACCAAGTAAGTGAACTTTCCAACCATATTATCTTCGGAATTGTATTGGTTATGATTGTTTTAATGTTCACCATGGGATTGCGAAATTCTTTATTTGTTGGTGCTGCAATTCCGTTATCCATGCTAATGGCATTTACCATTCTATCCGCATTTGGTTTGACTTTAAACACAATGGTTTTGTTCGGATTAGTAATGGGATTAGGAATGCTTGTTGATGACGGAATTGTGGTCGTCGATAATGTTTTTGCAAACATGAAAAAAGGATTGAATCGCGTTCAAGCCTCAAAAATTGGTATTGGCGAAATCGCTTGGCCGGTAATTTCTTCCACAGCAACTACCCTTATGGCTTTTTTACCATTTGCCCTTTGGCCTGGAACTATGGGTAAATTCATGAAGTACTTCCCAATTACTTTAACAATTACTTTAACGGCTTCGCTATTTGTAGCCATGGTCGTTAATGCAGCCATGACAGGTGGTTCTATGGATATTGAAGATAAAAATGTCAGTAAAAAATCAGCAAAAAAATATTCTATAATTTTCATAATTATTGGTTTTGTTTTTGTTTTACTTGGAAACATTTATAACTCAACTTTTGCAAAAGCAATTGGACATTTAGCTATAATTTCATTAGGATTAATGTGGTTATATAAAATAAAACTTTACCAATGGACACAAGATTTTCAACATAGTTTTTTTCCAAGAATGGAAGAAAAATATAAAACCTTTTTGGCCAAAATTCTTACAGGGAAAAGAGCATGGCTAGCCCTTGGAACCATTATTGGATTGTTGTTTTTCTCATTCATATTATTAGGTATTTTTCCTAGAAAAGTACTATTCTTCCCAGAAAATATCCCACGACAGGTTATAACTTACATTGAATATCCGCAAGGAACCGATATTCAAAAAACCAATAAGGCTACTCTTTTTGTTGAGAAACAAGTAATTTCCATTCTAAGCAAATATATAGATCCAAGTACTAAGAAAAATTTCTTGGCAGAATCTATTGTTTCCCAAGTAGGAAAAGGTGCAGGTAATCCAAATGTAGATGCTGGTTCTGCTTCAGAAACTCCATATAAAGGTAAAGTGACGGTTAATTTCTCCGAGTTTAAATTCCGAAGAGATATTAATACGACAGATGTTCTTGAAGAAATTCGAGAAAAAGTAAAAGGTATTGCGGGTGCAAAAGTTACAGTTGAAAAAGATGCCAATGGACCGCCGGCTGGATATCCTATCAGTATTCAATTAACAGGAAGCGATTATGATGTGATGCTAAATGAAGCTGCTAAAATGATTACATTCATTGATTCTAAAAACATTCCTGGAATTGAACGTTTGAATGTAGATGTTAACAAAGAAAGTCCAGAACTTGAAGTAAAAGTAGATCGTGTTAATGCAGGAAGCATAGGTGTTTCTACAGGACAATTGGGCTTCAACTTGCGTCGTTCCGTTTATGGTCAAGAAATCTCTACCTATAAAGAAGGAGATGATGACTACAAAATCACTATGCGTATGCAAGACGACCAACGCAAGAACGAAAACATCTTGTTCAACCAGTCGTTAACTTTTAGAAATCAAAACAACGGACAAATAGTGCAAGTCCCTATTTCTGCTGTTTCTAAAACCGAAAAAACAGCTACTTACAATCAAATTAAAAGAAAAAATCAGAAACGAATAATGACTATTTATTCGAACGTATTAACTGGTTTCAACGGGGATGCAATTACCAAACAAATTCAAACTGAATTAAAAGGTTATGAATTAGCAAAAGGAACCACATTCTCGTTCTCAGGAGTCCAAGAAGAACAGGGTAAAAATCAAAGTTTCTTATTATATGCATTGTTTTTAGCTTTGGCAGGAATTACAATAATTATTGTTTTGCAGTTTAATTCTGTTTCTAAAACTATGGTTATTTTATTTACGGTTATCCTCAGTTTTAGTGGGGTATTTTATGGCTATGTAATTGCAAATATGGATTTCGTTATATTAATGACCATGATGGGAATAATCTCACTTGCTGGAATTGTAGTGAAAAACGGAATCGTATTAATGGATTTCTTCGTTTTATTATTAGACAAAAAAGTAGCGGATAAAAATCTTGAAAGTCACGATGATTTGACTTTAGAGGAAATAAAAGAAGTAATTATAGAGTCCGGAAAATCGCGTTTGCGACCTGTATTATTGACTGCCCTGACAGCAGTTTTAGGATTAATTCCGTTAGCAATTGGGTTAAACTTTGACTTCTTCTCTTTAATTACCGACTTAAACCCGCACTTGTTCATGGGTGGTGACAATGTAATGTTTTGGGGCCCTTTAGCCTGGACGATCATCTTTGGGTTAACCTACGCTACGGTATTGACTCTGGTTATGGTTCCGGTAATGTTCTACTTGGTAAAACGAGTAAAATATTGGCTTAGAGACAGAAGGCAAGCAAGACTTAGTACGGAAGAATAATCTATATATTGTAAACCAAAAAGGTCGTTTCATCATTTTGAAACGACCTTTTTGGTTTAACTATTTTAAAAATAGGTCTTTGAGAATCTTTGTGTTTGAGTAATAAGTTCTTTCACAAAGAACTCAAAGTAACATGAAGTTTCACAAAGGGGATAAAGTTTAATCTCAAAATTTGATATTACTTCAATAAACTATCCAATTTTTCTTGTAATTGTGGATCTGATGGTCTGGTAGCATCTGCATTAAGAACGTTTCCTTTAGGGTCAATTAAGATAAATCTCGGAATAGAATTAATCCCGAAAGCAGTAATAAATTCAGAGTTCCAGTTTTTATCTGCAAACAATTGAATACCTCCTAATTGCTTATCCGAAACAAATTTTTTCCATTTATCAAAATCTTTATTTTCATCTACAGAAATACTTACAAAAGCAATATTTTTCTCTTTATATTTTTCTTCCACTTTAGCTAAAAATGGGATTTCCCCTCTACATGGGCCACACCAAGTAGCCCACACATCAATGTAAACATACTTACCTCTTAAATCTTCAAGTTTAGTTTTTCCTCCTGCAAAATTTACATAATCAAAGGTTGGCGATGGAGCATTATTTAACTTTAATTGCGCCTGTTTATTTTTGTATTCCATCTTCATTTGAAGCATCTCCATTCCCATTCCTTTCTTTTGTAGAGCAATAAAATTAGGATCGTATTTTCCTTTTTCTAAAGCAGAAAAATCAGCAGTTTGTTTCTCATTTATTTTTTTAGTGAATTCCTCGGGAGTTAATGCTAAAAGTTCCTCAAAATTAAAATCACTTTCTGCCATAACTTTTTTTGCTAAATAATTATTTTCTTCAGAACCTTTTCCTGTATAAATAATAGATTCATCAAATTTTTTCGCATCCATATTAAGAAATAAATCGAAACCATTTTTTAAAAATACATCGGTAAATTCTTTTCCGTCATAAAGTTGGTACATCCCTTCTTTAATATCAAAAGTAGAAGTGAAATATCCGGAACCATCCACTTTAATTTCTTTTACAATAATGTTGTTGTTTTTCACAAATAAAACATCTCCGTTTCTATTGGCTATATTCGCTTTAATAGCAAACTTTTCTTGGGCAAAACTGTTATTTGCTACAATTATAGCAAATAACATAAACACTAATTTCTTCATATTTCTATTTTATTAATTTGTTATTTCAAATGTAACTAATTTTATTTAGTTGCAAATCATCATTATGAAGTTTTTAGTATTAATTTCGATGGAAGTTTTTTACTTTTGCAAAAATTAAATTTCAATGTATAGAAGTCATAATTGTGGCGAATTGAACGCTACCCATATTAATACCGAAGTTACCCTTGCGGGATGGGTTCAAAAATCAAGAGATAAAGGATTCATGAATTGGGTAGATTTGCGCGATCGCTATGGAATAACACAATTATTATTTGACGAAAGTCGTTCTGAAAAAACAGTTTTCGAATTGGCTAAATCCCTTGGAAGAGAATTTGTAGTTCAAGTAAAAGGCACCGTTATTGAGCGGGAAGCCAAAAATAAAAATATCCCAACTGGAGAAATCGAAATTTTGGTTACCGAAATGACTATCCTTAATGCTTCATTGACTCCTCCTTTCACCATTGAAGATGAAACAGACGGTGGGGAAGACATCCGAATGAAATACCGCTACTTAGATATTAGAAGAAATCCAGTAAAAAATAGTTTGTTATTTCGTCATAAAGTAGCACAAGCAGTTAGAAATTACCTTTCTAATTTAGATTTTTGCGAAGTAGAAACTCCTTATTTAATTAAGTCTACTCCCGAGGGAGCGCGTGATTTTGTGGTGCCAAGCAGAATGAATGAAGGACAATTTTATGCACTTCCGCAATCACCTCAAACCTTCAAACAATTATTGATGGTTGGAGGAATGGATAAATATTTTCAAATTGTAAAATGTTTCCGAGATGAAGATTTGCGTGCCGATAGACAACCCGAGTTTACACAAATAGATTGCGAGATGGCATTTGTAGAACAAGAAGATATTTTAAATGTTTTTGAAGGACTAACCCGCCATTTGCTAAAAGAAATAAAAGGTGTTGATGTGGAGAAGTTTCCGAGAATGACCTACGATCACGCCATGAAAACTTATGGAAACGATAAACCAGACATCCGTTTTGGAATGGAATTTGGAGAATTAAATGCTCTAGCACAAAACAAAGAGTTTTCTGTTTTCAATAGTGCAGAACTTGTGGTTGGAATTGCTGCGCCTAATTGCGCAACCTACACTAGAAAAGAAATTGATGCATTAATTGATTGGGTGAAACGCCCACAAATAGGTGCAACTGGAATGGTTTATGTTAAATGTGAAGATGATGGAAGTTATAAATCATCGGTAGACAAATTCTATGATCAAAACGATTTAGCACAATGGGCAAAAGTTACCGGTGCTAAAACTGGCGATATGATTTTTGTTCTTTCGGGCCCTGCCGATAAAACTAGAACGCAACTTTCGGCACTTCGAATGGAATTAGCAACTCGTTTAGGATTAAGAAATCCTGCAGAATTTGCTCCTTTGTGGGTAGTAGATTTTCCATTGTTAGAATTAGATGAAGAATCTGGAAGATGGCATGCAATGCACCATCCATTTACCTCACCTAAACCAGAAGACATGGATTTGTTAGCTACTAATCCCGGAAAAGTTCGTGCTAATGCCTATGATATGGTATTAAACGGAAATGAAATTGGTGGTGGTTCAATCAGAATTCATGATAAAGCTACGCAACAATTAATGTTTAAATATTTAGGTTTCACCGAAGAGGAAGCCCGCAACCAATTTGGATTTTTAATGGATGCTTTCCAATTTGGAGCACCACCACACGGAGGTTTAGCTTTCGGATTAGACCGATTAGTTGCTATTTTAGGCGGTCAAGAAACTATTCGTGATTTCATTGCCTTCCCAAAAAACAATTCTGGAAGAGATGTTATGATTGATGCACCGTCAGTAATAGATGACGCTCAATTGAACGAATTGCATATAAAAGTAGATTTGAAGTAATTACTATTAAATTCGCAACTAATTAAAAAGCAGGCTTTTAAAAAATTAATAAAAAACGGCTTTTTCAAAACTTTCTTGAGGATAATTCAAATATTTATCTGAAAATCATTTGTTTAGAAATTGTGTTTGTTAAAAAAAAATTTATTTTTTATTTGTTTTTAGTTTGCTATGTAATAAATAAGTATATCTTTGGGCATTATTAATTTTTTATATTACAAAATGCGCACAGGTACAGTTAAATTTTTCAATGAGTCTAAAGGTTATGGATTCATTACAGATGATGAAAATGGAAAAGACATTTTCGTTCACGCTACAGGTATTAAAGCTGAAAACTTAAACGAAGGAGACAAAGTTTCTTACGAAGAAGAAGAAGGAAGAAAAGGTAAAGTAGCTGCTCAAGTAGAAGTTATCGAAGACTAATATATATTAATTTTTGGTTACCTCAATTTTTAAAACGTCTCGAATTAATTCGAGACGTTTTTTTATGTCTTCGTCTGTAATTTAGAATTATTTTAAATAAACAAATTTAAGTAATAAATAACAAACGATTAACCCAAGGTTTTTGCGAATTAAATAATGCAATGTATATTTGCACTTAATTAGAAATTGAATAAAAATTTAGGGGCATGCAATCTACACAACACGATTATTTACCAATACTAATGCAGGCAATTCTTGCTATAGGATTTGTTGTTGCAACTATCATTGGATCAAGCTATTTAGGTCCAAAAAAACATTCCAAAAACAAAGACAAAAATTTTGAATGCGGTATAGAATCTGTGGGGAATGCCAGAATTCCATTTTCAGTAAAATACTTTCTTGTTGCAATACTTTTTGTGCTTTTTGATGTAGAGGTTATTTTCTTATATCCATGGGCAGTGAATTTTAGAGAATTGGGGATTGACGGCATGATTAAGATGGTTATTTTTATGATGTTGTTACTAGTTGGTTTCTTCTATATTTTGAAGAAAAAAGCTTTAGAGTGGGAATAATAAATTACGAATTATAAATGAGTGATTCTAAAATAAATATGGTTGCTCCGCCAGAAGGAGTTACAGGAGAAGGTTTTTTTGCAACCAAACTTAATGATGTGGTTGGTATGGCGCGAGCAAATTCGCTTTGGCCTCTTCCATTCGCCACTTCTTGTTGTGGAATTGAGTTTATGGCTACAATGGCATCGCATTACGATTTAGCTCGTTTTGGTTCTGAGCGTGTTAGTTTTTCTCCTCGTCAAGCGGATATGCTAATGGTAATGGGAACAATTTCTAAGAAAATGGCGCCTATTTTACGTCAAGTATACGAACAAATGAGCGAGCCACGCTGGGTAATTGCTGTTGGAGCTTGTGCAAGTTCCGGTGGGGTTTTTGATACTTATTCTGTATTACAAGGTATCGACAAAGTTATTCCAGTTGACGTTTACGTTCCGGGTTGCCCACCAAGACCTGAGCAAATTGTAGATGGCGTTATGCAATTACAAGAATTAGTAAGAAACGAATCTGTTCGCAGAAGAAGTTCTCCAGAATATGTTGAATTATTAGCTTCTTATAATCTATAATATGGCTTTAGAAACAACTTTCCTTCAAGAAAAAATTACACAAAAATTCGGGGACAAAGTGCTTAATTTTGAAATGAGCCAAGATATCTTTTCATTCGAGGCTACACCAGAAGCAATTCACGAAGTAATTCGAACTTTAAAAACAGAAGACGATTTAAATTTTCATTTCCTTACTGATTTATGCGGAGTGCACTACCCAGAAAATGATGCTAGCCACCAATTTGCAGTAGTGTATCATTTGCACAATTGGGTTGAAAATGTAAGAATAAGAATCACCACCTATTTATCTGGAGAAAATCCGGAAGTAAATACAATAATAGACTTATTTCTTTGTGCTAATTGGATGGAGAGAGAAACTTGGGATTTTTACGGTATTAATTTCAAAGGACATCCTCAATTAAAAAGAATATTAAATATGGATGAAATGGTTTCTCATCCGATGCGAAAAGAATTTCCAATGGAAGACCAAGGAAGAACCGATAAAGACGATCGTTTCTTTGGTAGATCAAGTTGTAATTAAAAATTAAGAATTAAGAATTACAAATAGGTGATTCTAATTTAAAACATAAAACTAATTGTCCATTTACGATTTAATATTTTTAATTCGTAATTCGTAATTCGTAATTGAATATATGTCAGACTTATTATTATTACCAGAGCATCGATATGCCAAAGTTATTGAACAAACTCGCAACGAAGACGGAAGCGAACTGTCTATATTAAATCTTGGTCCAACACACCCAGCAACACATGGTATTTTTCAAAATATCTTATTGATGGATGGCGAAAGAATTCTTGATGCAGAACCAACCATTGGTTATATTCACCGTGCTTTTGAAAAAATTGCAGAAAACCGTCCATTTTATCAAATAAATGTCTTGACAGATAGAATGAACTATTGTTCTTCTCCTATAAATAACATGGCTTGGTGGATGACGGTTGAAAAACTATTAGAAATTGAAGTTCCTAAAAGAGCTCAATATTTAAGAGTTATTGTAATGGAATTGGCGCGTATATCCGATCACTTAATTTGCAATTCAATTTTAGGCGTAGATACTGGAGCTTATACCGGCTTCCTTTATGTATTTCAATTTCGCGAAAAAATTTACGAAATCTACGAAGAAATTTGTGGAGCTCGACTTACAACAAATATGGGCAGAATTGGTGGTTTCGAGAGAGATTGGTCTGAAGCTGCTTTCAAAAAATTAGATACTTTCTTAACCGATTTTCCTGTTGCTTGGAAAGAATTTGAAAACCTTTTCGAAAGAAATAGAATTTTCATTGACAGAACAGTAAACGTTGGTCCAATCACAGCCGATAGCGCAATGCAATACGGCTTAACTGGTCCTAATTTACGTGCTGCAGGAATTGATTATGATGTTAGAAAAGCACAACCATACTCCTCTTACGAAGATTTTGAATTTGACATTCCTGTGGGAAAATCTGGCGACACTTACGATCGTTTTTGTGTTCGTAATGCTGAAGTTTGGGAGAGTTTAAGCATCATTCGTCAAGCATTAGAAAAATTACCTCAAGGTCCTATTCATGCTGACGTTCCTGATTATTATTTACCTCCAAAAGAAGACGTTTATCACAATATGGAAAGCTTAATTTATCACTTCAAAATTGTGATGGGGGAAGTTCCAGTTCCGGTAGCAGAAATTTATCATCCGGTAGAAGGTGGAAATGGTGAGTTAGGATTTTATTTAATAACCGACGGAAGTAGAACGCCTTATCGTTTACATTTTAGAAGACCTTGTTTTATTTACTATCAAGCGTATACCGAAATGATTAAAGGCGGAATGTTATCGGATGCTATTGTAATACTATCCAGTTTAAATGTAATTGCAGGAGAATTAGACGCGTAATAATTATGGAAAAAACAAATATCCAACAAGAAATAAACATTACTGAATCTTTGATGAATCGCATCAACGAGTTGATAAGTCATTATCCTGAGGGAAAACAAAAATCGGCTTTATTGCCTATTTTACATGAAGTTCAAGATGCTCACGATAATTGGTTGAGTACCGATTTACAAACTAAAGTGGCTGAAATTCTAGGAATTCAACCAATTGAAGTTTTTGAAGTGGTAACATTTTATACAATGTATAACCAAAGACCAATTGGAAAATACATGTTTGAATTCTGTCAAACTTCTCCTTGTTGTCAGAACGGAGTAGAAGATTTAATGGATTATACTTGTTCAAAATTGGGGGTGAAAGTTGGTGAACCAACTGCAGATGGACAATTTGAAGTGCGCGGAGTGGAATGCCTTGGGGCTTGTGGTTACGCTCCTATGATGCAATTGGGAGACTTCTTCCAAGAGCATTTAACTAAAGAAAAAATCGATCAGTTAGTTACTGATTGTAAGGATGGAAAAATCACTTTACACGATAAATAATGCAATTATCAGCCTCGCAAATAAATCAAATTCAAACTTTCTTTACAGATAAACCTGTGAAAAAAGTATATTTATTTGGTTCTTATGCAAGAGGTGAAGCAGATGAAAATAGCGATGTTGATTTACTAATAGATTGGGATTACACGCAACATATTGGTTTGAATTATGTTTTTTGGAAAGAAGATATTAAAAAATTATTAAATAAAGACGTAGATTTTGTTTCTGTAGATTATATTTCCCCTTACATAGAAGACTTCATAAATAAAGATAAAAAACTGATTTATGAAGGATGAAGTTGGAAATAAAGCAAGAATAAATCATATAATCGAAGCAATAGAGAATATAGAAATAATTACTGATGGAATTGAGCTAGAAGATTTTTTAACAAATCTTGAAAAGAAATTGGCGGTTGAAAGATTATTGGAAATAATTGGAGAAGCATCGAACCATATTTCTGAATATATATTATATAATCCAGAAACAGCGACACCTTGGAGAAAGATAATTGCAACAAGAAATTTAATTGCGCATGAATATTTTAGGATTAATTATAAAATAATTTATCAAATTGCCAGAGAAGAAATTATCCCTCTTAAAAAAGATATTCAAACCATATTAAAAGATTTAGACAAATATTTAAAATAGTATGTCAAGAAAAATATTATTAGACAAAATAAATGTTCCGGGTATTAAAACTTACGAAGTATACCGCAAAGAAGGCGGTTATGCATCTGTAGAAAAAGCCTTGAAAAAGATGACGCCTGATGAAGTAGTGGAAGAAGTAAAAACTTCAGGACTTCGTGGTCGTGGCGGTGCAGGATTTCCTGCAGGAATGAAATGGAGTTTTATTGATAAAAAATCGGGAAATCCACGTCATTTAGTTTGTAATGCAGACGAATCGGAACCAGGTACTTTTAAAGATCGTTATCTAATGGAGTACATTCCGCACCTATTAATAGAAGGAATGATTACCTCAAGTTACGCTTTAGGAGCCAACTTATCCTACATCTACATTCGTGGAGAATACATGTGGATATATAAAATATTAGAAAGAGCCATCGCCGAAGCAAAAGCTGCTGGGTGGTTAGGAAAAAATATATTAGGTTCTGGTTACGATTTAGAACTTTATGTTCAAATTGGCGCTGGAGCATACATCTGCGGTGAAGAAACTGCATTATTAGAAAGTTTAGAAGGCAAGCGTGGAAATCCTCGTTTGAAACCACCCTTTCCTGCTGTTAAAGGACTTTGGCAAAATCCAACCGTAGTAAATAACGTAGAAACAATTGCAGCTGTGCCTTGGATTGTCAACAATTCAGGAGCAGATTATGCAGGAATTGGAATAGGTAGATCAACAGGAACCAAATTAATTTCGGCTTCTGGAAATATCAGAAATCAAGGAGTTTACGAAATTGAATTGGGTTTATCCGTTTACGAATTCATGAATTCCGACGAATATTGTGGAGGAATGCAAACCGACAGACCTTTAAAGGCTTTAGTACCTGGAGGAAGTTCGGTGCCAATTTTACCCGCCAATTTAATTTATAAAACCGCTGCTGGAGAGGATAGATTAATGACTTACGAAAGTCTTTCCGATGGTGGATTCGCAACAGGATCCATGTTAGGTTCTGGAGGATTCATCGTGTACGACGACCGAGCCTGTATCGTTCGCAACACTTGGAATTTCTCTCGTTTTTACCACCATGAATCTTGCGGTCAATGCACCCCATGTCGTGAAGGAACCGGCTGGTTAGAAAAAGTATTGTGGCGAATCGAAAACGGTCAAGGTCGCGAAGAAGACATTGAATTATTGTGGAGCATCCAATCTAAAATTGAAGGAAACACCATCTGCCCATTAGGCGATGCTGCTTCTTGGCCAGTTGCTGCGGCAATTCGTCATTTTAGAGACGAGTTTGAATACCACATTCGTTTCCCAGAAAAAATAAAAAATAGAGATCACTTTGTAAATGAGTCTTTCGAAAAAGTAAAGCATTTAATAACAAAGCAAGAAGTATAATATAGAGCGAATGGCTCGGGCATTTTTAGCCAACCATTTTCCCGCTTTTCGTTGCAATCTTTGCTTTTTTAAAGAAAAAAAGCAAAGGATTTCCACTACAATCGGGGCTAAAGATAAAACTTTAGGAATATTTGTAAACATTAATAAAAAAATAAACATGGGACTAGTATATTCAACTATCACGTTATCTAATCCAGTTTTAAATACTATTAAGCCAATTGAAGTAACAAGTTTAGTAAATACTGGAGCAACCTATTTGTGCATTCCACAACATGTTGCAAACCAATTAGAATTAAGCGAATTACAAAAAAGAGAAGTCACTCTTGCAGACGGAACATCATCATTAGTTCCTTATGTCGGACCAATAAAAGTAGCATTTGAAAACAGAATATGTTTTGTAGGTGCCATGGTTTTAGGTGATCAATGTTTATTAGGTGCAATACCTATGGAAGATATGGATTTGATAGTTCATCCAAAATATTTTAAATTAAGCGTAAATCCTGCTTCACCAAATATTGCAAGCGGATTAGCAAAATAAAATAGTTAGAATAAAAAGTTTTAAAAAGAACAAAAATACTCCGCAGGAGTTAAATATTGGTAAATGAAAGTAACCATAGACGGACAAGAAATTGAAGTTGAAGCAGGAACAACCATCCTGCAAGCGGCTCGTAGGATTGGTGGAGAATCTGTTCCGCCAGCCATGTGTTATTATTCTAAACTAAAAGGAACTGGCGGAAAATGCCGTTGCTGTTTAGTGGACGTTACAAAAGGTAGTGAAGCCGATCCAAGACCTATGCCAAAATTGGTAGCATCTTGTATTACAGGTTGTCAAGACGGAATGGAAATTGCTAGCAAATCTTCTGAGAGAGTAACAGAAGCGCGTAAAGCAGTAACCGAATTCCTTTTGATTAATCACCCTTTAGATTGCCCAGTTTGCGATCAAGCAGGAGAATGTGATTTACAAAACCTAAGTTTCGAACACGGAAAATCCGAAACTCGTTTTATAGAAGAAAAAAGAACCTTCGAACCAGAAAATATTGGTCCACACATTCAATTACACATGAACCGTTGCATTGTATGCCAACGTTGTGTGGAAGTTGCCGACCAATTAACCGATGGTAGAGTGCACGGAGTTTTAAATCGTGGCGATCATTCGCAGATTTCTACTTGTGTTTCTGCTGCAATTGACAATGAATTCTCTGGAAACATGATTGACGTTTGCCCAGTTGGAGCATTAACGGATAAAACGTTCCGATTCAAATCTAGAGTTTGGTTCAACAAACCTTTCAATGCTCACAGAGAATGTACTACCCCAGGGTGTTGCGGAAAAACAACCGTTTGGATGTTTGGAGACGAAATACAAAGGGTAACTGCAAGAAAAGACGAGTACCATGAAGTAGAAGATTTTATTTGTAATACCTGTCGTTTTGATAAAAAAGAGGTTGCAGATTGGATTATCGAGGGACCTAGAAAATTTGAGAAAGATTCAGTTATCAACCAAAATAAATATTACGGAAAATTAGAAACCGTTGTTATCGAAACCGAAAAAGGAATTCTTCAAGGTAGAGATATTGACCGTAAAAAAATCAGTATGTCTGATATTGAGTACAACGAAAAAATTGACGGGACTAACATAGACAGCAAATAATGGATAGTGCATTTATCATAGAAAAAAGTATTTTCATTGTAGTCATATTTGGATTTACAATGATTATGGCAATGTATGCTACTTGGGCAGAACGAAAAGTTGCAGCCTATCTTCAAGATAGAGTTGGACCAAATCGTGCTGGTTGGGGTGGGTTATTACAACCACTTGCCGATGGAATGAAATTATTTGCAAAAGAAGAATTTGAACCAAATACAAAAAATAAATTTCTGTTTTTTGTAGGCCCTGGAATAGCTATGAGCGCCGCATTAATGACTAGTGCTGTAATTCCGTGGGGAGATAAACTACATATTTTTGGAAGAGATGTTATACTACAAGCGACAGATACCGACAGTGCATTATTGTATATTTTTGCAGTAGTCTCCATTGGAGTTTACGGAATCATGATTGGTGGATGGGCATCCAATAATAAGTTCTCTTTGATGGGTGCAGTTCGTGCAGCATCGCAAATGGTTTCTTATGAAGTTGCCATGGGATTGTCTATGATTGCTTTATTGATGATGACTGGAACGTTGAGTTTGAAAGAAATTTCGATGCAACAACATGGATTGCATTGGAATGTCTTTTACCAACCTGTGTCCTTTTTAATCTTTTTAATTTGTGCTTTTGCAGAAACTAATAGAACTCCTTTCGATTTAGCAGAATGCGAATCGGAATTGATTGGAGGATACCATACCGAATATTCTTCTATGAAAATGGGATTTTTTTTATTTGCAGAATATGCTAATATGTTTATTTCAGCAACTATAATTTCGATTTTATTCTTTGGAGGATACAATTATCCTGGAATGGGTTGGGTAGTAGAACACTGGGGTTTAAATCTAGGAAATGTAATCGGAATGGTAGCCTTGTTTGCTAAACTTTGCTTTTTCATCTTCTTTTTTATGTGGATCAGATGGACTATTCCAAGATTTAGATACGATCAATTGATGAATTTAGGATGGAAAATTTTAATTCCTCTTTCAATATTCAATATTATAATAACCGGAATTTGCATTCTAGCTTTTAAATAAGAAAAGAAATTATGTCAACATCGATACAAAGTATTTCATTATCAGGTAAGAAAAAACAAGTTTCCAATAAGGAAATGACGTTTTTGGAAAGAATGTACCTGGTTGCAATTGTAAAAGGTTTATGGATTACCATAAAACACTTTTTTAGAAAAAAGGCAACGATTCAATATCCAGAACAAGTTCGGGAGTTTAGTCCGGTTTATCGTGGGCAACACATGTTGAAACGCGATGAACAAGGTCGTGAAAACTGTACTGCTTGCGGATTGTGCGCGCTTTCTTGCCCAGCTGAGGCAATCACAATGAAAGCAGAAGAACGTAAAAAAGGAGAAGAACATTTGTATAGAGAAGAGAAATATGCTTCTATATATGAAATTAACATGTTGCGCTGTATTTTCTGTGGATTGTGCGAAGAAGCTTGTCCGAAAGATGCAATTTACATGACAATTTCTAAAGAATTAGTTCCTGCAAATTACTACAGAGAAGATTTCATTTTTGGAAAAGATAAATTAGTAATGCCGATGGAAATGGCTTTGGCAAATACTAAAAAATTGAATTAATTATGGCACCAATTCTTATTATATTTTACATTTTATCAGCCTTCACTTTGTCGACTGCGTTTTTGACAATTTATAGCAGAAACCCTATTCATAGTGCTATTTATTTAGTGTTGTGCTTTTTCTCTATAGCTGGACATTATTTATTATTTAACGCACAATTTTTGGCTATTGTACACATCATCGTTTATTCGGGAGCCATTATGGTACTCTTTCTATTCACGATTATGTTGATGAATTTGAATAATGAAGACGAGGTACACAAGCCTCGTATTACGCGACTTGGCGCAATAACAGTTTTCGTATTATTGAGTTCTGCTTTGGTTGTAATCTTCATGTATTCTAAACCTTTTGTAGGTGAATATTATACAAGTCATACCGATTTTCAATCGATAAAAAAATTAGGAACCGTTTTATTAGATGATAAAGATGGTTTCATGGTTCCGTTTGAATTTGCTTCAGTATTGCTTTTAGTAGCAATGATTGGTGCGGTTTTATTGTCTAAAAAAGAAAAAATAGGTAAATAATTATGGAGAATATTTTAAATCAAATAGGTATTGAAAATTACATTTTCCTTTCCGTTTTACTATTTTGTATCGGAATATTTGGAGTGTTGTACAGACGAAATGCCATCATCGTTTTTATGTCCATAGAAATTATGTTAAATGCCGTTAACTTATTGTTTGTAGCATTTGCAACCTACTGGCAAGATCCTAAAGGAGAAGTTTTTGTATTCTTCTCAATGGCTGTTGCTGCTGCCGAAGTTGCAGTTGGATTGGCGTTACTGGTTTCGGTTTTCCGAAATATTGGTTCTGTTGATATTTCAAATTTAAAAAACTTAAAAGGATAATCCCTGATGGAGAATAATTTAGTTTTAGTCTTATTATTAGCCCCTTTTGTTGGGTTCTTATTTAATGTTTTCTTCGGAAAGAAAGCAGGAAAAAACATTTCTGGTACCATCGGAACTATTGCTGTAGCAGTATCTTTTGGAATGAGTGTGTATTTCTTCCTTCAATTAAATTCTAATGGAAAACCAATTGAAATTACCTTATTTGATTGGATTCAAATAGGAAAACTTAAAGTTGATTTCGGAATTTTATTAGACCAATTGTCTTTATTGTGGTTGCTGTTTGTAACCGGAATTGGTTCATTAATCCATTTATATTCTATTAGTTATATGCACGAAGATGAAAATATGCACAAGTTTTTTGCGTATTTAAATTTGTTCATCTTCTTTATGATCACTTTAGTTGTTGGAAGCAACTTACTAGTTATGTTTATCGGATGGGAAGGCGTTGGGCTTTGCTCCTACTTACTAATCGGATTTTGGCATAAAAACCAAGAGTATAATGATGCGGCCAAGAAAGCCTTCATCATGAATCGAATTGGTGATTTAGGTTTCCTAATTGGAATTTTTATACTGGCATATGCATTTAACACATTAGATTTTGTTAAGATGAGTAATATGATGTTTTCAGTGTATAATAATTATACTGGACCATTTCCAAATGCTACACATTGGTCATTGCTTTCAATTGCCGCATTAAGTTTATTCATTGGAGCAACAGGAAAATCAGCTCAATTACCACTTTACACTTGGTTGCCAGACGCAATGGCTGGACCAACACCAGTTTCAGCATTAATTCACGCTGCAACGATGGTAACTGCTGGTATCTTTATGATTACTAGAATGAACTTCTTATTTGATTTAACTCCCGAAGTTCAAAACATCATTGCAATTGTTGGAGGAATCACTGCTTTAGTAGCGGCTTCCATCGGATTATTACAAAATGATATTAAAAAGGTTTTAGCCTATTCTACAGTTTCCCAATTAGGTTTAATGTTTTTAGCCTTAGGAATGGGTGCTTATAATGTTGCCGTTTTCCACGTAATCACACATGCCTTTTTTAAAGCCTGTTTGTTCTTGGGTTCGGGTTCGGTTATTCACGCTTTGCATGGCGAACAAGATATGCGTAAAATGGGTGGTTTAAGAAAATACATGCCAATCACATTTGCAACAATGTTAATTTCTACTTTAGCCATTGCAGGTATATTCCCTTTCGCTGGATTCTGGTCTAAAGACGAAATATTAATGGTAGCATTTGAACACAATAAAGCGTTATGGATTATTGGTTCTATTGCGTCAATCATGACGGCTTTTTATATGTTTCGATTAATGTATTTGACTTTCTTTAGAGATTTTAGAGGAACCGAAGAACAAAAACACCATTTACACGAAAGTCCGAGTTTAATTACTTTGCCTTTAATCCTCTTAGCAGCATTAGCAACCGTTGGTGGATTGATAAATTTACCAGGAAGCAATTGGTTAAACCATTTCTTGGAACCAATTTTAGCAGGAAAACACGAAGAGCATGCTCTTGGAAGTCAAGAATACATGCTAATGGGAATTGCATTAGCAGGAGCAATTGTTGGTATTCTTTGGGCGTATGCTAAATACATCAAACAAGGATTTGTGCCTAAACAAGATTCTGAAATTGTAGGTATCTCTAAAACTATTTACAATAAATATTATGTAGATGAAATTTACACTGCTGTAATTATCAAACCTATAAACTCTCTTTCTAATTTCTTTAGAACTACTCTAGAGCCTGCTCTTGGAAATGTAGTTTACGGATTTGGAACTGTGGCAAATGAATTAAGTAATCAAGGTAGAAAATTACAAAGTGGTAGTATTGGTTTATACCTTTTTGCTTTTGTAATTGGTGTATTAGCAATAGTTAGTTATTTATTTTTAGCACAATAATTTAAAGAAAATGAACGTATCCCTTATATTAATTGTCCTTTTAATTGGTGCTTTAGCAACCTTCCTATCTGGAGATAAAATCGCTTCCAAAGTGGCTTTGTTCTTTAGTTTATTAGCGTTAGGTTGTACATCCGTATTAGTAAATCACTTTCTTGGTGGTGTAGACATCAGTCTTAACAACCCTTGGATATTACAGCCAAACGTATCGTTTGCTTTAAAAGCAGATGGATTGGCTCTAGCCATGGTATTATTAACGGTTTCTTTAACGCCAATAATCATCTTTTCCTCGTTTGGAAATAATTTTAATAAATCTAAAAACTTCTATGCCTTAGTGCTGTTTATGGCATTTGCAATGACAGGGACATTCCTTGCTGCAGATGGTTTATTATATTATATTTTCTGGGAACTATCTTTAATTCCAATTTATTTTATAGCACTAGTTTGGGGTAATGGCGATGCCGAAGAACGTAAAAAAGCAGTTGTGAAATTCTTTATTTACACACTTGCTGGTTCGTTATTTATGCTAATTGCTTTTGCTTATTTATATACTAAAGCAGGCAGTTTTATGCTGTCTGACTTAACTAAATTAAATTTATCTACAACCGAACAGTTCTGGATATTCTTCGCTTTCTTTTTGGCTTATGCTATCAAAATTCCGATCATACCTTTCCATACGTGGCAAGCAAAAGTGTACCAAAAGGCACCAACTGTTGGTACCATGCTCTTATCTGGTATTATGCTAAAAATGGGATTGTACAGCGTAATCCGTTGGCAAATTCCTATTGCTCCATTAGCGGCTAAAACCTACATGCCAACCTTAATCGGATTGAGTATTGCAGGTGTTATCTATGGTTCGATTGTGGCCTTGCGTCAAAAAGACCTAAAAAAATTATTAGCCTATTCTTCTCTTGCACATGTTGGATTAATTGCTGCTGGCTGTTATACTTTAACTGCCGATGGCATGAGCGGTGCGGTTTCACAAATGATTGCCCACGGATTTGTAATTGTAGGTTTGTTTTTTGCTGCAGAAGTACTATTTAGAAGGTTTGAAACAAATAAAATTAACGAATTGGGTGGAATTCGTTCGCAAGCACCAAAATTCACTTCGATGTTTATGATTTTAGTTTTGGCTTCTGTGGCTTTGCCTGGAACCTTTAACTTTATTGGAGAATTTACTGTTTTGTATAGTTTATCTCAAATAAATATCTGGTTTGCGGTTCTTGGTGGAACAACAATTATCCTGGGTGCGTATTACATGTTGAAAATGTTTCAGAACGTAATGCTAGGAGAAACCAATACTAAAATTTTTGCTGATGTAAGCATTAACGAAACAATAGTTTTTGTAATTCTGATTGCCTTTTTATTGTTCTACGGGTTACATCCAAAACCAATTGTAGATTTGGTTAACCCTAGTATCAAAGAAATTTTAACTCAAATTAATAGATTTAACTAATCCAAATGAATACACTAATAGCAATATCAGGTTTAGGCGTTTTTTGTCTTATAGCTGAAATCTTTAATTTGAGAAAAGCCATTGTTCCAGTTACAATTTTAGGATTATTAGCAGTTTTAGGAACTACTTTAAATCTTTATTCTTTCGGATCTGTACTAGATGGAAAATACAGCAATATGATTGTTTCAGATAAATTGTCATCCGCATTTATCTCTCTTTTCATTTTGCTAACCGTATTCATTGTTGCCATGGGTCACGATGTTTATAAAGACCATCCAACTAAAATCTCCGATTATATTGCAATCAAAATATTTCTTTTAGCGGGTGCCGTTACAATGGTTTCCTTCTCCAATTTATCAATGTTCTTTTTAGGAATTGAAACACTATCTATAGCTTTATACATTCTTGCTGGAAGCAGCCGTTTGGATATTAAAAGCAACGAGGCCGGAATGAAATATTTCCTAATGGGCTCTTTTGCATCGGGAATTATATTGTTTGGAATTTGCTTAATTTATGGAGCAATGGGAAGTTTTGATGTTACAGAAATTTCTAATGCATCACTTTCAGCCGAACTCCCTTCTTGGTTTCCAATTGGAGTTGTTTTAGTAGTAGTTGGTATGTTGTTCAAAATTGCAGCCGTTCCATTTCACTTTTGGGCGCCTGACGTTTATGAAGGTTCACCATCTTTAGTTACTGCAACTATGAGCACCTTGGTAAAAGTTGTTGCCGTTGCCACTTTATACAAATTAGTTACCGTTTTAAACTTAAATTTATCTTTTGATAACCAGGATATTTTAACCGCTTTCCAATTGATAGTAGTAATAATTTCTATCGCTTCTATGACTATTGGAAACATTATGGCATTGCGTCAAAAAAATGTAAAACGTATGTTGGCATTCTCTGGAATTTCGCATGCAGGTTTTATGTTAATGGCATTATTAACCGTTGCCAATTCTTCTACAACATTACTATATTACACTAGTGCTTATGCTTTAGCAGGAATTGCAGCATTTGCAGTAATCATAACAGTTACTAAAAATAAAGATAACGAAGACATTATTAATTTTAATGGCTTAGGGAAAACGAATCCTTTAATGGCAGCTATTTTAACTGCTGCATTATTGTCTATGGCGGGAATTCCTATTTTCTCTGGATTCTTTGCTAAGTTTATGTTGTTCACCCAAACCATTCAAGCGGGCTATTTAGTAGTTGTTATTGCTGGAGTTATCAATTCGATTATAAGTGTTGGATATTACTTCAAATTGATTTTGGCTATGTATACTAAAGACCCAAATGAAGAAAAACAAGAAACTCCATTTGTGTATTATGCTGTGGGTGTGGTTTCTATTCTATTGAATGTCCTTATCGGATTATATCCTTCATTAGTTACTAATTTATTGAAATAATAGGAATCCTTTTTGTGATGCTTCGTGCTGTTTAGAGTTATTTGTGAAAGAACTTATTACTTGTAACGCTAAGAGCCACAAAGGTTGCACAAAGAAACACAAAGGTTATATTTAAAAAAAACTAGAGACCATCAAAAGTAATTTTTGGTGGTCTTTTATTTATCAACAATCTCCAAAATTAACAACTGTTATTTTTCTATCTAAAATTCGATTCTGTAATTTTACAAAATGTATGCTTTAGTAGATTGTAACAATTTTTATGCTTCGTGCGAACGCGTTTTTCAACCCCACCTTAACAGGGAGCCTATCGTTATTTTATCTAATAACGATGGTTGCATTATATCTAGAAGTTACGAAGCCAAAGCATTAGGTTTTGCAATGGGAGCGCCTGAATTTAAGGTACGCCAAGAGTTGCGAGTTAAAAAGGTACATGTTTTTTCTTCTAATTATGCCTTGTATGGCGATTTGAGTAATAGGGTGATGAAGATTCTAGAAGGATTTACACCTAATCTAGAAGTGTACAGCATTGACGAGGCTTTCTTGAATTTTGACGGGATGCCAATTAGTGATTACCACGATTATGGCTTGCAGATGAAAGGGAGAGTACAAAAGTGGGTTGGAATTCCGGTTTGTGTGGGATTTGCTCCTACCAAAGCATTATCGAAAGTGGCTAATAAAATTGCAAAGAAATACCAGGATCGAACGCAGGGTATCTATGTAATTGACACCGAAGAAAAGCGTATTAAAGCGTTAAAATGGACTAAGATTGAAGACGTTTGGGGAATTGGCTATCGCCTTAGAAAAAAGATGGTGGCGCATAATATTCTTACTGCTTACGATTTTACCAAACCCCAGCACGAAGCTTGGATACGAAAAGAAATGGGGGTTTTAGGAATGCGGTTAAAATATGAATTAGAAGGGAAATCGGTATTGGATTTAGAACCTATTAAAGAGCAGAAAAAAAGTATTGCCACCACTAGAAGTTTCCCAAAACAATTATCCGATTGGGATTCTTTACGGGAGCGTGTGGCTACTTTTGCAGCGGTTTGTGCCGAGAAGTTGCGGAAACAGAATTCGTGTTGCCATACTATTATTGTGATGCTGGTGGTTGACAGACACAAATACGAAGCACAAAAATATTATTATAATAAAGCCATTACTTTACCGTATGCTACCAATTCTACGTTGACGATTTCTAATGCGGCAATTGCAATATTAAAAGAATTGTATGTTGGCAATGAAAATATTAAATTTAAAAAAGCGGGTGTTATTGTAACCGAATTTATTGATGAGAATAAAAAACAACTGCAATTATTTGAAGAAGAAAATCCGAAGCATTTAGCACTGATGAAAGCAATGGATGCGCTTAATGCAAAGATTGGCGGCCGAAAAGTGAAATTGGCATCGCAAGATTTACAAGTAACTTGGAATATGAACCAAAGGCACTTATCGCAAAATTATACTACTAAATTTAAGGAAATACTAGAAATAAAATGTCTGTAAAAAAACAACCTACGTTAACGTTTTATCGTCCCGATTTTGAAAGCGCCCTCCGAATTCCGTATATAAAAGAAGGCGTGTCTGCAGGATTTCCGTCACCTGCTACCGACTTTTTAGGGAATGATATCGATTTGAATAAAGAATTATGTAAAAATCCGTTGGCGACTTTTTATATAAAAGTGAAAGGGAATTCGATGATAAATGCTGGAATCAGCGATAAAGATATTCTTATTGTAGACAGGAGTTTGGAGCCACAAAACAAAAAAATTGCGGTGTGTTTTATTGATGGCGAATTCACGGTAAAACGAATTAAAAAAGAGAACGATTGTTTGTACTTAATGCCCGAAAACACAAATTACCAACCCATTAAAGTCACTGAAGAAAATGAACTGGTAATTTGGGGAATGGTTACTTATGTAATTAAAAGCATGTAATGACAAAATTATATTGTCGTATTGAAATATAGGCACAGCATATACTAAACACAAATACAATCAAACCCAATTATTTATCCTCACCCCCAGCCCCTCTCCAAAGGAGAGGGGTGCAGTCGGACTATACATTTGTGTTTAATATTAATTTATTGTAGTATTCCTAAGCAAAGACGCAGAGACGTAAAGGAGGAAATGTTTAATTACTACTTAGCATCTCTGCAAGGCTAAATATATTATTGGTAAAGTGCCACCGCTATTTGGGAAGCAACTTTGGCATTGTTCTTAATTAGAGCAATATTGGCTTCCAAACTTTCGCCATGGGTATGCGCCGCTATGGCTTTTAACAAAAATGGCGTAACTTCTTTTCCTTTTATATTCAAACGATTGGCTTCTTGTAAAGCATCCAAAATGTGCACTTCGATTGCTTCTTGATCCATTTCAAATTCTTTCGGAATTGGATTAGCAATCAACACTGAACCGTTAAGTCCTAAATCCCATTTGGACTGCAATAGCAAAGCCATTTCTTGGGGAGTATCCATTCGTAAAGGGGATTGGAATCCGCTTTTAGAAGAATAAAAACTTGGGAAGGCGTCTTGTCCGAAAGTAACCACCGGAATTCCAGAAGTTTCTAGATATTCAAGAGTCAATCCAATATCTAAAATAGATTTTACACCTGCAGCGACAATGGCAACATTGGTATGCGCCATTTCGGTTAAATCGGCAGAGATATCCATAGTATCCGTAGCGCCGCGGTGAACACCACCAATTCCACCTGTAGCGAATATTTTAATTCCAACCATAGAGGCAATTCTCATGGTGGCCGCAACGGTTGTTGCTCCTGGTAATTTTTTAGCAATTACATACGGCATGTCTCTAAGGCTTACTTTCCAAACACCTGGAGTTTGCGCTAAATAATCAATATCTTCATCACGTAAACCAACCAAACATTTCCCGTCACGAATGGCAATAGTTGCAGGAACTGCACCGTATTTCCGGACCTCATCTTCAACCAATTTAGCCGTAATAGCGTTTTGTGGCCAAGGCATTCCGTGAGAAATTATAGTCGACTCTAATGCAACTATGGGTAAATTAGCATCTAGGGCATGTTGCACCTCTGGACTAATTAGTATCAAATCTTTATTAATCATGGTAATAGTTATTTTTTATTTTTAGAAGATAATCTGCAGTTATGGTAGCTGCTACAGCCCCTTTTATTTGAAGTACTTCCATAGCTAAACTATGGGCTAATTGTAAGGAAGAAAGTTCATCTTGTTGATTATAATACCCGAAAACCCAACCTGCTAATGCGGCATCTCCAGCGCCTGTACTATCAATTATAGAAATAGTTGGCACGGATAATTCTAGCAAATGGTTAACACCAAATAGAATTGAACCTTGATTTCCTTTGCGAAGCCACACTTTTTCTACACCTCTATTAAACAAATGAGAAACTAAAACCGATTCCTCCTCAGAATTTATATTGGCAATGGCATGCAGCTCTCCCTGATTAGGCGTAATCATATAAACACCATTTAAATCTAAGCCTGCCAATTTAGAACCTTTGGATATTGAGACGGGCTCAATAATTAATTTTTTATTGTTGTTTTTAGAAAAATAAATTAACCATTGAATGGATTCGACAGATAGATTGGCGTCAATTATTAGAAAATCAAACCCTTTAATAAAATTGACTTTGGATTCTAAAAAGGAAACCGATAAATATTCGGGAGTAGCATCTTGGCAAACGGAAACATAAAGGTTGCCATTAGGCTGCGATACAGAAACATATTTCCCTGTATAGGGCGTATCAAAATTAGATTCTGAAAAGGAAATTCCTAGTTTATTAAATTGTTCGGCAATAGATATGGCCTCGCTATCTTTTCCTAAAACAGTTATTAAAGTTGGATTCAAACCCAATAAAGCTAGGTGTTGGGCAATATTACTAATTACTCCTCCTATACTCGAAGACTTTGTGGCAGGATTAGAAGAATCGGGAATAATGGTGTTTTGAGAGAAATATAATTCATCTACAAGAGTGGCGCCAATACATAAAATAGATTTGATCATACAACAAAGATACAAATCGCAAGGAAAAAATCAGGGAGATTTGAATGAAGAAATTATTCGTTTACAAAACATAATTTGCATTCAGCACCATAAAAATAAGTTTCTTCTTTTTTATCATACAAAATCACAACATTCATTTTAGTTTTCATAAAAACAATATAATAATGAAGACTTCGGGATGAAATTTCAAGCTTTTCTGCAAATTGCTTTGGTGTGCCAGTTTGTCTAGCTTTAATTAACTCATGAATCTGCATCAGAATTATTATGTTCATTTTTATATACGATTTATTTACTATAACGATTAATAACGGCGTTTTTCCCGAAAAATTTTAAATTATTTTATTTTTAGTAATTTTTATTATTAATTGTGATTGAAAAAACTACCTTATTTGATAAATACAACTATCGTTTATTATGCAAATTAAACTAAATTATCTTTAGTAATTTGGTGCAAGTTGGTGCAAGTTTAAAAAAGTGCGTTAAATCGTTTATTATTAATAAGTCTGATTAATTTTTTACAAAATAATTTAGGATATGGTTTAAGAAATTTGTACTCCCCCGAAGGATATATTACTTATTATTTACTGAGGCAAAAGAGAAAAAAATTGGTTACTTTTAATTTATTATTCACGACAATCTAAACAGAGTATAAAAAAATTCCGCTCTATTTAAAGAACGGAATTTTTTACATTTATTATTAAACTACTATTTTTTTGGGATGTAATAGTTTTATGGATGGAAAATTTGGAAACGATTATTTTTTTAAAAATAGCTCATACTCTAAATCTATTCCTCTTCCTCCAAAATTGCTTTATTGTTTTTCTGTTTTAGCTTCTTCAATTGTTGCAATTGTTTACTTTGTACTTTGTTTTTTAAATAGTACTTATACAATTTTTTTCCAATGAAAAAAGAAGCAATCGCTATGCCTGTTAGTAATCCAAGAAGGTAAGCAAGTAACATAATAGTTTTTGTTTTGGGTTAAAATGCATTATCGTCACCTTTGATTGTAACGATTAGTGTTAAAAAGCAAATTTTAATATCTTTTATCAAGCTCCAATATTGTACATATAAAATGTCTGCATTTACGCGAAGTTTCATGTCTGAAATTTTTTTGGTTTCGCCCCGATAACCAGATACTTGCGCCAATCCAGTTATGCCTGGTTTTACGTAATGTCTTACCATGAAATTAGAAATCAAATCATTATAGTCCTTAGTATGTTTAAGCATGTGTGGTCTTGGCCCTACAATACTCATATCGCCCATAAATACATTGAAAAATTGTGGTAATTCATCTAAACTTGTTTTTCGGATGAATTTCCCAATTGGGGTTACTCTAGAATCCCCTTTTTGCGCTTGTTGTATATCACTGTTTTGGTTGACAGACATACTTCGAAATTTATAGCACCAAAAAGGTTTATTTCTCTTTCCTGTTCGTAATTGTTTAAATAATATAGGTCCTTTGCTTTGGTATTTAATTAAAAACGCCAAAATAGGATACAACCATGAAAGTATTAAAATTATTACCAGTGTGCTAAAACCAAGATCGAAAATACGTTTAATTAAACGATTGGAAGCATTTTGCAAAGGCTCCTCTCGGGGTTTAATAACTTGAAAGTTATTAAAGTTATCCATTGAAAATGGTTCTTTAGAGATATTAGAAAAATCAGGTACAAATTTCAATCGCATGCAAAAATTATCGGCCAATTCAAAATAGTAATTCAAATCATTAATATTCTCAGAAGCAGTTACGATATACAATTCATCTATATTATTGGCATGCGCATTTGTAATGGCTTCGATTAAGGATTGTTTATGAGCTTCAGGAGAGGAAAAATCCTCTTCGCAATCTTCGTTTAGGATTCCCTTAAAATTTATAAAAGTAACATTCGATTCAAACACAGCTGCCAGTTCAATGCTTGTTTTATTAAAGCCCCATATAGCTACGTTTGAAAGTTTGTTTAAACTAGTTTTAATTTTGAATAACAACATGGTAATGAGTACTCTAGAAACCACTAAATAGATGATCCAAAACGATACTTGATATAAACTACATTGTAACCCAATATGGTATTGAGCGTTTCCTTGGAATAGAAAAATAAAACTTTGAAATAAAATGTATTGTAATAAGAAGGAACGCCAAGTACGACGGTAAAAAGCTTCTAAATTAATAGAGTTTTCAATGTTGTATAACCTAAAACATAAGCTAGAAATCAGCCATGTGATTACTGAAATAACAACCATGTTGTTTAATACAAAATAATTCCATGGCACCTCTGTTGGGCTGGTGTTGTTTAAAAAAACATAAGTACTAGCAATAATGGCTAAAAAATCACCCAGGATACAGCAAAAAATAAAAGAAAATTTATGTCTATTAAGCATGTTAAATCTTTTTTTCTAGTTCAAAGGTTATATTAAGGTGATATCTTTGTTATAATCAACTTACTATAATTTGCGTTTTATATTTTCTAATTCTGCAATAACTTATTTTTAATTTCTTTTTTTTAATTTTTCCAAATCAGAGGCTACCATTTCTTTTACTAATCCTGCAAGATCGTATTGTGGTCTCCATCCTAATTTTGTTTTAGATTTAGTTGGATCACCAATTAGTAAATCAACTTCGGTTGGTCGGAAATACAATGGATCTACTCGCACAACTACAGAACCAATTTCCAGATTATATTCTGGGTGATTACAAGCTTTAATCCTTGCGATTTCATTATCGTTTTCTCCTTCAAATTCCAATTCGATTCCTACTTCTGCGAAAGCATAACGAACAAAATCACGGATGTAAGTGGTAACACCTGTAGCGATAACGTAGTCTTCGGCAACATCTTGTTGTAATATTCGCCACATAGCTTCTACGTAGTCTTTGGCATGCCCCCAGTCTCTCTGTGAGTTCAGGTTTCCTAAATACAAACAATCTTGTTTTCCTAAAGCAATAGCCGCTGTTGCCATTGTAATTTTTCGGGTAACAAAGGTTTCTCCTCTTCGCGGGGATTCATGGTTGAATAGAATTCCGTTACAAGCAAATATACCGTAGGCTTCTCTGTAATTTTTGGTAATCCAGAAGGCATAAATTTTAGCAACTCCATAAGGTGAACGTGGATAGAATGGAGAATTCTCATCGTAGAATCCTTTTGCATTTTTATTTTCCGGCAAACCCCCATATAATTCAGAAGTAGAAGCTTGGTAGATTCTGGTCTTCTTTTCAAGACCTAAAATTCGTACTGCTTCCAATAATCTTAAAGTTCCTATCCCGTCAACATTAGCAACATATTCAGGGGAATCAAAAGAAACTTTTACATGTGACATTGCTCCAAGATTATAGACTTCATCCGGTTGTATTTCTTGAATAATTCTAATAAGGTTTGTAGAATCTGTTAGATCCCCGTAATGTAATTTAAAATTAACATTAATTTCATGTTGGTCTCTATACAAATGATCAATTCTTTGGGTATTAAAAGACGAGGTTCTTCTTTTAACACCATGAACCATATATCCTTTTTCTAATAATAGTTCCGCTAAATAAGATCCATCCTGGCCAGTTACTCCGGTAATTAATGCTACTTTTTGGTTATTATTCATAGTTTTTGGGGTATTGGATTTTAGGTTTTGGGTTTAGAAGTTTATTTGTTTAGTTAATACAGATATTCCTTAATTTTTACTTCCAACTTCGTGCCTCGTTCATCTAACTATATTTCACTTCTTTAAAATTTTCTATGTTTTCTATAAACCAAGCATAGGTTTTTGCAATTCCTTCTTCTAAATTTACTTTGTGTTTCCAACCCAATTTATTCATTTTAGAAATATCCATTAATTTTCTTGGTGTCCCATCGGGTTTAGTATCGTCCCAAATTATTTCACCAAAATGGCCTACTATTTTTTGTATTATTTCTGCCAAATTTTTAATTGTTAAATCTTCTCCAGTTCCTACATTATATAAATAATCTGGCAATTTATTTTCTAATGCAAATACAACTGCCGCAGCCATATCGTCTACAAAAAGGAATTCTCGCATCGGCGTGCCACTCCCCCATAGTACTACTTCTGCATTATTTCTATGTTTGGCTTCATGGAATTTACGAATCATAGCTGGTACTACATGCGAACTATTTAAATCAAAATTATCGTGGGTGCCATATAAATTCGTAGGCATTAAACTTACAAAATCTTTGTTAAATTCTTTTCTAATAGCTTGACATGCCTTTACACCCGTTATTTTTGCTAAAGCATACCACTCGTTAGTAGGTTCTAAACTATCGGTAAGCAAATATTCTTCTTTTAAAGGTTGTGGGGCAAATTTTGGATATATACAAGAGCTTCCTAAAAATATGAATTTTTCAACACCAAAATTGTGTGCCGTATCAATTAAGTTATTTTGGATTTGCATATTTTCCATTAAAAATTGGTATGGAAAATTATTGTTTGCCAATATACCGCCTACTTTAGCCGCAGCATCAATAATAACATCGGGTTTTTCTTTTTGTATGAAATCTCTAACCGCTTTTTGATCTCTTAAATCGAGTTCCTTACTAGAAGCCCCAATAAGATTAATATAGCCATTTGCAGAAAGCTTTCGCCAGATGGCGCTTCCCACCATTCCGTGGTGACCTGCAATGTATATTATTTTATCTTTGGGCATTTTTTAAAATTTGGATATAAAAATAAGAGATTTTTTATATATTGAGTACTTACTTTTTTATGTTAACGAAGATTTAATAGCTTCTAAATTTTGGTAGACTTCTTTAACTGCTTGCGAATGTTCTTTTTGCAAAATCATTATCGCATCGGGAGTATGAATAAACAAACAATTTTGCATGCCAACAAACGAGGTGTGCACTTGGGTCCCTATAATCATATTACCATTTGTATCTATAGGATGCCCTTTTTTAACCAAATAATCATAAATAGATTCAAATGAACCTAAATCGGACCAATCAAAACTTGTAGGCACGACTTTTATGTTAGAGCTTCTTTCCATTACAGCATAGTCTACACTGATGGATGGTATTTTCAACGACAATTCTAAATCTAAAAATCCATTTTTATTTGCATCCCAAGCTAGCTTAGATTTGCGGTAAACTTCTGGTTCTTGTTTTTCTAATTCCGATAAGAACAAACCAGCTTTAAAACAAAAGAGACCACTGTTCCAAAAGTAATTACCACTTTCTAAATAAGTAGTTGCTGTAGTCAAATTGGGTTTTTCGTGAAAGGCAATTACGTTTTCACCATCAAATTCAATATATCCATAACCCGTTTCTGGCTTGGTGGGTTGAATGCCAAAGGTCACCAAGAAATCTTGGTTAGCTAGAGCAATGGCTTGTTGCACCGATTTAGAATACAAGTCGCTGCCTTCAATAACATGATCGGAAGGTGTAATAAGCAAAATATCATTAGGGTGGGAGGAAAATGCTGCAAAAGCTATTGCTGCAGCAGTGTTTCTTGGTGTTGCCTCAACTATGTGTGTGAAAGAAGTATTGAATTTAGTCATTACCGCATTACTCATTTGGTAATTTTCGATATTTCCCACCACGACCAATTTGTTCGTAGAATCAGCATTTCGGGCTACAGTTTTCTCAAAAAGAGACTGGCCATCAAAAAGTTCCAAATATTGTTTTGGTTGACTTTTTCTAGAAAGAGGCCAAAGCCTGCTTCCTACGCCGCCAGTTAAAACTACAAGAGTTACATTAGATTTAGTAGACATATTTGTTTTTTTGATTTGGGGACAAAAAGGTTATTTCTGTGTGTTAACTAGACAGATTAAATCTTGGTTTAACATTTCATAAATAAAATACAAATATACAAAAAGAAATTAGTGGTTTCCCTTGATAAGTCATAATAGTGTTATTCTAATATAAAAAATTTGCAAAATTTAACATTATTCTATTTACAAATAGAAAAATTCAAATCAATTCAAAGTAAAAGTATTTTAGTTAATCAGTGCTTATTTAAATTAAACAGTTAAGCCTGTATAATTCTCTTGAATTTGATTTAATGTTTGGAACAAAACTTCAGGATCTTCAATGGTTACCAGTTTCAATCGGAATTCTTTAAAGTTGGCAATTCCTTTGAAATAATTGGTGTAATGACGGCGCATTTCTACAATTCCGAGGCGTTCCCCTTTCCAATCCATAGACCACGTTAAATGGTTGCGAGCTGCTTCTACTCTGTCGTTAATTGTTGGTTTTGCCAAATGTTCTCCAGTAGCAAAGTAGTGTTTAATTTCGTTGAAAATCCACGGATAACCAATAGCCGCACGGCCTATCATCATTCCGTCAAGACCAAACTTATTTTTATATTCCAAAGCTTTTTCGGGAGAATCAATATCGCCATTTCCAAAAATGGGCATGGTAATTCTAGGATTATTCTTCACGCGTTCAATATGCGACCAATCGGAGTGGCCTTTATACATTTGTGCTCTTGTTCTAGCATGAACTGTTAGCGCTTGCACACCAATATCTTGTAATCGCTCGGCAACCTCATCAATATTTATAGAACTTTCATCCCAACCCAAGCGGGTTTTTACCGTTACCGGGAGATTAGTCCCTTTAATTACTGATTTTGTTAAACGAATCATCAAATCGACATCTTTCAATACTCCGGCGCCAGCGCCTTTGCAAACCACTTTTTTAACAGGACAACCAAAATTTATATCTACCAAATCGGGTTGCACGGCATCAACAATTCTAGCCGACATTTCCATGGCTTCTTCATCACCTCCAAATATTTGAATCCCAACTGGTCGTTCGTAATCGAAAATATCCAATTTCATACGACTTTTTACGGCATCACGAATCAATCCTTCGCTAGAAATAAATTCGGAATACATTAAATCGGCACCATGCAATTTACACAATCTACGAAATGGCGGATCGCTCACGTCTTCCATAGGTGCAAGTAGTAGTGGAAAATCAGGTAATATTATGTTGCCTATTTTGGGCATTGGTAGTAATTTTTGACAAAGATAGGGGTTTTGGGAGAATAGAAAATAGAGAAAAGAAAATAAGATTTAACGTTTTTTATTCATTAAGATGTTATTTAATTTTATTAAAACCTCACCCCCAACCCCTCTCCAAAGGAGAGGGGAGCCAAGACGCACTTATTATTATTAATTGGAAACAAATTATTGTATTTTTTTTCTATCACGCTCAAAACATTTACAAGGAAATATGGTTTTATGTTTTTATCCATTAAGATTCATAAGTCTTAATTTTATTAAAACCTCATCCCCAACCCCTCTCCAAAGGAGAGGGGAGCCAAGACGCACTTGTTATAAGTATTTATTTAAAGAACTTTTTTTTTATTCTATCACGTTGAACTCCTCAATGAAATAAGATTTTTCGTTTTTTAAACTAGTAAGATATTTAAGTTACAATAAGTCCAAAATTTTCTTAATCCCTTGGTGTTTTAAAAGAACTAGTTTCAAAAGTTTTACCATATATTTGCAGATTAAAGCCTTAATAATTGGGGTTGCGTGAGGGATAGAAGCGGTATCCTTTTGTGAAGCGGTAGCGGAACGAAAGATAAAGCGGATAGCCCGACGGCTTTTTCTGCCGGCACGCCCAAAAAATTGACAAAATTCTAGCATGAAAAATATAAGAAATTTTTGCATTATTGCACATATTGATCACGGAAAAAGTACGCTTGCCGACCGACTTCTTGGCGCAACCCAAACGGTTACTGCTCGCGAGGAAAAGGCGCAGTTGTTAGACAATATGGACTTGGAGCGCGAACGTGGGATTACCATTAAGAGTCATGCGATTCAGATGGAGTACACTTACAAAGGCGAAGAATATGTTTTAAATTTGATTGACACGCCAGGACACGTAGATTTTTCTTATGAAGTTTCGCGATCTATTGCTGCTTGCGAAGGAGCACTTTTAATTGTAGATGCTGCGCAAAGCATTCAGGCACAGACTATTTCTAACTTATATTTGGCTTTAGAAAACGACTTGGAGATTATTCCGGTTTTGAATAAAGTGGATTTGCCAAGTGCTAATCCAGAGGAAGTTAGCGACGATATTATTGATTTATTAGGTTGCAAATTGGAGGATATTATTCACGCTTCGGGTAAAACTGGATTTGGTGTTGAAAATATTTTGGCTGCCATTATTGAAAAAATTCCTGCTCCAAAAGGGAATAAAGACGAACCATTACAGGCATTAATTTTCGATTCGCATTATAATCCGTTCCGTGGAATTGAGGTTATTTTTCGTGTGAAAAATGGCGAAATTAAAAAAGGTCAAAAGATTAAATTCATGGCTACTGGTAATGAATATTTTGCAGATGAAGTGGGAACTTTGAAATTAAATCAGGTTCCGAAGAGTGTGATTTCTACTGGAGATGTTGGGTATTTGATTTCTGGAATTAAGGAAGCTAAGGAAGTAAAAGTTGGGGATACTTTAACGGATGCTAAAACACCAACTACTAATATGATTACGGGTTTTGAGGATGTAAAACCAATGGTGTTTGCTGGGATTTATCCAGTTGATACTGATGACTATGAAGATTTGCGTGCTTCGATGGAGAAGCTGCAATTGAATGATGCATCGTTGGTTTTCACGCCAGAAAGTTCGGCTGCATTGGGATTTGGTTTTAGATGTGGATTCTTAGGTATGTTGCACTTGGAAATTATTCAAGAACGACTAGAACGCGAATACGATATGACGGTAATTACCACGGTACCAAACGTTTCGTATTTGGCTTACACCAAAAAAGAACCGGATATCTCGTTTGTAATTAATAACCCTTCTGATTTACCTGATCCATCCAAATTAGAGCGTGTTGAAGAACCTTTTATTAAAGCAACAATAATTACAAAAGCCGATTATGTTGGAAATGTAATGAGTTTGTGTATTGAAAAACGAGGAGTTATTACTAATCAAACGTATTTGACAACAGAAAGAGTAGAATTAAATTTTGATATGCCATTGGCCGAAATTGTATTTGATTTTTACGATAGATTGAAAACGGTGTCTAAAGGTTATGCCTCTTTTGATTATACGCCAATTGGAATGAGAACATCAAAATTAGTAAAATTGGATGTTTTGTTAAACGCTCAATCGGTGGATGCACTTTCGGCATTGATACACGAAAGTAATGCATATAACATTGGTAAAAAAATGTGTGAAAAACTTCGGGAGTTAATTCCGAGACAGCAATTTGATATTCCGATTCAAGCAGCAATTGGAGCCAAAATTATTGCGCGTGAAACGATAAAGGCCTTACGTAAAGACGTTACCGCAAAATGTTATGGTGGTGATATTTCGAGAAAGCGTAAACTTCTTGAAAAACAGAAAAAAGGTAAAAAGAGAATGCGTTTAGTAGGAAATGTAGAGATTCCGCAAGAAGCTTTTATGGCGGTATTGAAGTTGAATGACTAGGAGGTATTAAGATAATAGTATTAAGAATTAAGACTAACCCATTGACGAAAGTTGTTGGGTTTTTTGTTGGGAGAAACATTATTTTATTAAATTTGTATTATGGATGCTTTAAAAATAAATAGCGAATTGAATTTAAATCAACTTTTGGATGCTGTAAAAAAATTATCTCCTAAGGAGCTACTTACTCTAAATGATGCTATTTGGAAGGAAGCAATTGAAATTCCGCTAGAGCACCAAACTTTAGTTTTAAATCGAGTTGCAAAATCAGAATTAGATTCTACTAGAATCTTAGCTTGGGAAGAAGTTTCTAATAACTTATAATCCTTGAAATATTTATTAAGAATAGATATTGATGCCTTTAAGGATATTCAAAAAGCTTGCGTTTGGTATGATTTACAATTAAAAGGTTTAGGACAACGTTATAAAAGCCAAGTCAAAAAGGAAGTTGATTCGTTAAAGATAAACCCATATTTATTTTCATTAAAATATAATGAAATTCATTGTAGAAAAATTGAAAAATTTCCTTTTTTAATTCATTACAAAATTAACGAAGAATTGAAAACGGTAACCGTTTATGCCGTTTTTCATACTTCTAGAAGTCCGGAAATTTGGGATAGAAACAACAAGTAATTACTCCATATATATTACCCAGTTGTTTTTCACTTTTCTTCTTGCATTACAAAGCAAGTTGGAAACCGTTTTTTCTGAAATTCCCATTTGATTTACTATTTCTTCTTTTGTAAATCCATCAATTACTAAGGTTAAAACTGTTTTTTCTTTTACAGGAAGGGTTGCTAATAGTGCATCAAAGTTAGATTGGGTAGTATTTGTTAACGATTCGTTGAAAGCTAACATTGGGAATTCCTTTTGAATGTTTTCTAGAATTCGGGATCTGTTTTTGTTGATTTTCAGAACATCCAAACTTTGGTTGCGCACCATGATAAAGAGCATAGCTTTTATGTTTATCTTATTTGAAATAAACTTTTGTATTCTTCTATCGTTGGGCATTTTTAATAATTTTTCAAAACAATCTGCCACGATATCTTCTGCTTCTGCCTCGCATTTTACATATCGGTAAGCAACTAAATGCAACTCGGAAACTATAACTTTATATAAATGCGACAAGACTTGGTTCTCTCCTTTGCAAAAAAGATTAAGTGAAGTAGGTTTTATGTATTGCAATTCGTGCAAAATATTATAATTGTTGTTTATTTTTTGAGCTGAAAAGCTAATGTATTTTAGTATAATTCAAAACTACATTACAACAATGTCAAATAATGACAATCATAAAAGATTATTCTTACATTTGTAAAAAAAAATAATGAAATCTCCTCAAGAAATTGCCTTAAAAATTTATTTTTTACTGAAAGAAAAACCTTACACTGTAGAGGACTTATTTCATAAATTGAAAACTTTGGATATTCAAATTTCGAAGAGAAGTGTCTATCGTTATTTGGAGAAGTTAGAACATTCCTTAAATTCTGAAGAAGAAACTATTGAAATTGAAGTCGAAGAAAAAAATAAAAAAACTTTTTTTATTTCTACCAATTCTAAAGACATAAAAATATCCCAGAGCGATTGGGTAAGTTACATAAACAACAACTATATTTTCCAATCTAATTATAACTTTTCGATTGAGGAAAAGGAAATTAACAAAAAAATAGTCGACTTTATTCAAGCCAAAGCGCCAATAAAATCTCAAATTGTTTCCAATTTGAAACTTAAAAATGACTATTACGAAGCGACTAGTTTTGGAGAGTTAATTATGAATGACAAACATAAAAAAGTACTATTCAAGTTACTTTATTATCTTTCAAATAATTGTTCTATTGGTGTTGTAAAATATTCTGATTCTGTAGTTCAAAACAGTAATATTCCAGTACTTAATGAAGAGTTAATTCCGTTGAAGATTTGGTACCATAGAGGTAATTATAGTTTGAGTTTTTTTTCTATTGAGGAAGAAAAAATTCATACACTGGAATTAGACATGATTGAGGCTATAAATTACCACAGCAAAACAGCTGAAAAACTAAATAATAAAGAAATAATTCCCCCTACTTTTGGGTACCATCCTCCAATTGTTGATGGGATATTTGAAATTGTTTTGCAATTTCCAGCTAATCCTGGGGAACATATTAGAAATAGATTTTGGAATAAAAGTCAACGATTTGAAAAATTAGAAGATGGATCTATACAAATGTATTTAACTTCTGAAATTAACATAGAGTTAATTGGATGGATTAGTATGTGGTTGGATAATGTAAAAATTCTAAAACCCGAAGTTCTGAAAAACCATTTTATGGAAAAATTAAATAATATGGTTTTGATAAATGCCGATAAATTAGATGCAATTAATAACGGTTAGTTTCTCTGTAAAAGTAACAGGCTAACAGAATTAATGCATTGGTAAGAATTCCAATAAAATTAGAAACTATTATAGGCCAGCTACTAATTTCGATACCATAAAGCAACCAAATAAATGCACCAAGCACAATTATTAAATGGGTTACTTTAGAAATATCTGCAGCACTTTTTCTAAGAAATATCCTATAAATTTGAGGAATACTAGAGAGCCCCATGGATACTCCAGCAACGGATGCTAATACAGATAATAGTGTCATAATAGTTAAATAAGCTCGTAAATATATCAATTAATAAGAACCGATTATAAGAATTTTCTTAATTTTAATTATTGCTGAAGACCATCTTACACTTGATTAAATGGAAAATTTGATAGTTTATTGAAGTGATTTTATGTTAATAAAATATTTTTTGCTCTTTGTGAAACTTCGCGCTTTTTAGAGTTCTTTGTGAAAGACCTTATTACTGTAACACAAAGAGCGACAAAGGAAGCGAAAAAGTTGTATTTCTAAAATAATAGAGGCCATCAAAAGTAATTTAAGTGACTTTGTAGCAAACGAAAATCCTTCGTACCTTTACGCAATGATAGAAGAAAAAAATCCGCAGCGTACTTCGCTTTCTCAATTGGGCGAATTTGGTTTGATTGAACATTTGACCAAAAATTTCACCATTCAACAACCTTCCACTATAAAAGGAATTGGAGATGATGCTGCTGTGTTAGATTTTGGATCTAAAAAAGTAGTAGTTTCAACTGATATATTAATTGAAGGCGTTCATTTTGATTTATCTTACATGCCCCTAAAACATTTAGGATACAAGGCAGTGGTGGTTAATGTGTCGGACATCTGTGCTATGAATGCCAAAGCAACTCACATTACTGTTTCGGTTGCTGTTTCTAATCGGTTCCCATTGGAGGCCTTAGACGAATTGTTTGAAGGAATTACCTACGCTGCAAATGAATATAAAGTAGATGTAATTGGCGGCGACACAACTTCTTCTCAAAAAGGATTGATTATTTCTATTACCGCTATTGGTGAAGCCTACGCAGATGAAATTGTATATCGAAGTGGCGCACAACAAACGGATTTGTTGGTAGTTACCGGCGATATTGGGGCTGCATACATGGGACTGAAAGTTTTGGAACGAGAAAAAGAAGTTTTTCAAGTAAACCCTAATTCGCAACCCGATTTAGATGCTTACACCTATTTAATTGAACGCCAATTAAAGCCTGAGGCACGTAAAGATATTCGTACGTTATTACATGCTTTAGAAATAAAACCAACTTCAATGATTGATATTTCGGATGGTTTATCGTCAGAAATTATACATATTTGCAAGCAATCAAAAGTGGGCTGTAATCTGTACGAAGATAAATTGCCTTTAGACCCGCAATTAATAAATGTGTGTGAGGAATTTAATGTAGATAGCACCACAATGGCAATAAATGGCGGGGAAGATTATGAATTGTTGTTTACTATTGGCATGGCCGATTTTGAAAAAATAAAAGGAAATCCAAATTTCACAATTATTGGGCACATGACACAAGAAAGTGAAGGGATACATTTAATTACTCGAGCAGACACCAAAATTCCATTGAAAGCAAGAGGTTGGGATGCACTTAGCGAATAACTTTTAAATATGCTTCTTTGAGTTTTTCTCTACAAAAAGTTAAAATTTGCCATTTCTAAAATCATTAAATTATATTTGGTTAACAAAACAAAAAAATTATGAGAAAATTACTTTTTGCAATAACACTACTTTCTGCATTTGTTAGCCACAGTCAAGAAAAAAAGAAAAAGGATTTTGATAGTAAAAAACACGAAGTAAAATTTGGCGCTATTAAAATGTTAGCGGGACCAATATTTGAAGGAACCTACGAGTATATCTATTCTAAAGACTTTACTTTTGGAAGTTCAATACAAATGAATTTTCAAGGAGATAAAAACTATAATGAAAATTTTTCTATAACTCCATTTGCTCGTTTTTATTTTCAAGAAACTCAAGAATACGGTGCAAAAGGTTTTTTTGTTGAAGGATTTGCAAAGTATGCAATTGGTAAAAACAACCCAAATCATTTTTATGAATATAATGATTACAATGCTGCTGCAGTTGGTATTTCGTTAGGGAAAAAATGGATAAACCATACTGGATTTGTATTTGAAATATTAGGTGGTGGTGGAAGAACTTTAGGAAATTCTAATGTAGCACCAGGTGGTTTTTTTAGAGGTGATATTAATATTGGATATCGATTTTAAAAAATACTACAACTTTCTTTTGGAATACATTCTATAAACTACTATTCCAACTACTCCAACCAAAACATAAGGTATAACCATAAGATACACGATGCCATCGTTTACGGCTTCTGCTTTTACAGTATTCCCTTCACTTTCAAGAGAGGCGCGACACATAGCGCATTGCGCTTGTGTATTGAGAGAATAAAAAATAGAGAATAGAAAATAGACAACTTTGCTTTTTAAGTGGAATCGTCTATTTTCTATGTTCTTTTTACTCTTTTCTAAAAATGTTTTAAACATAATAAGGTGCAATCATAAGGTAAACTATAACGCCTGTTACTGCTACATAAAGCCAAAGTGGAAATGTGATTTTTGCAATTTTTTTATGTCTATCAAATTGACCCGACAAAGCACGAACATAAGTAAATAACACTAATGGAATAATGGTAACCGATAAAATAATATGGGTAATCAATAAGAAAAAATATATATATTTTATTATTCCTTCACCTCCAAAGCTAGTAGATTCGGCTGTCATGTGGTAGGCTACGTACATCAATAAAAAAACTACAGAACAAGCAATTGCCGAGGTCATTAATTTTTGGTGTAGAGCACGGTTGCCTTTTTTAATTGCTAGTACTCCAGAAATTAATAATAGAGCTGTTACCCCGTTTATTGCAGCATAAATAGGAGGCAGGAACGAAAGTGGCTCAACACTTATTCCGAAATCTTTTAATCGGATGCTAAAAAGCAAAACCACCGCAAGTGGAATTACTACGGAAACAATTATAATTGGTGTTTTAAATTTATTTTCAACAGTTGTATTTTCCATGATTATTCTTTTAATAGTAAATTAATATCTTCTTTAATTGCGTCTACTCCTGATTTTTCTAATCCGTCGTAATATAAAATTGGGTTACCTTGTTTATCTTTTCTACAACGGATATTCCCGTTTTTATCGATAAGAGCAAAAAGTCCGGAATGTTCAAAATTACCTAATGCTTTATTATTTTCTCCAACATAAAGATTAAATCCTTTGTTGGCTAAATTAAAAATATAATCTTTATTTCCAGTAAGAAAATGCCAGTTTTGAGCAGTTATACCGAGTTTTTTTGCATGTTCTTTCAAAACTTCGGGCGTGTCATTATCAGGGTTAATTGTTACTGATGCAATACCAAAGTTTTTCTCATTAGCAAATGCTTTCTCCACCTCTACCATATTCTTATTCATAATTGGGCAAATAGAAGGGCAGGTAGAAAAGAAAAACTCCATTACATATACTTTTCCTGCATATTCTTTATTAGATATTTTGATATTATTTTGATCGGTCAATTCAAATTTTGGTGCAGGTCCAATTTTTACCAAAGCATCTGTTTTCACCATTTCGTTAGAAAGGCTCATTCTGTCATTTTGAACTACTGAACCGTTTTTTATTCTATTTACTATTTTAGGGATAAATAGTATTCCGAAAATGAGAATAATAAGAGAAATCCCTATATAAGATTTATTTTTCATTGGAAAGCATTTCTTTAGTTGCATTATGATTTTTCTTCAATGCCAAACGATATTCGGCAAGGATGATTTTAACATCGTCGATCATTTCATTATAAAGTTCCGAAACAAATTTAGTATTATACCCTTCTTTATATTCAGGTTTACCTTTTTTATCGAGGCCTTTTCTACCGCGAAGATTTCTTTTTTTATCAATAATAAAAACGTTGGGAGTTGCCAATGAAGAATCTAATCTTCCTACCAAATTTAATTTAGTGTAGAAACTATTTATTTCTTCTGGTGTAGCAAAAACAAAATTCCATCCTGCTTGTGTACCCAAGGTTACTATAACCTTTTGTAATTCTTTTACTTGGTCTTGGGTTCCGTCAGGTACTATCATAACCATTTGAAAATCCTTAAAGTTTTTATTTCTATCGAATATTTTTTCATATAAATTAAAAATATTGCCTTTGCGTTGCAACACATCTTTTCCCATAAATCCTAAGATGGTTATTTTATCCGTTAATACAACTGGTTTATTATCTAACGTTTTCCAAGAACTTATTTCGGGAATACTTTTGGTTATTGTAGGAAGTTTGGCAAAACTATTAATTCCTGATGCAAAAAAAAGATAGGCAACAATAGGAAGGATAAACAAAACAAAGAGGACTAAATTCTTTTTCATTAGAATCACAAATTTGGTTGGTACAAAAATAAAAAAAAGGTACGCAATGCGTACCTTTTTATTGAATTAATATATTGTTAAAAATTCCATTTAATTGTGGCATTTTTAAAAACCCCATAGATGTAATGTCCTTCAGTTAACAAAATAAATGTTAAATATAAAATTAAGAAAATTACGGTCCATACAACGGATCTTCTTAATCCAGAAGTTTCTCCTTCCATGTGCATGAATGCCCAAACAATGTAATATGCTTTGAAAATTGTTAAGATAATAAATATCCAATTAAGCAAGTTCATGCCTAAAAAATCAGTCATGTGTAAGGACTCTGGTTTGATAATTCCTAGAAATACTTCAACGGTAGTTACAATTGATAGTATTCCGAAAACCAACCAAATTCTTTTGGTATTAGAAACGTGTTCGTGTGACATAATATATAATTTCTAAAATATTAAACTAAGTAAAAGAATGTAAATACAAATACCCAAACTAAATCAACAAAGTGCCAGTAAAGTCCAACTTTTTCAATCATTTCATAAGATCTTCTTTTTTCATAAGTTCCTATCAATACGTTGAAGAAAATAATAATGTTGATTAAAACTCCAGAGAATACGTGAAATCCGTGAAATCCTGTTATAAAGAAGAAGAAGTCAGCAAATAACTTACTTCCATATTCATTATGTTGTAAGTTTGCCCCTTGCACAACCAAACGAGCGTCAGCTAGTCTCTTTTCAGATTCTGCTCTAGTAAGAATAGTTTTCTGTTTAGAATGAAATTTAAAATCATTTAATGTTGGATTAGCACCTACGGCAGTTTTAGAAGTTTCTTTATCAAAAATAACTTCTGTTCTTATTAAATAATCGGGGTGATTCTTAAAGCCTGCTTGAACTTGTGCTACAGAGTATTCTGGCAAGGCACTTTCTTCCATAAACCATTTTGCTCTACTACGAGTAAGTTGCTCTCTTTCGTTAGGAACACTGGTATCGGCAACTTCTTCTAAAGTGATGTGTTTCCCTTTTGCATCAACAAATTGCAGGATACTTCCTCCTTTGGTTTCAATAGCGCCATATTCACCATGGATAAAGTTTTTCCATTCCCATGCTTGAGATCCAACGAATATTAAACCTCCTATAATAGTTAAAAACATATAAAATGCCACTTTACCTTGCTTCATATGATGACCAGCATCAACAGCCAAAACCATGGTTACAGAGGATCCAATCAATATAAAAGTCATTAATGCCACATAATACATAGGCATAGAAACTCCATGTGCAAACGGAAAGTGAGTAAATACCTCGTCAGCTAATGGCCATGTTTCAATAAATTTAAATCTTGAAAAACCGTAAGCCGCTAAAAAACCAGAAAAAGTTAATGCATCAGAAACGATGAAAAACCACATCATTAATTTTCCGTAACTTGCTTTTAAAGGCTCATTTCCGCCGTCCCAAGTTTTGCCTTCAGTATTAGTAGTAGTACCTTTCGATCCCATAAAAAGTTGTTGTTAAAAAGTCCCCAAATTTACATATTTTTCTTATTTAAAGAAATATAAAAACAAAAATAAATAAATCCATAAGAAATCAAGAAAGTGCCAATACATTGCACCTAGCTCAATACCAAGAAATTGGGATGAATTGTACTTTTGTTTAAAATGATTATAAATTATAATTAATAGTGAAATTATCCCTCCAGATAAATGCGCAAGGTGCACATAAACCAAAACGTACAAAAAAGAAATAGTAATAGAACCGGAACCTCCAACTGGATACATGTGATTTTGAAACAATTGGGAAAACCCTTGAAACTGAAAATATACAAAGGTAAGTCCTAATGATAAAGTAGTTACTAATAAATAGGTTGTAGCTTTTCGATTGTCTTTTTGTATCGCTTTTTTAGCCAAATGCATTGTAACACTGCATAAAATTATTACTGCTAAACTAATAAAAAAAGAAAATGGTAATTGGAAATCTTTCATCCAATCGGGTCTTGACTTGCTAACCACCAAGGCACTGGTTAAGCCAGCGAACATCATGGTCATGCTTATCATAGCAAAAATTAACAAGAGCTTATAAGATCTTGCCGAACGCGATTTATATTCTTCGTTTGTCATCATAACTATCTTAAAAATTTATCTGTTATATATATTATTTGTAGTAATGTAATGTAAGAAACACTCACTAACATTAAAGCTCGCGCCGCTTTGGGAGTTCTAGCGTGGTATAATTTTACTGCATAAAGCAACATCCATATTCCTATTAGAAAAACTAAAATCGCAGAAGGAAAGCTAATTTGTAATTTTCCTGTGTATCCAAAATACGGTATTAAGGAGGTTACAATCAACCAAAGCGTGTACAAAATAATTTGTGTAGCAGTTTTAGTGTCTTTCTTACCAGTTGGAAGCATAAAAAATCCTGCTTTTTCATAATCTTCAAATAAAAACCAGCCTATAGCCCAAAAGTGAGGAAATTGCCAAAAAAATTGAATTAAAAATAAAGTCCCAGCTTCAATGCCAAAATGATCGGTAGCAGCCACCCAGCCTAACATAAACGGAATTGCTCCAGGAAAGGCTCCTACAAATACCGAAAGTGGAGTGATTGTTTTTAATGGAGTATAAAGACTGGTATATAAAAAAATAGATATTGCTCCAAACATTGCAGTTTTTGGATTGATAAAATACAACAAAATCAAACCAATTATTGTTAGAAAACTAGCAACAAACAATGCGTTATTAGCAGACATTCTACCAGAAGGAACAGGACGATTCTTAGTTCTATCCATTAAGGAATCTAAATCTTTCTCAATTACTTGATTGAAAGCATTAGAAGCTCCAACCATACAATATCCTCCTATTGTAAGCACCAACAAGGTTGTCCAACTAAAAGGGTTGGTATTATCAAAACCTAATAAATATCCCGCAATAGAAGAAAAAACAACGCTTATTGCTAATCCTGCTTTAGTAATTTGTTTAAAATCCTGGTAGATTTTTAGGTACAAAAAAGGAGATTGAATTGTTTTCAAAAGTGTTTTACTATTAAAACTAGTGCAAAAGTAGTTTATCAAAAAGGATTTGACAAAAAACAATTCACAAATAGTGATATTTTAATGTATAAATTATAAAAACCCAAATTAGCACTAAAAATTGTGGCTTATTCAATTTCAATTTTTAAAATACCGAATAGGAATTGACTTTAAAATCAATAATAAAGAGTATTGAAATTCGTAACCATTAAATATTCCATCGTTTAATAATGTCAATTTTACAATTTATACGCATATTTTAATACACATGATCATTAAGCGTTAACTTACTTTTGTGTTGATAATTTCTATTTTTTTCAAATAAACCATAATAATCGCTATTGTTAGTGTTGATTTCACTGAGCCCCAAAAAAAATTATAAAATGATACAAATATCCCCTAAAAGAAGGATAGGGATTTTTTTAATAGCGTTAGTTGCTATTAGCGGGAAAATCTATTCTCAATCTTCCAGTTTTGGAAATACCTACCTCTTCAATTCTAGCGAAATGGCTATTGCAGATATACAACATAATTTTATAAATGGAGGTTCCGGAATTCAACCGGGTCTCGTAGGTACCGACAGAACTGCTACACAAGGATTTATGAGTTTTGTAGGAACTGCTAGTTGGACTGGCGCTTCTAACTCCGCCTTTGTAGATGGTTATGTAAAAACTTACAGCAATACTGCTTTTACATTTCCAATTGGGGATAATTCTAAATATAGACCAGCAGCAATCTCGACTGCTACTTTAGGAAACCCTGCAAATGCTGCCTATTATGGCGTTAGTGCTTCCACAGCAATTACTACTAGATTAAGAGGGGGCAATGAGCCAGTTTTGCCAGCAAGTGGCCCTTTTAATACCGCGCTCATGGGTGCTGGTGTTTTAAGTGTAAATAATGTTGAATATTGGGATATTAATGGAGCAACACCTGCTAAAATAACATTAACCAAGCGCTGTTACTTCTTTAAGTTCCTTAGGACTTTTAGGTTGGAATGGAACACAGTGGGTAGCAATTGCAGCAACTGTTGATTCCACATCTCTTTTAGGTGGTTCTAGTAATTTAACTTCCGGATCTATTACTACAATTGCAACTTTGGTCCCAAACAACTTTGAAATATATACTTTAGGAAAGGTTTGTGGCTCCGGGGTAGCTCCTACTTTAAGTAGTACGGCATTATCAAATATATGTCCGACACTAACCGTAGATTTAAACTCTGCTGTAACAAGTAGCACGCCGTCTGGAACTACATTGGTTTGGTTTACCAATACTTCTCATACCGGGTCAGCCTATGCAACACCGTCTGCGGCATCTGCCGGAACATATTACGCTTTTTATTATGAAAGTTTAAATGACTGTTATACTCCAGGAACGAGTGCAGTTACAGCAACCACTGCTTCCCCACCAAATACGCCAACTGCTGCTACTACCTCGCAACCTAATTGCAGTATAGCAACAGGAACAATTGTTATTACTACTCAATCTGGTATTGAATATAGTATCACTAATGGTACAACATACCAATCTAGTTCAACTTTTGCAGGACTAACACCAGGCACTTATACATTAAAAGTTCGAAGTACTACTAGTTTAAGCTGTTCTGCTGTTGGGGATAGTACTATAACGATTATTAATGTGCCGAGCACACCAACTTTAAGCGGCACAAATTTAATCAATGTATGCCCTGCAACTACAGTGAATTTAATTTCTTTAGTAACAAGTAGTACACCCGCTGAATATTCATTAGTTTGGTTTACAAATAATGCACATACTGGTTCCGCTTATGCAACGCCTTCAACAGCTATTTCTGGAACTTATTACGCTTTTTATTATAATGTTTTAAATAATTGTTATACTGCGGCTACAACGGCTGTTACTACAAGTCTAGATTCAGATTGTGATGGTATTGCAGATTTAGCAGATATTGATGATGACAATGATGGTATAATAGATATGGCAGAACAAAGTTGTACGAGTCCTACTGTTACCAAAGTTGGAGCAACGGCTTCAATGACATTAATAGCAGCAACAGGAACTATTTCTAATTTATTGAATGGAACAGAAACTAACGATTTTTATTATTCTAATCAAAATATTACAGGACAAACTGTTGCTCAATTTAATTTTCCGGTTTCCCATATTTTGAATAAATTAGAAATAACAATAAATAGTGGTAATTTTTTTACAAGTGCTACATTAAAAGTTCAAGGATCTAATAATGGAACTTTATGGACAGATATATCTGGAATAATTACTCCTGTAAATGCTACTACTTCAACTTTTTCATCCAATCTTTCTCTTAAATTTGATATTAGTAGCAATACCAATTCCTATACCCAATATAGAATTTTAGGCCTTTCAGGATCTGTAAATTCAGGTCCCTGGGTTTATGAAGCTCATTTCTCTGAACTAACATGTATTGACTTAGACACAGATGGAGATGGTATTCCAAATCGTTTGGATTTAGATAGTGATTACGATGGCTGTTCCGATGCGAAAGAAGCCGGAGCAACAACAAGCAATTCTACAAATTATGCTTTCTCTAGTCCTTATGGAGCTAATGGATTAGCCAATAGTGTAGAAACAACTACTGATAGTGGAATTATTAATTACACTCTTACTTATGCAAATGTTATAAATAATGCCGTCAAGTCTTGTGTTATTACTTGTCCGACAGTTACCAATTCGGGCTCTAATAATACTAACCCATCTACATGTACAGGTTCAAATGGAAGTATTAAATTATGCGGATTAGCTTCTGGTACTTCTGGTTTTACACTAAATTACAGCAAAAATGGTTCTGTAGCAACTCCATTAACTAATCAAACCTCTGATTCAAGTGGTTGTTTACTTATTCAAAATTTAGGACCGGGAAGTTATAGCAATATAATAATTACACATACTATTTATTGTAGTGCTGGAACAACTTCTGTAGGGCCAATAACTATAACAGCGCCTTCGGGACCTAGCGTACCAACTGTTTCAAGTACAACCCAGCCAACTTGTACGGTGCCAACGGGAACCATAGTATTCACAACACAATCGAGTGTAGATTATAGTGTTAATAATGGAACAACATACCAAGCAAGTACTACTTTCTCAGGATTAGCCACTGGAGTTTATACTTTAAAAGTGAGAAGTACGACCGATGCAACTTGTTCTACAACAGCTGCAAGTACTATAACCTTAGTTAGTCCGACACCTACAACTGCAGGAACTTTATCCTCCAACCAAACAATATGTACTGGAAGTGCTCCTTCAGATCTTACTTTATCAGGAAATATAGGCAGTGTTCTGAAATGGCAGAAATCTTCTGATTCCGCATTTACAAGTCCAATTGACATAACAAATACCGCAACATCTTTAACTGGTTCTATTATTGGTAATTTAACAACAACAACCTATTTTAGAGCGGTTGTTCAAAATGGAACCTGTACAGTTGTAAACTCCAATTACGTTACTATTACTATAAGTGCTACAACATGGAATGGATCTACTTGGAGTAATGGAGTGCCAATAATTACCACCACAGCCTACATGACTGGAAACTATTCGGAAGCTGTCGATTTATTTGCTTGTACTTTGACCGTATCCAATTCGGCGATTGTTTCAATTCCCACTGGATATGATGTAACCTTAAATGGCAAGCTAACTATTGATGCTGGAAGTAGTTTTACTTTAAACAACAACTCTAATTTACTTCAACAAACCAATGTAAGTAATACAGGGGATATTACTGTAAAACGAATGTCTTCTCCTGTGTATAGATTAGATTATAATTTATGGTCTTCCCCAGTTATTAGTGCCCAAAAATTATTTGATTTTTCCCCTTTAACTTCAAATATTAGTCCAACTAACATTCGTTTTTACACCTATAATACCTTTACAAATCAATATAATTCGGTAAATCCAATTACTACCTCATTTGAAACTGCAAAAAGTTATTTAATTAGAAGCCCCAATAATTGGCTTTCTTATAACTCTAATTTATCTCCTGCGCCACTAAAGTGGACAGGTAATTTTACAGGAGTTCCAAGAAATGGGAATGTTTCATTTACAATGGAAAATACTGGAAGTAACACCGCTATTAATGCTACTGGCAATCCATACCCATCTGCTTTATTAATGAATAATTTTATTAATGACAACAGTGCTACAATTGAGGGTACATTGTGGTTTTGGAGAAAATTTAATGAAAATAATAATTTAGTTTCTTATTCTACTTGTACCACAATAGGCTGCACATTAAATAACAATGCAGCCTATACAAATACAAACCTAATTTCAATTGGCCAAGGATTTATGGTAAAAGCTAAAGAAGGACAAACAAATTTAAATTTCACTAACTCCATGCGGTCGAGTGAAAATGTGGATCAATTCTTTAAATCTTCAACTACACAAATGGATCGTTATTGGATAAAAATGATAAATTCTACCAATAACAGTGCTGGGCAAAATTTAATTGCATATATCCCAAATGCAACTTATGATTACGATAGCGGCTTGGATGGATTATATTCTAATGATTCTTCAATTGCTTTTTATTCAAAAGCTGGCACACAAGATGTAGTTATCAATGCTCGACCTAGTTTTGTGGTTAATGATGTTATTCCGTTACAATTTAAAACAAGTATAGCAGATACTTATACATTTTCATTACTACAAAAAGAAGGGATTTTTGACGGTGCACAGGATGTTTTATTGAGAGATAATTATACTAATAGTATTCAAAATTTAACCCTAGGTGAATACTCCTTTAGCACTGCAATAGGAACCTTTACAGATCGTTTTGATATTATTTATCAAATTCAGCTTAATAACACTAATCCAAATTTTAATGCTAATCAAATAATAATTTATAACAAGGACCAAACCGCGTTTATAAACACAGGTGAAATAATCATGGATTCTATAAAAATATTTGATATCCGAGGAAGATTATTATTCCAAAAATCAGATGTAAATGATAGTAAATACAGTATTAAACTTGATGTTGCTAATCAAGTATTATTGTTTCAGATAACAACCCAAAACGGAGAAATTATAACTAAAAAAAATATTAAATAAGTCATGAAAAGAATTATAAAAACGCTGTTGGTATTCTATTTCTTTATTTCTGATTTTATTTTATATGCTCAAATTGGATCAGGCCCAGGAGATGAAGATAATAATGGTAGTAGTGGACTTGAAGGAGGCGACCCTCCAGCTGCAACAATAAATGCTAAGCTTTGGCTTTTATTACTTTTGGCTTTATTTTATGGATTTACACTTTTAAGAAAAAAGAAACGTCTAATTTGAAAAATTAATAATCAAAATACCAATTAAAAATATCACAACGCAAGCCTAAAGAAACCCAAGTGGTATTTTCTTTTTTTACCAAATCAGTTTCAACAGTAGGATTGATATTTCTATAAATAAGACTACCAAATAACTTCATGTTAGTTGCAGGATTTATTAAATATCCCGCTTGTAAATCGGCAATAAAAATAGAAGTTTTATTTCCTTGTCCCACTACAACCCCTATGTCATTAGGGCGATTATCATAATAGCTTATGTAAATATTTCCGCCGTAATTATTAGAATCTGTTACCGTATTAAAATCTAATCCTCGCACACCAATGGTTACTTTAGCATCTGCAAAATACCTGCCTTTGTGGTACCTAGCAATAGCAACTAATTCTTTAGCATTTCCTCCCCATTGGTGACCCATACTCTGATTATAATTTCCATAATTAGTCATGACATCGCTATGAGAATAGACATAAGGACGAATGTGGTTGTACTCTAATTGTAGTAATAAATTTGGAATATTTAAAGCATTGAAATATTTTACTCCAAGTTGGTACGCAAATTTATTTTTCCAACTATTATTTTGTGCTTTAACTTCGCCTAAAGAAAATTCATCAATTAAAAATTGACCGTAAAAATTAAATTGGTTGTTCCATTTGTATTTATAAGTTAATCCTAGAAGGGCATTTCCACTTTTAGATGAAGCTACAAATTCAACCGAACGATAAAAGATTATTGGATTCACAAAACTCATATCAAAGCCACGATTATTTTGGTTTGCCCACACCACCGATTCAAATAATCCTAAATTAAATCGTTTACTAATATTCCAACTTAAATAATGGTTAGCCATGAATTTTGTAGCATAGGTTTTACCTACCATTGCATCTTTTCGCACATCTTTTAACCACATATAGGTATTGGTGTATTTTACCTTCCAGAAAGTAGTATTTAATTTTACATAAGAATAAGGAGTTGTGCCATCTCCTAAAAGTAAAGATCTATAGCCATCCCCAATGAAATTTCTACCATAACCCATTTGCAAATCGAAAAACTTGCTCGGAGAATACGTTAAGTTGGCTTCCGCAGAAGGAAAATCGTAGGCGTCTTTTTTAAATCTTTTAGCAATGCCAATTCCTGGAATTATTGCAGGATCACCCACTGCAGGAAAATCGGCAGGAACTGTTCCTATTGGATGTAAAGATTCGGCATAATTGTTAAAATAATCGGCAAATCTTCCTTGGCTTTCATAAATAGTAGTCGTGAAATTTAACTGACTTCCTAAACCGCCACGGATTTGAATTCCACGTGTATTAACAAAGGTATATTTTGCTGTGTTTGGACTACTTTTGCCCATTTGTAAATCAAAAATCGGATTCATGGTAAACCAATAATCTTTAGCTTGAATGGCAACAGTATTTTCATTCCAAATTTTCTTTCCCCACCAAGTGGTTTTTTTCTTCATTAATTTCTCGTTTTCGGAAGACAAATTATAATATTTAGAAACTTCGGCATACGTAAATGGCTTGGAGGCAGTGTGATTATTACTTCCAATTTGGTTCATTGAACCATCAAATTGCGCATAATAACTGTGTGAAAAAGGAATGTTCAAATGACTTTCAAATTGAGGATTATTAAATTTTTGATAAATAATACTATCCAATTCGGTAAGCTCTTTATTTCGATTCGTTTTAATTTTAGAAGTCGCATCATCTTGTAAGTAATTTCTTACAATAGGTATTGCTGAATTTTGCAATGGAACGGAAATTTTAATGGTGTATTTGGCGTTAGTAGGAGATCCATTAAAAGTAGCGGGGACGACTTTAGGCATTTTTTCAAAAACGCTTTGGCTCTCAATTTTTAATTCGGCATCATTGGCATCAATATAAAGTACTTTAAAAGTCCCATTACTTTCTACTTCAAAAAGTACAATAATGGTTCCTTTATAGTTGGAATCTATTAAATTTTGTGGAACTTGAAAATTAGTATAAACAAAAGTTTGTACTTGCTGATAAAAGCAAGCTTCTAATTCTTTGCCTTGCAATTTTTCACAAGAAGAAAAAACTGGCATTTGCTCACTATTTTTTTGAGCGAAGGCAACAACCATTGCAAACAATAAAAATGTTGTAAAAAATTTCTTTAACATAGTAGTACTATTAATTAATAACTTTCATTTGCAACTTGGCCCTTTACAATTGCTTTAGCTGAAGAGGTGCCAATTCTTTTAACTCCCAAACGAATCATTTCAAGAGCTTCTTCATAAGTTCGAACCCCACCTGCTGCTTTAATTGAAAGGGGTGATGCATTTTCAAGCATCATTAGTATAGTTGGAACCGTTGCTCCATTTGGAAGTCCTCCTTCTGATTTATAAAAACCCGTGGATGATTTCACAAAAACGGAAGGATAACAAACTTCTCCGAAATTTGCCATAACTACATTTTTTATTAATGCCGAAAGTTGTATTATTTGTTCTCCATTTAGAGCAGCAACTTCAATAATCCATTTTACAATTTTATTATGTGATAATCCCAACTTAGTTCCTTCCAATATTTCTTTTTTAACCAATTGTGTTTCTCCTCTTTTAAAGGCTTCATAATTACAAACAAAATCTAAGTCATCTGCGCCATCCTCAATAGCTCTTTGGGCTTCTGCTAATTTTTCATCTAAGGAATAAGTACCTTCTGGGAAACCAATTACGGTTCCAATGGTTAGTTTAGAATTGGCATCTTGAATCATTTTATTAGCCAATTTAACCATTTCTGGACGAATCATGATTAGCTTAAACCCTTCTTCAATAGCTTCTTGAATATAACTCTCAACTATTTTAGTGTTTTCTAAAAATGAAAGACCTGCTTGACTTGGTGTTTTCAGATAGGTGGAATCTAAATATTGTTGAATTTTCATATATTGGAAATTATACAAAAACCACTCAAGGAGTGGTTTTATATTTATTTAAAATAATTTTAAAAAAAATTAATCCGAAAATTGCTCCTAAGCTATTTGCAAGTACATCCATAACATCTGGTTTCCTAGACGTGGTGAAAACTCCTTGACAAATCTCCATTAAAATTCCGAAAGATATAGATGAAAACAAGACAATCCATTGCATTTTTTTTGAATTTGATTGCTTTGTAACTAATGCCCAAACAATAACGAAAATAAAATAAAAAGTAAAATGTACGTATTTATCTTTATTAGAAATAGGTATAGAGCTCCCAACATCACCTATGGTTATCAAACTCAACACCGTAACTATAGAAGTCCAAAGAAGTGCTAACCCAAGATATAATCTCTTATTATGCACCTATCAGTTTCCCATAAGCATCACTATCCAATAACTCCTCCCATTGGGAAATGTCTGAAACTTTTATTTTTACCATCCATCCTTTGCCATAAGGATCTGTATTTACAGTTTCAGGATTACGCTCTAAATCTTCATTAAATTCAATGATTTCTCCTGACATTGGTAAGAATAAATCAGATACTGTTTTCACAGCTTCAACTGTACCAAAAACTTCATCTTTATCTAATGTTTGATCTAAACTTTCAACCTCTACATAGACGATATCACCTAGTTCACTTTGTGCAAAATCTGTAATTCCAATTGTTGCTATAGAACCATCCATAGAAATCCATTCGTGGTCTTTAGTGTATTTTAAATTAGTTGGTATATTCATTATATTATTGTTTTTTATATTCTGTTCAAATGTATTGTTTATTATTAAATTTTGAAAAGGATTTTACTTCAATTATTATTAATTTCCGAAGTTATATCGCAAAGTAAAACCACCTCTTATGTTGGTCATAGGAAACGAAGTAGAAATTACAGCTTTTGAGAACGAATGATCGTAATACAAAATTGCAGTTAAATTTTTGCTGAAAGAATAATCCGCAGTTAACTTTAAAGTCCAAATGTTCTGCCCTCCTCCTAATTGATTATTGTTATAATCTAAATAACGAACGATAGTTTTATTATTTCGATATGAAAAATCTATTTTCAAATTGATATCGCTTTTAATTACTCCGGAGGGGGTATCCGCTAATTTACTAGAAAAAATGACATCTTTAAATCTATATCCTGTACCAATAACATATTCAATTCCTTTTACTTCAGTCAATAAATTATTATCAAAACTTAAAGATAATGCTCGATCTTTTTTCAATTCGGCAAGAATTTTAAAAGAACTTTTTGTTTCAAAATCTACCCTAATTAATGGATTAAATTGTTCAACCAAGTTAACGTTTCCTATAATAGTCTGGCTATAGAAATTTCCATTTAACGGATTTAGTTCATTAGCATGTTGATTATAATCTAAATTAGAACGGAAGGAATTAACAGTATAGGAAGCCTTGTAAGCATGCTGAATTGAAAAACGTTTGAACTTTTCTTTAAAGAAATTGTATCGCATTAATCCGCTGTATTTAATATTCCAGTTTGGTATTGGAATATTTTTAAATGCATTTAACGAAATTGTGCCTGCTCTATCGTCGGGACTTTGTGCCAAACTTAATCCAACAACTTTCAAAGCGGGAATGTCAAAACCAGTGTAAGCTGCTAAGAAAGAAGGCAACAATACCTCTGGACTATTTTTTCCAAATCCAGTTGGAAAACCATCTGCATTTACAGGAAAATTTGGAGTTCCATAATAATCTGTGGCCAATCTATTAGCAATAATAATTCTGTTATTTCTAAATTCTTCAAATGGCAAGGAGAAAAATTCATCGCTTTGTTTAAACGAAGATTTTAACATCACAGTAGATATTGCAAAATTACCCGTGCTGTATGGAGATCTAGAATTATATACCCCATCGGTGACATCGTATTGCTCGGAGTAATTATTAGCATACGATCTATTAGCAGTGAAGTCAACTTTTAAATCTGGGAACAAATCCATATTTGCAGTAAAATCTAAAGATCGTGTTAATACGTGGGTATAATTTTGATTGAAATTTGGATAATTGGTTAACCAACCATTTTTTGCAGCTTCAAATCGAACTTCGTCCTGACCACCAAATACAAATCCTAAAGAAGGTTTAGACGAACCAAAGAATCCTACACCCGGCAAAAATCCTGGTAATGCAGTTCCTTGATTTTCAGTGTAGTTAATTTGAATATTCTTAATACTAGTAACGACTCCTATTAAACCATCTAAAAACAAATTGGAATTTTTAGCTGGAGTAGCTTTTACATTCGTTACTTTTTCTCCTGGTTTTGGAACACCTGTGGGAGCTGCATTTGTTGGTTTTTTTTGTTTAGATAAACCTATATATTTATAAAAAGAATCCATACTTAGTGCAGTATTCAATTTATGAGATCCCGAATTTTGAATAGTATTTCCTAAATTGTAGGTTACTCCTGTATCGGAATCCAAAACAGATGACATAGCTAAAGAAGAACGTTGCCAGCTGTACGTCCCGGAATAGGTATAAGTAGATTTTACAAAATTCAAAAACGGAATTTTACTAACCGGTAATTCATAATTAACTGTTAGTTGTTGGTTGTGTAAATTCGGCAAACCAATATTCCAATAATCGGACCAAATAGTATAGGAATTATCGGGCTCATTATTGTCTTTCATATAATTTCTTACAACATTGTTGGAGGTTGCATTGAAATTAATTTTTAAAGCTTTTGTTAGATTATAATTAAATCCATATTGGTAATTGAATAAGAAATTTCTCTGATACAAAGCATCTAAACCTATTCCTTCAACATCTACCAATCTAAATTGCTGGCGATTAAATTGTCTTGTAATATTGGAACTAAAAGAAACGTTAGTTGGTTTATAATTAAAATTAAAATCGCTCAAAAGTTTCCAATAACTGCTCTTTTTAAACACTTTAACAGATTTAAAAGGTTCTACAGGTTTTGGTTGGAAAGCAAAGGTGTAATCGGCTGTTGTGCTAACTCTTTGATCGGTATAATTTTCCAATTCATAACTATGACGATCAACATCATTATAAGAATAAGATAGCGTCACATTTTCTGGGTCATAAAAATGGGCTACTGCTTTTTCTCCTCTTGCTTTTTTAACACCTATAAAGTTGATACTTCTTCTTTTGGTGTAATCCATTGCTCTGTTTTTCAAATTTCTTTTTTCAGCAACATCGGCAGTTTCATTTATCAATTGTTTTAACTCGATATCTTGATTAAAAGGATCGTATTTAGGAGTTATAAACTCTTCTCCAATACCATAATTAAACGGCAAATTAATACCCCATTTTTTTGGAAGTAATTTGCCAAGACTCATGTTGGTTACAATGTTATATTGTAAAACATCTTCTCTACTTCTTTCATTAGGCCCTTGCTCTAAAGTTCCAAAGCCAATGGTGCTCATTTTTCCAGTTGCAGAAACATTGGCAAAATCAGCAAAATTAGCATCCATATTTGCAACAGCTGCCATACCCCCTTTATTATCCATTCCGGCCAATCGAAGTTCGTTATACCAAACTTCACCTTTAAGTCGTCTAGGATTTAATGGATGAACTGAAGTGCTTAATTTATTAGTTTGATTTTTTACTCCTAACATTAAGGTTCGTACCATCCCAAAATTAGGATTTCCTCGAATACCTAAACGCAAATTAGGATCCCCATCTCCATCTGGAATTGTGCTATCATCATCAGGGTAAAAAATTTCTCCAGGAGTGTAAACATGGCTCATTGCTTTAATTTTCATTCTAGTAATAAGCTCTAAAGAAAGATCCAAATCATTTGCCTCTGGCCATACTCCAACTTGAGTGTTATCCCCAAATTGTGTTTTCTTCAAGGGTTTTTCTATTTGATAAAAGTTATCTGTGAAGTCATTTCCAAAACGAATAAAACCAATTAATTCATCATCCTCAATTGATCCTGGATCAGATGTAATTGCTTCTGCATGTACAAACATTTTTAATTTTTTATACTGCCGCATATCTACGCTAACATTTTTAAATACAGCACGAGAGTCCCCTGGCTCTAAACCATAATCTACAGAACTTCCTATTTTTATAGATAATGACTGTTCATTTTGAGGAATTAAAGTGTTGTTATTATACAATTGTTCTAACTCAACTCCTGGCGGAACAACATAATGAATAGGTTCTCTTGTGCCATTTTCTTGAACATTTACAGCAGCAGAATCATAATCTGTATTATCATCGGAAATATCTGTATCCGAGGTATCTAGGGTGTAATCATATTTTCTCCAATCACCACGAACCAAATCTAACGACCCAAAACGAATGGTCATTTGACTAGCAAATTTGGTCATGAACATTCTCATAAAACGAATAGAACGAAAATCAGATATACTACCAACGGTATTTGTTGGTTGGTTAATTGGAATTTTAAATTGTATCCAACGTGCAGTTGTAGATTCTCCATTTGGAAGAGATACTGTGGTTGGTAAAATATTAGTAATGTAATTACTTCCTACTTGGGATAAATCGGCTGGGCTAACTTTAATGTTGTATTCAAAATAGGCATTAATCGTATTCATAGTGTTGTCACGATTAATATCTTCTACATCTGGAACTGTTGTTGAACCTCTGTTGGTATCGGAAACATCTATTGGAGAGTTTCCTTCAACACCATTATAGTATTTGTAGCGATCAAAAACTGTTCCCGGAGTATTCAAAAAATACTTATAATCATCTTCTGCAGGATCAGCAAAAGATGCAAAGTCAGGGAATTTTGCAGCTTCTTGAGCATTATTCAATCCATTATACCCAACATCTTGAGAAGTTCTGTTGCCTTCATTTGAATCAAAAGCATAAATTAACGATTGTGAAGCGGGAGTATCTCCCCATATAGTTGGGGTTGAAAGAGTTTGATTATTTCCTACCCCATTTTCATAAAATTTCCTTCCGTCTTGTAGCACATCTTCTGATATTTCTCCTAAATTAAAGTAGATTCTTCCAGTATTTCCTGGATTAATCGGAGATGGAGAGACTCTAGTGTCTGTGTAAGGATCTAACATCCAAAACTGAATATATTCTATATTAGATTGTTCAAAATTAGTAGAATTTAAAGCTCTATAAATTCCTCCGTAATTAGTTTCTGGATTTGGTAAGGTATTATCGGAGGCAGTCGCTGTATTGAAATTGTAAGGCCCCCGCTCCTTCGGGAAATAGGTTAAATCTAAGGTATTTATTACTTGAGATTGTCCTGCTGCAATAGTTGTTGCAGGATATAATTCAGTGCTAATTATTCTTCTAGTGCTGTTTAGAGATAAATCATCATCGGATATACCTGATGGCCTTTGAGTATAAAAAATTGGATCAATGGTATACCAAGCTATTTTCGCCCGTTTAAAACCATAATTTAATGTTGACAAATTCCCTCCAAAATCTAAATAATCTGGGATTACACCGTTCGTTGGTCGCAATGGTGTAGAGGATAAAAACCATGAATAAGGTGAACGTAAATCAATATTTGTTTGGGATCCTTCAAAATCTTCAACATAAACTGTAGATTCCCCGTTAAATTTATCCGCTGTTGGAGAGTCTGGTTTTAAATAAGCAACTTCCCCTCTAAAAGAAACATTAGATGGTACATCGGTATCCAAATTTGGAAGTTTATTTACTAAACGAGTTAAAAATGGAACCTCCGTTGAAAAACTAGTATTCAATCCGTAAATCGTATTATTAACCGATTCTTGTCCGTAATTAGTTTTTTGTGTAAATGGTCTTTCCGACATTTTTAACATCGTTGCACCAACTAAAAATTTATCTGAAAATTTATGCTCTACATTAATTCCATAAAAACGTCTAGTTTGTCTTCCAAAAGTAGAATTATTTTCTACAGAAACTTGAATTGGGGTATTAGAAGCTGATAAGGCAGGGTCTAAAATTTGTACTCTACCTGCTTGGTAATTAACGGTATAATCAACTCCTTCAACTAATTTTCTTCCTCCAGCAGTAACTACTACCGAACCTTTTGGAACATTAAATGCTCCAATTGGAATTCCATCTCCTCCAGAAGATTTAAACTTTCCTTTTAATTGAAATTTATTTTTAGAACTGTTTTGTAATGCAGCGGCCTGTGTAGATTTATATAAAGAAGTATACACATATTTCAATTGGTTGTCGTTATAAGCGCCTAGTGTAGTTGTATCGTCATAATTTTCAGTTAAACTTCCAGATTTTAATTTGTTAAACAAATACCTTCCAAAAGGTTCTACCGAAGTAAATATAATACGCCCATTTTGTTGATCAACAGTAAGCCCTGGGATAAAATCGAAAAAACCATCTCCACCATTTTGAGGGTCGTTACTATAATTCAATCTATCCAATCCAAAAACCTTTAATAAGGGTGTATCCGTAATTCCAACTGGCAATGGAGAAGTTGTATTTGCAGCAGTAATATAGTTTAATGGAGAAGGATCTGTATATAAAATATTGAATTTAAATTCTTCTTTTTGCATTTGAAAACCTTGAGGGATTTGATAAATATTCTTCATCATCAATCCCCAAATTGGTTTTTGAACGTTAGTCAAACTACTCTTAAGCATTTTTAAAACTAATGATTGAGAGGATGGAATTCCAGAAGCACTTACTTGTGTTGCTTCAACACCATCCGTTCCAAATTCTCCAACTTGGTATACCTCTGAACCAATTGTATATTGGTATGCTACAGCAAGTACCTCATCATTTGCCAATCGTTGTTGCAATGAAATATATCCCAATTGTGGGTGAAAGGTATATTCGTTAGGCAATAACTTTCGAGCGTTTTCTAATTTGCTATAATCGGTTCCCTCATTAACCTGAACTGTATTATTAAATCCTTGATTGGTGGTTACAATTTGTCTGATATTTGGATTCAATAAACCTGGATAATTCGGATTTGGTGGAGTTGAAGGAATTATTAATTCTGGATCGTAACGGTTATTGTTGTTATTAGGGGGAGTATCAATTGGTTTCAAAAAGAAATCATTCGATAGAAAAGGATTAATATCAGCAGGATCAATTGCTACTATTTGACTATCATTTATTGCTGCGGAAATAGAAGTATCATTCAATCTGGCTTCTCCTAAATCTTGAAGGGCAACGATGTTTCTTAAATTGTTATTAGTAGTGCTAACTCGATTTTGTTTATTAGTAACCCAAACCTCAATTCGGGTAATTTGTACTCTACTATCAATTAATGGATAATTTAAAAGCGCTTTGTCATAACGATTCTTAAAATATTGCGCTAAGAAAAAGTGTCTGTCTGCATCATATTCTTGTGCAAAAAGTTCAAAGTTTTGTATGGTTCCACCACCTTGAGCAGTTACCGTTTTAGTTTGTGATTTTTGTTCCGCATAGACTGCATTTACAGAAGTTCCTCCAAACTGCAATTGGGCTTTGACTCCAAACAAACTTTGCGCTCCTCGAATTAAAGTACTATTAAGTGGCATACTAACATTACCAATTTCTATTTTTTTAATTATTGAATCTTCTCCTCCAGAAGCGGAAGGATCAAACGATAATTTTATTAAATTTTGGAAAGCAAAAGTCGACTGTGTGTCGTAATTAGCATTAACCGTTAATCTGGTTCCAACTTTTCCCATCAAACTCATACTAATTCTTTGGTTGAAATCAAAAGTTGTGGTGGATCTATTTCGTGGAGAAAAAGAGGGATTATCTTGTTTAGTATGTCTAAAACCAAGGTCAATTTCTGCTGACCCTGTTGGTTTTACATCAATGGTATTACTCCCAAAAATAGCTTCAAAGAAACTGGAATTCACATAATATTTAGGCAATAGATCCTTTTTTGCAGCAACACTTGTTGCTTTTTGACCTGAAACTGCATCTGCTTTTTGTTTGAAATAATCGTGCATTGAATCTTTGAGAACTAATTTTTCGTACTCTTTTGGAGTAAGAATAATAGGATAATTGATGTCAACACCGGCAAAAGTTGTGTTTAAAATGTAACGATCCGTTGCAGGATCATAGGTATAGGCCTCAACAATACTTTTAGGATTTTCAATCACCATTCGCCCCTTGTTATAGGTAGTATCATTTACCCTTTCTTGGGCGAAAGAATGCTGATTAATAAATAGCATAGCAATTGCGAAGACTATTTTTTGGGCAATAGATATATATTTATGTTGCTCTGTTTTCAAAAATTATAAATTTTTTAATGCTTGCTTAATGATTGTTTCTACTGTAGCATCAGGATTTTGACTAATCACTTTATCTACTGTTTTTTCAGACGTTTTTCTTACAAAACCTAAAACCTCCAAAGCAGATAACGCTTCATCTCGATTTGTATTGCTTTGAAACATAGAAACTTCATCTAAATCATAAATTTTTAACACTTTGTCCTTTAAATCAAGGATAGCCCGTTGTGCAGTTTTGCTCCCAATTCCTTTAATAGATTGGATAGTTACCAGATCACCGCTTGCAAGAGCCTGGATAATTTGTTTTGGTTCTAAAGAGGAAAGCATTGTTCGTGCAATTCCTGCTCCAATTCCAGAAACGGTCAACAACATTTTGAATATTTCTTTTTCCGATTTTTCTGCAAATCCATACAAAGAATGGGAATCTTCTTTGATAATTAAATGAGTAAACAACTTAACAAAATCGGTTTTAGGAAGTAAAGTATAAGTATGAAGTGAAATATTTATATGATAACCCACACCATTACAGTCTATTATAACTTCAGTTGGAGTTTTTTCTACTAATTTTCCTTGAATATGTGCTATCATGATTTTTTTTATTCAATTTTCAAATATAACAAAAACTTTATCAATTGTTTTTTTGAAATTTTAACTATTTAATTATCTCTTTATTTGGTGTTCTTTTACTTTTTTCTTGAGCATCTACAACTGCTACAGCAGCCATATTTACCATTTCCTCTACACTTGCACCCAATTGAAAAATATGTACTGGTTTGTCCATACCCAACATAATTGGCCCAACAGAATCTACTTTATATAACTCTTTTAATAATTTGTATGTAATATTAGCAGATTCCAAATTTGGAAAAATTAAAGTGTTTACTTTTTTTCCTGCTAATTTAGAAAACGGAAATTTCCCTTTTAACATCTCCGGATTTAGCGCAAAATCGGCTTGTATTTCGCCGTCTACAATTAAATCAGGATAATATTTATGCAAATAGGCAACTGCTTCTCTAACTTTGGTAGCGCTTTCTGCTTGAGAAGATCCAAAATTAGAAAATGAAACCATAGCAATAACAGGTTCCATTCCAAACATTCTTACGGTCTTTTCGGTCATTAAGGCAATTTTTGCCAAGTCATCGGCAGATGGATTTGGATTTATTGCAGTATCGGATAAAAACATTGGCCCCCGATTGGTCATCATCATATTAGTTGTAGCAATTAATGAAATTCCTGGTGCCTTGCCAATTAATTGCATTAATGGTTTTACAACCGTTGGATAACTTCTAGAATATCCAGAAACCATAGCATCTGCATCCCCTTGGTTGACCATCATTGCGGCAAAATAATTTCTTTCGCGCATCCATTTTTGAGCATCCAATAATGAAATACCTCTTCGGTTCCGTTCTTTCCAAAAAATTTCGGCATAACTTAATCTGCGGTGGTCTTCCTCTTCGGTTTTTGGGTCAAAAATTGGCACATCGGCATCAAAACCAATTTCTTCTTTTAATTCTAAAATATCCTCTTTTCTTCCCAATAAAATAGGATGTCCAATACCTTCTTCATATACAATTTGAGCTGCTTTTAATACATCCAATTGGTCGGCCTCAGCAAAAACAATTCTTTTTGGATCGGTTTTAGCTCGGTTGGTAAGTAGGCGCACCATTTTATTATTTGAACCCATTCGCTCTAAAAGTTCTTCTTCGTATTTTACCCAGTCGGTAATTGGGTTTAACGCTACGCCGCTTTCCATAGCTGCTTTTGCAACTGCTGGAGCCACCGTAGTAATCAATCTTGGGTCAAATGGTTTTGGAATTATATACTCTCTACCAAAATTTAACTTGGTTTCGCCGTAAGCAATATTCACTTGCTCTGGAACGTGCTCTTTAGCCAAAAGTGCTAATGCTCGAACTGCAGCCATTTTCATTGCTTCGTTAATTTTTGTTGCGCGAACATCTAGTGCACCACGAAAAATATAAGGGAATCCAAGTACATTATTCACCTGATTAGGTTGGTCAGACCTACCTGTAGCCATAATAATATCTTTACGAGTTGCCATTGCTAAATCATAATCAATCTCCGGCGTTGGATTGGCCATAGCAAAAACGATTGGATCTTTGGCCATTCCTAAAAGCATTTCGGGAGTTAAAATATTCCCTGCTGAAAGACCTAAAAAAACATCGGCATTAACTAAGGCTTGTTGCAAAGTAGTTTCTGAAGCTCCATGGCTGTATCTTTTTTGCAAATCGGATAAATCAGTTCTATTATTACTGATAACACCATTTACGTCAAACATTGTAATATTTTCTGCCTTAACGCCAAGTAATACGTATAGATTTGAGCATGCTAAAGCCGCTGAACCAGCACCAGAAACAACTAATTTAACTTCGCTTATATCTTTTTCTGCTAATTCTAATGCGTTTAATAATGCCGCTGAAGAAATAATAGCTGTACCATGCTGGTCATCATGCATTACCGGAATATTCAATTCTTCTACCAAACGTCTTTCAATCTCAAATGATTCCGGTGCTTTTATATCTTCTAGGTTAATTCCACCAAAAGTTGGAGCAATATTTTTAACCGTTGCAATAAATTCTTCAATATCTTTTGTACCAACTTCGATATCAAAAACATCAATGTCGGCAAATATTTTAAACAACAATGCTTTCCCTTCCATCACCGGTTTAGATGCTTCTGGACCTATATCTCCTAATCCTAAAACAGCAGTTCCGTTAGAAATTACAGCAACTAGGTTTCCTTTAGATGTGTATTTATAAACGTTATTTACATCTTTAACAATTTCTAAACAAGGCTCTGCTACTCCTGGAGAATAAGCCAAAGATAAATCTCGTTGTGTAGCATATTTTTTAGTTGGAACAACTTGTATTTTTCCTGGAGTAGGCTTGGCATGATATAAAAGTGCTTCTCTACGTTTATTCGATTTATTCATTAATGGTCTTTTTACATTCTAACTTGCAAAGGTAAAAGTATCCACGTAAAATAGAAACTTTTATGTGCATTCTTTCAAATAAAGTTTATTGGTTTGGGATTTTATTATATTTGCTAACTAACCTCTTTCAGTTGAAAAAAATAATTCCCTTTTTTTCTTATCTTTTTCATCCCATATTTATTCCAATAGTTGGAACTCTTTTTTATGTTTATTATGATGCAAATTATTATTCTAACGAGCAATATTTAATATTGCTTTTACAGGTTATAATAATAACTTTTTTTTTACCTCTTTCTTTTTTTTATTTGCTTCGAACATATGGAAAAGTAGACACCATAATGCTTTCGGATATTTCACAAAGAAAAACACCCCTTTTGATGCAAATTGCATTAACCGTAATATTAATTAGCAAAAGCATCACTTTAGATCGATTTCCGGAATTATTTTACTTTTTCCTTGGGGCAATTTGCAGTACTTTAGTTGCTTATTTTTTATTATTCCTTAAAATAAAAGCTAGTATTCATATGATTGCAATAAGTGCCTTATGCTTTTTTGTCATAGGATTAAGCATGCATTTCGAATTGAACAGCCCTTTTATAATTGCCTTTTTATTTCTTCTTACTGGAATTATAGCAAGTTCTCGATTGGTAATGAGGGCGCACAGCCCGAAAGAATTAGCAATTGGATATGTTGCAGGAATACTACCGCAAATTTTATTGATGTATTTTTGGTTATAAAATGTAAAACTGCAATCCAATATTAAAGGTAGTAGTATTTATTTTTTCGCCGTTAATTTCAACTGATTTAAATATAGGTTTTAATCCATAATAAGCATACAAATTCCAAGTATTATAACCTGCTGCCAAGTAACAACCATAAACCAATTTATTGAAATCGGGATTGGAATTATTGCTGATTGATATACCATCAGCAACATATTTATATTGATCATAAATTAAATAACTTAATTTAAATCCGGTATAAATTCTCCAAAATTCATGAGAAGCAGCTGTAGATGTTCGCCATCTTATTTCAATAGGTAAATCTATATAATGCTGAACAAATTTATTTTTCGTAAAATCAGCAGTAGAAAGTAAATTGTAGCTGTAGGCAGAATTAGTGTCACTATTCGTGCTTGTTTCTTGTAAATTATTATTGTAAATATTAATAGAATATCCTAAACCTGTAGCAAAAGCGATGGTTCTAGCTTTATTAACGGGCATGTCTCTTAAAATACCCAAACAAATTCCTGGAGAGAATTTTGTTTGACTTAACCCTTTAAAATTTTGTAACTTATTATACGTGAAATTAAAATAAAATTGATCCTCTCTATATAAGGAATCAACTACTTTGATTGGCTGTTCTATTTCTTGTGCAAAAGCACTAAAAATAGTAAAGAAAAATAATATTAGAAGTTTAAAACGCATAGGATATAACAAAAAAGTATTGAAATACTAAAAATTTAGATTGAAGAAAATTTTAGAAATAAATACATAGCAAATATACTGAAATTTGCCTCCAAAAATAATTGATTTTTGAATTATTAGTGATTTTCTTTGTTAAATATAGATAATCAAAGCTATTATTTTTTATTCAAAGCAAACTAATAGAAACTCATTAGTGGTAATTTTATTTTTCTGGTTTGCAACAATCTCATGCAAAATTATCAAAAGAACAAAAAAATTAAGTAATTTTATTTTTCAAAAATATATAATAATGCAACTTAGTTATTGGGAAATAAAAAATTGGTTTACAAATGTTGATTTTACAATAGTGGGAAGCGGTATTGTTGGGCTACACTGTTCCTTGCAATTAAGAGAACGGTTTCCCGAAAGTAAAATAATAATCCTTGAAAAAGGAATTTTACCACAAGGAGCAAGTACTAAAAATGCTGGCTTTGCCTGTTTAGGAAGTTTATCAGAAATTATTGATGATTTAAAATCACACTCTGAAGAAGAAGTAATACAGTTGGTTCAAAAACGTTGGAACGGGTTGCAATTACTACGAAAAAGACTCGGAGATACCACTATTGATTTCAAGCCTTACGGTGGTTATGAACTATTTTTAAAAGACGACGAAGCAACTTACAACGAATGCTTGCAAAAACTACCGTTTTTAAATGAAATTCTAAGACCACTTTTTAAAGCGGATATTTTTTCTAAAGAAATTGATCGTTTTGCCTTTGAAAATATAATGGAATACACCATTTTCAATCCATTTGAAGCACAAATTGATACTGGAAATATGATGCAGGCCTTACTAAAAGAAGCAATTTCGAAGGATATTTTAATTTTAAATCAAGCGGAAGTCACCTCTTTTACAGACAAAAATAATTCGGTTCAATTAATGGTAAACGGTTATACTTTTTCAACTAATAAATTACTTTTTGCTACTAATGGTTTTGCGGGGGCTTTAACGAATAATGAAGTGAAACCAGCTCGAGCGCAAGTATTAATTACTGAGCCAATTCCTAATTTAGATATAAAAGGAACCTTTCATTTAGATAAAGGTTATTATTATTTTAGAAATTTTGAAGATCGGATTCTTCTTGGCGGAGGCAGAAACTTAGATTTTGAAGGAGAAACCACCACCGAATTATCGCAAACAGAAAAAATACAGAATAAATTGGAAGATTTGTTAAAAAATGTAATTTTACCAAATCATGAATTTAAAGTTGCCCACAGATGGAGTGGCATAATGGGAATAGGTTCTCACAAAAATCCTATAGTTACCCAATTATCTGAAAATGTATATTGTGGTGTTCGCTTAGGCGGAATGGGTGTAGCAATAGGAAGTTTAATTGGTAAAGAATTAGCAGATTTAATATAAATGGCAGCAACAAAAAACAAATCCAACCACACATTTTTCCAAAAATTAAAAACATTTCTTTGGAAAGCCTTTCTTTGGTTTTTAGGAATTTCTTTCTTTTTTGTATTATTATATAAATGGGTGCCGGTTCCGTTTACGCCACTGATGGTAACACGTGCTATTGAGCAAAAATTTGCAGGAGAAGAAATGACTTGCAGCCATACTTGGGTTCCAATAGAAGAAATTTCTCCTTATATTCAAAAGGCAGTTATTGCTAGTGAGGATGGTACTTTTTTATCCCATCACGGTTTTGATTTCTCATCTATGCAAAAAGCAATTAAAAATAACGAAAGAGGAAAAAAAATAAAAGGAGGTAGCACTATTTCACAACAAACGGCCAAAAATGTTTTTCTTTGGCAAGGCCGAAATTATCTTCGTAAAGGGCTTGAGGCTTATTTTACTGTATTAATTGAAATTTTTTGGAGCAAAGAGCGCATCATGGAGGTCTATCTCAACTCTATAGAAATGGGAAACGGAGTATATGGTGTTCAAGCGGCAGGGAACTATTGGTATCAAACCGATGCTAATAATTTAACCAAAATTCAAGCTGCAGGAATTGCAGCAATATTACCAAATCCTAGAAAATTTAAAGCTTCAAATTCCTCATCTTACATTAATAAAAGAAAAGGGAAAATCATGCAAAACATGCGCTATATTGGTGAAATAAAATATTAAAATGTTTAAAGGAAAACCAATATTTATAAATTAACATACCAATTGACCCTAAAATAAATAACTTTTAAAAGGCGTTGGAAATCAAATAACAAAATTAATTCCTAAAACTAAATTTCTTCCAATGTTAGGAATTCCATCATTTTTTAGTCTAGATAGATGAGAAATATAGGTTTTATTCAACAGATTATTTGCGTTCAAATTAACATCAAAAACTATTTTCCCTAAAGTAACTTTTCCGCCAAAGCCCAAATTTAATAAAGTATAATCGTTGGATTTGGTTTCAAACGACCCTGAATTATTTTGATTTAAAGTATGTTCAACATTCAAAACTGCAAAACTGTCTTTTAAATATTTAGTTAATTTGAATTCGGTTTTTATAGAATTATTCCACTTGTTAGCCGGGATTAAAGGTAAATTGTCTCCACTTTGTTTTTTGCCTGTTACGCTTTCAAAACTACTTGTAATGTGCAACCAATCTAAAGGATGTGGATGGAAGTGAACTCCAGCTTCACCGCCATATAAATTGGCGTTTTCTTGAGCATAATCGTAACCATCCAACCCATCAATTTTTCTGCCATTTGGAGCAATAAAAATATAATTATTGATGTGATTGTAAAATCCGTTAAGGAACAATTCAAAATGCGGATTTCGATATTCCAAATTCAAATCGGTTTGGAAATTTTGTTCATTTTGCAAATTCACATTGCCAATTTCATAACGATTACTTCCTTCATGAACCCCATTCGATGTCAATTCTGCCAAATTGGGAGCCCTAAATCCGGAAGCAAAATTCAATCGCAAAATAATATCTTTTTTAAGATTGGTTTTGAATCCCAATGACGAATTAAAACTTTGAAATTTCTTGTCTACCGATTGAAAATAGCCTTCATTACCAACAATTCCATGTTCGGTAGCAGTTACATTTCTATTGTCAAAACGAATTCCCGCTTGTATAATATTTTTTTTCCATTCGTAATTGGCAGTGCCAAAAACCCCAAAATCATTAGTTGTTGCATCCGGGATTAAATATTCTATGCCCGAGTTGGTATTAGTTTGGTGCATTCCTTGGGTGCCAATTATTGCTTCCAATTTTCCGAATTTTGGCAAATAATACTTCACATTATAATTGTATGTTTTCAATTTCATGCGCAAATTGGCTACATCACTATCTACAAACTCACTTCTATCATTGGAAATATATCCCAAATCAGCATCTAACTTGGAATTTGTAAAGAAAAAAGTGTTGTTTAAACTTATAATACTTGCAAAAACAGCTTGCTTTGGATAGGCCGTATTCTTAGTTGAAGTTTGTTCTGCGGTACCATTTTCAGGAATTCCTAAATCCAATTTATTGAAATTGTATCGTAAAGTAGAAGTGAATTTGGCATTAGAATATCCCAAAGCAGTTTTAAAATCCGATTCGTTATACCGGGTATTGGTGACTCTATTTCCGTTTGGAATTTTATAATCGGCATGGGTATTGTAACTTCCGCGGGCTAAAAATTTGAAATTATCCAAAGACTTTTTCACCCCTAAAGAGGTGTTACTTCCGTTAGTATTAGAGAATAATTTCTGACTAAAATTAGTATCAACAGTATTGGAAGACGCAAATTTTTCGGGGTTAAAATACAAGACACCGCCAATAGCATCAGAACCATACAATAACGAGGCAGGTCCTTTAATCACCTCAACGCTTTCTATTCCGGCATCGTTCAAGCCAAGTCCATGCTCTTCACCAAATTGTTGGTTTTCCAATCGAACTCCTTGCGAATATACTAAAACTCGGCTACCGCTCAACCCCCTAATTACAGGTTTTCCAATGGAAGTTCCCGTTGAAACTTGTGAAACGCCTGGTATGGTTGCCAAGCCTTCAATTAAAGTAGAAGTGCCTTTTTGCGAAAGCGACTTAATCGATTGGTGTTCCACTTTCATAACGTTTTGCGATTGCAGTTTATTGAATGCCGTAGAAACAATTACCTCCTCCATTTGATGCAACGATTCTTCTAAAAAGATGTCTATTTTTTGCTCTTTCGAATTAGAAATAAACTCCTTCGATTGGGTTGCAAAACCCATGTAGGAAAAAACCATTTTGAATTTTCCGTTGGGTAAATTATTAAAAACATACTTCCCGTTTTCATCGGAAATAGTTTCTTTGTGGAGTTCTGGAATAGCGATGGTAGATCCCAAAATAGGTTCGTTTTTTTTATTGGTAATTGTCCCGCTTACTTTGTTTTGTGCTGTAGCAACTAACGAAAACCCTAATAGCAGGGCGTACAAAAATGATTTCATTATAGAATGATTTATTGTTAAAACTATATTATCTGAATTTAATTCAGAATTAATTTGGGTTTAAACAATACAACTTGGGGGTGCTCGAAGCGCAAAAAGACTACCTCGAAAAGATTGGGCTATTTCTTTAGAGTAGAAATAAGAATGCGAAACTGGGACAACCACTTTCTTAAAAGTGAACGAAAAACTATCCGATTTTATAGAAGTACTAAAAACAAATTCACAAACAAAACAACGCTCTAAATTGTGGTGTGCATGTGTGAATTGACTCCGGTTTTTAGCGTAATTGTGAGGGCATTGCTTTTTGGAAAGTTCTTTTTCTAGGTGAACAAATGAATGCGTCGATTGCAGCACTATTGCAAACAATACTGCCAAACCAAAAGCAAAACTTACTAAAGAACTCTTTTTAATCATCTTTGCAAAAGTAACAAACCTAAAATAAAAACCATCGAAATTAACAAACTATATAGTTAATTTCGATGGTTTTAATTGTAAAAAACAATCGTTTATACTAATTTATGCGCTACTAAATATTCAGCAATTTGAATAGTATTGGTAGCAGCACCTTTTCTTAAATTATCAGCGACAATCCACATGTTTAGAGAATTGGCTTGGCTTTCGTCACGCCGAATTCTTCCTACAAAAACATCGTCTTTCCCTTGAGCAAATAATGGCATTGGATAAGAAAAAGCGTCTAAATTATCTTGCACAACTACTCCATCGGTTTCTTGTAAAATAGAACGGATTTCACTTAAATCAAATTCCTTTTCAAATTCTATGTTCACCGCTTCACTATGTCCGCCAACAATTGGTACACGAACTGCGGTTGCTGTTACTGCAATAGAATTATCACTTAAAATCTTCTTAGTTTCTTTCACCAATTTCATTTCTTCTTTGGTATAACCATTATCTTCAAAACTATCACATTGCGGAATGGCATTACGATGAATTTGGTATTTGTATGCCATTTCACCTTGCACACCAGCATATTCATTTTCTAATTGTTGCACAGCTTTTACTCCCGTTCCGGTGATGGATTGGTAGGTAGAAACAATAACGCGTTTTATTTTATATTTTGCATGCAAAGGAGCCAAAACTAAAACCATTTGGATGGTAGAACAGTTAGGATTTGCAATGATTTTATCGTCTTTAGTTAATTGGGAAGCGTTAATTTCTGGAACAATTAACTTTTTAGTAGGATCCATTCTCCAAGCCGATGAGTTATCTATAACGGTGGTTCCTGCTTCCGCAAATTTTGGAGCCCAAGCCAAAGAGGTTTCACCACCTGCAGAAAACAAAGCAATATCTGCCTTCATTTCTACAGCGGTTTGCATGCCTACCACTTTATATTTTTTCCCTTTATATTCGATTTCTTTTCCAACTGATTTCTCAGATGCCACCGGAATTAACTCGGTAACAGGAAAATTTCTTTCTGCTAAAACTTGAAGCATTACTTCGCCAACCATTCCGGTAGCGCCAACCACGGCAACTCTCATATACTACTATTTAGATTTTAATAAAATTTACAAAAACAAAAGTAATCAGAAATTTGTTTTTAGTGGAAGTATTGAAATAAAAATTAACAATTGGGCTTTGAGGCACTATTGAAAGTGAAATCTTCAGTTAACAATTCTGCGTGGAAGAAATTAAGTAAGTTTTTCATTTTTAGTTATTTAAAAATTATTTTTATTATTATTTGACATCTTAGAAAGATATTAAATGAATAAATTTCTTAAATTTGTAAAAAAAACATGAAAAAAATAGTAATCTGTATCGTCTTATTTACATTTATTCTCGGTCACTCTCAAACTGTTTTTCAAGACAATTTTAATAGTTATACCGTTAACACACAATTAAGCGGGCAAGGAACATGGACAAATAACTCTTCAAATGGGGGAACTGGTTCATGTACAGGTGCATTGTGTACTAATTCTAAAGTTCTAACTCCCGGGTTTAGTTACCTTAATTACGGTACGTCTTCTAATTCTTTACAATTATTAACTGATACTGATGGTTGTGGATCTTTATTTACTCCTGTAACTTCAGGTGACATGTATGTTGGTTTCATGATAAATGTAAGTAGTGCTGTTACCAGTCCAAATGATTTTTTTCGAGTTAATAACGGAAGTTTTATTACAACAACTTTTAGAGTATTTATAAAATTGATAACAGGAAATACTTTTGTTATTGGAATTAGTAAAGGCGGTTCAGGAAATGCTATCGTTTATACTACCAATTTGTATGCAATTAACCAAGACCATTTATTGATATTAAAATATTCACAAATGGCAGGTGCTTCGGATGATCAATTGAATTTATATGTAAATCCAGTGATTGCAAACGGTGTTCCAGCAACTCCAGATGCTACCACCAATTCGGGAACAGATCAATCTGGAAGTGTTGACCGACTAGTTTTTAGACAAAACACAACCTCCACTCCTTCGGGTAGAGCAGGATTAGTTAGTGTTGCCAAATCATGGACTGGATTAATTTTCCCAACCATGGCTCTAACTGATTTTTCAAAAGAAAAATTTTCTATAAATACAAGTGAGGCAAAAAACGGGTTATTACAAATTAATTCAATTGATAATGTTGAAAATGCACAACTTTCTATTTATAATATTGATGGAAAATTAATGGAAAATAAATCTGTTTCTTTGATAGATTCTTCTAATACAATTGCTATTAATCCTATGTCAAGCAATGGCGTTTATATTGTATTAATTTCAGCAAATGGAGAGAATTACAATCAAAAAGTTGTTGTAAAATAAAATTAATTTCTATACAAATTATGAAAAAAATAACTCTAATTAGTTTTTGCTTTGTAGCATTAATTACAGCAGGATTATTGTCTGGTAATGGACTTTTTAATTCCATTAATAAGAAGAAGATTATAATTAATAAGTCTAAAAAAACAGATTCCGAACAGTTTTTAAAAAGTAAACCAAAGGATTCTATTTCTATAATTGGAGTTGGAGATATGATGTTGGGAACAAATTTCCCCTCTGAAAGTTATTTACCCCCTGAGGATGGAAAAAATATCTTAACACCAGTAAAATCAATTATTGAAGATGCAGATATTTCATTTGGAAATCTTGAAGGTGCAATATTGTCGGGTTCAGGCAAAGCCAAGACTTGCTCTAATCCTGCTGTTTGTTATGCTTTTAAAATGCCGGATCATTATGTGAATTATTTTAAAGAAGCTGGATTTGATGTTTTAAGTATTGCAAATAATCACGTTAGTGATTTTGGTGATATTGGAAAAAAAAACACTGCCAAAATGCTAAAGAATGCTGGTATTAATTTTGCAGGATTATTGGAATATCCATTTACTACATTTGAAAAAGATGGAGTAAAATATGGCTTTTGTGCTTTTGCTCCTAATAACGGAACAGTGGATATTAACGATAGTGAAAATGCTATCAAAATAGTAAAGAAATTAAACTCTATTTGCGACATAGTAATAGTATCTTTTCATGGAGGTGCAGAAGGATCATCAAGAAGTCATATAACTCGTGAAGATGAATTATTTCTTGGAGAAAATAGAGGTAACCCTTATAAGTTTGCTAGAACAGTTATAGATGCAGGTGCAGATATTGTTTTTGGCCATGGCCCTCATGTAACAAGAGCGGTTGATATTTATAAAGGGAAATTTATAGCCTATAGCATGGGAAATTTTGCTACCTATGGGCGTTTTAATCTTAAAGGAATATGTGGAATAGCTCCAATAATTAAACTATTTGTAAATAAAAAAGGTGAATTCTTATCCGGAAAAATTGTCTCAACTAAACAAATTGGTGAAGGTGGTCCCATTATAGACGAAGAGCAATTGGTTTTGAAAGAAATAATAAACTTAACAAAATTGGATGTTCCAGAATCTCAAATAGTAGTTGAACAAAATGGATTAATTCATAAATAAAACTACATTATAGATTAGATTTAATATTTAATCATTTATTGTGGAACAAATTGAAATTTTGCTTTGTGATGGGAGAAAATTGTTGGTTTTATTTTAATTTTCAGATAGCAAAACTATAATAACAGGAAAATTAGATTCAGAAACTTTAAATCCTTTAGCCCTCTCAAAAAAAAGTGTGGCAAATGGTATTAGACAATTTTAAGTTACACGTAATTCAGTAAAATACAAAAGGGTTTTGGCATTCACCAAAACCCTTTCAAAGAAATAAATTAAAGAATTACTTTAATAACCCTAATTGTTTCATAAAATCCATGTTGTCCATAAAATCTCTTTCTTCAACGATTTTACCGTTTGCCATTCTAGCAATTGTACAACCTTCTACATCAATTGTTTTTCCTGTTGCTGGTATTCCCATAAAATCACCTGTGTGGGTTCCTTTAAATTCCCAGTATTTTGTTAGTTTGTCACCACTTGCAAAAATATCTTTAACAATAAATTTTCTGTTTGAGAATCCAGTTACAAAATAAGCATAATAAGCTTTCGATTTTGCAATTCCTTTAATTTCTGGTACAGTATGCAATACAATTTCTGGAGCATAAGCAGTGTCAAGTACATCTACTTTCCCTTCATTAATAACTAATTCCCATGTTTTAGAATAGGAATCGATGTTTGTCTTTGCAACTTTCTCTCTTTCGGCACTTTCATTTTTACACGCTACAAATAGTAAGCCTGTTAACGCGATAAATACAATAGATTTTTTCATTTTTAAAGTTTTTGGTTAAAATTTTAGCAAAAATAATTAAATTAATTAAAAAGAATAAGGATTTTATTATCCATGATAAAAAAATTGAAGTCTCGTAAACTTTTTAATTTATTATTTATCGTTGGATTTACCAATATTACTTATCATTCGTTCCAAAACTAGAAATAGCAACAACTATTACAAGGTGAATAATTAAATTATTTTATGCCAATTTTGTTACAAAATGTAAATAATGAAATAAGGATAACCAAAAGACAAATAAAAGATTTCCTATTATTAAATGTAAATAATATGTAGATTTATATTTTTTATTAAAAACCATGCAATCCTATAATGAAAAACATCTTTTACATTTTCTTTCTATTTACTTTACTTTCCTGTAACAAAAAGGTCTCCATCACTCCAATTGTAGTTTCTCCAAGTTGGAGAGGCACTCCTGGTAAATTAGTTGTAAAAAAAGGGAATTTGGTTGATACTATTTATGATTGTCATTTTGGGTACACTCCAGAATATAAAATATTAAAGCATTTAGACAAAGAATATTTATTTACAAGTTGTGAAATGAATAATGGAGGAGATAATTATCAAACGTTTGTTTTGTGGTCATTAGAAGATGCTACTTTTTTAGATACCTTATATTTTAAAGAATTAAATATTAGTAAAGAAATTCAAATTAAGGACAAAACATTCAACTGGACTAGAAGAAAAGGCAACCTAAGGCTAGATAAAAACACTATAGTTTTTGAAATGGATTCTATAATTACTCTTGTTACGAATGATGAAATAATGGATACTATTTCATTTGGAAAGAGTTTTAAAAGAATTAAGTTGCAGTAACTTTTAACCAAAATTAATAATATGAACCAACTTATTAAAGATATTGAATTATTATCTAACCAAAAAAGTTTTAGGCTTGGAATAAGTAATACTGCCGAGAATTTATGGTTTTTGATGCACTTCAAAGAATTAGATATTCTTAGTACTGTAATTTATCATCAACAATATAGTGAATTTAGAACTACAAAAACCACTAAGTATCCTACTAGGAGGTTAATTAAAAAATTTGCCAATACCGCGGATTTTTTAGACTATTTAAGCCTTGTTTCTATGCCCTTAAAAAGAATTTTTCTTTATGAAATAGCATTTACTAATGGTTGGAAAATTAAAGAGCAACCACATATTTATTTTACTATATATACTAATTCATTAGAAGAGAGGAATATACTAATAAACCAACTTATTAAATCAGTAGGGTACGACCCAATTGCTATTGATTCGCTGGAGCATAATATCACATATTATTTTAAGGCATCAGGTTCATTATTGGATTATAAATTAGGTGTTTCACCAGATGAGTTTTGGAGTGAAGAGAGGGTAAAGAATTGGAAGGAGGAATATTCATTAAAGAATACTAAAAATGATGAATTATTTAATGAAATAGGGATTCCGTTTACTATTCCATTTGAAGAAAATTCAAATAATGACTTATTACCACCATTTTAAAATAATCAATAAAAAACTGTCCCGTTTCTGTAAAGGCATCATTTTATTCGCTTTCTTTGTCTTATAATGATGCAAATTAATGCTATGCTAATTTGTTAAGTAATAAAATCAAGTATTTATAAAACATAATAATCAATATCTTAGTGAAATGATAATAAAACTAAAATTTATGAAAAGAATTTCATTGTTTATTGTATTATTAAGTCTATTTTTCACTTCTTGTTTACCATTTCAAACTCTTAATTCTACAACGTATATTAAACCGAAAGAATCATTTTTATTGGGAAATAATCCCCACGGAAAATTTTTAGCAATAGTCACTAACACTTCTGTTACACCTATAACAATATGGAAATGCCCAATAGAGGGCGGAAAGCATTCTCCAATAACACTCAATCCATCGATCACAATAAAAGTGAAAGTAGAAAAGAACACAGCACTAAAAATTGAAAATGACTCTGAGGAGCAAATCTCAATTCAACTTAAAGTTAACGGAGATATCGGACTTTCTATGGGGTATCAAAAATAATAAAACCCGACGCTTTCGTATCGGGTTTTGTTTTGCTTCCTCTCTTGTGGAAGTTAAGAATTTAATGTAATGAATGCTTATTTAATTCTCTTAAAATCATAGAAGTAAAGGATTATTACATTTAATTGGTTTTTGTTTAGTTACTATTTATAGTTAATTAACTCAACTACAACTTCATTACGTCTATTCATAACTTCAAACGGGGGGTTGTAGCCTAGAAAAGAAAATTTATTGATAAAATTTAATTTCTCATTGACTAATTCATTCATTAAAATAGTCTTATATTTTTCAATCTTTTCATCATCTGCCCATCCATCAAAGCGAATGGCGGCAATAATTTTTTCTTCCTTTTTTTCAAAAACTATTTTACTATTTTTAGGATTTGGTAAATTTTTCAAATTATAATTTTTTGGAACCATAAACATCATTTTAGAAGTATCTCCTAATTCCATAACTACAGGTGATGTCATGGCGATTTTTTCGTTTGCTTCATTATCTCCAAAAATATACCCAGCCAATATACCAAAACCTTCACTTGAGCTTTCTTTATATCCTTTCTTGTTGAGTTTTACACTCGAAAACAAGGCGGCATCATATTTTCTTATCTCAAACTTGTAGAACTTCTTAATTACCTTGTAACTATGTTGTTCTGTTTGTTGCGTGCTTCTTGATAAATAAATTTGTGCTATTGTTAATAACACTAAAATTGAAATAATAATAATAATTACTGCTTTCATGTGGATAAAATTTTAAGATAATTAACAAATATAAACAAAAAAAGTCCAACATTTCTGCTGGACTTATGCACTGCCTCTTGGAGAAAGTTACATTTTTAATACGATGATAATTTACTTAACTATCAAAAACAAGTATTTAAAAATATTTATTTATCAAAATTTAGCGCTTCCCTTAATTCAATCTTCTCACTTTTATAGCATTAATAAAAGGTTTCCCTTTCAATTTTTCAAATGAAATGGTCAGTCCTTTTAATTTTTTTGCTTGAACTACAAATGTTTTGTATACGGCATTTAACGAGCCATTTTGTAATTCAGGGCAAAAATTCTCAAGCGCCAAAGAGCCATTTAAAAGCACGTTAAATTGACTGGTTTCATTCCCTTTTTCTTCGGATTCACTCACATCATATATTGATTTGGACAATTTATCTCCAAATCCTGCAAAATGCAATTCAATTTCATATTCTCCGTCTGCAACATCAAATTTATAATCGCTCAATCCATATCGGAAGGTTTGGTACAATGGGACATTTCGCGTTTGAAAAACTTCCGATTGATGTCCAATCTTACCTTCAGTGGGTCTATATATTTCTCCGCCTACAAAACCAAAACCGCCAGCTTTATAGGGTTGGTCTGGCATCCAAGTAACATTATTTATAGGGTCAGTAAAAAAACAATTACTACCTACATTTACAGCAATTTGAAAATCTTTATCCTTTACTTGATTTAGGATTGCAGGGACTATTTCAAAATCAATTTGCAAGGCATCTTCATAAATTTTGTTGGCACTTTCTCCCTTTGCTAATAGAAAATTTTTACCATTTATAAAAGGGACATTCCAAATAGAAAAGCCATTTTTACTAGTTTGAACTCCTAATGAATTTCCATTTAAAAACAATTCCACTTTATCTATATTGGAATAAATTTTAAGAGGCTGTGTTACCGTTGTATCTTTTGGATTTGCCTGAATCCCTTTTCTAATTAGCCAATCACGGCTCGCAATATGAAGCACTGGAGATTTAACCAACCAAGCCTGATATAAATAATAAACATCTTTAGGGGTGCGATTGTTATAAAGCAATCCTTTGTTGTTAATTCGTGGCGTACTTTCTTGACGACCTGCAGCATTGAAATCTATAAAATTCCAAACAGTGGCTCCAGCAATAAATTTACGACTGAATATTTGATTCAAATAAGATTCGTGGTACAACTGCTGCCATTCAATACTGAAATCAAATTGTTCAGGGTTCAAACTGTGCAATCGCTTGTCGCTTCCTGCTCCATATTCACTGATGATACTATTTATTTCGGGAGATTCTTTGTGCACTTTATCTATAAAAACACCAAAGTCTTCAAACTTTCCTTTATACCAACCATAATAAGTGTTCCATCCTATTGTATTTGGCAAACTTGAAAATCCATACTCTTTATAGTAACCTGTTCCTCCGGAATTTAAAGCCATTGTAGAGAGTCTAGTTTTATCTTCAGCACGTAGAATACTCTCTAATTCTTTTGCAAACTTGGCGGTTACCTCAAGAACCTCTTTTTTCTTTTCTTTATCCGTTAGCTTTGAAGTTCCAAGACCTACTTCATTCATATATCCCCAAATGATAATGCTTGGGTGGTTGTAATTCTGTCGAATCATTTCTTTTAAACTACTTACGCAGGTTGCTTTCAAATCTTCATTATCGTAAAAGGTATTGCCAAGTGGCGTTTCTTCCCAAACTAATATGCCTAACTTATCACACATTTCAACAATAGTAGGGTCTTGCGGATAATGACTCACTCGAATAAAATTTCCTCCCATTGCTTTCAATAACTCCACATCTCTTCTTTGTAAGTCATTGTCTAATGCATTTCCTAATCCAACGTAATCCTGATGACGGGCGGCTCCTATTAGTTTTAAGTATTTTCCATTTAAAGAAAACCCTGAATCGGCATTAAATGAAAACCATCTAAATCCAAGTGGTTGGTTCTTGAAATCAAGAACTGTTTTTGTTTTGTCATCAGAAAGTATTGCTGTTTCAACAGTATATAAATAGGGATTGTCGGGCGACCATAAGTTGGGATTATTAATTTTATTGGAAAGCTGTTCAAAATTTCCATTTGCTCCGGCTGCGAGTTTAAGTTTTGATTTTATTTCGGTAATAACTACACCGGATTTATCAATTATTTTTGAGATGATTGTTACATTCTTATTTTCATTAGATCCATTGGTAATGGACCCTCTAACTTTAACGGCAGCTGCATTATCATTGACTAATGGTGTTTCAATAAAAACGCCACTACTTCCTAGATTCATTTGGTCAAAATGCACCTCATTTGTTGAAATAAGATATACATCTCTATAAATTCCACCAAACATAGTATAATCGCCAGAAATAGGAGGTAAATTTAAGTCCTTGCTACTGTCTACTTTTACGGCAATGGTGTTGTTGCCTGGAATAATAACGAAGTTAGAAATATCAACAGAAAAAGCAGTATATCCACCTTTATGTTCCCCGACAAATTTTCCGTTTAAGTACACGGATGCTTTTAAAAATACGCCTTCAAAATGTATAAAGAGTTTCTTTCCAATATACTTTTGAGTAAGATTTAAGTTCTTGTGATACCATCCAACACCTCTATAATATTTTTTTTCAGTGTAAGCATCAACTCCATTCCAAGTATGTGGAAGATTAACGGTTTGCCAAGATTTATCATTAAAATCAACTTTCTCAGCACCAATTACTTCCCCGGTAAAATGTTTCCAAGTTTCATTGATACTTTCTTTTTCTGTTTGAGCAGAACAGGTTAAGAAATTAATTAAAAGTCCGATTAACGCAAGTTTAAAATTTCTCATTTTTTGATTTTGCTATTTTTTGTAAAGATTAAAAACAATCATTCTCTTTCAAATTTTTATAGTACAAAATTAGATACAAAAAAGTACAGCATTTCTGCTGGACTTTTGCTCCCCTATTGGGCTTTCCGATTTCACTTCGTTACTTCGTAATAAACTACTCGCCCAAGAATGTCCACAAAAAAACCCGACACTTTCGTATCGGGTTTTGTTTTGCTCCCCCTATTGGAGAAAGTTACAATTTTAATGCGATGGTCATTTATTTAACTATCAGAAAAACAAAGAGTTAACAATTTATTATTTGTCGCAATTATTACCTTTGTACTTCTTCAGAGAAATTACTTTAATCTTTAAAACCTATTCATATGAATGAACTACTATTGATTAAAGAGTTTTTATTGTATAATATCAATACGGTAAAATTATGTATAGATACAGGATTTTATATTGAAGTTGTGGAGATTGAACTTAAAATAGCATAATAATACAATTTTTGTATTTTAAACATTATTAATAAAATAGCTATATTTGAAATAATATATGACGACAGTAATGCCTATCTACCCAAAATGGGTTGTTTTGTATGACTTTGTCATGCACCTAAACCAGTTACCTTTAAGCGTAGTAGACGACTAGACAATAATTAAACCTTTGTCAATTTGGATAGTCTAAAATTTAAATTAGAAGCGATGAAAAAAATTCTGCTAACTACAATTTCATTATTGCTTTTTAGCTTGACAATTTATGCTCAACAGGAAAATCAATTTTGTGGGACAAGAGTGCCAAATGATGCATGGGAAAACGAGTTTCAAAAATTAATTTCGGATTATAAAATTAATCAACGAAACAAAAAGCAATCTTCTACAATTTATACAATTCCCATTATATTTCATGTAATACATAGCGGACAGCCCATTGGAACTTATCCTAATATTTTACAAAGTCAAATTAATTCTCAAATAACTGTTTTAAATCAAGACTTTAGTGGCAACGGATATAATTCCTCCAATTATCCTTCAAATGCTTTTATAAATTGGGTAATCAATCAAACGATACCAACTGCTAATATTGATAATAATGGAAGGGTTAAAATTGCTGACGTAGGTATTCAATTTTGTTTGGCAACCAAGGATACTCTGGGTAACATATTACCAGAGCCTGGAATTGATAGAATAGATTACAATTCAAAAGGATGGACAAATCCGAACACATTTGCAACACAAACAACACTGGCAAATTACTTAAATGGCACAATTAAACCACAGAGCATTTGGAATGTTACGAAATACTTAAATGTTTGGGTAAGTGATAAAAATTCGGCAATAAGCTATTTGGGTGTAGCTACTTATCCTCCGCTAAGTGGATTAACGGGGCTGGTAGGAGCAGGAACAGATTTGACAGATGGTATTTGGTGTTATACTAAAGCAATAGGGTCTAACAATTTATATCCAAGTGGTATTTATGGTTCCCAAATGGTTGAAGGTAGAACACTTACACATGAGGTTGGACATTATTTGGGACTCAGACATATTTGGGGTGATGGGGCTTGTGTCACTGATTACTGTGACGATACGCCACCAGCAGCAGCACAAAATGTTGGAGCACCATCTTATCCATTAAATGTTGGCTCATGTAGCAGCCCGACAAATGCACCAGAAGGAGAAATGTTTATGAATTTTATGGATTATCCTTGGGACCCATACAAGTATATGTTTACTATAGACCAAGCTACAAGAATGCAGACTGCCATGCTAAACAGTCCATACAGGAATCAATTAGGAACTCATGGCTTGTGTTCTGCTCCTCTTGCAATAAATGATTTAAATTTTAATGATACTATTTCTATTTATCCAAATCCAACTGCGAATCAAATAAATATTCAAACCTCTAATGGTATTTTATTAGACAAAATAATTATTACTGATTTAACTGGAAAAAAAGTTGTGGAACAAACTCAAAATACTAATCAAGTTTCCGTTGAAAAACTGGCAACAGGCATTTATATTTTAATTGGATATTCTGAAGGAAATAAATTTCAAGAAAAATTTACCAAGCAATAAACTCTTTTATTTCTCATAAAAAACAAAAAAGTCCAACATTTCTGCTGGACTTTTGCTCCCCCTCTTGGAGAAAGTTACAATTTTAATGTGATGGTAATTTACTTAACTATCAGAAAAACAAAGGGTTTAATTTAATAATTTTTTTTATAGATTTGTTATAAATTCAAAAAAATGAAAAATTTTTACAAATCGTTAATTATTATTTCTTCAATATTTATTGGTATATATGCGCTTATAGTATATGCTTTTTTTGAACTTGGAGTTGCTGTGCACCCAATAATGAAGAATAATTTTAAGGCACATTCTTTAGGAATATACTTCCATATTTTTCCGTCCTTAATTGCTTTAGTAATAGGTCCGTTTCAATTCAATCAAAAACTTAGAACCAATAAAATTCAATTACACCGAACACTAGGTAAAATTTATTTATTAAGTGTTTTAATTGGCGGATTTTCAGGATTATATATAGCTCAATTTTCTTTTGGAGGATTGATTTCTCATTTAGGATTCAGCCTTTTGGCCATTCTCTGGATTATCTCGGGATATAAAGCCTATATTTCAATTATCCGGAAAAAAGTTAATCATCATTATAATTTGATGGTTATAAACTTTGCGCTCACTTTTGCAGCAGTTACATTAAGAATTGGTCTAGGTATTGGATTTGCTAGTGGAATTTCATTTGAAAATTTTTATCCTTTTTTAGCTTGGTTGTGTTGGGTGCCGAATTTAATTACTGCTTTAATAATCATTAAAAAGACTCAGAATATCTAATATAGAGATTAAAACAAAAAAAGCCCTCACATTTCTGTAAAGGCTTTCTCTTACTTGCTCCCCCTATTGGAGAAAGTTACAATTTTAATGCGATGAATACTTATTCAATTATCTTAAAATCAAATACATAATTTTTTAAACTTATGCACTTTTTCAGAAAGTGTTATTTATTTAGAAAGAATTTCAAACAATCTATGATTAACATAATAATTTGCAGTTCCTAATTTTTCCTTTCTTAATAATCCGTCGTTAGCTAATTTATTTAGATAGGAAGCAGCTGTAATTCTTGAAATCCCTAATTCTTGCTCCAAAAATTCTATTTTGGTGTAGGGATGTTTGAATAAGTTATTTAGTAAATCTTGACTATAAAATTTATAATCATTTCTAATTTTATGTTTATATTCAATTAGTAGGTCTTTTATTTTTTCTATAACCGTTATAGTATCTTTTGATGTTTCTATTACCGCATTCAACATAAACAAAATCCATTCTTCCCATTCTTCTTTATCCCTAACTTCTTGAAGTAATCTATAATAATCTGCTTTGTTAGCGATGATATACTTACTTAAATATAAAATAGGTAAATTAAGTAAATCTTGAAGAACAAGATACAATACATTTATTATTCTCCCGGTTCTCCCGTTACCATCATAAAAAGGGTGTATGCTTTCAAACTGAAAATGGATTATAGCCATTTTTATCAACGGGTCTAATTCACTAAATTCATTGTCGTTTATGAAAATTTCAAGATTTGACATTAAATCGTTTATCTCAGCTATATCTTGTGGAGGAGTATAAATAATTTCTCCTGTTGAGGCATTTTTCAATGATGTTCCTGGAACTTTTCTAAAACCTGCATTGTTTTTTTCTAATAACGATTGTATCTCAATAATACTATTGTTAGTAATAAGTTTCCTTTCAGAAATTAAACTGAATCCCTTTTTTAAGGCTTCAATATAATTATGGACTTCTTTTGCATTTAATGATTTTATTTCTTTAACATTTAACACCGCTTTATACAAGTCATCGTGTGTAGTAATTATATTCTCAATTGCAGAACTATCTTTTGCCTCTTGAAGTCCCAATGTATTTATTAAAATACTTTCGTTAGGGATACTCGTTGCAACCCCTTTCAATTCAGCTAATGCTCTATGAGCCGAAGCTAATTTTTTTAGAATTTCTTTTGTTTCTAAATCCTTTTCTATCGGTAATTTTTTTAACTCAAACATCTTCATATATATAAAAAATCCAATTTTTTTATCAAAGGTAATTAAATAGGATAAGAAAACGCGATTTTTTTATCAAAGCGACTTTGGTCTGTATAAAAAACGAACTTTTCTATACAAATGTTTGACATTAAAAACAAAAAAGACCTCACATCTCTGTGAAGTCTTTTCAATGTTGCTCCCCCTATTGGAGAAAGTTACAATTTTGATGCGATGGTTATTTACTTAACTATCAGAAAAACAAATAGTTAATCATAAATTATTTATCGCAATTATCACCTTCACACTTCTTCGGAGAAAATCACTTTAAAATCTATTCATATGAATAAACTACTATTGATTTAAGAGTTTTTATTGTATAATATCAATACGGTATAATTATGTATAGATTCAGAATTTTATATTTAAGTTGTGGAGATTGAACTTAAAATAGCATAATAATACATTTTTTGTTTTAAACATTATTAATTTAAATAGCTATATTTGAAATAAATAATACGATACAAACTTTCGCCAATCTACCCAAATTTGGGGTGATAAGCGAATGTTTATAGCGCCTATACACTAGTTAGCGGTCAGGCTAAAAAACAGACATCACAAAAATATACTGAGACAATGGACATTGAAAAATTAAAGTTTCCGATTGGTAAGTTTGAAAAACCAACAGCATTAACGAAAGACATTTTAAACAGATGGGTTTCTGACATTTCAACATTTCCAAAAAGACTATTAAACGAAGTCATAAATTTGACAGACGAGCAACTTGACACTCCTTACAGACCTGATGGTTGGACAATTAGACAAGTAATTCATCATTGTGCCGACAGTCATATGAACAGTTTAACTCGTTTAAAACTAGCATTGACAGAAGACCAACCAACAATAAAACCATATTTTGAAGAACGTTGGGCTGAACTTATTGACACCAAAAGTATGCCTATCCAACCTTCCTTGAAAATGATAGAAGGGATTCACGAAAGATGGACAGTTTTATTAAATAATTTGACAGACGAACAATATGGAAGAATTTTTATTCATCCTGAACACGGAAAAACTTACAGAGTTGACGAAAATATAGGAGTTTATGCTTGGCATTGTAACCATCATCTTGCTCACATAACTGAAACGAAAAAAAGAAATAATTGGAACTAAGCAATAATAATAAAAGACATAAAAAAGCCCGAACCGCTAACAGCACATTGGCAATAGGCGGGGCTTCGTCTCCGCTTGACAGTTCAGAGGTAGCCGAAAGTTCAGTTCTCCGAACAAACATTTGTGCTGAAAAGCCCGCCCATCGCCAATCTGCAAAACGTTATCACTTCTTTTTATATACCCAGATATCTTGTTTTAACTGCTAAAATTCACAACTCCATTACAACTTCTTCTCAATACCGGTAAGGTTTTGCAAAATTGTAAAAACAAAAAAGAGGTCAATAATGACCTCTTTTTTCAATTTGCTCCCCCTATTGGAGAAAGTTACAATTTTGATGCGATGGTAATTTATTTAACAATCAGAAAAACAAAGAGTTAACAAATAATTCTTTGTCGCAGTTATTATCTTCATACTTCTTCGGAGAAA
>CANGWK010000003.1 GCA_947457615.1 Flavobacteriaceae bacterium
ACCGATTTACTCTTCTTAGTGATTTGAGTTCTTCCTGTTCTTACTAATTGTTGAATAGTTGGCATAATTAAATACTAAAAATTACTTGTTTATAAAATTCCCGCTTTTTACGGGGTTGCAAATGTAGTAATTATTTTTTAATAAAAAAATCATAATTAATTAATTTTCAATAAGATTTCTTGTTTTTGAAATTTTATATTAAAATAGTATTATTTGCGTTATTTTTACAACGATAACAAAAAATCAACTATTTGGCTCTTTAGCCCCGATTGAAGTGAAAATCCTTTTGTTGCGCTTTTCTTTAAAGCGAAACAAAAGATTGTAATGAAAAGCGGGAATTACTTTTACTGATAAAGCCAAATGTTTCGCTGTTAAAAACAATAAAATTGCAGAGATTTCATTTTATTTTACTTTTTTTAATTTCCCTAAATAGCTTTGGGCAGCAACTGCATTTGAAAATTATTGGGAAGAATGATTTGCAAACGAAAGCTATTGATTCGATTGGATATTCGAAATCGTTTGGAAATGCGAAAGGTATTTTGGACGAAACAAATTTGTTTTCGAAGAAGTTATTGAATGCAGGTTATTTAGAGCAGGAGGTTTTAGAAAGTAGGAAGCAAAATGACAGTACTTTTTTGTACCTATACAACGTAGGTGCAAAAACGAAGTTTGTACATATATATATAGGTAGAAGTTTGGAGGTTGGAAATTGGGATTTGTATAGCGTGAAAAACGATACTTTGAAACTGCCTTTTGGCGAAAGTGAAGCGTTTTTGAATTCGACTTTGAAAAAATTGGAGACCAAAGGGTTTTCTATGGCGAAAGTGCAGTTGACTAACCTAAAAAAACATGCTAATTATGTAAGCGGCAATTTGAAAATTACTTCGGACAAGAAACGACAGCTGAACGATATTATAATTAATGGGTATGATAAGTTTCCAGAAGGTCATAAAAACAACTTGAAACGGTTGTATAAAAAAGGGGTTTTTAATCAGGAGAATTTAGAGAAATTGTACAAAGATTTAGCGCAGTTTCAGTTTGTAAAGCAGACTAAATATCCTGAGATTTTGTTTACTAAAGATTCTACTAAGGTTTTTGTGTATTTGGAAAAAGCAAAGTCCAATTCGTTGGATGGCTTTATTGGTTTCTCAAATGATGAAAATAAGAAGGTTATTTTTAATGGCTATTTAGATTTGACTTTAAACAATGCTATGAACAGCGGCGAAAAGCTGGCATTGTATTGGAAAAGCAATGGGAAAGACCAAAAGACATTTAGGGTTGGTGCCGAAATTCCGTATATTTTTAAGAGTCCTATTGGCATGAAAGTGCAGTTGAATATTTTTAAGCAAGACAGTACGTTTCAGAACACGCAAACAGCAATTGATTTTGGTTACTATTTTAATTACAATACTAGATTGTATTTGGGATACCAATCGGCTGAATCGAGCGACATAAAAAACAGCAATACTTTATTATTAAGCGATTATACTAATAAATTTTATACAAGTAATTTTGAATTTGTAGAATATAAAGAAGATGATTACTTATTTCCCGAAAAAAGCAATTTTAATATTAAAATTGGAACTGGAAGAAGGGATTCTAAATTCCAGAATAATACTCAATTTTTTGGCAGTATAAATTTTAGTCATAACCTATATTTAAATGCAAAAAACATACTTAACATAAAAAGTCAGAATTACTATTTGCAAAGTGATACTTACATCTTAAATGAGTTATATCGTTTTGGCGGTATTAATTCCATCCGTGGCTTTAATGAAAATAGTTTGCAAGGCAATATGTTTTCTTCATTTCTTACAGAGTACCGCTATGTACTTTCTCCAAGTATTTATGTACATTCTATAATGGATTACGCCTACTTTCAAGATAAAACAACCAACATAAAAGGCAATCTTATAGGCCTAGGTTTTGGTTTTGGACTTCTTACTAAAAACGGACTTTTCAATTTAGTTTATGCAAATGGCAGCTCCAAAGACCAAGCAATAAAACTATCAAGCTCTATAGTTCATATTAGTCTGAAAGCAAAGTTTTAGTTCTGTAGGTTTTTTAATGTTAAATAATTTAATTTCATTAATTACTTATGATTATTCTTACAAATTAACAACATTTTAAATATTTTTTTGAATTATTAACAAATATTTATTACTTTTAGTTAAATTAATTCAAATAAAATGAAAAACAAAATTAAGTTATCACTAACATTATTTTTAATGTTGTTTGTGCAAATGAGTTTTGCACAAGAAGAAAGAATTGTTTCGGGTATTGTCACAGACAATAATGGATTACCACTTCAGGAGGTAAATATTACCATAAAAGGAGGCAAAAGCAGCACAAAATCAGATCTTGATGGCAAGTTTTCTATCAAAGTTGCTGCTACTCAAAAATTAGTATTTAGCTATGTAGGTATGAAAAACCAAGAAGTTATTGCCTCTTCTACTATTTTGAATGTAAAAATGCAATTGGAAGCAACTGAGTTGGAAAATGTAGTTATTACAGCATTGGGCATTAAGCGAGAGAAAAAAGCACTGGGCTACTCTACTCAATCTGTTTCTGGAGAAGATCTGAATAGAGTACCAACATCGAATTTTGCAACTAATCTTTCAGGAAAAGTAGCAGGTTTGCAAATTAAAACTGGAACAAATTTTGGAGGGTCTGTTGATGTAGTTTTAAGAGGGTATAAATCAATTGCAGGTAATAACCAAGCTCTCTTTGTAGTTGACGGAGTACCAATGATTAATAACAATAATAACACTTCTGATCAAGCCTTAAATGGCAGACCTGGTTATGACTTTGGTAATACTATTTCAGATATTAACCCAAATGATATAGCAGAAGTTAACGTTCTTAAAGGAGCTGCTGCAACAGCATTATATGGATCTAGAGGTGCAAATGGGGTAATAATAATTACTACAAAAAGAGGTAAAAACAGTAAAGATTTTGGCATAGAATATAGCTCATCCCTCACTACTTCAACATATGATAAGTCAACATTTGCTAAATATCAAAATCAATATGGAGGCGGATATGGTTTTTTTTATGGAGCAAATAATCCTCCCAATCGGCAATTTGAGACATACAGTCCATCAACTGGAGATGTAGATGTAATTCATGCTGATAATCAAGACTTGGCTCCTACAACAGAAGATGCTTCATATGGGGCAGCTTTTGATGGACATAATGTTTGGCAATATGGCGCTTTTATCCCTGGCTCAAGTACTTATGGCAAAGCCACACCATGGGTTGCTGCAAATAACGGACCTGGAAGTTTTTTCCAAACTGGAATTTCTACAAATAATTCAATTTCATTTTCAAAGGCAAATGAACTTTCCTCTTTTCGACTTTCTTATTTGAATTCGAATAGTACTGATATTTTACCAAATAGTAATTTGAATAAAAACAGTTTTACTGGAAATGCTTCTTATAAACTAAATGACAAATTAACAGCTAACTTTTATGGTACGTATGTTGGACAAAATACTATTGGAAGAAATTCAACTGGTTATAATAACAACATTATGTCAAACTTTAGACAATGGTGGCAAGTCAATGTAGATTTACAAGATCAAAAAAGTTTATATGAAAATTTAGGAGAAAAAAATTATACTTGGAATATTAAATCTCCTTCTAATTTAAGCCCAGCATATTGGGACAATCCATATTTTCAAAGATTTCAGAATTATTCAAGTGACAGCAGAACAAGATTTGCAGGAAATTTCAGTTTAAACTATGAAATAAACAAACATATAAGTATATTATTTAGAGCTGGAACGGATGGTTATAATCAAAAAATGGAAGATAGAAAGGCAGTTAGCTCTAATCCAGAATTTATGGGATTCGGCCTTACAACAGTTGCGCAACCATCAGGTTATGCAGTAATGAACATAAAGGCTCAAGAATCAAACTATGATTTAATTGCTTCTTTTAAACAAAAATTAGGAGAAAACATTAGCTTGAATGGTTTATTAGGTGGAAATGTTAATGATATTTCTAGATATACTAATTCTCAATCAACTTCTGGAGGCTTATTTATCCCCGGGCTGTATACTATTTCGAATTCTTCATCTTCACCAGCTTTACCCCTTATTACAGATACACGAAAAATGATAAAAGGTATTTTTACCCAAGCTAGCGTTGGATTCAAAGACACCTATTTTTTAGAAGGAACTTATAGAATAGATCAATCTTCTGCTTTACCCAAAGAGAATAATACATATAATTATTATTCTGGTTCAGCTAGTTTAGTTTTGTCAAATCTCCCTTTCTTAAAAAATAATGAAACCCTTACGTTTGGTAAATTAAGAGCATCTTATGCTGAAGTTGGTTCTGATACAGGTGCCAATCAATTGCAAAACCAATATTTTGCACAAACCGGAATTAACTCTCCTGTTTATGCGTACAACACAACTGCTAAAAATGCTAATTTAAAACCTGAAAGATCAAAACAAACTGAAGCTGGTTTTAACTTACAATTTTTAAAGAATAGAATTGGATTAGATTTTGCTTGGTTCAAAAACGATTCTTTCGATCAAATCTTAGCCTTGCCAATATCTTATGCTACTGGTTCGAATAATCAAATACAAAATGCGGGTAATTTAAGAACTACAGGTTTAGAGTTTGCTTTAAATTTTACTCCTATTAAGATGTCAAAATTCAAATGGGACATTAATGTAAACTGGTCCAATCCAATAACTAAAGTTACAGCATTAGCTCCAGGAGTAGAAAACATTACATTAGGTTCATACCAAGGTGGTGTAAGTATAGCTGCTAGTTTAAATCAAGATTATGGAACAATTTTAGGAACAGATTATATTTATACAAATGGACAAAAAACTGTTGGCGCAAATGGAAGGTATTTAATAACATCAACAACAAACAATATTATTGGTAACTTTCAAGCAAAATGGTTTGGAGGTATAACCAATAAATTTACTTATAAAAATGTTGCATTTTCATTCCAAATTGACGTAAAAAAAGGAGGTCAGGTATTTTCTTTAGATCAATATTATGGTTTAGCAACAGGATTATATCCTGAAACAGCTGGAAATAATGATTTAGGAAATCCGGTAAGAAACAGCATAGCAAATGGAGGGGGCATTATTCGTGAAGGAGTATATGCAGATGGTACAACAAACTCAACAAGAGTATCTGGAATAAATTATGGTCTTTATGGTTATAGATATTCTCCTGCTGCAGGATTTGTTTATGATGCTGGATTCGTAAAATTAAGAGAGGTTACACTATCTTATACTTTGCCTTCTAAATTTTTAGAAACCAGTTTTATTAAAGGTTTATCTTTTAACTTAATTGGTAATAATTTATGGATAATTCAAAAAAATCTACCTTACGCAGATCCTGAAGCTGGTTTAAGTTCTGGAAATGCACAAGGTTATCAATCTGGTCCAATGCCTTCAACAAGAAATGTTTCCTTTAATGTAAAAATGAATTTTTAATATAAAAAATGAAAAAAATGAAAAAAATATTTAGTGTACTATTTATAGGTTCATTCTTATACAGTTGTACGAATACGGACAATATGAATACCGATCCTAATAGTTCTTATTCAACAGTTCCTTCAACTTTGTTATCTTACGCTCAAAAAGAATTAAGTGATTTCGTTAATACGCCAAGCGTTAACGAAAATAATTTTAGACTTACCATGCAATATTGGCAAGAAACAACATATGTGGAAGAAAGTAATTATGATTTTGTTACGAGAAATGTTTCAAATAGTGTTTGGATAGATTGCTATGTGAATGTTTTAAATAATTTAAATCAAGCAAAACAAATTATATCTACATACAATCCAACTGCAAGTGAAGCTCCTAGTTGGCCAGTTAAAAAGAAAAATCAAATTGCTATTATTGATATGCAGATGGTATATACTTATCAACTTTTAACTGATATATTTGGGGATATTCCTTATTCTGAATCATTAAATTTAGCATCAAATCCACTACCTGTTTATGACAATGACACTTCAATTTATTCAAACTTAATAACAAGATTGAGTACCGATATTTCAAATCTAGACACCTCCGGAGGTAGCTTTGATAGTGGTGACTATTATTATTCAGGAAATGTATCTAAATGGAAAAAATTTGGAAATACATTGTTATTAAAACTAGGAATCACGATAGCAGATATTAATCCAACTCTTGCACAAAGTACAGTTAATACTGCAATAGGAAATGGAGTGTTCACTTCTTCTGCTGATGATTGTAAATTTAATTATCTATCAAGTTCTCCTAATTACAGCCCTCTTTTTGAAAACTTAGTTGCAAGAAATAGAAATGATTTTGTAGCTGGCAAAACAATTATAGATTATATGAATTCCTTATCAGATCCAAGAAGAACAATGTTTTTTGAACCAACTTCAGGTACAACATACGTGGGAGCAATTATAGGAAATCCAGCTAGTTTTTCATCAAATTCTCACATTGGAAATTTTGCTAATACTGAAACAACGCCTGGGGTTTTGTTAAACTACACCGAAACAGCTTTTTACTTAGCAGAAGCATCAGCAAGATGGACTCCTAGCTTAGCAACAACTAATTATAATAAAGCTGTAATAACATCATTTATTGAATGGGGGTTGAGTTTGACTGATGCAACTACTTACCTAACATCAAATCCATATAACTCAGTAAATTGGAAACAATCACTTGGTAACCAAGCTTGGATAGCTATGTATAATCAACCTATTACATCGTGGACATTTTACAGAAGATTAGACTATCCTCAATTAATAGCTTCAGCTTCAAGTGTTGCAATTGCTTCCGGAAAAATACCTGTAAGACTTACATATCCTGTTAAAGAAACTACAACAAACCCCACAAATTGGGCAACCGCCTCTTCAGCAATAGGTGGAGATAATTTAACAACCAAAATCTTTTGGGATGTAAACTAAAATAAATTAATTTTTATTTCTTTGAGTTAGTTTAAAAAGCCATCGAGCAATTTGTTCGGTGGTTTTTTTGTATCTTCGCGCCATGGAAAAAGAAAACCAAATCTTCGGGATTAGAGCAATTATAGAGGCTATAAATGCAGGGAAAGAAATAGATAAAGTATTCGTTCAAAGCGATGCCCAAAGCGAATTAATGCAGGAATTGATGAAAGTGATGAAAAAAAACAGCATCAATTTCTCATATGTTCCTGTTGAAAAATTAAATCGATTAACTCCCAATAATCACCAGGGTGCAGTGGCAACCATTGCTCCTATTTCGTTTATAAAACTAGAAACTCTAGTGGACAGCGTGGTGGAAAGTGGCAAAATGCCCTTATTTTTAATCTTAGACCAATTGAGTGATGCTAGAAATTTTGGAGCTATCATTAGAACCGCAGAATGCACCGGAGTGGATGGAATTATCGTTCAAAAAACAGGTTCTGCGCCGGTAAATGGAGATACTGTAAAAACTTCTGCAGGAGCAGTATTTAATGTACCAATTTGCAAAGTAGACCACATAAAAGATGCTATTTTTTATCTTCAAGGAAGCGGAATTAAAACTGTGGCCGCTACCGAAAAAACAGAAGATACCATTTACAGCATCCATCTTAACGAACCTATTGCTATCATTATGGGTAGCGAAGACCGAGGAATCAACCCATCGGTTTTAAAAATCGTAGATGCTAAAGCCAAATTACCAATGTTTGGAACTATTGGTTCACTGAATGTTTCTGTGGCTTGTGGCGCATTTCTTTACGAAACTGTTCGCCAAAGAAGTTAAAAATATATTATTTTTTGAAGCGAGTGGCTTGGGATTTATCGGCAATGGCAATTCCCGCTATACAGAAAATTAATTACTCTCTTGCTCAAATTCCTCTTCCTTATTCTCCTTAAAAACATAAACATATTGAATTGTCTGTGAAACAATTTCTTCTTGATTTACCTCTAATTCTTCATGTTTTGGGGGATTGACAAAATTTCCATTTTCATCAAATCTCTTCATAAAAGGATCTTCTTCAGGATTGAAATCGGGTTTTTCCCAATCGTATTGAATATCTTTAACATAATCGGGCGTTTTAAATTTAACTGCAAATACAAACCCAGTTATTAACCCTGCCAAATGCCCTTCCCAAGAAATGGCTTTATCTACTTCTGGAAAAATATACCAGATCATTCCGCCATACAAGACAACTACCGCCAATGACAAAGCCATTAATCTATAATATTGAGTCATCATCCCTTTAAAGAAAATAAACGATACCAAAACGTAAATCAAACTACTTGCACCAATATGATAGGATTCGCGGCCAATTATCCAAGTAATAATTCCCGAAAGTAAAATTCCAAATACTAATACCTTTAGAGAAACTTCACGATAAAAGTAAATTAGAGCAGTAGTTAATATAAAAAGTGGCAACGAATTGCTAGCAATATGATTAATATCTCCATGCAAAAACGGACTGAAAAGAACCCCTTGTAATCCGGATGCTGTTCTTGGCAGAATTCCGTGTTCGTTCAAATGAAGATGAAACAAATTATCAGCATAAAATACAAACCAAACAAAAAGCAACATAAACGTAGGAACAATCCAGGTTGATGCTGAAAATCTGAAATGGTTAAATTCGTTGTTATGTATCATATTTGATAAATCATTTATCAAAAATACATCCAATAATTTTTTAATGCTAATTTGTCAGTATTAGATTTTTCTCAATGAAAAAAATAGTCACAGATTTACAGATTTCTATAATTATTTTTAATAAGCAAATCTGTGTCAAAAAATTACAAGCAATATTTAGGAAAATCTGAAAAAAATTAACATTGAAATATGTAATTTTACAAAATGGAAGCACCTTTAGCCGAACGTATTCGTCCGCAGAGACTAGAAGATTATATCAGCCAGTTGCATTTGGTTGGGCCAAATGGTTCGCTAACGCAACAAATTGCGCGGGGTATTATTCCGTCAATGATTTTTTGGGGATCACCAGGAACAGGAAAAACGACTTTGGCACAGATTATTGCCAAGCAAAGTCAACGCCCCTATTATGAGTTGAGCGCAATTAACTCGGGGGTGAAAGACATTCGAGATGTAATTGAAAAAGCCAAACAAAGTGGCGGTTTGTTTACTGCCAAAAACCCGATTTTATTTATTGACGAAATCCATAGATTTAGCAAATCGCAACAAGATTCTTTACTGGCTGCAGTTGAAAAAGGTTGGGTAACGTTAATAGGTGCTACAACTGAAAACCCAAGTTTTGAAGTTATTCCTGCTTTACTTTCCCGATGTCAGGTTTATGTTTTAAATTCTTTTTCCAAAGAAGATTTATTGGCACTTTTGGATAGAGCAATGAAAGAAGACACCTATGTTTCCTCTAAAAAAATAAAAATTAAAGAATCTGAGGCTTTATTGCGACTTTCGGGTGGCGATGGAAGAAAGTTATTAAACATTTTTGAATTAGTTGTAAACGCAAGCCCTGAAGGTCAAATTACCATCACCAATGCCAAAGTTTTAGAATTGGTGCAACAAAATACTGTTTTATATGATAAAACTGGTGAACAGCATTATGATATTGTTTCGGCTTTCATTAAATCCATCCGCGGAAGCGATCCTAACGGTGCCGTTTATTGGTTGGCAAGAATGATTGAAGGCGGTGAAGATGTGAAATTTATTGCTAGAAGAATGCTAATTTTGTCTAGCGAAGATATCGGAAATGCTAATCCAACGGCATTCATTATGGCAAATAATACTTTTCAGGCTGTGGCAACAATTGGCTATCCAGAAAGTAGAATTATTTTAAGTCAGTGTGCGGTTTATTTGGCAACTTCTCCAAAAAGTAATGCTAGTTATATGGCTATCAATGATGCACAAGCTTTGGTAAAACAAACTGGTGATTTGCCAATCCCAATACATTTACGAAATGCTCCAACTAAATTAATGAAAGAATTGGGCTATGGTGAAGAGTACCAATACTCTCATAATTATGACAATAATTTTAGTGAACAAGAATATTTACCAGATGCTATTTCGAATACTGTTTTTTATAATCCTGGGAATAATTCTCGCGAAAATGGAACCAGAGAGTTCTTAAAAAATCGGTGGAAAGATAAGTATAGGTATTAAATTTTAACCATCAATTGCATTGATATCAACATATTATTTTCATAATATTCATATATCATATGGTCCTTCTTTAAAGTTACAACACCATTACCTCTTTCAGATTTTCCAATAAAAATTAATGGATTATTGGTTTTTAATAGTTGTAAATAAAATTTAGGATTTGCACTATCAGTAATCATATATCCATTAATTTCGCTTTTTACAACATAGGTCCATTCACTGGAATTATAGGCAGGAAAATTGATTTTATCCTCAATTTTTACTGGTGCCTCTTGTTGTATATTTTGAGCTGGTTCCCCAATCAATCCCAAACTTTTTTCGGTTTGTTGAAACTTATGCGTTTTTAATATTCCAAAATTATCAAAAGCCATACGCAAAGCCAAGTTATATGCTACTTCATATTCTTTTTCTCTACTAGTTCCTTCTTCGGAGGTAGCAATAATAGTTCCTTTACAATCTTTCACTACTACTTTCAACTTTGTAGTAAACGTATTATTATTTTCTAATACATCAATATAAATTTTATTGCAATTGGAAATCACAAATTCATCGGGAGCGACATCATTATTATAGTAGGTTTCATATCCGTATTTTTGAAGGTACATCTTAGTTAGCATATTCAAATTATAAGTATTTTCCTCTCTAAAAAAACTAAATTTTGCAGGAACCATTGCATATTTATAACTATTAAAATTTTGAGCAAATCCAACCGACGATAGCAACAAAAACAATATTAAAAACTTTTTCATTATAGGTGATTTTTTAATTCAATTAAGTGATTCACTTGTTTAATATGATTAGGAATTTCTTTGTTATTTTCGTTAAAGTGAATAGCATCCATACCAAAATTCAAAGCACCATTTACATCGGCATCTAAGCAATCTCCAATCATAATACTGTTTTGTTTTTGGACATTAGCTTTCAGCAGAGCAAATTCGAAAATCTTTGGGTTTGGTTTTTTAACTCCTGCCATTTCCGAATTGGTTATGGTCTTAAAATACATATCAATACCCGAATTCGTCATCTTACCAGCCTGAACTTCTTGAAAACCATTGGTAATAATATGCAAATTATACTTGGCATTTAGGTAATCCAGAATCTCCAGGGCGCCATCGAAAAGATAATTAAATTCGGGTAAATAATGAATGTATTCAACAGAAATTAAGTCTATTAATTCATCGGATGTTTCGTAATTTAAAATATCAAAAGTGTCTTTTAATCTGCCATATCGCAACTGGTCTTGGGTTATTTTATCGTGACGATAGAGTTCCCAATATTTGAAATTCAGGGGCACATAATGTTTCAAAAAAACCTCCAATTCTACTGTAATTTTATGCTTTTTCAGTACTTTTTCAAATGCTAATGCTGAGTTTTTTTCAAAATCCCAAAGTGTGTGATCTAAATCAAAAAAGATGTCAGTAATGTGTTTCATTTTCTAAAATATTCCTTCATCATTAAAACTATAAAAACCTCTTTCAGTAATTATAATATGGTCTAAAACCAAAATATCCATGTGCTGTCCAGCTAATTTTAGCTTTCGAGTAATTTCTTTATCCGATTCGCTTGCTAACAATTTCCCCGATGGGTGATTGTGTGTCAAAATTAGCGAAATTGCATTGTATTCTAATGCTATTTTAAAAACTATTCTAGTATCTACAACAGTACCCGTCATTCCGCCTTTAGAAAGTTGCGCTTTATGAATTACTTTATTGGAATTATTGAGATACAAAACCCAAAATTCTTCGTGAAGCAACTCCCCAATAATTGGTTGCATAATTTGAAATACCGCTTTGCTAGACGTGATTTTATCCAATTCTAACACATCTTCATTTCGTCTGCGCCTCCCTAATTCAAGGGCGGCAGCAATGGAAATAGCTTTGGCTTCACCAATACCTTTAAACTCCATCAAATGTTGCACTGACAACTTTCCTAATTGATTCAAATTATTGCTTGCCAATGCCAAAATGCGCTGGCACAACTGCACAGCACTTTCATTTCGAGAACCCGAACCTATAAGTATAGCAAGCAACTCGGAATCCGATAAAGCAGATTTTCCTTTTAGTAGAAATTTTTCTCGGGGGCGATCATCTTCCGCCCACTGGTTTATTGGTGTGTACATATTTAGGTATGTTATAGTATACCTAAAATACGAATTAAATTCCGCACCAAAAAAATTATTTCATTAATTCCTTCACGTCATCAAAATTTAATCCACCATAATTTCCAGAACTCATGAGCAATAAGGCAGAATTGTCAAAATTTTGACCAAATAAGAAATTCTTAAAATCAGCAGGATTAGTATAAATTATTAAATCTTCTCGCTGAAACGATTGCGCGATTTGCTCATAGGTTACTTCCTCCAATTGTTTAATCTTAACCGCATCGGGAGAATAAAAAACTACTGCAACATCGGCAGCATCAAGAGCGCCTTGGTATTCTTTAAGGAATTCGGCATTCAAACTACTATAGGTGTGTAATTCCAAACAAGCAATTAATTTCCTGTCAGGATATTGATTTTTAACGGCTTGTGTAGTTGCAGAAACTTTACTCGGCGAATGTGCAAAATCTTTGTATGCGACCTTCCCTTTTCCTTCGGCGATTTTTTCCAAACGTTTGCTGGCTCCTTTAAAGTTGGCTATGGCTTCATAAAAATCGGCTTCGTCAACACCCATACATTGGCAAATCCATTTGGCACCAGCAAGATTGTTTAAATTATGTGCTCCAAAAACCTCAATTGGCATTGGCCCTTCAGGAGTATCTAATAAAGTAGTTCCGTCAGCAACGGTGTAACTTGGCGTGGAGTAAGCAATTTTACGGATAGCATTAGTAGTTTCTTCGGCTACTTTTTTAACGGTAGCATCTTCTTCATTATAAATTAGAATTCCACCTTTGGTAATTTGATTTGCAAAAATTTCAAATTGCTCTACATAATTTTCAAAGGTTGGAAAAACATTAATATGATCCCAAGCGATTCCCGAAAGTAAGGCAATATTGGGTTGGTAAAGATGAAATTTTGGTCGTCTGTCCATAGGAGATGAAAGGTATTCATCGCCTTCCAAAACAATAAAATCATTAGTTTCTGTTAAATGTACCATAGTTTCAAATCCTTCCAACTGGGCTCCAACCATATAATCTACTTCGATATTATGGTAATGCATCACGTGTAAAATCATAGAAGTAATGGTGGTTTTCCCGTGGGAACCACCTATAACCACGCGTGTTTTATTTTTAGATTGTTCGTATAAAAACTCGGGATACGAATATATTTTCAAGCCTAATTGTTGCGCTTTAAGCAATTCGGGATTATCTTCTTTGGCGTGCATTCCTAGAATTACAGCTTTAATATCTTGGGTTATTTTTTCTGGAAACCAGCCAAGTTCTACCGGTAATAATCCTTTCTTTTCTAAACGGGATTTAGATGGTTCAAAAATAGCGTCGTCGCTACCCGTTACATGATATCCTTTGTTGTGTAATGCAAGTGCAAGATTGTGCATGGCTGCTCCGCCAATGGCGATGAAGTGTGTTCTCATGTTGTGTTTTTGGTTAAGAGTTTATCGTTTATGGTTAACTTAGGAACTACAAACAATATTCTACAAACTTATTTTTCAAATTGTTCTTTTAGTCTTTTTGCCTTTACGGAATCTTTAATTTTATTTAAATATAAATTATACAATTTTTGAAAGGTGATTTTAGAGTTACCAATTTCATGTGCTTTAGTATAATCCTTTTCGGCATCGGAAAATCGTTCATAATATTCGTCAATATAACCTTTGGAAAGATAGCCGTCTACTTTGGAAATCGCCATCAATTCATTAGAATATTTTTGGGCTTTGGCTTCACTACCTCCAATTATTCTAGGTATTTGAATATAAAACATTACCAATGCCCAACGACATTCTATATGTTTTGGATCAAGTTTTACTGCCATTAAAAAGGATTCTTCAATTTCAGAAATCATTCCTAATGCTTTGAATTTATTGACAGATTTAGCTTTCATTCCGAGTGCACCACCATATTTATAGAAATAGCTTGCCTTTTTAGGAAACTGTATTTTTAAGGATTTGTAGTATTTAATTGCTTCGTCCCATTTTTTTTGATGTCCTGCAATGTCCCCAAGATATTCTATGCTCTTGAAATCTTTAGGATTTTCTATTAAACACTGTTGAAAAAGAACCTTAGCTTCATCCCATTTTTCTTGTTGGTACAATTTTTCAGCCTTTTCAAAATCAGTTGTGCCAAAAAAATGGAAGGTTATAAAGAATATAAAAAACTTTGTAAAGTGCATAGTTTCACTATTTAATCTTCAAAAATAAGAAATTGATTTTTAATTATCAATGTGTTTATAATTTGTTTATAAAAAGGCAACACATTTACTGTTTAGCCCTGATTTTAGTGAAAATCCTTTTATACCTGACAGGTTTATAAAACCTGACAGGTAGAAAAGATTGCAACGAAAAGCAGGAATTGCCTTTACAATTAAATCCCAAAACATTCGCTCCTAAAAAAAAACTCCGACCTTAAATAAATTAAGTCGGAGTTTTTGAGTAAAAACGTTTTTGATTGTTTGGATTATTTCACCAAAGTCATTTCGTCAACAATGTGTTTCGCGTTAGAGAAGTTCTCTATTACCCATAAAACATAGCGAATATCTACATTAATAGTACGTTGTAATTTACTGTCAAAAATTACGTCACCTGCCATAGCTTCGATGTTTCCATCAAAAGCTAGACCAATTAATTCTCCTTTTCCGTTAAGAACTGGAGAACCCGAATTTCCACCGGTAATGTCATTATCGGTCAAGAAATTCACGTGAAGTGAACCGTCTTTATCGCCATAACGACCGTAATCTCTATTTTTAGCCATTTCTAAAACACGGGTTGGAAGATTAAATTCTTCATCGTCTTTTTTGTATTTTTTCACTTGACTGTCTAATGTGGTGTAATTATTAATTTTAGCATCGTTACGTTTATCGGCAGGCAATGCACGAACTTTTCCGTAGGTTAAACGTAACGTGGAGTTAGCATCTGGATATTTAATTGTTCCAATTTTAGACTCACGTAAACCTTCTACCAATAGACGGAAAGAAGCGCCGTAATCATTTTGTGCTTTTGCAATTTCATCTGATTTAGAATTTAAATGCGTTAGCATATCGTTAGATAAAACATATAACGGATCATTGTCTAAAAGGCCTTGACTAGGTACTTGTAGGAATGCTTTTACTTTCTCTAAAGATGTTAAAACGCTCAAATCGATAGCTGCACTTGCATATTTAGTGAAGTCATTATTATTTTCATCGCCAATTTTCTTAACTAAAGGTGCAATTGCATATCCTGTTGATTTGGTAGCATACAAATGTAATTGTGCTGCCAATAAATCTTTTTCTGCTGGAATGTGTAAATCTGCAAATAGACTTTCGGCCATTTCAGAAATTTTAGGGGCTAGTTCTTTACGTTTATTAGCATCTGCTTTTATATAATTATCTAATTGTTTTCCTAAAGTTCTTCCAATTGTTCCAAAAGAAGTTGTTCTTAATAATTGTTGTAAGTAATTATCATGACGCGATTTTTCATTAGTTAAAGCATAATATTTATTTATTGTAGAAACTACTGCTCCGTATTTGGCTTTGTTTTCTGACTTATTAGCCCATTTGTCAAATTTTGTTTCTTGAAGCGCTTTAGATTTGGCTGTTCCAAATTTAGAAAGTGCATCAATCATTCCTTGGCGGTTTTTCCAGTAATTGGCAGTCGAAGCATATTTAGAAGCATAAACCAAACGAAGTGCATCGCTCATTTCCATGTATTTCTTCATGTTGTCCATACCGGTTTTAGCACCTTCCACCCAAGCAGGATATGCAAATTTTACGTTTTGTTCGATTCCGCTTGCAGGCATCCAACGGTTGGTTCTTCCTGGGTAACCAAGAATCATAGCAAAATCACCTTCTTTTACTCCAGATAAATTTACTGGTAAATAGTGCTTTGGTTGCAATGGAACGTTGTTAGTAGAATAATCGGCAGGGTTACCATCTTTATCCGCGTAAACTCTAAACATAGAGAAATCGGCAGTTTGACGAGGCCATTCCCAATTATCGGTATCTCCTCCAAATTTTCCTAAACTTTCTGGTGGCACTCCAACTAATCGAACGTCTTTATAATCTTGGTAAACAAAATAGTAGTATTCGTTTCCTTGAAAAAATGGACGAACTGAAACAGTATATTTTCCACCTTCGTTGTTTTCTTTTTCGATAAGAGCGATTTCTGCATTGATTGCTTTTTCTCTATCGGCTTCATTCATAGAAGGATTTACTTTTGCTAAGATACGTTTAGAACAATCGTCCATTCGAACAAAAAAACGCACGTATAAACTGGAAGGTTTTTTCTCAGCGGCTCTGTTAGCAGCCCAAAATCCGTTCTTCAATAAATTATCTTCAGCAGTAGAAAGTTCGGCAATACCATCATATCCACAGTGGTGGTTTGTAAGTACTAAACCATCTTTAGAAATGATTTCGGCAGTACACCCTCCGTTGAATTGCACAATAGCATCTTTTAAACTGTGGTGGTTGATGCTGTAAATTTCTTCGGCTGTCAATTGCAAGCCCATTTTTTGCATGTCGCGGTGGTTCAATCGTTCAATGAACATTAAAAACCACATACCTTCATCTGCTTTTACACTTGTTGGAATAAGCATAATAGCAACAAGAAGGGATAAAATAATTTTCTTCATTTTGTTTGTTAGTATAAAGTTATTTGTTTGTTTGCTACTAATCGGATAAATAAATCTTTAAAATTTATTGAGTACAAATAGTATTGCAAAATTACTATTTTTTGTGGAATTTATTCTCAAAGTAGAAAAGGATTTTGTGTCAAACAAAAAAGTCCCGAAAATTTCGAGACTTGAAAATATGATTATTAATAGTTTTCTTAAATATTATGGCTGTTTTCTGGTTTATCGTCTTCTACATTTAACATTTCCCAAAGTTTATCTTTTAACTCGGTTAAACCTTGTTGAGCAACAGATGAAATAAACATGTAAGCAATTCCTAATTTGGATTTATCCAAAAGTTGTTTCATTTCTGCTTTCAACTCGTCGTCGAGCATATCACATTTAGAAATTACTAAAAGACGGTCTTTGTCTAACATTTCAGGATTGTAACGTCGCAATTCATCCAATAGAATTTCATATTCTTTTTTAATATCATCGGCATCGGCAGGAACTAAAAATAAGAGAGTTGAATTTCTTTCGATGTGTCGTAAAAAATAATGACCCAACCCTTTTCCTTCGGCTGCACCTTCAATAATTCCAGGTATATCTGCAATTACAAACGATTGGAATTCACGGTAGGCAACAATTCCTAAATTTGGTTTTAGAGTTGTAAAAGCGTAATCAGCAATTTTTGGTTTTGCAGAAGTTAAAACAGAAAGTAACGTAGATTTTCCGGCATTTGGAAATCCAACTAAACCTACATCGGCAAGAACTTTAAGTTCTAAAATAACGTCCAATTCTTGTGAAGGCATTCCAGGTTGGGAATATCTTGGAGTTTGGTTAGTAGAACTTCTAAAATTCCAATTTCCTAATCCACCTTTTCCACCTTGTGCTAGAATTTTAACCTCATCATGTTGGGTTATTTCGAACAAAATTTCTCCGGTTTCAATATCTCTAACTACAGTTCCTAAAGGAACTTCTACAAATTTATCTTCTCCGTCGTGGCCTGTACTTCTAGAACTTCCTCCATCACCACCATGACCACCCCGCATGTGTTTTACGAATTTTAAATGGAATAAAGTCCAAAGACTTTTATTTCCTTTCAAGTATACATGACCTCCACGACCACCATCTCCTCCATCGGGACCACCTTTTTCAATAAATTTTTCTCTATGCAAATGCGTAGATCCTTTACCTCCTCTTCCAGATGTAACATATATTTTAACGTAGTCTACAAAATTTCCTTCTGTCATTTTTTTTGGTTTTGGGTCTTGGGTTTTGGGTTTTGGATTTCGGGCACTAGGGATAAGTTACTACTTGCTTCTTTATCCTTTAAACCCTTTACCATATACCTCAGACCTAATTTTCTTTATATGCTTTTATCAACACCTTGTCAATTTTAGCGCCATCCATTTTTTGGGCTTCAAATTCTAGTTTGTTCCAAATTAATTTTTCTCCTTGCTTGGGAATGGAACCTAATTCAGTAATGAAAAATCCGCTAACGGTAGTTACTTCATAATCGTTAGTAAGATCATCCATATCGAAAAATGTTAGAAAATCGTGCAACGAATAGGGTCCATCTACTAACCAGGTCCCGTCTTCATTTGCAACTAATTTATTTTCGTCGTTGTCAAAATCGGAAGCGTCTCCAACTAAGGCTTCTAGTATATCATCAAGAGTAATTATTCCTTGGAAAACCGCATACTCATCTACAATAAAAGCATAATGAACGCGGGTTTTTTTGAAATTTTCTAAGGCTTTGTAAACCGAAGTTTGCTCTATTAAATAAACAGGATCTTTTGCAATTTCTTGCAGATTAAAATTCACTTTGTCAAAATTAGAAAACAAATCTTTAAGGGATATTACACCAATAATTTCGTCTAAACTGTCTCTACAAACAGGGAAAACAGAATGTAATTCGTTTAAAACTTTTGCTTTTATTTCCTCCAAACTATTCTCCACCGATAAATACACAATGTCGGAACGGTGGGTCATTAAAGAATTAATTTTTCTGTCGCCAATATGAAAAACTCTTTCTACAATATCGTGTTCAATTTCTTGCACCTCACCTACTTCGGCGCCTTCTTTTATGATTGCTTTAATTTCTTCTTCAGTAACTTTACCGTCAGCAGTTGGTTTTATATTGAACAATTTAAGCAAAGCATCTGTAGATATTGTCAGCAACCAAATGAATGGAGCAGTTAATTGCGAAATGATTTTCATTGGAACCGCCATTCGTTTAGCAATAGTTTCCGGATAATTCAATCCAATTCTTTTGGGTAGTAATTCCCCTAATACTAGAGAAAAGAAAGTCAAAATTACTACAACTATTCCAACCGCTATGGAATGAGCGTATATTTTTAAATCGTCGAATGTTGCAATTAAATTTTGAACATCATTAGTTATTTTATCTCCCGAATAAATTCCAGTTAATATACTAATTAAGGTAATTCCTATTTGAACTGTAGAAAGAAGTTTATTTGGAGAGTTAACTAATTCTAAAGCTACTTTGGCATTAGTATTACCTTTTTTTGCAGAAGTTTCTAACCGATTTTTTCTAGCCGAAATCAAAGCGATTTCCGACATAGAGAAAATGCCGTTAAGCAAAATTAAAAAAAGTATTATTAAAAGTTCCATATCTAAAGTTACAAAAAAAGAGCCTGAATTCCGAATTCCGGAAATTGCTCTTTTTCTGTTTACAAATATCTAAAAAAAAAATGAATGCTCGAAATTTATATTCCTTTGGTCAAATAACTATAAATTATCAAAAACAAGGTTCAATCTTTCATTAACTTCTAGTATGGTTCCAATACCATTTACAGCATGAAATTTACTTTGTCCCTTATAATAATCCATTAAAGGTGCCGTTTTTTCATTGTATTCTTGGTAGCGATTTCTAATTTTTTCTTCGTCTTGATCATCTGGTCTACCAGAAGTTTTTCCTCTTTCCAATAATCTGGCAACCAAAACTGAATCATCCGCATCAAGCGCTACAGTTGCAGTAATATTTTGTCCTTTGGTTTCTAAAAATTTATCTAAAGCTGCTGCTTGTGCTAAAGTTCTTGGGAAACCATCGAATAAAAATCCCGCAGAAAGTGGATTTTTATCTACCTCGCTTTGCAACATTTGGATGGTCAGTTCATCAGTAACTAAATCACCCTTATCCATAAAAGTTTTAGCTAACCTCCCTAAATCGGTATCGTTTTTTATATTGAATCTAAAAATATCTCCTGTAGAAAGATGTGTTAAATTATATTTTTCTTTTAAAAATTCGGCTTGTGTGCCTTTTCCTGCACCCGGTTTCCCGAAAAGAACAATGTTAATCATTTTGTAAAAGTTGTGTGTTATTGTTGTTTTTTGAAATTCTAAGTCTATTTTTTTTGAGCTAATTGATACACGTCTGGAAAGTTTCTTCCTAACCCGTCGTAGTCTAAACCATATCCAACAATGAATTTATTAGGAATTCGAATTCCAATGTAATCGATTTTGATGTCTTTTTTGTAAGCTTCTGGCTTAAAAAAAAGCGTTGCAATTTTAAGATGTTTTACCTTTTTCTCTTTGAAGATTGCTTTTAATTCTTCAATGGTATTTCCTGTATCAACAATATCTTCAACGATTATAACCGTTCTTCCTTCAAGGTTTTCGTTGATTCCAATAAGTTGTTTCACTGCATTAGTAGATTCGGTTCCTTCATACGAAGCCAGTTTCAAGAAACTCACTTCACACATTCCTCGATAGTGCTTCATCAAATCAGATAACACCATAAAAGATCCATTTAGAATTCCTACAAATACCGGAATCTCATCAAAGAAATCGTCATCCATTTGCTTGGCCATATTTGAGATTGCAAAATCAATTTCTTCTGAGGAAATAAATGGCTCAAAACTTTTACCGTGAAGCTGTATCATAGTCATTAATTTGAAATTAAAGTTGCAAATTTAGTGAAGTATTAAGTATTAAATAGTATACAAAGAAACTTTTTTACTAATTTGTTAATTTTGCAAAATCAATTTAGTTTTTACGTCTTATAAATATTTATTTCAGATAATAAATCGAATTTACGTTGTTTTCTAGTTAAAGATATTTTGAAGCAATTGAAATAATTTTCAAATGTTTATCTTTGCACAAACGCAACAAAAATGAACTACTTTTCTTCCGATTTTAAACTTGGAATTCTAGGTGGCGGTCAATTAGGCAAAATGCTATTGGCCGAAACTCGAAAATTTGACATTCATACCTATATTTTAGATTCTAGCAAAGAAGCACCTAGTCAGTATGGAGCAAATCAGTTTTTCATTGGTGATTTAATGGATTTTGAAGCCGTTTACCAATTTGGCAAAAAAGTTAATCTCTTAACATTAGAAATTGAAAATATAAATTTAGATGCTTTGGACAAATTGGAAGCGGAAGGTTTACTTGTTTTTCCTTCTCCAAAAACTTTGAGATTGATTCAGAATAAAGGACGTCAAAAAGATTTTTACATCGAAAACAATATTCCAACTTCCAATTATAAAAAATATAGTAATCTTGAAAATCTTAAATCAGAAATAGAAATATTAAACTTTCCATTTGTTTGGAAATGCACCCAATTTGGCTACGATGGAAATGGTGTAAAGGTTGTGCGAACTGCTTCCGATTTAGAAAATCTTCCCAATGTTGAGTGTATTGCCGAAGAGATGATTGCTTTTAAAAATGAACTGGCAGTTATTGTAGCTCGCTCCGCTTCTGGAGAAGTAAAAACGTATCCAGTAGTAGAAATGGAATTCCACCCCGAAGCCAATCAAGTAGAATATGTAATTTGTCCTGCAAGAATTGATGATAAAGTAGCACAGAAAGCAAAAGAAATTGCTTTACAAGTTTCGGAAGCGTTTAACCATGTTGGCCTTTTGGCAGTGGAAATGTTTCAAACTCAAGAGGATGAAATTTTGGTAAATGAAGTTGCACCAAGACCACACAATTCAGGGCATCACACCATTGAAGCAAGTTACACCTCGCAATTTGAAAACCATTTACGAGCCATTTTAAACCTTCCTTTAGGAAATACTGCTAGTAAAGTTGCTGGAATTATGGTAAATTTGGTGGGTGAAGAAGGATTTTCAGGATCTGTTATTTATCAAAACATTGAAAAAATAATGGCTATTGATGGCGTAACGCCTCACATTTACGGCAAAAAAGAAACACGTCCTTTCAGAAAAATGGGACATGTTACAATTGTAAATGAGGACATGCAACAAGCCAGAAAAATTGCTGAAGAAGTTAAGAATACCATCCGCGTTATCGCAAAATAATTATAAATTATAAATTGTTAATTATCAATAAAATGAAAGTAGCTGTAATAATGGGAAGCATATCGGATATGCCAGTAATGCAAGAAGCAATAGATATTTTAAATGGATTTGACATAGAAACTGAAGTCGATATTGTTTCGGCACACAGAACTCCCGAAAAACTTTTTGATTTTAGTAAAAATGCGCATACTCGCGGAATCTCTGTAATTATTGCAGGTGCTGGCGGCGCTGCTCATTTACCGGGAATGGTTGCTTCAATGTCGCCACTGCCTGTAATTGGAGTTCCGGTAAAATCTAGTAATTCTATTGATGGTTGGGATTCAGTTTTGTCTATTTTGCAAATGCCAGGTGGTGTACCTGTAGCAACTGTAGCCTTAAACGGAGCCAAAAATGCCGGAATTCTTGCCGCTCAAATCATTGGAACCTCTGATAAATGTGTATTAGATAAAATTATTTTCTATAAAGAAAGCCTAAAAGAAGCAGTTAATAAAGCGGCTTCTGAACTAAAAAAATAGTTATCTTTAGCAAAAGAAAATTATGAACATTCAAACTTCTAAAATTGAATTAGCTAAGGTTATTTTGGATATTGAAAATCCAAAGTTGATTGAAGAAATTATTCAATTAATTCAAAAAAAATCTACTTTAACTGAAAAACAAAAATTAGCTATTGATGAGGCTATTCATTCTTTAGAAAATAAAAAAGGATTTTCTCATAATTTAGTTATGGAAGAAACAAGAAATCGCTATTCAAAGTATTTCAAATAATGGAGATCATTTGGTCGCCTCAATCAAAAAAAGATTATTGGCAAAATATTGATTATTTAGAGGCGGAATGGACATTTAAAGATGTTATAAATTTTATTGAAAAGGTAGACCAAACCTTGAATTTGCTTCTTCAGAACAATATTGAATTTATTTCAACAAATTATAAAAACATTAATAAAGTGGTAATTTTAAAACAAATCACTCTTTATTATAGAATAAATAATGACAAAATCGAATTACTCCGTTTTTGGAATACTTAACAGGATTTAATAAATATTAATCTATAAATGCAATTTTGCAAAAATGAAAATTTTAACTTCTACATTCCAAACAAAACACAATACTGCTCCCTTTTCACATATAAAACTAGAAGATTACCAACCTGCTTTTATTGAAAACATCGCAAATGCAAGAGCAGAGATTGATGCAATAACTAATAATTCCGAAGATCCTACCTTTGAAAACACTATCGTTGCGTTAGATTTTTCTGGAGATGCTCTGGATCGACTTTCGTCTATATTCTTCAATTTGAATTCGGCTGAAACTTGTGACGAAATGCAAAAAATAGCCCAAGAAGTTTCACCACTACTAACTGCATTCGGAAATGATATTTCGTTAAATGAAAATTTATTTAAAAGAGTAAAAGCAGTTCATGATCAAAAAGAAAATTTGACTTTAACAACTGAGCAAGCCACTTTATTAGACAAAAAATACAAAAGTTTTGCTCGAAATGGTGCTTTGCTATCCGAAGATAAAAAAGCAAAATTAAGAGAAATCGATACCGAATTAGCTAAATTAAAATTGACTTATGGTGAAAACGTTTTGGCGGAAACTAACAACTATCAATTGCATATTACCAACGAAACTGACTTAACAGGTTTGCCAGAAGATGCTAAAGAAATGGCGCGTTCGTTAGCAAAATCTAAAGAACTTGAAGGTTGGATTTTTACCTTAGATTTTCCAAGCTATTTGCCTTTTGTAACCTATATAGAAAATAGAGAATTAAGAAAAGAAATGGCAATTGCAGCAGGTAAAAAAGCATTTCAAGGAAACAAATTCGATAATAAAGAAATCACTTTAAAAATTGCCAAGTTGCGTTTCGACCGTGCTAATTTATTAGGTTATGCTACCCATTCGCATTTTGTTTTAGAAGAACGAATGGCACAAAATCCAGATAAAGTAAAATCGTTTCTAAAAGATTTACTTGAAAAAGCAAAACCAGCAGCCGAAAAAGAAATAGCACAATTAACTGCTTTTGCAATGGAGTTAGATGGTTTAGAACAATTAGAAAAATGGGATGCTTCTTACTATTCTGAAAAATTAAAACAAAAGTTGTTCCGTTTGGATGACGAATTATTGAAACCCTATTTCAAATTAGAAAATGTATTAAACGGTGCATTTACAGTAGCAGAAAAGTTATTTGGAATTACCTTCAAAGAAGTTTTTGATATTGATAAATACCACGAAGAAGTGCAAACATTTGAAGTACAAGACGAGCAAAAAAATTTAGTTGCTATCTTCTACTCCGATTTTTTCCCTAGAAAAGGAAAACGAAATGGTGCTTGGATGACTTCCTATAAATCGCAATCGGTAAAAGATGGTATTAATGAAAGACCCCACGTTTCTATCGTTTGTAATTTCACTCCGCCCACGGAAACCAAACCTTCCTTATTAACTTTTAACGAAGTAACTACTTTATTCCATGAATTTGGTCATGCCCTTCATGGAATGTTGGCCAATACCATTTACCCAAGTTTATCGGGAACCTCAGTTTATTGGGATTTTGTGGAATTACCAAGTCAAGTAATGGAAAATTGGTGCTACGAACCCGAAGCACTGGCTTTATTTGCCAAACATTATGAAACTGGAGAAATTATTCCACAGGTTTATGTTGAAAAAATAAAAGAAAGCGCAAGTTTTTTAGAAGGAATGGCAACCTTACGACAAGTGAGTTTTGGAATTCTAGACATGGCCTTTCATAGTAACAACCCAAGTGAAATTATCGATATCAAATCATTTGAAAAACAAGCTATGGAGGGTACCACTTTATATCCAGATGTTGCTGAAAATTGCATGAGCGTGTCCTTTTCCCATATTTTTCAAGGAGGGTATTCCTCGGGATATTACAGCTATAAATGGGCTGAAGTTTTGGATGCCGATGCCTTTGCTTATTTTCAAGAAAAAGGAATTTTCAATAAAGAAGTGGCAACTAAATTTAAAGAAAATGTACTCTCCAAAGGTGGAACCGAATTGCCAATGGAATTATACAAACGATTTAGAGGACACGAACCAAATCCAGATGCTTTGTTAAAACGAGCAGGATTGGTTTAGACTTTTAGACAAATTAAATGTTAGATTCCGAAGTTTACTGCTCCTGATTTCCACTATAAATTCAAATTAAAACTTTCATTTTTTAAAGTTTAAAACAAAAATAGCCATGAGTTTCTTAACCGCAGAATGGAATGATCTTGCAATTATAAATTATAAAATCGATCCTAAAGTACTAGAAAACTACGTTCCTATTGGGACAGAACTCGATTTGTGGAATAATAAATGCTACATAAGTTTAATTGGTTTTATGTTTGAAGATGTAAAAATAGTAGGTTTGAAGATTCCTTTTCATACCAACTTTGAAGAAGTAAATTTACGTTTTTATGTGAAACGATTGGAAAATGGAATTTGGAAGCGTGGGGTAGTTTTTATTAAAGAAATTGTTCCAAAACGTGCAATTTCTATTGTTGCTAATACTCTGTACAAAGAACATTATCAAACCTTGAAAATGAGAAATTCAAGAATCGAAAATGAAACTTCCAAAATATTTAAATACGAATGGAGGAAAAACAAAAAGTGGAATTCAATTCAAATGATAACAACTAAAAATACAATTCCTATAGATCTCAATTCGGAAGCAGAGTTTATTACCGAGCATTATTTTGGATATACAAAATACAATAGCAATAAAACCATCGAATATAATGTTACGCATCCTAGATGGGAGCAATTGGAAGTCTTAGATTACAACATTGAAGTAAATTTTGAAAACATCTACGGTTCAGAATTTAGTTTTCTCCAAAACTTAAAACCAACCTCTGCAATGCTGGCAAAAGGTTCTAAAATTACCATTGAAAATAAAAAGATAATTTCATGAAAAAGTTAGAAAATCAAACCCTAATTTACGATGAAGATTGTCCAATTTGCAATATCTACACTTCAAAACTTATCAAAGCAGGAATTGTAGATGAAAACGGAAGAAAACCTTATTCTGAAATAAATGAAAATGAGGAAATATATGTTGACTTAAAGAGAGCAACGAACGAAATTGCTTTAGTAGATTCAAAAAACAAAACAGTTCTTTACGGCATTGATGGTTTACTGAAAGTATTTGGACATTCTTATCCATTAATAGAAAAAATAGGCACAATAAAACCAATCAATTATGTGCTTAAAAAAATGTACAAATTCATATCCTTCAACAGAAAAGTAATTGCTCCAAGCAAAGAAAAAAAGGATATTTCGATAAAGTATATTCCGGATTTTAATTATAAATATCGTTTGTTATACATAGCGTTCACAAGTGTTATAACAACAATAGTTTTGTGCTATTATTCGAATTTATTATCTTTTTTTCCAAATACTACTATTGGCAGGGAATTACTTTTAACCTTAGGCCAAATGGTGTTTCAAGGAATATTTTTGACACATCTAAAAAGAGAAAAAATAATGAATTACCTAGGAAATTTAATGACTGTTTCCTTGATGGGATCTTTGTTATTGCTCCCGATTTTAGTAATTTCTATGTTTTTAAAAATTCCAGAAGCTTTATCAATAGTATGGTTTGGCGCTACTGTAATCCTAATGCTATTAGAAAATTACAGAAGAACAAAAATTTTAGAATTGCCTTTCCATTTGAATATTACTTGGATTGCTTTTAGAATAATTGTTTTACTGATAATTTTAAATTTATACTAATGAGAAAATTATTAACAAAAGTTAATGCTTCGAATTTTTAACTAAATACTAAAACTAAAATCAACCAAAAAATTGGCACACTTTCCACCCAAAATGAAGTATAATATTTATTGCGATTTGTCGAAGAAAAGTGAATTAAAATTACGGTTACTAACCCAATTAAAAAAGAAACTAATGAGCTGTTAGATTTCAAAAATTCTAAAACCACAAAAGAAATAACCAACAACATTCCGAATAACTTGGATTTATTAATTCCGAATTTTTGCGGAATTGTTTGCAACGAAATAGGATCAAAAGGACTATCAATTATTTCAAATGGGATTAAGAAACTTGAAACAATTAAAAATCTTTGAATCAAATTTATTTCATAATCTTGCAAGAAAAATTCTGTGTTTGCATATGGAATACAAACAGTTATAAAAGTAACCACTACACTAACAAAAAATAATTTTATAAGCCCAAATTTTCTTAACAAAGGATATAGTAACACCAATAAACCCGAAAATACAATATAAATCTGAATGGTGTTTTTTAAATTATTGAAAGTAAAAAACAATCCAATAAAAGAAAAAAATGTAACTAAAAATATGGAATAATATTTTATTGAATAAAAGTTTCCTTTACGTAATACCTCCAAATATTTTAAAAAATTATATCCCAAAATTGTGGCAAAGAAAACACAAGCTGAAAAAAAAGGAATGGGATGTAATTTAGCCGTGATTTCTGTGATTTTTACCAAACAAAAAACTGCAAAACCAACATGAATGGAAGATTGAATATAAAAATCAAGAAGTCTTTTCAGAAATTGCATATTGCAAAATTAAACAATCTGTTAATAAACCCTCATTTTGGTTAACAAATTCTCTAAATATTACAATTTGTTTAAGCTAAAATTAGAAGTTTAATAATTACTTTTGAATGCTTTAAATTTGATAACAAATACAAAGCCAACACACAACAAACTTATACTTATTCTATTTAATGAAAACAGACGCATTTGCTTTACGCCATTTAGGTCCTCGAGAAAATGACCTTCAAAATATGTTTAAAACCATTGGAGTTGAAACATTAGAACAATTAATTTCCGAAACTGTACCAAGCGCAATCCGTTTGAAAAAAGATTTAGATTTAGATGCTGCAATGACTGAGTACGAATATTTATCGCACATTCAGGAATTAGGAAAAAAGAATAAAGTTTTTAAATCATATATAGGTTTAGGATACCACCCAACAATTATTCCGGCAGTTATTCAAAGAAATATTTTTGAAAATCCGGGTTGGTACACCGCTTATACTCCCTACCAAGCAGAAATTGCTCAAGGTCGCCTAGAAGCTATTTTGAACTATCAAACTACCATTATTGAATTAACGGGAATGGAGATTTCCAATGCTTCTCTATTGGATGAAGGAACTGCAGCAGCAGAAGCAATGTCCTTATTGTTTGATGTTCGTTCACGAGATCAAAAGAAAAATAATGTTGCTAAATTCTTCGTTTCAGAAGAAGTTTTACCTCAAACTATTTCAATTTTACAAACACGGTCTACTCCAAGAGGAATAGAATTGGTAATTGGAAACCATGAAACTTTCGATTTTTCAACCGATTTTTTTGGTGCTCTCTTACAATATCCCGGAAAATACGGTCAAGTAAACGACTATGCCGGATTTATTTCAAAAGCAAATTCAGCTGAAATAAAAGTTGCAGTTGCTGCTGATATTTTATCATTAACAACTTTAACTCCTCCAGGAGAAATTGGTGCTGATGTAGTGGTTGGAACCACACAGCGTTTCGGAATCCCGATGGGTTATGGTGGTCCACATGCTGCCTTTTTTGCAACCAAAGAAGAATACAAACGTTCCATGCCAGGAAGAATTATTGGGGTAACAATTGACGTAAATGGCAATCGTGCTTTACGTATGGCATTAGGAACTCGCGAGCAACATATAAAACGTGAAAAAGCGACTTCTAACATTTGTACCGCTCAGGTTTTATTAGCTGTAATGGCAGGTATGTATGCGGTATATCATGGGCCGAAAGGTTTGAAAAATATTGCTAATAAAGTGCATGCTTCGGCTGTAACTTTGGCAGATGCCTTAAATAAATTAGGTGTTTATCAAATGAACTCCTCTTTCTTTGATACTCTTTTGGTAAAAGCAGATGCAATTAAAGTAAAAGCCGTAGCCGAAAAACACGAAGTTAATTTCTTTTATGTAGATGATGAAACTATTTCAATTTCTGTAAATGAAACCACTTCATTAAAAGACTTGAATCAAATTGTTTCCCTATTTGCGGAAGCATTAAATAAAGATAATTTTACAATTAGTGAATTAACTAATTCTACTAATTATCCTTCTTCATTAGCAAGAACTTCTACTTTTTTAACGCATGATGTTTTCAATAAAAATCAATCGGAATCGCAATTGATGCGTTACATAAAAAGATTAGAACGCAAAGATTTATCGTTAAATCATTCGATGATTTCTCTTGGATCTTGTACTATGAAATTAAATGCTGCTGCCGAAATGTTGCCTTTATCAATGGCAAATTGGAACAGCATTCACCCTTTTGCACCTATTGAACAAGCAGAAGGATACCAAATAATGCTTAAGAAATTAGAACATCAATTGAATGAAGTAACTGGTTTTGCAGGCACTACTTTGCAACCAAACTCAGGTGCGCAAGGAGAATACGCTGGTTTGATGACTATTCGTGCTTACCATCTATCTCGAGGCGATCACCACAGAAATATATGTTTAATTCCTTCCTCGGCTCACGGAACCAATCCCGCATCTGCAGCAATGGCAGGAATGACAATTATTGTAACTAAAACTACTCCAGAAGGAAATATTGATGTAGAAGATTTAAGAGCAAAAGCAATTGAGCACAAAGATTATTTATCTGCATTAATGGTAACTTATCCTTCTACACATGGGGTTTTTGAAAGTACCATTATTGAAATTACAGATCTAATTCATGAATACGGAGGTTTAGTTTACATGGATGGCGCCAACATGAATGCCCAAGTCGGATTAACCAATCCTGCCACTATTGGTGCCGATGTGTGTCACTTAAACTTGCATAAAACGTTTGCCATTCCTCATGGTGGTGGAGGTCCAGGTGTGGGTCCTATTTGTGTAAACGAAAAATTAGTTCCGTTTTTACCAACCAACCCTATTATACCAACCGGAGGAAGTCAGGCAATTTCAGCAATTTCAGCTGCTCCTTTTGGTTCTGCATTAGTATGTTTAATTTCTTATGGATACATTACGATGCTTGGTGCTGAAGGTTTAAAAAAAGCCACACAATATGCCATTTTAAATGCCAACTACATGAAGGCGCGTTTGGAATCTAGTTACCCAGTTTTATATTCTGGAGAAATGGGAAGAGCTGCTCACGAAATGATTTTAGATTGCCGTGCTTTCAAACAACAAGGGATAGAAGTTACCGATATCGCTAAACGATTGATGGATTATGGTTTTCATGCACCAACTGTTTCTTTTCCAGTTGCTGGAACCTTGATGATTGAACCAACCGAAAGTGAGGATGTTGCTGAACTAGACCGTTTTTGTGATGCAATGATATCAATTCGTAAAGAAATCGAACAAGTAGCAGCGGAGGACCACAATACGGTTTTACATAACGCTCCCCACACATTAGCAATGCTTACAGCAGATACTTGGAATTTTCCTTACACTCGAGAGCAAGCAGCATTTCCTTTAGAATATGTATCAGATAACAAATTTTGGCCAAGTGTTCGTCGTGTTGATGATGCTTATGGCGATAGAAATTTAGTTTGCAGTTGTGCTCCAATTGAAGCGTATATGTAATTAAATTCCAAATTAAAAACTCCAATATTTAAAAGGTTTCAAATGAAAATTTGAAGCCTTTTTTTTATTTGGGCAGCTATTCCGCCTTCCGTTCCCGCTTTTTTTTCATGCTTCAAAAAAGAAGCAAAAAAAAAGAGCTCCACTCAAGTCGGGCTGCGGGCGGAAATAGTTAACATAGAATATTGAAAAAAATAAAAATAATCAAGTTAATGCTATTCTAATAAAGTAACTTTGTAAATCATTTTTCAAGAATATGAAAGACATCCAAAACCAAGAAGATTTATATGAAGTCATGAATGATTTCTACAAAAAATTATTAGCTGATGAAGCAATCCGTTATATTTTTACCGATGTTGTTAAGATTAAATTAGAGGATCATTTGCCTATATTGGTCGCTTTTTGGTCTCAATCGATTTTAGGAACTGGCGGTTATTTTAATAATCTTACTCAAATTCATCTCGATGTAAATGCTAAATCTTATTTATCAAAAGAACTTTTTGAAATATGGCTAAATCACTTTGATGCGGCTATAAACGAAAATTTTAATGGTATAAACTGTGAACGAATGAAAAATCAAGCGCACAATTTATCGATCGTAATGCAGATTAAAATTGCAAAAGAAAAAGAAAAAGAAAAAGAATAAAAATTATAATATTACCAATTTATTAATGTATTTATTAAAGATATCATAATTAAGTAATATTTTTTAAACCCAATAGATAATTTTAAATTAATTATTAATAAATTCGTTTTGTAATCCTTTTAAAATGAACATAAAAATAACTGGCTCTGGAAGTTATATACCGACTGAAACGGTAACAAATAATGACTTTTCAAATCACATTTTTTTAAACGAAGATGGCTCGAATTTTGCTCTTTCTAATGAAATTATTACTGAAAAATTCTATGGTATTACTGGCATACAAGAACGAAAATATGTTACTGACGATTTAACTACTTCAGACATTGGTTTTATAGCTGCTAAAAGAGCAATTGAAGACTCAAAAATAGATCCAGAAACTCTAGATTACATCATCTTTGCTCATAATTTTGGAGATGTGAAAAAAGGAACTATTCAAACTGATTTACTTCCAAGTTTGGCCAGTAGAGTAAAACATAATTTACGCATAAAAAATCCTAAATGTATTGCCTACGATATGCTTTTTGGTTGCCCTGGGTGGCTGGAAGGAGTCATCCAAGCACAAGCTTTTATTAAAGCTGGAATGGCAAAAAAATGTTTGATTATAGGTGCTGAAACCTTATCAAGAGTGGTTGACACTCACGATAGAGATTCTATGATTTATTCGGATGGTGCTGGAGCAACTATTATTGAAACTTGTGATGATGAAGGTGGTATATTAGCGCATGATACTGCCACATTTACCTACGACGAAGCCTATTTTTTATTCTTCGGAAAATCATTTAATAAGGATCATAATCCTGATGTTCGTTACCTTAAAATGCACGGAAGAAAAATCTACGAATTTGCCTTGTCAAACGTTCCAAAAGCAATGAAAGATTGTTTAGATAAAAGTGGTGTTGACATCAGCCAATTAAAAAAAATACTTATTCATCAGGCAAATGAAAAAATGGATGAAGCTATTGTGCAACGTTTTTATAAACTTTATGACCAAACAATGCCAGATGGAATAATGCCCATGAGTATTCATGAATTAGGAAACTCAAGTGTTGCAACCGTTCCTACTCTGTACGATTCTTTAATTAAAGGTAAAATAAAAGACCAATCAATAAACAAAGGCGATGTGATTTTATTTGCTTCAGTAGGATCTGGAATGAACATAAATGCCATTGTTTATAGAATGTAAAATAAGAAAAAAGTAATTTTTGTTGTGTTATAATGGGTTAATTTTAAGGTTAAATTACTAAATTTACAAATTGTTTTATATTTGAACCAAATTCTATAATGTACGAAAAAACATTTCCAAATAAAAGATTCAAGCATACTTTAGAATTTTTACAAAAATACGTTTCTACTTCTGAGATTATTTTAGATTTAGGAGTTCCCAATCCATTTTCCAAAATAATGGAGGATAATAATTATACAGTTAAAAATACTACTGGAGAAGATTTAGACAACAACCAAACTACTTTAAAAACAGAAACATATTCTGTTTTTACTGCATTCGAAATATTCGAACATTTATTAAATCCTTACACCATTTTACAAAATGTTAATTGCAATAAACTACTAATATCCATTCCTTTACGATTGTGGTTTTCACCAGCTTATCGAAGTAAAACTGACATGTGGGATAGACATTATCATGAATTCGAAGATTGGCAATTGGATTGGCTATTAGAAAAAACAGGATGGAAAATAATTGCAAGAGAAAAATTCACTCATCCAGTTAAAAAAATTGGCTTCAGGCCGTTACTGCGCTATTTCACCCCCCGGTATTATATTATTTATGCTGAAAAAGTAAAATAAATGAAATTTTACATCGTCATTCCTTCTCACAATGAAGAAGAATTTATAGCTCTTACTCTGCAATCATTGGTAGAACAAACTGTTTTGCCCAATAAAATTGTAGTAGTTAACGACAATTCTACTGATAAAACAGCTGCTTTAGTATCTGAATTTGTAGAAAAATATCCCTTTATTAATTTGGTAAATAAAATTTCAGATGCCATACATTTGCCCGGAAGCAAAGTAATTCAAGCCTTTCAAAAAGGATTAGAAACTTTAGATTCTAATTATGATTTCATTGTGAAAGCAGATGCCGATTTGATTTTCCCATCTAATTATTTTGAAACCATTATCTCGCATTTTCATTCGGATGCAAAAATTGGAATGGCTGGCGGATTCGCTTATATTGAGAAAAATGGAGAATTCATTTTAGAAAACCTGACTGATAAAGATCATATCCGTGGTGCATTTAAAGCCTATAGAAAAGAAACTTTCCAACAAATTGGGGGTCTAAAACCAGCAATGGGCTGGGATACTGTGGATGAATTACTTTGCAAATTTTACAATTGGAAAGTAATTACAGACTCTTCATTAAAAGTAAAACATTTAAAACCAACTGGTGCAAATTATAATAAAACAGCTCGTTACAAACAAGGAGAAGCCTTTTACTCTCTAGGATACGGCTTTTGGATAACAGCCATAGCCTCTGCTAAACTGGCAATGATGAAGAAAAAGCCACTCTTATTTTTAGATTATATAAAAGGTTTTTGGTTAGCTAAATCTAATAAAAAAGAATTATTAGTTACTATTGAACAAGCGAAATTCATAAGAAATTATCGTTTAAAAAAAATGAAAGAAAAATTGTTTTAGAATACCTTCATTCGAATTAAAACAAAAACTAAAATCCCAACAAAAAATAGTATTTTTGCAGTATTCTATTTATATAGAATATAATTAATTGAATTAAATAAATGATTCTTCTTCGTTATTTATCCTATATCGGAAAATACTTTTTAATGCTAAAAGAAGTATTCAATAAGCCTACCAAATGGTCAGTAATGCGTGGTTTAATTTTAAAGGAAATTGATGACTTAATTATTGGTTCCTTAGGAATTGTTGCATTTATTTCCTTCTTTGTGGGAGGTGTAGTTTCCATACAGACTGCATTAAACTTAATAAACCCATTGATTCCTAGAGAAATTATTGGTTTTGCTACAAGAGAATCGATTATTTTAGAATTTGCGCCAACCTTTATATCGATAGTAATGGCAGGTAAAATGGGTTCTTTTATTACTTCTAGCATCGGAACGATGCGAGTAACAGAACAAATAGATGCCTTAGAGGTAATGGGGGTCAATTCATTGAATTATTTAGTATTTCCCAAAATAATTGCTTCGCTTTTATATCCATTTATTATTGGAATCGCTATGTTTCTGGGTATTTTAGGAGGATGGATAGCAGGCGTTTATGGCGGATTTGTCTCTAGTAGTGAGTTTGTTGCAGGTGTACAAATCAATTTTATTCCATATCATATTACTTATGCCGTAATTAAGACAATTATCTTTGCATTATTTCTTTCTACAATACCCTCATTTCATGGTTATTATATGAAAGGTGGCGCATTAGAAGTTGGTAAAGCAAGTACCATTTCTTTCGTGTGGACAAGTGTTGTAATAATACTAGTGAACTATATTTTAACCCAATTATTGTTAGCCTAATGATAGAAGTAAAAAATGTAGAAAAATCATTTGATGGTGTTAAAATTTTAAAAGGGATTTCCACCACTTTTGAAACAGGAAAAACAAATTTAATTATCGGGCAAAGTGGCTCTGGTAAAACAGTTTTATTAAAATCACTGTTAGGAATTTTCACTCCTGAAGTAGGAACTATTTCTTTTGACGGAAGAATTTACTCCGAATTATCTGCAGACGAAAAAAGAACTTTACGAACTGAAATCGGAATGGTTTTTCAAGGAAGTGCCTTATTTGACGGCATGACAGTTGAAGAAAATGTTGGTTTCCCTTTAAAAATGTTTACTGACAAAAATCCAGCTCAAATAAAAGAAAGAGTAGATTTTGTTATTCAAAGAGTTAACTTAATAGATGCGAATCATAAAAAGCCTTCCGAAATTTCTGGAGGAATGCAAAAACGAGTTGCTATAGCTAGAGCAATTGTAAACAATCCTAAATATCTTTTTTGTGACGAACCAAACTCAGGTTTAGATCCAAAAACTGCAATATTAATTGATAATTTAATTCATGAAATTACAGAAGAATATAATATCACCACAGTAATTAATACCCACGATATGAATTCGGTGATGGAAATTGGTCAAAAAATTATTTTTATTAAAGAAGGAGTTTTAGCATGGGAAGGAACTAAAAAAGACATTTTTAAGACCGATAATGAAGCCATTGTAGATTTTGTGTATTCCTCTAATTTATTTAAAAAAATTAGAAAAGCACAAAATAAAGAGCTTTAATTCCGAAACAAATTATCAATTATTTTATTTTACTTCCATGCTCTAAGCTTTAAAAAGTATAGAGATAAATTATGGAGTTATTGTGCTTAATTTTTCGAGAATTACTTGTTTTTAGATTGATTCGAGATGTTCTTAAAATAAATAAACTCCAACATTTCTGTTGAAGTTTATAGTGGGGAGAGTAGGATTCGAACCTACGAAGACGTAGTCAGCAGATTTACAGTCTGCCCTCGTTGGCCGCTTGAGTATCTCCCCATTTGCTTTACGAGAGGTCAAATATAGTAACACTTTTTAAGTTTTCAAATTAAATTAAAACTTAATTTGAAAATAAACTTTAATCTTATGATTTCGAATAAAATAAAAAAAATCTCACTAGGAGACTTTTTTTATTTTATTGGTAATGTCATTATTATTTTGAAGAAGAAAAGCTTAAAAGCTCCAAAACTTTAGCTTTTAATTCGGCGTCTCTTAAATCTTTTGCAACAATTTTTCCAGATGCATCTATTAAAAAGGTAGTCGGAATTTGTTCTACACCATATTGTTTAGCTATTGGTTCTGCCCATTCTTTTAAATTAGAAACTTGCACCCAAGTAATATTATCTTTTGCAATTGCTTGGTTCCAACTAGATAAATCCTTATCTAAAGAAACTCCAATTATATTTAATCCTTTGCTGTGCAATTCGTTGTAAATAGCAACTACATTTGGATTTTCTTTTCTACAAGGTCCACACCAAGAAGCCCAAAAATCTATAATAGTAACTTTACCCAAAGACTCTTTTAGGGAAACAACTTTTCCTTGTGGTGTTTTTGCAGAAAAATCAGGAGCAATACTTCCTATCTCAGCTATTGCTGCTATTTTTTTTTTTGAGTATTTTGAATGGTTTTTAATTTTAATCCAATTTCTTTACCTATTTTAGTTTCTTTAAGTTCAGAATCTAAACTAGAAAAGGTTTTGTTAACTTTAGCTAAATCAAATTTAGGAGAGTTAAACATATTTTGAATTAACAATAAAGAGATGTATGATTCAGAATTTTGCTCTGGATAGACAGCCATATAATCATCCATTCCTTTTTGAATATCTGTGTACTGTTTTTTTAATTTTTCAACCGTAACATTGTCATTTTTCTTTTGAGCATCCATTAATTTTTGGATATTTTTATTTTGAAAATCAACAAGTTTTTTCTGAAATGTATTTAACTTAACATTGAATTTTTGAAACTCTTCGTTATTGTTAGTACCACCAATTTCAGACTTCCAGATACTATCTTTATCCACTTTAACTTCTATTTCACCAGTTTCAAGTATAAATGGAATTGGTTGTTGCAATCCCTTAACAAATAAGGCATGCATAGATGCTTCTTTTACTTTACCTTTAATTTCAAATGTTCCAGCTTTTACTTTAGCAGAGTCAACACTCACCACAACGCCAAATTCATTTTGTTTTTTAATTACTACCATTATTCCATCAGCAATTCCTTTGGCTTTACCAGTAATTAGGAATTCCCCTTTACGAACTTTACTACAACCAAAAATGGTTAAAGAAAGAACCAATAATAAAACTATTTTTTTCATTTTATATACTATTTAATTTTTGGCAAAAGTATTTAAAAAATTATTAACAACACAATATTTATGATATGTTTTAGTATTGACAATAAATATATTTAAATTAATAGACAGAATAGTCCTATTAATAAGTAAAATTTTATTTGCTCGCTTCTTTTTTTGCATCGTCAACCATTTTGTCGTTTGCAACGATAGCAAATTCAACTCTGCGGTTCTGCGACCGCCCTTCAGGAGTATCATTCGTTGCAATAGGATCTGCAATTCCCATACCAGAGGTAGTAAAACGGGAAGCGGTTAATCCTTTAACAGTTAAGTAAGCCATCACTGATGCTGCTCTTTGTTCTGACAAGGTTAGATTATGTTCCGGTTTTCCGGTACTATCTGTATATCCGTAAATAACTATATTAGTTTCCCCATAACTTTTAAAAACCGAAACTAATCGATCTAAATTTGCTTTGGCAGTTGCAGTCAATGAAGATTTGTTTGTATCAAATCGTACAGAATTCTCTCCTAAAGTCAGTTTAATTCCTTCTCCTACTCGTTCTACAGTTGCCCCAGGTAGAGCTGTTTGAATTTCACGTGCTTGTTTGTCCATTTTATTTCCAATTACACCCCCTGCAACCCCTCCAATAACTCCACCAAGTACGGCTCCTAAAGCTCCGTTACCTCCCTTTCCTAAATTATTTCCAAGTACTGCACCTAAAAGTCCTCCTGCAACTGCACCAATTCCTGCACCACGCTGGGTTTTATTTGTGTTTTTTGCAGCTTCACAACTTGTCAATAACGACCCAAAACTAAAACTTAAAACTAAAACTACTATGGTAATTTTCTGTATTAATCCTTTTCTACTTACTTTCATTTTGAATTTATTTATATTGTTTTTAATTATTTATTTAATTTAAGTACTAATTACAATTATTCATAAGAACTTACTTACAAATATTAAATTTTCTGTCATTATAAAACTTGTTTAATTTTTATTAAATTGATACACTACATTTACAAACTGACCTCCCACGTTAACTTTATCAACCAATTGAAAACTTGTTTCGGTTAAATTTGCAATAGTTAAAATGTAACCTTCTAGCACTTTCTTCGCTTTAGTATCATTAATAATTTTCATTACTAAATTTCCTTCCTTATTAATATACCAAGTTATTGGAGACGAAAAAGCCGTGCATGAGGCATTATTTAAAGCCATTTCTCCTTTATTATTATTAGAAATAAACTTCCAATTACTACCCACAAAACATTTAGAATCAGCAAGATCAAAGGAATTTATCTTAATATAATCAGAACCTGGAAACGTGACCGAAGCAATTGTCCAATTTCCTTTAATCGCCACCTCCGATTTGGTGTCTAATTTAGTATTGACGATAGTTTGTTTTGGTTTACAGCCAACAAAAATTACTCCCAAAAGCAGTAGAATTACATTTTTTTTCATAGTTTTTAAGTAAGATTAAGATAATAAAAGCATTCTAGCTTTCTATCTTTAGTTTAGTTAAAAGTAAGTATAATTATTTGAAATAAAAAATAATAATCGCGTCATTTTGTCATATTTTTTGATTTGGTATTGAATTTGAATAGATGGATTCAAACAATTGTTTCACTTAAAATTCAAAATATGAGTACAGGAAAAATTAATGTTTCAGTAGAAAACATTTTCCCTTTGATTAAGAAATTTCTTTACAGCGATCATGAAATTTTTCTTCGTGAATTAGTTTCTAATGCAACGGATGCTACTTTAAAACTAAAACATTTAACCAGCATCGGGGAAGCCAAAGTAGAATATGGCAACCCAATTATTGAAGTCAAAATTGATAAAGAAGGCAAAAAACTGCACATCATCGACCAAGGTTTAGGAATGACTTCTGAAGAAGTTGAAAAATACATCAACCAAGTTGCGTTTTCTGGAGCAGAAGAGTTTTTAGAAAAATACAAAGATTCTGTCAAAGACTCTGGAATTATCGGTCATTTTGGTCTAGGTTTTTATTCTGCTTTTATGGTTGCAGAAAAAGTTGAGATCATTACTAAATCTTTCAAAGACGAGCCTGCTGCTCATTGGACGTGTGACGGAAGCCCAGAATTTACTTTAGTACCTTCTGATAAAACTACTCGTGGATCGGAAATAATCCTACATATTGCCGAAGATTCTTTAGAGTTCTTAGAAGAACATAAAATCAAAGAATTACTTACTAAGTACAATAAATTCATGCCAGTTTCGATTAAATTCGGAACCAAAACAGAAACACTTCCTAAACCAGAAGACGCTCCAGAAGATTACAAAGCCGAAACTATTGAGGTTGACAACATTATTAATAATCCAAATCCTGCTTGGACTAAACTTCCTGCCGATTTAAAAGAGGAAGATTATAAACAATTCTACCATGAATTGTATCCAATGCAATTTGAAGAGCCCCTTTTTAATATTCATTTAAATGTAGATTATCCGTTTAATTTGACTGGTATTTTATATTTTCCTAAAATGTCCTCCGATTTACAAATGCAAAAGGATAAGATCCAATTGTATCAAAATCAGGTGTATGTTACCGATAATGTAGAAGGAATTGTCCCTGAGTTTTTAGGAATGTTAAAAGGTGTAATTGATTCACCGGATATCCCATTAAACGTTTCTCGTTCAGGTTTACAAGCCGATAGTAATGTAAAGAAAATATCCAATTACATTACTCGTAAAGTTGCCGACAAAATGAAATCGTTGTTCAATGACAACCGCGAAGATTTTGAAAAAAAATGGAACGACATAAAAATCGTTTTAGAATACGGAATGTTATCGGAACCTAAATTCTATGAAAAAGCAGGAGATTTTGTATTGTACCCAACAGTAAACGATAAATATTATACTCTAGCCGAATTAAAAGAAAATCTTGCTGCTAATCAAACCGACAAAAACGGAAAATTAGTTGTTCTATATGCTTCAAATAAAGAAGCGCAACACAGTTATATAGACATTGCAAAAGAAAAAGGATACGAAGTTTTAGTTTTGGATTCTCCTATTGTTTCGCATTTAATTCAAAAATTAGAGGGTGATAACGAGAATTTAACTTTCGTTCGTGTGGACTCGGATCATCTAGATAAATTAATCGATAAAGAAGATACTCAAATCTCAAAATTATCAGATGAAGAACAAACAAATTTGAAAACTGTAGTAGAAGAATTCGTTCCTAAAGCCAACTATTCGGTACAATTGGAGCCAATGGATAGCGCAGCAGCACCTTTCATGATTACACAACCTGAATTCATGCGTCGTATGAAAGAAATGAGTCAATCTGGCGGTGGTGGCGGAATGTTCGGTATGGGTAATTTTCCAGAAATGTATAATTTGGTGGTGAACTCTAACTCCGAATTGGCAACTACTATCCTACAAACCGAAGACAAAACGGCTCAAAAAAGTTTAATCAAACAAGCTTTGGATTTAGCTAAAATCTCGCAAGGATTATTAAAAGGTGAAGAACTAACAGCTTTTGTTAAACGTAGTTTTGAATTGATTAAATAAGACTTTAAGAAAATAGACTAATAGATGATAGACCTGCGAGTGCAAACTTGCAGGTTTTTTATTTCCACTAATTTCAGGAGCGAAACATTGGGCATTTAAATAAAGGAAATTCCTGCCATACGTTCCAATCTGTCATTGCAAAGCACGAAGCAATCTCACCACACAATTCATTTATCGCAATGCCAGGATTTTCACTTCTGTCAGGGCTAACAAGGTAATGTCTTTTGTGAAAATAGAATTTCAAAAAACATCTAATTACAAATTGAATTATTTATACTATTTCAATTTAAATATTTTGTATTTTTGACATAAGAGTAATAACATCCAAATGGAACAAAGTTTTATTATCGATAAATTAACTGATTCAATATTGAATACTATTTCTGGGGATAGTTTTCAAACAGAAGTTAATAAATTAACGACTATTGATATAATAAACATCACAAAGAAAAACAATTGGAAATTTGATTGGAAATCAGAATTTAATGACATTCAAAAAGAAGTTTACAAATTATCAATAGTAAATAATTCAAAAATCATTCAAGGCCTATTGAGTATAACGATTGAAAAAGATCATGTTTTTATGAATTTACTAGAAAGTGCTCCTTTTAACATAGGAAAAAACAAACTTTACGAAGGTGTTGCAGGAAATTTAGTTGCTTTTGCTTGTAAACTTTCATTCCAAAAAGGTTTTGATGGATATGTTGCTTTTACGTCTAAAACAAATTTAATTAAGCACTATGAAGAAAATCTAGGTGCTTATCATTTTAAAAACCAAAGAATGATTCTTGAACCGATAGCATCTAAAAAATTAGTAGAAAAATATTTTAAATCCTAAAAAATGAATTTAATAAAAGAACCTAAAGGTGTTGACTTTATTATTCAAAGCCCGCCTTTAACCGAAAAAGAACGAATTGAAATAAGTGAATTTATTGCGACAAGAAAATCTAAAAAAACTGCAGTAAAAAAAATTCCAAAAACAAAAGTTTTCATTAATAAATAACCCGCAATAGTTTGCCTAATTTCTACTTTACAAAAAATTGTTGAACTAGGCTTAGGCGGAAAATTAGAACTTGCTATCAAATTATAGAGGAATCTCTGCCCCTCCCCGAAAATCAAAATAAAAAAAATCCACAGATAATTTATTCTGTGGATTGTATAAGTAGTTTAAGTTTGTCTAATATACTTTGTGGGCATGGATTGAAAATCCGCGCTATCGGGTGTTAGAAAATCTACTATAAATCCCGAGATAATAAGCCTTGGTAAACGTATTGAAGAGATAATAAAATTAAAAGGATTAAAAACAAGAGAAGTTGCCCACGATGCAGATATGGATGTTGAAAATCTAAGAAAATATATAAAAGGCAAACAAGAGATGAAAGTTTCTACAATGCTTAAAATCTCAAAATCATTAGGTGTATCTACAAATGAATTATTTAATTTTATTAAGTAATAAAATGTTGAAAACTGAGATAGTACATTTTATTCCTAAGGTAAAATAAAATTAGCGACCTTTGTTGTTTAAAATACTTCTAAATGACACTCCACATAGAAACCCCTGCCCTATTATTCTCTGCAACCTCCTTAATATTACTGGCGTATACCAATCGATTTTTAACTATTGCTCAAATAGTACGCAGTTTGAAAAAAAATTATGACGAAGTTAAAAACAAAAGTATTTTAGTAGAAATAACGAACCTCAACTTAAGATTAACGTTAATTAGATACATGCAGTTATTTGGTGTGTTGTGCTTGTTTCTTTCGGTATTTTCAATGTTAGTTTTGTTTCTGGAATGGCAATTGACGGGAATCTACTTTTTTGGCGCAAGCCTACTTTGCCTTCTTATTTCTTTAGGTATTTCGTTTTGGGAAATTAGTATTTCAGTTAATGCCTTACGTATTCATTTAAGTGATTTGATGGAGGAAGAAAAATAAAATCAACCACAAATTCGCAAATTATGTTAACTCTAAAAGAAAATAAATTTGCGAATCTGCGGTAAATAATTTTATAAAAATCCCAGCAAACAAGTAATTCGCGTTTTCAAATAAAATAAAATCAACCGCAAATTCGCAAATTATGTTAACTCTAAAAGAAAATAAAATTTGCGAATCTGCGGTAAATAATTTTATAAAAATCCCAGCAAACAAGTAATTCGCATTTTCAAATAAAATAAAATCAACCGCAAATTCGCAAACTATGTTAACTCTAAAAGAAAATAAATTTGCGAATCTGCGGTAAATAATTTATTGATGAAGTGAATATAAACTACTAGTACTCAAAAGTACCATATTCACTAATAATAGTTAGTTTTTTGTTTTCGCTTGCTTCTACTCTACCCACAATTTGTGCTGCAACACCAAACGATTGGGAGATTGCAATGATATCAGTAGCAATTTCTTGAGGCACATATAATTCCATGCGGTGACCACAATTAAACACTTGGTACATTTCTTTCCAATCGGTTTTGGATTGCTCTTGTATCAGCTGAAACAAAGGTGGCACCGGAAATAAATTATCTTTAATTACGTGAACAGCATCTACAAAGTGTAATACTTTAGTTTGCGCTCCTCCAGAGCAATGCACCATGCCGTGAATTTCGGTTGGAGTGTATTTATTTAAAATAGATTTTATAATTGGAGCATAGGTTCTTGTTGGTGATAATACTAATTTTCCGGCATCAATTGGAGAATTAGCAACAGCATCTGTAAGTTGCACACCACCTGAATACACCAAATCTTTAGGAACCGAACTATCGTAACTCTCCGGAAACTTATCTGCTAAATAATTCGCAAAAACGTCATGACGCGCAGAGGTCAATCCGTTGCTACCCATTCCGCCATTATACTCTTTTTCATAATCGGCTTGACCAAAGGAAGCCAAACCTACAATAATATCACCTGGTTTTATGTTTCCATTATTCACCACATCGCTACGTTTCATTCTAGCAGTAACTGTAGAATCTACAATAATAGTTCGAACTAAATCGCCCACATCTGCAGTTTCACCACCGGTAGAATGAATTGTTACACCAAAGGTTTTTAATTCGGCAATAAGTTCTTCGGTACCATTGATAATTGCCGATAAAACTTCAGCAGGAATAAGGTTTTTATTTCTTCCTATAGTAGACGAAAGCAAAATATCATTAGTTGCACCTACACATAATAAATCGTCTATATTCATTATCAAAGCATCTTGAGCAATGCCTTTCCATACCGAAATATCTCCGGTTTCTTTCCAATACATATAGGCCAAAGATGATTTGGTACCCGCACCATCGGCATGCATAATTATACAATAATCTTCGTCATGGGTCAAATAATCGGGAACGATTTTGCAGAATGCTTTAGGAAATAATCCTTTGTCTATATTTTTAATTGCATTGTGAACATCTTCTTTAGATGCAGAAACTCCGCGCAAGGCGTAACGTTGGCTGTTATCAGAACTCATTATGTAGTTGTTGTGTTGTGGCACAAAGATAGTAATTTGAATTACGAATTATCAAATTGGTATTATAAAGTAAATGAAAAATTAATAAGCAGTTCCAAAAAAAATAACCACAGATTAACAGATTTTATTTATTTAACCATTAAAAAACTTCATAATCTGTGAATCAGTGGCTAAAAAAACTTTAATTAATTAATAGCAAATAATACAGGATAAATTTTAGTTAATTAGCAACTATCATAATTTCCACTCTTCTATTATCATCCTCTTCTTGGGTGTTTTTTTCGGGAATTGGATGAATAGGACGTGTAACGCCATACCCTTTAAAGGATAGGCGTTTTCTATCGACTTTATTTACTATTAAAAAATTAAATATGGCTCTTGCTCTTGCTGTAGATACTGCATCAATATCACTTGGAAGTTTGCAACAAATATGTCCTTGAATTTCAATTTTCAATTTTGGGTTATCGTTCATCAAACACAATAAATCGTATAATATTGGCTGCGATTTAGGAACTATTTTTGCCGAATTATTGAAAAAATAAAAATTTGGTAATCGAATTAAATCACCAACTTTTGAACCCTTTACTTTATCTTTTAGCTTTTGTTCGGAAGTTACAACTATAGGAATTTCTTTCTTTTCTTGAAAAATTATAGTCACTCGTCTGTTTTCTTCTTGTACTTCAGATTGCACAAAATCTTCTCCGAAACCACGAATCTCTATTTCTTTTTTGACATCTATTTTACTTTGCTTCAAAAAATTATACACCGTATAAACCCTTTTCATTGCTAGTGTATCGTTGTATTGGTTGGTACCCTTCCAATCGCAAAAACCATAAAGTTTAGTGACTTCGTAATTTTTTCCTTCTGCAATCCAAGAATTTATTTTTTTTAACCCTGGCTCGTTCAAATCGTATTTATCAAAATCAAAATAAACATCTAATTTTTCTTGAGAATAGAAAAACATGGGAATTAATAAAAAAAGTAAACTGTATTTTTTCATTATTATTTATCTAAAATCATAATTTCTACTCGCCTATTTCTAGCTGCTTCGAATTCGCTTTTTTCTGGAATTGCAAATTTAGGTTTAGATACTCCAAAACCTTTTGTTTGAATTCTATCTTCTGCAATATCTTCCGAAACCAATATTCGTTTTAATTGTTTGGCTCTATCGCCCGAAAGATTTCTACTGTCTTTATCTACACAACAAATGTGTCCTTGAATTTCTATTCTAAGATCCGGATATATTTTTAAAACATTTATCAATTCGTCAATGGCTTTCTTAGAAGATGGCATTATTGCAAAAGTATTTACATGAAAATTAACTTCATCTAACCGAATTATTGTCCCTTTTTGCGAAAGATTAATCTTATCTTCCAGAGAAGCATTTTCAGGAAAGCTCATTACTTCTTCTTCAATAGGAACAAGTTCTGGAACAACTTCCACAATGGGTTTTGTTTCAATTTGGGTTATTCCTAAAATCTCATTTTCGCGAGAAAAATCCTTGGGAAGTAAATAAAAGATAATCACTTTCCTGTTTTTAGATTTATCGTTTAATTGCTTAAAGTTTTCTCCAAAACTTATGGTTTTAAAATCCTCTCTAATTTTGATTTTACCATTTATCCTATTATTAATAAAATCAACTCTTTTTTTGGCAAGAGTATCATTATATCCTTTACTTCCATCCTCATCGGTAAAACCATGAATAGCAATAATTTTAACTTCTTTGTTAGCAATAATCCAATTTTGAAGTTTTAGATTTTCAGTTTTGGTACAATCTGATTTATTGCTTTCAAAAAAAACAGAAAACTGTTCTTGTGCCTTTACATATTGAAAGGAAATTAAAAGAATTGCAAAAAGCACAAATTTGTTCTTATCCATTTAACAAATCTACGTAAAATATATTTTTATTAGCAAAATAATTACCAATAAAAAACCCGATTCAAAAAATCTTGAATCGGGTAAGTCTTTAATCTATATTCCAAATAAACTATCTAGTAAACAATAACTCTCTGTATTTGGTTAATGTCCACGTTTCGTTATCTACTAATAATTCTAACTTATCGCAGTGTGCTCTTATCACTTCAAAATATGGCTTTACTTTATCGCAGTAGGATTCAGCCATTTTTTGAGCATCCGTTAAAGCATTTGCTTTTCTGCGAGCTTCAGTCATTGCATCTACTTGAATATTAATTCCTTCAATATGTTCTGATATTTCTTTGATTAATACAATTTGCTCTTTTGCGATTTTTTCAAAATCTTTTCCGAAGATTTCTTTCAATCCGCGAACGTTTTCAATCAAGGTATTTTGGTAGCGAATAGACGTTGGAATAATGTGGTTGCGAGCAATATCGCCAAGAACTCTTCCTTCAATTTGGATTTTCTTAGTATACTCTTCCAATTCAATTTCATAACGAGCTTCTACCTCAATATGGTTCATAACATTTAAATCTTTAAACAAGTCTAATGCTTTTTGAGAAACCTTAGCTTTCAATGCTGCTGGAGTAGTTTTATGATTACTTAACCCACGTTTTTTCGCTTCTTTTTCCCAAGCATCACTGTATCCGTCACCTTCAAAAAGGATCTTTTTAGTTTCTTTAATGTATTCTCTCAATACATTAAAAATAGCTTCGTCTTTCTTTAAATCTTTAGTTTCAATTAAAACGTCTACTTCTTTTTTAAACTCTTTTAATTGTTTGGCAACAATAGAATTTAAAGTTGTCATTGCATTAGCACAATTTGCAGAAGAACCTACGGCTCTAAATTCAAATTTATTTCCAGTAAAAGCAAATGGAGATGTTCTATTTCTATCGGTATTATCCAACATTACGTCTGGAATTTTACCAACTACATTTAATTTTAAATCGGTTTTTTCTTCGGGTGATAATTTCCCTTGGGAAACTCCTTCCAATTCTGCCAAAACCTTAGTCAATTGCTCCCCAATAAATACCGAAATTATTGCTGGAGGCGCTTCATTTGCACCAAGTCTATGGTCATTACTTGCAGTTGCAATAGCCGCACGAAGCAATTCTTCATATTCATTGACTGCCTTAATAGTATTGATAAAGAAAGACAAAAACTGTAAGTTACTCATTGGCGTTTTACCAGGAGAAAGTAAATTCACACCCGTATCGGTAGCTAATGACCAGTTGTTATGCTTTCCAGATCCATTAACTCCTTTGAAAGGTTTTTCATGAAAAAGTACTTTAAAATCATGACGCTCACCAACTTTTGACATTACATCCATCAACAGAGAGTTGTGATCAACTGCTAAATTAGTCTCTTCAAAAATTGGCGCTAACTCAAATTGGTTTGGCGCAACTTCATTATGTCTTGTTTTTACTGGAATTCCTAATAACATACATTCCTCTTCCAATTCTCTCATATAATTAAGAGCACGAGAAGGAATAGATCCAAAGTAATGATCATCAAGTTGTTGCCCTTTGGCAGAAGTATGTCCTAGCAAGGTTCTACCCGTCATTACAATATCTGGGCGAGAATTAGCAAGCGAACTATCTATTAAGAAATATTCTTGTTCCCAACCCAAAGTGGCAGTAACTTTTTTTACATTTTTATCAAAATATTTACAGACATCCGTTGCTGCTTCATCCACAGCATTTAAAGCACGTAAAAGAGGTGTTTTATAATCCAATGCTTCTCCGGTGTAGGAAATAAATACGGTAGGAATACATAATGTAGTTCCGTAAATAAATGCGGGAGAAGTAGGATCCCAAGCTGTGTAGCCTCGAGCTTCAAAGGTATTTCTAATTCCTCCATTTGGGAAAGAAGAAGCGTCTGGTTCTTGTTGTACTAATTGTCCACCTCCAAATTTTTCAAAAGGATCAGAACCATCATAGGAAGTTTCAAAAAAAGCATCGTGTTTTTCGGCAGTGGCACCTGTTAATGGCTGAAACCAATGTGTGTAATGAGTAACACCTTTACCCAAAGCCCATTCTTTCATGCCCATAGCTATATAATCAGCTAATTTTCTATCAATTTTAGTTCCATGCTGTACAGCATCTTTTACGCCTTTGTGTGCATCTGAGGTTAAAAATTGCTTCATTGCTTTATCGTTGAACACATTTGAACCAAAAAGATCCGATTTTCTTCCGGATTCTTCAAATTTTATAGGTTTTCTATTTGATGCATCTTTTAATGCTTGAAAACGTAATTTAGACATATTAAATATTTTTTATCAAAGGTAATTATTATTTTTTTAATGCTAAAAATAAAATATTTTACATTTAACCCTAAAAAAAATAGGGTATTTATAATAATAAAATAAAAAATAATATTTTAACCCCTATTTTTTTATACTAAAAATAAAATTAATTATATTTGCCTCAATTAAATCGTAAATTAATTTTTCTATTATGGCTAAAATAAAATTAGAGTATATCTGGTTAGACGGATACGATCCAACTCAAAATCTTAGAAGTAAAACTAAAGTTGAAGATCATGATGATTTCAAAGGAACTTTAAAAGAAATTGGTAACTGGTCATTTGATGGTTCCTCAACAAGACAAGCGGAAGGTGGATCTTCTGATTGCATGTTAGTTCCTGTTGCAATTTACCCAGATCCAACTCGTTTAAATGGGTATTTGGTAATGACTGAAGTTATGTATGCAGATGGAACTCCGCACCCATCTAATGGTAGATCTACTATTGATGACGATGGTGACTTTTGGTTTGGTTTTGAACAAGAATATTTTATTATGGACAATAAAACCTTGCTACCACTAGGTTTTCCAATTGGAGGATATCCCGCTCCACAAGGAATGTACTACTGCTCTGTAGGAGGTAGAAATACCCATGGTAGAAAATTAGTAGAAAGACATGCTGATTTATGTATAGCTGCTGGACTAAATTTTGAAGGTATAAATCAAGAAGTTGCTTGCGGACAATGGGAATTTCAATTATTTGCTAAAGGAGCTAAAAAAGCAGGTGATGAAATTTGGGTTGCTCGTTATTTATTGGATCGTTTAACCGAAGATTATGGTTATTATATAGAATACCATCCAAAACCATTAGGGGATACCGACTGGAATGGCTCTGGAATGCATGCTAACTTCTCTAACGAGGTTATGAGAACATGTGGCGACAAAGCAGTTTATGACAAAATATGCGAAGCTTTCCGTCCAGTTGTAAGCGAGCACATTGCCGTTTATGGTGCCTATAACGAACAACGTTTAACAGGCAAACACGAAACTGCTTCTATTCATGATTTCTCTTATGGAGTATCAGATAGAGGAGCATCAATTAGAATACCACTTTACACAGTACAAAAAGGGTGGAAAGGATATTTGGAAGACAGAAGACCTGCATCTAATGGAGATCCGTACAAAATTGCTGCAAGAATTATCAAAACTGTAAAGTCAGCTTTATAATTTCTATTTAAATAATTAAAAAGTGCTTTCGTAATTGAAAGCACTTTTTTTATGAACCAATATAAAAACACTAACTTTAACGAATTACATTTTGAGTTATTAAACCAAAAAGTATATTTGTAAAAATTTAAAACATATACGTTTTATGATGGTATGGATTTCCTTTATTATTTGTGTTTTTATTTTTCTTGCCTTAGATTTAGGAGTTTTTAATAAAACCCCTCATACAATTAGTTCTAAAGAAGCTGGAATATGGACTGCCATTTGGGTTTCGCTTTCCTTTGCTTTTTCGGGAGTTATTTATTGGCTTTACCAAAGTAACTTAATAGAAAATCCTGACAAACTGAGACCTGCCGAGGCTTCAATTAAGTTTATAACAGGTTATTTAATAGAATTATCTTTAAGTGCCGATAACATTTTTGTCATAGCCATTATTTTTACTTCCTTTAAAATAGCACAAAAATTCCAACACCGAGTTTTGTTTTGGGGAATTATTGGAGCTATCATCTTTAGAGGTTTAATGATTTTCTTTGGTGTAGTATTAATTAGAAAATTTGACTGGATTACTTATGTTTTTGGAAGTTTTTTAGTATTTACCGCAATGAAAATGTTGTTCAAAAAAGATGAAGAAGAATTCAATCCCAAACAATCTGCTATTTATAAAATAATTGGGAAGATTATCCCTATTTCGCAACATCGCGATAGCGAACATTTCATCATAAAAGAAAATAATCGTAATTACGCTACGCCGCTTTTAGTTGCATTATTGGTAATTGAAGTAATGGATGTTGTATTTGCCATGGACAGCGTTCCAGCGATTTTAGCCATAACATCCGATCCTTTTTTAGTATTTAGTTCGAACATCTTTGCAATATTAGGATTGCGCTCTATGTATTTCTTTTTAGCAAATATGCTACAAAAATTCAGTTATTTAGAATACAGTTTAATTGCAATTCTAACTTTTGTAGGACTGAAAATGCTTCTAATTCACTTTTACAAATTTCCAGAATGGGTGTCTTTAAGTTTTATAGCGGTGTCTTTAATAACAGGAATAGTGGTTTCGCTAAAAATGGCCGAAAAAGCAAATAACAAAAAACCTTCTCGAGACGAAGAATAAAAAAAGAGGCTGTACCTATTTACAACCTCTTTTCAAACAAAATATAGACTAACCAAAAAAACTATTTTATTTTAAGTACTTTATTTGGATCAATATTGTAGGCGTTAAGCACTGCATAATAATCATTAAAGTCAACAGGATTAGCATTTTTATTTCCTCTAAAACCAGGAATTACTACAACTCTAAGAACTTGATTTATTCTAAATGCATTTGTAACACCAGCTAAATCAAATCCATCCATAAAAATATTAACATTGTAGTTGGTGAAATCAAAATTATATCTAAAATCTAAAGCTCCATTGCTCGTAAAATATGTTTCAGGTAATAATTTCCAAACGTTAGCACCATTATCAATTCCTGCTAATCTATATACTAAAACCATATCAGAAACATAAATAGTATGAGGAAAAGAAATAAGATTACTAAAATTATTTGTAGTTGTAAAAGATCTATTAAACTCCCAAACTTCGCTTATAGTATCGTTATCTTTGGTATTAATTGGGGTAGTTTCATGAACAGTACACGACTGAATGGATAGCAATCCAATAATAGCTAGAAATATTGTAAATTTTTTCATACGATTTAATTTAAAAGTTAATACTACTAAATGCTATTCAATACTTGTGCCAAACTTTCTTGTTAACAAAAAATTGTACCTTTGACAAATGGAAAAAGAAGTCAAACTCTACATGATTATGATTGGATGTCGACCAAAAGGAAGATGTACAGAGCAACACGATATTTTTTTTGGTATTGGAAGTTCTCTGAAAGAATTAATTCCGAGTATTAACGCTTTTTGGCCTGAAGCAAAAGGACAATTTCATATTGATGCTTGGCGTGAAGTAACCACAGTAGATAATTTTCAAATTAAAGTACTTCCAAAAGGAACTGCAACTGCATCTTCATCGCAATTATTTTTCATCAATCTTGGCGGATACAAAGAAAATGAATTTGAAGAATACCATTATAAAATGTTAGCCGTTGGCGATTCTTTATCCGAAGTTACCAAAAAAGCTAAAGACACTGCTTTCTATAAACATTGCGGATTTAAAGGAGCCACTTCGCATATTGATGATAAATTCGGAATTGATGTTGATGATGCGTTTAAGGTGAAAGAAATATTACCTGAAAATTTTACTGACCAATTTGAAATACAAATTACTCCAAACTCAACTGCAGACGAAGATCTATTGCATATTGGGTATTTAAAAATGGATAAAATCTAATAATTATGAGTCGAAATAACGAAGGGAATATTAAAAAACACAACGACAAACTTCATAAAGAACAAGATAAAGCTAAGGCTAAAAAAGTGGCTCGAGAAGAAAAACTAAAGGAGATAATTAGAAAACACAATAACTTAATTTAAGCTATTTTTTAACTATTTTCTTAATTATTTGACCGTTTTCTGTGTTGATTTTAACAAAATATATTCCATTAGAAAAAGAAGATAAATCTAATTTATCGGTAACATATTCTCCTAGAACATTATAAACAACTATATTTTTTATTATTTCGTTTGCACTATTTTGAACTAAAAATTCTCCACTTGTAGGATTTGGATGTATAGCTATTCCTGAATCGAAATTAAATGAAGTAGTATCCAATAAATCAATTGGATAACAGTCAGACATGCTTTCACAGCCATTTGTATTTAATTGTACCGCATAATTACCATTTACAGTTGGTGAAAAAGTTTGAGACGTTTGGCCAATTAAAGGAGCATTATTATTATCACAATCTACCCATTGGTATAAGGTTCCAGTTAAATTTCTGTCTGCAGTTAATACAGGTCCTGTTACTGTAACTCCGATTGTAAAAGCATTTTGAGTATCGGTTATTGTAACCGGTATAGTAATTGAATCTACCTGATCTGGATTACAAAAAGCATTAGTTATTGTTAGTGTTACTTGCTTTACTCCCGGACAAGAATAATTATGTGTCGGGTTAATAATTGTACTTGAAGGTGAACCATCACCAAAATCCCAACTTAAAGTATCATAATTTGAACTTCCATTTAAAAAAGAAACGGATGCATTGTTTGTAGTTGCACTGAAATCATTTCCAAAAGGTAACGATGCAAAAACTGCATTTGGCATCAAACACCTCTGGATATCAAAATAGGTAATATCAGTCGGAATAAATTGCGAAGCAACTTCGTTTCCATCTACTTGCAATACAGGAATTCCATAGGCAGGGTCAAACCATTTATAGGAAATAGTAGTTATAGCATTTTGCAAAGGAGTTCCATTAGTGGTAATTGTAATATTATTTACAACCGTTGTTTTCATTTTTAAAACATTTGCAAAAGTTCCAAAAGGCGTAGTAAGGGAACCCCAACCTTCTACAGAATTAGTTCTCTGCCCTTGAGATGCATATTGTATTGGCGCTCCTAGATTAGTTAAATCAATACTTAATGAATTATTATTAGTGTAATTATCATTAAAATTAATAGGAAATTGGTATAGTACATCTGGAGTTTGATAAGTAGCTACGAAAGGCACAGATGTTCCATTCAAAGTAATAGAAGACCCAATCATTTTATTTAATAAAGAGGTAGTAGATAATTTAAGATGGTCAATAACGTTTGTTAATCCGAAACCTTGCAGTTGCAAACCATTGGTCAATTTAGTAGCTAAACTGAAATTAGTATTAAATTGTGAATTACAATTGAAAATATATCCATTATACAAACACCAAATATTTTTATAGCCCGCGGTATTCGGATTTTGATATAAAAGTGTTTCTTGAGTACTAGGAATCAAGTTACTATAATTCCAGTTGTAATTTGCTCCTGTTTGAACAAAATCGTTACCAACTATTCCAGAAGTGGAATGACTTACTATAAAAGATTCATTTTGCGCAGCATAATCAGAAGAATTATAAGTTATTTGAGCAAAGGAAAAATGAGACAAAATGAATATCGAAAAAAATATTGTTTTTTTCATAATTAATTAATTTAAAATTAAATGTGAAGTATTTTATATAATTCGATAAAATTAATTAAAATTTTGAAATAATTGCTTTTTTTATCGGAATCCATATTTCTTCTTCAGAGTTTGGATTCATATTGTTGTACTTTTCTCCTAGAATTTCAAATTGTGGATGAGTTCCTAATTCATATCCTGAAGCTGGAAGCCACTCGGTGTAAATGGAATTAAAAAAAGCAGGTGCATTACTTTGCTCTCCTTTGTAATTAAAAACAGCATACAATCCTTGGGGAATTTCTAATACTTCCATTCCTTCTGGCACAAAATCAAAATTTGAAACCGCAACTGCTGCCCATTTTACAAAAGGAATAGTTGGACTAAAATCAAAATTTTCTGGATTGATTTGAATGTTGTATAATTCGGTTCCAATAGGATTTAAAACCTCTTTTCTTCGAGGCATAAAATTGCTCCACAATTCAAAGGCACGATAATCCGCAAAGGTAAAAGAAAGATTTTTTCCTATGAATTTGGTGGCTGAGAAGATTTTTATTGTTGGGTTCATTGTATTTATAATAAACCTCAAAAATAATTAATTTTTTGAGGTTTGTCTATTCTCTATATTCTATTTTCTGCTTACATATTGCGTCTATACTGACCGCCAACTTCAAACAATGCATTGGTTATTTGTCCTAATGAACAAACTTTGGTGGCTTCCATTAATTTTTCGAAAATGTTTTGGTTATTAATGGCAGCTTCTTGAAGAATAGCTATATGTTCGGCTACTTTCTCTGTACTTGTTTTTTGTAAATTGGTCAACATATCAATTTGATATTGTTTTTCTTCTTCGGTAGCACGAATTACTTCAGCCGGAATTACCGTTGGAGAACCCTTGGAACTCAAGAAAGTATTTACTCCAATAATTGGGAATTCTCCAGTGTGTTTCAAGGTTTCGTAATACAAACTTTCTTCTTGAATTTTAGAGCGTTGGTACATAGTTTCCATAGCACCAAGAACTCCACCACGTTCCGTAATTCGGTCGAATTCTAGCAACACGGCATCCTCAACTAAATCGGTTAATTCTTCTATAATGAAAGAACCTTGAATTGGATTTTCATTTTTCGCCAAACCTAATTCTTTATTGATAATCAACTGAATTGCCATCGCTCTACGAACCGATTCTTCGGTTGGTGTAGTGATTGCTTCATCATAAGCATTGGTATGCAACGAATTACAATTGTCATAAATAGCGTATAATGCTTGCAAAGTGGTTCGGATATCATTAAAATCAATTTCTTGAGCGTGAAGAGAACGACCAGAAGTTTGAATGTGGTATTTCAACATTTGAGCTCTTTCGTTGGCTCCATATTTGTTTTTCAAAGCTTTAGCCCATATTTTTCGAGCTACACGACCAATTACTGCATATTCAGGATCAATTCCATTGGAGAAAAAGAATGATAAATTAGGTCCGAAATCGTTGATGTTCATTCCTCGACTTAAATAATATTCCACATAAGTAAAACCATTAGAAAGTGTAAACGCCAATTGCGAAATAGGATTCGCACCTGCTTCTGCGATGTGATATCCAGAAATTGAAACCGAATAAAAATTACGCACACTTTCTTTGATAAAATATTCTTGTACATCACCCATCAATCGTAACGCAAATTCGGTAGAGAAAATACATGTATTTTGCGCTTGGTCTTCTTTTAATATATCCGCTTGAACCGTACCACGAACTTGTGCTAAGGTTTTTACTTTAATATCATTATAGACTTCCAAAGGCAATACTAAATCTCCAGTAACTCCCAAAAGTAGCAAGCCTAAACCATTATTTCCTTGTGGCAAATTGCCTTGGTATTTTGGTCTAGCAGTTCCTTTTTTCTTATAAATTTCGTTGATCTTATCTTCTACCTCTTTTTGAAGATTGTTTTCAACAATGTACTTTTCACAATTCTGATCTATAGCGGCATTCATAAAAAAACCAAGTAACATAGGTGCCGGACCATTAATAGTCATCGAAACCGAAGTCATAGGATGACTCAAATCGAAACCTGAATATAACTTTTTAGCATCATCCAAACAACAAATAGAAACTCCGGCATTACCAATTTTACCATAAATATCAGGACGAATATGCGGGTCATTTCCATATAGGGTTACACTATCAAATGCAGTAGAAAGTCGTTTTGCAGGCAAACCAGCACTTACATAATGAAAACGTTTGTTGGTTCGTTCTGGGCCACCTTCACCTGCAAACATTCGGCTTGGATCTTCACCTTCTCGCTTAAACGGATACAATCCGGAAGCAAAAGGAAATTCACCTGGAACGTTTTCTTGTAAATTCCATTTTAAAATATCACCCCAGGCTTGGTATTTTGGTAATGCTATTTTTGGAATTTGAGAATGCGATAAACTTTCGGTATGTGTGGCAATTTTGATTTCCTTATCCCGAACTTTAAAACTATAAAATGGATTTTTGTATTTATTTACTTTTTCTTCCCAAGTTAAAATTACTTCCCAATTGTAAGGGTCTAGGTTCATTTTTACTCGATCAAATTCAGCGATAAGCAAACTCATAAATTGTTGTGATTCCTGCGGAATGACAAGATTGTTGTCAATTCCTGCTTTTACAATAGAAACTTGTTTGTTAGCAACCGATTCTATTGTTTTGAAAATCCCATATAATTTTTGAGCAACTTCCACTTGTGAAAGCGCTGTTGCATCGTATTTTCTATTATTTTCAGCAATTTCAGATAAATAACGAGTTCTATGCGGCGGAATTACAAATATCTTCTCACTCATTTCACGAGTAATTTGGAAGGTCGATTTTAAATCGGGTCCAGTTTTCTCTACAATTCTGTCCATAATAGATTTATAGAGCGTGTTCATTCCAGGATCATTAAATTGGGAAGCTATAGTTCCAAAAATTGGCATACTATCCACATTTTCATCCCATAGATTATGATTGCGTTGGTATTGTTTTTTAACATCACGGATAGCATCTAAAGCACCACGTTTGTCAAATTTATTTAAGGCTACTAAATCGGCAAAATCCAACATATCGATTTTTTCCAATTGGGTTGCGGCACCAAATTCTGGTGTCATTACGTATAACGAAACATCCGAATGGTCCATAATTTCGGTATCACTTTGACCGATTCCAGAAGTTTCTAGAATTATAATATCGTATTTAGCTGCTTTCAACACTTCGATGGCTTCATTTACATATTTAGACAGTGCCAAATTGGATTGTCTTGTTGCCAACGAACGCATATAAACTCTAGGATTATTGATTGCGTTCATACGGATTCTATCACCAAGCAAAGCACCACCCGTTTTTCTTTTGGATGGATCTACGGAAATTAATCCTATGGTTTTTTCTGGAAAATCTATCAAAAATCGACGTACCAATTCGTCCACCAAAGAAGATTTACCGGCACCACCTGTTCCCGTAATTCCTAAAACTGGAGTTTTATTAGTTTCATTTTTCTTATGAATTTTATCAAATGCGGGTTTCGCTATTTCCGGAAAATTTTCTGCAGCAGAAATTAATCGAGCTATTGAAGTTGGATTCTTATCTTCAATATGCTCTAATTCGTCTTTCAAAACATCCCCAATAGGGTAATCGGAACGTTGCACCAAATCGTTAATCATTCCCTGCAAACCCATTGATCGTCCATCGTCTGGCGAATAAATTCGTTCGATTCCGTAGGCTTGAAGCTCTGCAATTTCTGTTGGAAGAATTACTCCACCACCACCACCAAATATCTTGATGTGTCCTGCTCCTTTTTCTTTAAGTAGATCGTACATGTATTTAAAATACTCGTTGTGTCCACCTTGGTATGAAGTCATTGCAATAGCATTAGCATCTTCTTGAATGGCAGTATTTACAACTTCTTCCACGCTTCTGTCGTGACCAAGATGTATGACTTCAACACCAGTAGATTGGATAATTCTACGCATGATGTTGATAGCAGCGTCATGACCGTCAAAAAGGGATGCGGCAGTAACGATTCTTACTTTATTTTTAGGAATATAGGGCGTTTGTGGTTCCATTTGTAATTTTTATTCAAATTTGAGAGCGCAATTTACGAATTTAATAATTTTATAGCCTTTTAATTTATCTAAATATTCCTTTTTAAAAAATACATTTAGTTTAAATTTTTACAATTTGAATAATGAGGCATTATATTTGTGTTGGTATTAAAATAAAACTAAAAAAGATGAAAAAAGTATTTTGTTTACTTCTGATAGTTCCAATAATTGGAATAGCGCAATTGAAAAAATTTAATATTACAAAACCTAAAATTACGTTACCTAAAATTAGCACAACTACCACCGGAATTTCCAACCAAATAGATATTTCCGCAGGACTAAAAGAAGCATTAAATAACGGAATAACCAAACAAGTTTCTAAACTAACTGCAGAGGATGGATTTTTGAAAAATGAAGCGGTTAAAATAATTATGCCAGCCGAATTACAAAAAGTAGAAAGTACTTTACGCAAATTAGGAATGGGAAATTTAGCCGATCAAGGTATTACAGCCATGAATAGAGCAGCCGAAGATGCAGTTAAAGAAGCCACTCCTATTTTTATTTCAGCTGTTAAAAACATGAATATCACGGATGCTAAATCGATACTTCTTGGAAATGAAAATGCAGCAACTGTTTATCTTCAGGGAACAACAAACAAAGATTTGTATGCTAAATTTAGTCCTGTAGTGCAAAAATCTATAGGAAAAGTTGGTGCTGATGTAATTTGGAATTCGCTAATTAGTAAATACAATAACATTCCATTTGTGAATAAAGTCAATCCGGATATTACAGATTATGTTACTAATAAATCTATGGAGGGGGTTTTCAAAATGATTGCTGTAGAAGAAAAAAATATTAGAACCGATTTAAAATCTCGAACTTCACCTTTACTACAAAATGTCTTTGGATTATTGGACAAAAAATAATATTTATAAAATTTATAATCAATAACCTAACAATAACATTTTGCTAACATTAATTCAAATAAAAGTGAAGATATTTGCAGTGTTATAAATGAGGATTTATAATTTTGTTTGGTTTAGTTATGTTAAAAAAATTGCCAGTGTAATAGAAAACATTGGCATTTTTTTTGTCTCAAAATTAATTTTGCTGAATAAAAGCAATCACTTCATGGTTAAAAATAGTTGGTTGTTCTACATTAACCACATGACCACAGTTTTCTACTACAAATAATGTGGAGGATTTAAAATGCCTCTCTACCACTTTTCGTACCGATGGTAAAAACATATAATCTTCTTGACCCATAACATAAAAAGTAGGAATACTTAATTCTTGTTGTCTAAACCATTTTAGCACCGGATTAATTTCGGCGGTAAGTTTAAACCAACGAATAAACTCTTTTTGGTAGAGTTTTTTGGCTTCGTTAATGAATAATAATCTAGATTGTTTGTGGTTTTTATTAGGCATTATTACAAATGCAAAAAATCGGTACAATACCAAATACGGCAAAACATATTTAAATATATTTCCCAACTTCATTAATATTTGCGAACGAAAATTCATTTTTAAAATAGCACCACCCATAACCATGCTTTTCACTCTATTGGGATGCACTTCAGCTAATTGCCGAATGACGATAGTGCCTAAGGATATTCCTATAAAATGGGAAGTTTTTATTTTTAAATGATCTAATACTTCCAAAACATCTTCAGCGATAGATTGGAAGGTATATATTTGTTTGAATGTTCTTTTTATTTTTTCGTTTGAATTTCCATGACCACGTAAATCCAACAACAACACATTAAAATGCTTTTGAAACTCCCTTATTTGCTTGAACCATATAGACGAACTTCCTCCTGCGCCATGCACAAAAGTAACCCACTCTTTGGAGTTTTCGTTATTATATATGGTGTAAGCTATCAAAGGATATTAAGAATTAGTTTCATTTCCAATTGTATTTTTAAGGCTTCTTCTCTTGCTTTTTCAGCAAAATTATTTCCATTTGAAGCATAAATAATTCCACGAGAAGAATTGATTAACAATCCTACATTCTTGCTCATTCCGTATTTGCAAACTTCTTGAAGGCTTCCTCCTTGTGCTCCCACTCCCGGAACTAACAAGAAACTATCCGGAATTATTTTTCTAATTTCAGTAAAATATTCTGCTTTGGTTGCTCCAACTACATACATTAGATTCTCGGAATTTTTCCAAGATTTAGAAGTTTCAATTACTACTTTATAGAGTTCTTTTCCGTCAATATTTTTGGTTTGAAAATCAAATGCGCCTTCGTTAGAAGTTAGTGCCAACAGAATTGCATGTTTGTTTTCAAAAGCCAAAAACGGTTCGACAGAATCTTTACCCATATAAGGAGCAACTGTAATACTATCGAAATTTAAATCCTCTAGAAATGCTTTGGCATACATAGTAGATGTGTTTCCGATATCGCCACGTTTAGCATCGGCAATAGTGAAAATTTCTGGATACTTTTCGTTAAGGTATTTTATAGTTTTTTCTAAGGATTGCCAACCTTTAATGCCATAGGCTTCGTAAAAAGCAGTGTTGGGTTTATAGGAAACACACAAGTCATGGGTGGCATCTATTATTGCTTTATTGAATTCGAATATAGGGTCTTCGAGTTCTAATAAATGAGGTGGTATTTTAGTTAAATCGACATCCAATCCAATACACAGAAAGGAATTCTTGATTTTAATTTGCTCTATTAGTTGAGAAGTAGTCAATTTTGTTTTATTAATTGTTTGCTGTTATGCAAAGTTAGTTTAAAGTTTGTTAACCACAAAAGTCGCGAGCAAATCTAATTCAATAAAAATCAGACACGAATTTCACGAATTTACACGAATTATATTGCAGTTAAAATTGCTCAAATTGTATCTGTATAGGAGAATAAAAAAGTTTTCTTTTTAGCCACAGATTACACAGATTCTCTCAGATTTTTTTTATGTTATTTTAAAAAAAATGCCAAACTAATTCTAGCTTGGCATCTTTATTCTATTTCTTTATTCTATTTTCTTTCTATAAAACTTCGCTTTCTTTTAGTTTTTCCATGTTATTTACTAACTGGAGTTCGTCTACAAACTTCTGGATTTTTCCATTCATTACTCCATCCATATCAAAAACATCCAATCCTACTCTATGATCGGTAACGCGTCCTTGCGAATAATTGTAGGTTCTAATTTTTGCCGAACGGTCACCTGAACTCACTTGAGAGGTTCGTGTTATTGCATCCTCAGCCTGTTTTTTAGCTAATTCCTGTTCGTACAAACGCGACCTTAATACATCAAGAGCTTTGTCTTTATTTTTATGCTGCGATTTTTGATCCTGGCATTGCGCCACTAGTCCAGTTGGAATGTGTGTTAGACGAACAGCAGATTTAGTAGTATTTACAGATTGTCCTCCAGGTCCTGATGAACAAAAGAAATCTACACGAACATCGTTCATGTCAATTTGAACATCAAATTCCTCTGCTTCTGGAAGCACCATTACAGTTGCAGCAGAAGTATGCACGCGTCCTTGGGTTTCGGTTTGAGGAACTCGTTGCACACGATGTACTCCAGCTTCAAATTTTAAAGTTCCATAAACATCCTCACCCGTTACTTCAAAAATAACTTCCTTAAAACCACCTGATGTGCCTTCGTTCATATCCACTACTGAAGTTCTCCAACCTCTAGTTTCACAGTACTTAGTGTACATTCTATATAAGTCTCCTGCAAATATTGAAGCTTCGTCACCACCAGTTCCGGCGCGAATTTCGACCATCACATTTTTAGCATCTTCAGGATCTTTAGGTATCAAAAGGAATTTTATCTCTTCTTCTAATTGTGGCAAGCGTTCTTTGGCTTCATCTAATTGCATTTTAGCCATTTCCACCATTTCGGCATCACTACCATCGGCAATAATTTCATTAGCTTCATTAATATTTGCATCTAGAGTAACATATTCCTCTCGTTTCTCCATAAGGTTTTTCATCCCCTTATATTCTTGATTGAGTTGAACATAACGTTTTTGATCAGAGATAACATCCGGTTGAATAATCAAATCCGAAATCTCGTCAAAACGTTGTTTTACATATTGAAGTCTATCTAACATTTTGTATTCTTTATTTGGAAAGCAAAAATAGTAAATAGTGTTCAGTTGGCAGTGTACAGTTAGTGGTTTTTTTATAATATTGTATTTTTAAAACAAAAACTATGAAAAAAATCTTATTCTCATTATTGATTTTGGTTCTCTTGGCTAGTGTTTCTTGTAACAAATATGATGCAAAGGGAAATTTGATAAAAAAATACGACGAAATACAAAAGGCGACTTGGTTGCTTGGTGAATGGGAAAAAACAGACAGTTTAGGGACTTTAAAAGAAATCTGGGTTAATAAGAACGATAGCACTTTTATTGGGCAATCGTATTATATTCAAAATAACAAAGACACCATTCACAATGAAAATATTGAATTAGTTCAAGCTCAAGAACATTTAATTTATTTAGCATTGGTTAAAGGAGAAAACAATAATAAAGCGATTCCGTTTCAAATGACAAAAGATGCAGATAGTTTGTTGGTTTTTGAAAATCCAAAGCACGATTATCCGAAAAAAATTGAATACCGATTACTAAAAAACAAAGGTTTATCTATTACCGTTTTCGGAAAAGAAAAAGGAAAAAGAAATTCTGAAACTTATTTATTGGTGAAGAAGAAATAGATAATTTGTTGATTATTTTTTTTATGAAAAAATGTCTATAAATGATTTGTAAAATAAAAAGTATATATTTGATAAAAATTAAATACTACTATTTATAATAGAAAGTTACCCTGTATTGGGATGATAAGTATGTAATCTTTAGTAATAAAAACTTGCAGTCAGAAATTTCTTTCTTACCCATAACACCAAAAAATAACTTTAAAAATGAAAAAAAAATCACATTGACTAATTCTAATTATAATAATAACATTAACATCCTTTAGCAATAACAATGAAAAAACATTTAATCTTGGTAAAAGAACTTGTAAAATTTCTATAGTTGGGCAAGATGATAGAGTTGCAAAATTCATTTCATTACACGACAACGAAAATACTTCAGTGGAAGCATTTTCAGAAATTAGAGCTTTATTACCAAATTGCAAACTTTATGAGTTAAAGCAGAATGGAGAACGACTAATCAAATATAAAATCAAAGGAAAAGATTACCTTTTTGACCCTAATAGAATTTTTTCTTCAAGTGGAATAAAAATTACAATTTTAAAGTATTTAGAACATAATAAAACCCCTACTCAAGAACTTGAAAATGGGTTGAGTTTATTTGCTGATAGCTTATTAAAAACAATCGAATTAAAAAATCCTGACTGTTACATTGTTGCAATTCATAACAACACAAATAACGATTTTTCAGTTATATACTATAAGAATTCGAAAGACGCTGAAGAGGTATATATTAATAATAACGAAGATATTGATAATTTTTATATTGTTACTTCCAAAACTGATTTTAGATATTTTAAATCCAAAAATAAAAATGTAGTTTTGCAAAGTGCAAATGCAAATGATGACGGATCTATATCAATATATTGTCAAAAAAACAATATAAAATATATTAATATCGAAGTTCAGCACGGACATAAAGAACAACAAATAAAAATGATTAAAGAAACATATTCACTAATTAAAAATAAAATAAAATGAAAAAAACAATTTTTTTAACAATAGCATTTATTTTTTTCGGATTAAATTCCAAAGCTCAAACTCAGTATTATACAGGTCAATGTGATGGAGATGCAATTGAAGCAAATATTTCTTGGAAAACTAATGATGCTATAATAGGAAGCTATTACTTTATGTCAAACTCATCCAGGGTATATAAACTTTCAGGAACAAATTTTGTTGAAGGTGAAATAGAAATAGTTGAATCCTTTAATGGTAAAAGAACCGGAAATGGAACTTTGATTAAAACATTGAAAAAAGGTAAAATTGTTTGGAGTGGAAATATCTCTAATGTTGATGGTACAAAATCATTTATTTATTTGACTCGTTCGAGATAACAAAACTATTTTCAAAAAGGTTTTGAAAGGAGATAAATGCATAAAAACATTCATTTTTAACTCAGTTAACATATTTGCAATGTATACCTACAAAGTAAATAAAACTAAAATCATATTAAAAAGATACGAATTTAAATCAAATTATTGATTTACTATTTTAATTAAACATACCATAAAAAAAAATGAAAAAATTTATGCTTAACATCCAATTAGAAGGATTGGATAACGAAACAAGAATGAAATTACTTCCAAGAGAACAAGAAGTTGTAAAAGAGTTGGAACAAAACGGGACTATAGTAGATAACTTAATTAAACTTGACATGTCTGGAATATTCATTGTGATGATGGCAACGGACACAGAGGATGTGCATTCAAAACTTTCAACTTTACCCTATTACCCATATATGAAAATTGAAATAATTCCTGTGAGGGTAGTCAATAGCATAAATCAATAATAATAATACTAATATTTGAGATACCAAATAATATTTTTTATATACCATCTATTCCCAAGTATCGGTTCTAAAAGAAGAAGCTGGAAGCATATTATTATCGTATAAACTACCTACAAACCAATTACACCAACCGTAACGAACTGCCACAGGAAAAGTTACTTTTTCACTAGAAACTTTAAGTTGTTTATGCGCTACGATTTCAGCTTTAGCTGGATAAAAAACTCTATCCTCCCCTGCTATTTCAAAATAGCTTAATTCGTTCTCAGGAGAATATATGCCCGTTTCAGCATTGTCAAAACTCAATAGCAAGGCGCAATCTTTTTCGATCATAGATTTGTAAACCGGTCCTAAGCAATCTATACCTTTCATGCCATACGTTTTATTTAAGGCATTAAAAAGTAATCGTTCAGCTGCTTCTTTTTTTCTAGGTGGATGAATTGTTTTATCCGAACCAATATCAGAAAGAACTGCAATTCCCGAATTCGGAATTAATTCTAATGCTTTAAGTTGTACTTCGCGAAGGTATTGCGAATTGGATTTGTCTGTATATTTATTGGGAGCGATTTGAACATAATAAAAAGGGAAATCACCAATATTCCATTGTTTACGCCAATCTTTCACCATCTCTGGAAACAACTGTTGGTACACTTTGGGTTCATCCCGATTTGTTTCACCTTGGTACCAAATTGCTCCTTTAATTGTATACGAAGTTATAGGATTTACCATCGCATTAAATATGGCAGACGGAATTCTTTTATATTTTTCGGTAGTATCTTTTTTTACTTTGTTAACGTCAATTAATGGATTTATTGCTTCCTTGCTCATCCAAGGTTGTATTCGGGTTCCTCCCCAAGAAGTCAAAATTATTCCTACCGGAACATCTATAATTTTTTGTAATTGTTTACCATAAAAATAGGCAACAGCACTAAAATCCTTAACTGTTTCTGAATTGGCGCTATCCCATTTTTTATATTTACTAACTGTATCTAAAGGTGTTGGGGACCCATTTTCAGTAATGGAGAACAATCGTAAATTTGGATTTTTGGATGTTGCAATTTCAATATTCCCTTCAAATGTGGGTTGGCCTGTAAATCCTTTCATAGGCATTCGCATATTTGATTGTCCGGAACAAAGCCAAACTTCTCCAAATAAAATATTATCCAAGTTTATGTTAGATTCCTTACTTTTAAATTGAATAGTTTGAGGTTCTTTGCTTAATGAAGTGTTTAAAGAAATTTCCCAACGCCCACTTTCGGGAGTTGTAAATTTTATCGACTTGGAAATCCAACTGGTTTTAATGGTTATTTTTTCTCCCGGAGTTGCCCAACCCCATAATTTAATTGAAGTATTTCTTTGCAGCACCATATTAGAGGCTATAATACTTGGAAGTTTTATTTTTGCAAAACTATCTTGATTAAATATTAAAACTAAAAACAGTAGTGAAAAAACAAATTTTTCCATTGCCTTATATGTTATTTTTTTATGATTTTTATAAATCTAATTGGTTTGTTTTCTTTGCAAAATGCTGCAAAGTACATTCCTATTTCTAAAATAGAAAGATCTAAAGTATTAGAAATAATATCTCTATTTAATATAATTTTACCCGAAATATCCAAAATTCTAATGCTATCATAATTTTGCATTATTGTTTCGGACAAATACATTTTATCAAAAATTGGATTCGAAATAAAAACAGAATTTTCTTCAATTGAATTCAAATTTATATCTAACGCAGCAACTTCTTGAATACTAAAATCAGAAAATCGAACTGCTTCATCACGTAGATTTGTAATATCATTTAAACTCCGATAAATTCCCCATTTAGGTCTAATAAAGGTATTATCCGGACGGATAGTTGCAATAATAGAATTGGCATACGACATCAAAACTACTCCGGTATTGTGATTTTTAAGAGTAATAGAATACGTTCCTGAACTTCCTACATGAATTTGTTCATCCGCTTCAATCCAATTTCCCTCTAGTAAAGACAAGTCTATAGTGCTCAATTTATTAGTGCCAGAAGTTGCATTCTCTACATAAATTAATTCTAATTTATTAGGATTGCCGAATCTTGGAGTTAAAGTAAATAATGGACTACTATCATCCCCATTTACTGCTTTTATTTGATGTAAATGGGTGAAATTAGCGGAGGGTTTAAACCCAACAGGAATTTTAAACATCCATTTATAAATTATATTTTCTCCATCAGTTCCAATTAAATTTGCAGGAGAGGCAGCATAGGTTTTTATTTCAATTCTTTGTCTATCTGTAGATAAAGTAGCCACATCGTTATCTAAAGCATAATGAGAATAAAATTCAAAAACATATTTATTCAATTCGGTATCAAAAACCTCAGTGATATGCCTTCCGAATGCTTGATGCGATCCATCTGGAGCATCATCTGGAGCTTCCACAGATCCAATGCCGTTTCCTGGAGCAAAAGCATTTGTAATTAATTCGTAAGTATTTCCAGGTCCATTTGCATTCAAGGTTACTTGAGAATAGAAATTGGACAAAATGAAAATCGTAAAAAATACAGCTAAAAAGGACTTTTTGTTACTATAAATCACTTTTGAATATTTTAAAAAAATTAATTATCACCTTCTTTTATAGAAAATTCATTAAATCGTACCGCTTCATCTCTTAAATCTCCTGCTTTTTTAAGACTTCTATATATACCCCATTTTGGTCTAATGAAATCATTATCAGGTCTTATAGTTCGAATATTTGCACTATTATACGATACTAATTCTTTTCCGTTTTTAACTTTTTTGATGGTAATGGAATAGGTTCCGTTTGCACCGATTTTAATTTTTTCGGTAACTTCTACCCAAATACCTTCAAATTCTGAAAGATCAGCCGTTGCAATAGTTGTTTCGTTATCGTGAATAACTACTAATTGATTTTCTTTGGATTTTCTTGCTGTTATAGTGAAAATTGGTAAATCTTGTGAGCCACCTACAGCTTTAATTTGATGCAAATGCGTAAAACTACTAGATGGTTGAAACCCATTTGGGAGTTTAAATTTCCAGTTATAAGTTACCGTTTCTCCCAAAGTTCCTTTTAGATTTTCGGGAGATTGTTCGTAAGTTTTTATTTCTACACGTTGACGATCTAATTTTTCACAACGGTCGTTATCTGGAGTTACATGAGAATAAAACTCGAAAACATTTTCTTTTAAATCGGCATCCCAAACTTCTGCAATGTGTCTACCAAAAGAAGCATGTACACACTCTGGATGTTCTACTGATTCACTTCCTGGAGCTAAAACACTATTAATTAATTCGTAGGTATTTCCTGGGCCATCTGCTTTTAAAGTTATTTGTGAATTAGATATAAATGGTAAAGCAAGAACCATTAAGGAATAATGTAGTTTCATGTGGATTAATTATAATTTTTATTTTATTTAAAAGGTGTTAAACTAGCAATGAATTTTAGCATCGCTTCGTTAATTTCGATGTTTTTATCTTTATCAAATTTTCCATGCAAACCTCCAGGAACGATAAAAAATTCAGATTTAACTCCTAATTCTTGTAATTTTTTATACAAATCAACCGACTGGTGGTAAGGTACTATTGGGTCAGCATCGCCATGAACAATAAATATTGGAGGACTATTTTTGGTTACATACGAAATAGGAGAAACCGATTTTACAAATGTTTCATTTTTAGCATTTTCACCAAGCCAAAATGCTGGTGAAGAACTTTTATGATCTGGCCCGTAAGTCCAATCCCAAACATCCATAATGCCATATTTATCAATAATTGCGGCAACTTTAATATTCTCAGTTCCAAGACAATTTTTATCAAAACGATGGTCGTTACCCAGTAAACCTCCCATTAAGGCCAAATGTCCTCCGGCGCTGCCGCCCATAATAATAATTTTGTTAGTATCAATATTGAGTTTTTTGGCATTTTGAATTAAATAAACTAACATACATCGAGTATCTTCAATTGCTGCTGGTGCTTTTGCATATTCACTCATGCGGTATTCCATATTAGCAACTGCAAAACCCGCTTTAAAAAATGGAGAAAATCCTCCTTGTGTATCTTTAGATCCTGATTTCCATCCACCGCCATGAATATTAATAATTACTGGAGTAGGTTTAGTTTCGTTTAAAGCCAAATACAAATCAGCTTTCCCTTCCCAATCTTTTACTTTAGTGTAAACAACATCCAATTGGGCTACATAATTTTTAGGAATTGTAATTAATTTTTTTACAATGGTATCTTTATTTTGTGAATTGCAAACAATAGAGATAAGAACTGCTATTGCAAGAAATAATTTATTTTTCATTTGTTCTATAATATGGATAATTATAAATTTCATTTATTAAATAAAAAATGCGATATTTAAAAATACCGCATTTTTGGTTATCATTGAATATTAGTTATTGAATAATCAATTTTTTTGTAGTTGTATTTTCAGCTTCAGTAATTTTAACAAAATAAGTTCCTTTACTTAAATTAGAAACATTAATTGCTTCAGTAGTTGATTTAGTTTCAAGAACTTGTTGTCCTAAAGTATTATAAATAGTAACTTGTTTTTCTAAATCTGTTAAAGAAACAATAAATAATTTTCCATTAGAAACTGGATTAGGATATATATTAAGTCCAGATTCATTCATTACCTCATTAGATCCTAAAATATATTCTAAATAAACATCTGCAAAGTTAGTTCCAACTCTAATTTCATCTAAAACAATTTTTGGTGTAGAAGATGAAGAAGCTTGTACTAATTTAATTCTATCTAAATTATCTCTACCTACTGGAGTTACTGGATTGTTTTGAGATAAAGTAGCTGGTTGGGAACTAGACATTGGGTCTATCCATAAATTAGAAACTTGATTTATTGTATTTGCATCTCCAATATTTTCATAACTAATTACAATGACATGCTGTTCATCAAAATCATATTCTGTTGGACTCCAAACACATTCTGTACCACTATTTGATTTTGACAAACCAAGATTGAATTTACCGGTAGCTATGTTTTTTCTGAACATAACATCTGAAGCGTAAGCTGTTGTAACTAAACCAGAAACTGAATCTACAACTTCTGATGAAAAACTATAAAATCCAGTTGGAGTAGAATAATTTGGATCTGAAGTAGTGGAAGCAACAATTGTAGGAGCATCAGCAGCATTAAATACAAAAGAAGAATATAAACTTCCACTTGTAGTATTTGTAAATTTTAATTCTGGATCAATTCCTGAACCGGCGAATGAAATTGCTTTTCCTTCTGCTGCTACCGGAAGAATATCCCACACTGGAGAAGCAACAATTGTTACATCATCCGTAATGTTACTAGTTGGAGAAATTGACCAAGAACCTAGTCCAACGCCGTTATTAGTTGCTAATACAGTGCTAGAATTATTATTCATTAATACCAGTTTATCTGCTAAATTGTAATCGCCGAAACTTTCGTAAAAAGGCAAGGTTTTTAGAGCAGTATCTCCTACAAATACTTCTGTTCCAACTCTAGGGCTTTCAATTCCATTATTGGTTTGAGAAACAAAATAGTTTGCATAGGTTAGTGGTGTTGTAGAATTTAATTCAGTTCCTCCAGTATTTGCAGTATACCATTTTAAATTAGTTCCTACGGCAACTAAATCAGCAACTGTAGGATTGGTATTACTGTTAAATGCTTGTCTGGACTCAACAGAAGGTAATGGAGCAAATGTGGAAGCCCCGCCTATAACTTCACCCCAGTTATTTGCAACTCTAATCTCATCAATAACAATTAATGGTGTAGAAGAGGAAGAAGCTTGTACCAATTTAATTCTATCTAAATGACTTCTACCAATAGGTGTTATTGGATTATTTTGTGTTAATGTAGCAGCAGGTTGTGAAGTTGTTGTTGGATCAATCCATATATTGGCTATTTGATTCAACGTATTTGTAATTCCAATATTTTCATAACTAATTACGATAACATGCTCAGTATTAAAATCATATTCTGTTGGGCTCCAAACACACTCCACGTTGCTATTAGATTTTGACAATCCTAAATTAAATTTACCAGAAGCAATGTTTTTTCTAATCATAATACTTGATGCATATTCTGCTGCAATAGAACCTGTAGCCGAATTAATAGATTCACCTAAAAAACTATAAAATCCAGTTGGAGTAGAATAGTTAGGATCTGTAGTTGTAGATGCTACAATGGTAGCTTCATCTGCTGCGGTAAATACAAAAGAAGAAAATAAACTACCACTTGTAGTATTAGTAAAATGTAATTCTGGATCTATTCCAGAACCTACATAAGTTAATGCATTTCCTGAAGAAGCTGGGAGAATAGAGGCAGCCCAAGAAGGAGAGGCAGCAATAGTAACATCATCTGTAATATTATTACTAGGGGTAATAGACCAAGATCCAAGACCCACCCCAGCATTAGTAGCAACAGCAGTAGAAACTCCGTTGTTCATTAAAACTAATTTGTCTGAAACGTTATAAACTCCAAAATTTTCGTAAAATGGAACTGTTTTTAAAGCTGTATCTCCTACAAACACTTGTGTGCCAACTCTAGGACTTTCGTTTCCATTAACAGTTTGCGAAACATAATAATCGCTATAAGTTAAAGGAGTTGAAGTTACTAATGCAGAACCTCCAGTAAAAGTAGAATACCATTTTAAATCACTTCCCGTAGCAACCAAGTCGGCAACTGTTGGATTTGTATTACTATTAAAGGCTTGTCTGGATTGAACATCCGGTAAAGCAACATAAGTAGAGGTACCGCCAATGGCTTCGCCCCAGTTATTTGCAACTCTAATCTCATCAATAACAATCAAAGGAGTTGAAGACGATGAAGCCTGTACCAATTTGATTCCATCTAAATGGTCTTTAGATACAGAAGTTGTTGGGTTATTTTGAGATAAAGTAGCAACAGGTTGTGAAGAAGTAGTTGGGTCTAACCATAAATTAGAAACTTGATTTAACGCATTCCCAGCCCCAATATTTTCATAACTTATTACAATAACGTGTTGTGTACCAAAATCATATTCTGTTGGGCTCCATTCACATTCGGTGTTGTTATTTGATTTGGATAAACCTAAGTTAAACTTACCTGTAGCAATGTTTTTTCTAAACATTACACCAGATGCATAGGAAGTTGACGTTAAACCAGTGCCAGAATTAATAGTTTCTGATATAAAACTATAGAATCCTGTTGGAGTAGAATAGTTAGGATCAGTAGTAGTTGAGGCTACTAAAGTGGGAACATCTGTAGCATTAAAAATAAAAGAAGAGTATAAACTACCATTAGTAGTATTAGTGAATTTAAGTTGTGGATCAATTCCTGAACCAGCAAACGTAAGAGCATTACCTGAAGCAGTTGGAAGAATTGAAGTTGCCCATGAAGGTGAGGTTGCAATAGTTGCATCATCTGTAATATTATTACTAGGAACTATATTCCAAGAACCTAGACCAACTCCCTCATTAGTAGCAACTGCAGTAGAAGCTCCATTTTTCATTAAGATTAATTTGTCTGCAATGTTGTAAGCACCAAAATTTTCGTGTAGAGGTAATGTTTTTAAAGCAGTATCACCAACAAAAACCTGTGTTGCGACTCTAGTGCTTTCTGTACCATTAATAGTTTGAGAAACAAAATAGTTAGTGTAGCTTAAAGGTGTAGATGTTACTAATTCTGTCCCTCCTGTAAGAGTTGAATACCATTTTAAATTTGTTCCTGTTGCTACTAAATTAGCAATAGTTGGATTTAAAGTACTATTAAACGCTTGTCTTTTTTCAACTACAGGCGGTGCTGTATAGGCTGGTAGAGGACTTAGAGCAATTTTAAAATTATCAAATTGGTACGAGTTTTGAGCACTTAAACTAGTCTGTAAACCAACAGCATACCCAAAATTAGTCATTGGAGTTAAAGTTGGAACATCTGTAGCAGTACCTCCCAAAGTTAAAGATCCTGAACTTGGATCCACAAATAGTGTACCTGAATCTTCACGATAAGAAAGTTCCCAAAGATCTATGGAAGGATTGTAAGTAACTTTAATACTTAAATTATTAGGAGTTGTAAGTCCTACTGGAGATTGAGTTAACTCAGGAGACTCAATTAAACGCTGAACTACAGAAGATTCAGGGGCGGCTCCGTCACCAATACCATTGGTGAATTTAATTAAATTAATAACCGCACGAGTTGTGCTTGGAGTACTACTTTTTTGTACGACTACTGCATAGCCAGTTCCAGGAGACGAACTATTAGACAATAAACTACCATTAGTAGCACACAATATAGTGGCGTTAAAATATTTAGACAATGGAAAAGCTGTTGATGCTGAAAAAGTATTTGTTGACAATCTAGAACTTTTCATATTAAAAGTCCATGAAACTAGGTTTGTGTTAGAGTGTAATACTCCATTTAAACCCGTACCAGTTGGTAAAGCTCCTGAAATACTAACTCTATTTGCGGTCCCATTGGAAACAAAATTCAAGAATCCATTATTGTTTGTATCTAAACCTACTGCACTATAACCCCCGATATTAGTAGTGTAATTTAAAGCAGGATTTGAAGTACCGCCTGAATAACTGTTAGCAGCAGTAACCGCAGTAGATCCGAATGTTTCTTCAAATACTGTTTGGCTCCAACCAAAATTAGCGTAAAAAAGAATTCCTAGAAAAGCTAACTTTAATGATTTTAGGTTAAGTAGATGTTTTTTCATAATTGTTTTTTAAAATTCAATTTAATTTATCTTTGTAATATAGTTTGGGTTAAATCGCGCACAAAAATTCAAATTTAAAATATCTAAAATCAGCACGAATTCATAGATTAATACAAAATCAAAAATAGGTATAATAATTTTTTGAAAATACGAATTTAGGGGTAAAATCGTACAGAAATAATTATTGACGCTCAGGATAATTCAATTTAAAACAATTTACTATCAGTTAATTATGCTTTTAAAAAGAAATATACATATAATCAATAAGATTAAAATAAACCCTTTAATGAATTTAATTAATAGTAATAAAATAGCATTTACCGCATGATATAATAATTCAGATAGAAAAAATCGAAGTAATTTTAAACCAAAAAAATACTTTAATCTAAACTAAATGGTGCTCAATTATTTCTGAATTAATAATAAAGCCGCAATTTTCAAGGCACATTTTTCACCATCAATAGCAGCAGAAATTATTCCTCCAGCATACCCTGCTCCTTCTCCACAAGGATATAATCCTTTTATTTGAACGTGTTCTAAAGTTTCTTCGTTTCTAGGAATTCTTACTGGAGAAGAAGTTCTACTTTCAGGCGCATGCAATATGGCTTCATTGGTCATGTAGCCCCTCATGGATTTTCCGAATTCTAGAAAACCTTCTCGCATTATTTGAGTTAAAAATCCCGGAAAAACTTCTCCCATTTCTACAGACGTAGTTCCTGGGACATACGATGTTTTTGGGATATTCGAAGATATTTTATTTTGAGTAAAATCAACCATACGTTGTGCTGGAACTTTTTGAGTTTGTCCAGCCAAATGCCAAGCCTTTTGTTCTATGGATTTTTGAAACTCCATTCCTGCTAGAGCTCCGTATTTTGCAAAAGGTTTAAAATCTTCAAGCTTTAATTCGACTACAATTCCAGAATTTGCAGTGCTTTGATCCCTTTTAGATGGCGACCAACCATTTGTCACTACCTCTCCCGGACTTGTAGCGCAAGGTGCAATTACTCCACCAGGACACATACAAAAAGAATACATACCCCGACCATTTACTTGCTTTACAATAGAATAGGGTGCAGGTGGCAAATATTCTCCGCGAAAATCACAAGAATACTGAATTTTATCAATCAATTCCTGTGGATGCTCTGCCCTTACTCCTAGTGCAAAAGGTTTAGCTTCTATAAAAATCTTTTTTTTGTCAAGTAACTCGAAAATATCTCTAGCAGAATGTCCTGTGGCAAGAATGACTTTATTTGCAGAAATCGTATCTCCTTTTTGGGTAATAATTCCTCTGATTTCATTGCTTTTTATTACAAAATCGATTACACGCGTTTCAAATAATACCTGACCTCCACATTCGATTATCTTATCTCGAATATCTTGAATAATTTGTGGTAATTTATTAGTTCCAATATGCGGATGTGCTTCTACCAAAATATCTGATGATGCTCCAAAACCAACTAATAGTTTTAAAATTCTGTCTACATCGCCGCGTTTTTTAGAACGAGTATATAATTTTCCATCCGAATAAGTACCTGCACCTCCCTCGCCAAAGCAGTAATTAGAATCTTCATTAACTATATGATCTACGTTAATTGCTTTCAAGTCACGACGGCGTCCTCGAATGTCTTTGCCGCGTTCAATAACTATTGGCTTTAAGCCCAATTCTATTAATTGCAATGCAGCAAATAATCCGGCTGGTCCCGCACCTATTATTATAACTTCTTGAGAATTGGATACGTTATTATAGTCTGGAAGAGCAATTTCAGACTTTTGATACGATTCCGCTTTAAAGAAAACAGAAGCTTTAATATTGAATTTTACAGCTTTTTGACGCGCATCAATTGACCTTTTTAATACCACCACTTTTTGAATTTCCGTACCCGAAACATGAAATAACTTTGCCACATGTTCCTTAAGCAAGAATTCATTGGATGCAACTTCTGGTGTAACTTGGGTTTGTATTTCGCGCGGCATAATTGGTTTTTTGCAAACTTAATTTAATTTTCGTAAAGTTTAAGCATAAAAAAAGGCTTACCGATTGATAAACCTCTTTTAATGATATATTATATTACTTAATTCTTTACTATTTTGGTAGTCATCGAACCTTCATCTGAATCGATTTTGAATAAATATATACCGTCAGGTAAATAACTTGTATCAATCGTGTTGGATTCATTTAATGATTGATTAAAAATGGTTCGAGAGTAAACATCTAAAACAGTTAACTTCGAATTCATTAGATTTTTTAAATTTATTGACAATTCATTTTGGGTTGGATTAGGATATAAGGCAACTTGATTGGTTATATCAAAATCTTCACTTGACAAAGCATTGCAAGCATTAAATTTAAAAGTTTGCCAAATTGATGCAGCCTGGTAAGCACTAACACTAGAAGCCTGGACAACTAAACAGCAGTTACTTCTGTTTACATTATTAAAAACACTTGGATTGATTACAATTGGAGTAGTTCTATAGCAGGTTACTTCTGTTAAAGCGCTGCAATTTTGAAAAGCATAAATTCCTATAGAAGTTACAGAAGGACCAATAGATAACAAGGATAAATCTGTACAATTTTGAAAAGCATAACTTCCTATTGTAGTTACTGAATTTCCTATTGCAACTGATGTTAAGCTAAGACATTCATTAAAAGCATAACTTCCAATATTAACTACAGAATTTGGAATGGTTAGTGAAGGTAAAGAAAAACTCTGATAAAAAGCATGATCTCCTATTGAAGATAAAGAATTTCCTAAATTTAATGAACTTAACAAATAAGCCCCTGAAAATGCATAATTCCCTATAGAAGCTACAGAATTTGGTATACTTAAGGAGGTTAAAGAGGAACAATTTTCAAATACAGCATCTTCTATTATACTAATGGAGTTTCCTAATGATAAGGAAGTTAAGGAAGAACAGTTATAAAAAGCTAGCTGTTTTATTAAAGTAACAGAATTTGGAATAATTAATGAAGTTAATGAGGTACAATTATAAAAAGCAGCATTTCCTATTGTAATAACAGAATTAGGAATATTTAACGAGGTTATAGAAGAACATCCATAAAAAGCAGAATTTCCTATTGAAACAGCAGAATTTGATAATGTCAATGAGGATAAAGAAGAACAATTATAAAAAGTATTCTCATATATTGCAGTAACTCCATTTGGAATAGTAACTGCAGTTAAAGAAGAACAATCAGAAAAAGCAGAAATTTCTATTAAATTAACAGAATTTGGTATACTTGCAGAAATTAAGGAGGTGCAACCTGCAAAAGTAGAATCTTTTATTGCGGTAACACCACTTGGTATAATTACTGAAGTTAATGATGAACAACCATAAAAAGCATAATATCCTATTGCTGTAACGGAACTTGGTAAAGGAAATGAAAGCAGTGAAGAACAATTTAGAAAAGCTGAGTTTCCTATTGTAGTAAGGTTATTTGATGCCGTTACTGTAGCTAAAGAGGTGCATTGTTCAAAAGCTGAAATACCTATTGAGGTTAGGGAATTTCCTAGTGTTACTTCAGTCAAAGCGGTACAATGATAAAAAGCAGTTGGTGCTATTGAAGTTAGGGAATTTGGTATTGTTATTGAAGTTAAAGAGGTACATTCTCTAAAAGCATCATATCCAATTGAAGACAGAGAATTTGATAGCGTTATTGAGGTTAAAGAGGAACAATATCCAAAAGCAGTATTACCTATTGAAGTAACTGAATTTGGTATCGTTACGGAAGTTAAAGAGGTACAACTATAAAAAGCTTGATTTTCTATTGAAGTAACTGAATTTGGAATCGTTACCGAAGTTAAAGCGGGACAATAATAAAAAGCCCCTGCTCCAATTCTTTTTACTGAATAATTTGTTGCTGAATAACTAACTGTTGCTGGAATTACTATTGCACCAGAAAGATAAGAATTATAACCTATTTCTACCTGACCTGGTGCTATTATATTATAATAAATATTATTTACTGTAAATGTTTGAGAAAAACCATAATTAATTAATAACAAGAATAAGACTACAATTTTTTTCATAACACTAGCTTTTATAACTAATCAAAGATACATATTATTTTTTAACTATTTTTTCAATAATTAATAGAGAAGATTACAAGAAGTGGTAAGATTTACCTAAAAAAAATTCATAATAGAATAATATTAACACTTACTAAAAACAATAAAAAGAAAAGATTAATAATTTAAATTTGTTATGGTTATCTTAGTTGCTAAAATGAAACTGATTAATGATAGAGTACTTTTTCTGCATAAAACAAAAGCTTAACTGATAAAAAATAAACGTTACATTAGAAAATTATTAACTACCTCAACTAATGAATTTAATTTAAAAATGCTAACGAGCTCGATAAAATATCGAGCTCGTTAGCATTAAATTAATATAAATTTATCTGTAATTTTCGGGAACAGTCCAAGCAAACTAAACCCAAGAAACAGAGTTTATTTTTTAATAAACTTGAAGTTTTTCAATTGTTCGTTTACTTTAATTTTAACAAAATATAATCCGCTTTGTAAATCGGAAACTGAAATAGATTCGATGCCATCAACAGAAGTTTTTTCTTGTATCAAAGCACCACTAATGGAATAAATTGATACATTAGAAATTATTTCACTTGAAGTAGTAGCAATATGCAACACATCTACAACAGGATTTGGATACAATTTGATAGAATTTTCTAAAGAATTAGTAACTGTTGTTAAAATATTTGAAGAATCTAAATAATCTGGAATTCCATTTGCGTTTACATCATCATCCGCTGGATTTCCATTACCATTAAAATCTTCATTAAAAGTAAGAATTCCATCTCCATCATCATCATTATCTAAATAGTTAGGCTTTCCGTCGTTATCTGTATCCATAAGGATTAGAGCATTTTTAGTCGTGAAAACATATTCAACACTTGTCAATACTAAATCTCCATCGTCATCATTATCTAAATAATTTGGCAATCCATCTATATCGGTATCATCATTAGCAAGATTGGTATCGTTGTTTGCGTCTTCTATATTGGTTGCTACAGAATCTGTATCATAATCTACAGCACAATCTATTACATTCAATACCACCGATTTTACCATGCCATTTATCATGGTATAAATTGTTTGTGTAGTAGTAATATTAGTATAGTTTAAACCAGAAATAGGATTTGATTGTGTTTGCATATCGGCAAGACTAGTATAAAAAGTTAATCCTGGATTTGCATTTGGAGCTAAGTCATTTTGAACTACTTGTAGATTAAATTCCTCAATTCCGTCAGAATTTCCATCACATTTTACAAATTGATAATCTCCAGATGTGTAACCTGGTCGTGAAAATCTCCACCCTTCATGAAAAGCTGTCCAAGTTCCTGTATTTCTTCCTGGAGCTGTAATCCCTACATTACCTGCAAGATTTATCAATCCTGTAACTGCTTTTCCATTATTCCAAACGCTACAAAGTTGTTTGTCTATTAATTGAACGTCAATTATACTTTGTGATTCGTATAATATCATTTGAAATGTGCTATGTGCATTCGAACAACTATACAGTTCATTATTATTAAAAACTACTACAAATTTTCTGTATGGTGCAGTTCCATAAATTCCATAAGTAATAAAACCTTGAGTATTATTATTGTATAAATCGTGATAACACCCTAAAATAGAATTTTTTACAGGAAAATTTGCATCGGGTACAGATTGGGCGAAAAACCAAGGAGAAAATTGATTTGCTGTAGAAGTTCTAAAATCGATATAACCATTGGTACTCACTACAATTTGATTGTAACTTACCCCATAAAAATCAAAGTTAAAAGGAAGTGGAATGATATTTGAATTAATATCATCCAGAGTTCCCTGAACAGGAAGTGTTGCAGTAAATTGTTGAAAAGGAATTGGGATTACAGAATAATTAGATTGTCCAGTACTAAACTGGCAAAATAAAATAGTCGCCAAAGCTAAAATGTAGTTTTTTATCATAATATTTGTAGTTAATTAATAAAAATTCAAAAACAAATATACATTTTTTTTTAATTAGCTGATTTACAAGAAAAAATAACAATGGATAAAATAAAATTAATTTGGGATTTTCGAGGACACGATGCTGATAAAATCGCAGAACATCATGAAATACATTTAAAAGAATTCATTCAAATGAAAAAAACATCAGTAAACATAACAGGATATACCATCCTAAATGATATTCATGCTATTGCTTATATGGTGGTAGAAAAAAACGAAATGATACCCGTTCGAGATGCTTTAAAACCGCACCGTGGAGAAATTTATATGGAATAGAAACAAAAAAATCCAAATTGAAGAATTTGGATTTTTTTTGTTTTAATTTGCTACTTCACTAATGAATTTTATTCGCATTAATCGAAGTTCCTCAATATCGTATTCGCCATCGAATTCTTTTAGTGCGACTTCTATATTATCAGATTCCGAATCCATGAAATAATCGTGAATTTCTTCTTGTTGATCTTCATCCAGAAGTTCATCTACCCAATATTTAATATTTAATTTGGTACCCGAATTAACAATCTGTTCCATTTCTTTCAACAAATCATCCATTTTCAGCCCTTTTGCGGAAGCGATATCCTCAAGAGACAATTTACGGTCTATATTTTGAATTATATATAATTTATTTATTGAATTTGCACCGGTAGATTTCACTACAAGATCATCTGGGCGGATAATATCATTATCATCAACATACCTATTTATTAACTCAATAAATTCTTTTCCATATTTTTTAGCTTTGCCTTCACCAACTCCATGAATATTTATTAATTCATTTATGGAAATAGGATATTTTAACGCCATGTCCTCTAGAGAGGGATCTTGAAAAACTACAAAGGGAGGAACACCTATTTTTTTGGCTACTTTTTTTCTTAAATCACGTAACATTATCATCAAAACTTCGTCTGCCGTGCCCGAAGATTTTGCTGCAGTAACGATTGCATCATCTTCTGCTTCATTGTATTCATGATCTTCTGACATCATGAACGAAGTTGGGTTCTTAATATATTCATGCCCTTTATCAGAAACCTTAATAATACCGTAGGTTTCTATGTCTTTTGTAAGCATTCCGTCTACTAAAACTTGTCTAATTAACGCCATCCAATAACGTTCTTCTTGGTCTTTTCCGCATCCGAAAAAGGTTTGTGAATCGGTTCTATGCGCTTTTATAGTCGCGTTAACCCTTCCTATCAAAGTGTAAACAACTTCTTTAGATTTGTATAAATATTTAGTGTCGCGAACTACTTCTAGGAGTTTTTTTACATTACTTTGGGCTTCAACTTTTACTTTAGGATTTCGAACATTGTCATCCATATCGGCACCTTCTCCACTTTCGCCATTAAATTCTTCTCCGAAATAATGCAATAAAAATTTACGTCGCGACATAGACGTTTCGGCATAAGCCACAACTTCTTGCAATAAGGCAAATCCAATTTCTTGTTCTGCAACAGGTTTCCCCGACATAAATTTCTCTAATTTTTCTACATCTTTATAAGAATAATAAGCCAAACAATGACCCTCACCACCATCACGACCGGCACGACCAGTTTCTTGATAATAACTTTCTAACGACTTTGGAATATCATGGTGTATTACAAACCGAACATCAGGCTTATCAATTCCCATTCCAAATGCAATAGTAGCAACTACTACATCTACATCCTCCATAAGGAACATGTCTTGGTGTTTGGCACGTGTTTTAGCATCTAAACCAGCATGATAAGGAACAGCGCTAACACCATTTACTTGCAAAACTTCGGCTATAGCCTCTACTTTTTTACGGCTTAGGCAATAAATAATTCCCGACTTTCCTTTATGTTGTTTTATAAATCGGATAATATCTGATTCAATATTTTTAGTTTTAGTGCGTACTTCGTAATATAAATTTGGTCTATTAAAGGATGCTTTGAAAGTATTAGCATCTGACATGTCTAAGTTTTTCAGAATGTCTTCTTGCACTTTAGGAGTTGCAGTTGCGGTTAAACCAATAACTGGAACGTCTCCTAAATGTTTTATTATAGTTCTTAAATTTCTATATTCAGGACGAAAATCATGCCCCCATTCCGATATACAATGTGCTTCATCTATTGCAATAAAAGAAATTGGGACAGATTTTAAAAACTCTATATATTCTTCTTTAGTTAACGATTCCGGAGCTACATACAATAGTTTAGTAATACCAGAAGTAATGTCTTTTTTTACCTGATTTATTTCTGTTTTAGTCAAAGAAGAATTTAATACATGAGCAATCCCATCATTTGTGGAAACGCTTCGAATAGCATCTACTTGATTTTTCATTAATGCAATTAATGGAGAAACAACAATTGCTGTCCCTTCTTGAATTAAAGCAGGTAATTGATAACATAATGATTTTCCGCCTCCAGTAGGCATAATAACAAAAGTGTTTTTTTGGGCAACTATACTTTTGATAACTTGTTCTTGTAATCCTTTAAATTGGTTAAAACCAAAATATTTTTTTAATTCTTTGTGTAGGTCAATTAGATTTGAATTCATTATTACTTAATAGTATTTTTACATAAATTTGCAAGGTTAAATATACAAATTTCTTTTATTCATACAAACTTTACAACAAATCTATTTTGATTACTAAAGAAAACATCCTTGCATCGGCCAAAAAGACAATTCTCTCGGAGAGTCAATCTATAGCAAAACTATCTGATTACCTTGATAATAACTTTTATGAGGCGGTTACTATGATCTACAATTTAAAAGGTAGATTAATAATCACCGGAATTGGGAAAAGTGCAATAATTGCGCAAAAAATTGTAGCTACTTTAAATTCAACAGGTACACCTGCATTTTTTCTACATGCATCTGAAGCGATACATGGTGATTTAGGCATGATTCAAGAAGGAGATGGTATAATTTGTATTTCTAAAAGTGGCAATAGTCCAGAAATTAAAGTTTTGGTTCCGTTATTAAAACGATTCGGAAATAAACTAATCGCAATTACCGGAAATAGCACTTCCTTTTTAGGTAAAGAAGCACATTTTACATTAAATACATTTGTTGAAACGGAATCCTGTCCGAACAACTTGGCACCAACTAATAGCACGACAGCGCAACTAGTTATGGGAGATGCGCTTGCGGTATGTTTAATGGAAATGAGATCGTTTACTGCTGAAGATTTTGCCAAATACCACCCAGGAGGTGCTTTGGGCAAAAAATTATTACTTCGAGTTTTAGATTTATTAGATGCTTCTAAAAAACCTTTGGTAAATCCAGATTCAAGCGTTAAAGATGTAATAGTTGAAATTTCTGAAAAAAGATTAGGAGTAGCTGCAGTTATAGAAAATAATATTGTGGTCGGAATAATAACCGATGGCGACATTAGAAGAATGCTAAATAAAACAGAAACTATTTCGGGTTTAACAGCTTTAGATATCATGACGGTTAATCCAAAAACTATAAAATCTACGGATATGGTTGTAGATGCTCTAAATACAATGGAAGATTTTTCTATAACCCAATTGGTAGTTGTAGATAATGGCGAGTATAAAGGGGTGATTCACTTACACGACATATTAAAAGAAGGTATTGTATAATGGCGAAAAAAGAAAGTAAAGAAATGTCTTTCATGGACCATCTAGAAGATTTAAGATGGTTACTAGTTCGTAGTACCCTGGTGGTTGTTGGTATTGCTGGCGCTTGCTATTTTATAGATGATTTTATTTTTGACACTATAATTTTCGGTCCAAAAGATCCGAGTTTCATTACTTATCGTTTTTTTTGCGAAGTAACGCATTATTTTGGAGTTGACGGAACTTATGCTTGTGCTCAAGAATTTAATTTCAAAATTCAAAATCAAGAAGTTAGCGGACAATTTTCAATGTATTTATGGACCTTAATGACCGCCGGGTTTATTATTGGTTTTCCCTATATATTATGGGAAATATGGAAATTCATAAGCCCTGCATTGTATGAAAAAGAACGCAAAATGGCAGGAAGTTTTATTGTAGTTTCCTCTTTATTATTTTTTGTTGGAGTCCTTTTTGGGTATTATGTTGTAGCGCCATTATCGATAAACTTTTTCGCGACCTTTAATGTAAGCAAGCAAGTGGTAAATCTTTTCACAATAGATTCTTATGTATCGATGATAAAAATGTCAATAATTGCTAGTGGAATTGTTTTTGAAATGCCAATAATTGTATATTTCTTAGCAAAAGTAGGATTAGTAACACCTGAGTTTTTAAGAAAATACCGTAGAGTTGCAATAATTATAATTTTAATATTAGCAGCAATAGTAACTCCGCCTGACATTCCAAGTCAGATTATTGTGTCCATTCCGATACTAATATTATACGAAGTAAGTATTTTTATAGCTGCGGTAGTAGCAAAAAAAGCTAAAACCATTGAATAATTAAGTTAAAGAGTATCGCAACTAAATAATTGTTAAATATAAAGTAGTTAAAAACGTTTATTTGTTTATTTGTAAAAGTTTAAACTTAAAACCTGAGTAAATCAGAACCTTAGAACCTTAAAAATGAAATTGAGAGCTGAAAATTTAATAAAAATCTACAAAGGAAGAAGCGTTGTAAAAGGAATTTCTGTAGAGGTTAACCAAGGAGAAATTGTAGGACTTTTAGGACCTAATGGTGCCGGAAAAACAACATCTTTCTATATGATTGTAGGGTTAGTTAAACCAAATTCCGGTCATATTTATCTTGACAATACCGATATTACCGAATATCCAATGTACAAACGTGCTCAAAACGGCATTGGCTATTTAGCACAAGAAGCTTCTGTATTTAGAAAATTAAGCATTGAAGATAATATATTAAGTGTTTTGCAATTAACCAAACTATCTAAAGAAGAGCAAGTTGCAAAAATGGAAAGTTTAATTTCCGAATTTAGTTTGGAGCACATTCGCACCAACCGTGGCGATTTACTTTCAGGAGGAGAACGTAGACGAACTGAAATTGCTCGTTGTTTGGCCACAGATCCAAAATTCATATTATTAGATGAGCCTTTTGCAGGGGTTGACCCAGTAGCAGTAGAAGATATACAACGAATTGTAGCACAACTAAAAAATAAAAATATAGGCATCTTGATTACCGATCACAACGTACAAGAAACTTTAGCTATTACTGATAAAACCTATTTAATGTTTGAAGGTGGTATTCTTAAAGCTGGAATTCCCGAAGAATTAGCTGCAGATGAAATGGTACGAAAAGTGTACCTAGGTCAAAATTTTGAATTGCGTAAAAAGAAATTGGAGTTCTAATCTTTTAAATTATCTTTGAATATGTTTCCGATAAACACTTATATAAAAAATATTGAAACGTTATGTAAATTGCATAATGTAGATAAGCTTTATCTATTTGGATCAGCAACTAATAATGATTTTAATGATATTAGTGACATTGATTTTCTTGTGAAATTCAAGCCATTCGATTTAAAAAAATACTTAATTAACTATATTGAATTAAAAGAAAAATTAAAAATATTATTGGAAAGAGATATTGATTTACTTGAAGAACAAACTTTAAAAAATCCTTATTTAATAAAATCTATTAATAAAAATAAAGAGTTAATTTATGGAGGATAAAATTCTGAAATGGCTTTATGATATCGACTCCGCAATTAATGAAATAGAGAGTTATTTTATTAATGAAAAAATGGATTTTTTTGAATACAAGAAAAACCTGATGCGTAAAAGAGCTGTAGAAAGAAATCTTGAAATAATTGGAGAAGCCACTAACAGAATAATTAAATCAGATGCTTCTTTCACTTCTAAAATTAACGATGCCAATGCAATAATAGGACTGAGAAATCAAGTAATCCATGCTTACGACAATATCTCTGACGAAACTTTATGGTCAATTCTATCTAATCATCTTCCTAAATTAAAGTCTGAGGTTCAAATATTACTCTCAAATAATAACTAAATTGGAAAATCCAACTAAAGAAACCCTTGAAAATTGGAAAAATGACGACAAGTATTGGATTTGGGGTTGCATTTATTACAACCCAGATGACCAACGTATTTTACCTCCAAAAAGGATTGCGTGGATGGGATGGACAGTAAATTTCGCAAATAAAAAATCACTTTTAGTATTCGTTGCCATATTAATTATAATAGTAGCATTAACTGTATTTTTACCTCATAATAAATACCGATTGTAATCAATAAAAAAACCGTTTTGAATTCACAAAACGGATTGTTATATTTTTCTGTTTTTCTTAAAATTATAAATGTATTACTTCGCCATAAGCATCAGCGACAGCTTCCATAACAGCTTCACTCATAGTCGGGTGCGGATGAATTGATTTTAAGATTTCGTGTCCGGTAGTTTCTAATTTACGAGCTACAACAGCCTCTGCAATCATGTCGGTAACACCAGCGCCAATCATGTGACAACCTAACCATTCGCCATATTTAGCATCAAAAATTACTTTTACAAATCCATCAGGCGTTCCTGAAGCTTTCGCCTTTCCAGAAGCTGAGAAAGGGAATTTACCAATTTTTAATTCGTATCCTTTTTCTTTTGCTTGTTTTTCAGTTAAACCTACCGATGCAATTTCTGGAGTTGCATAAGTACAACCTGGTACATTTCCGTAATCTATAGGATCTACATGCAATCCAGCAATTTTTTCAACACAGTTAATTCCTTCGGCAGAAGCCACGTGAGCAAGTGCTTGACCTGGAGTAACATCGCCAATTGCATAATAACCAGGAACATTGGTTTGGCTAAAAGCATTTACTAAAATTTTATCTTTGTCCGTAGCGATTCCTACTTCTTCTAACCCTATGTTTTCAGTGTTAGTTTTAATTCCAACAGCAGAAAGTAATATATCTGCTTCTAATACTTCTTCACCTTTAGCTGTTTTAACGTATGCTTTTACACCAGCACCAGAAGTATCAATTCGCTCTACCGAAGAATTCGTCATTATTGTAACTCCTGCTTTTTTCATAGAACGTTCCATTTGTTTTGAAATGTCCTCATCCTCAACAGGAACTATATTTGGCATAAATTCTACTACAGTAACCTCTGTTCCCATAGCATTGTAAAAATGTGCAAATTCCACCCCAATTGCTCCAGAACCAACTATAATTAATTTCTTAGGTTGCGTTGCCAAAGTCATCGCTTGACGGTATCCAATTACTTTAATACCATCTTGCGGTAGGTTTGGCAACTCACGAGAACGCGCGCCAGTTGCAATGATAATATGATCTGCTGAATATTCTGTAACTTTTCCTTCCTTATCGGTAACATCTAATTTTTTTCCTGGTTTCATTTTACCAAAACCATCAATAACGTCGATTTTATTTTTCTTCATTAAGAATTGAACCCCTTTACTCATTCCTTCAGCAACGTCTCTTGAACGTTTTACAACAGCAGTAAAATCTTTGTCAAATTCTTTAATAGTTAATCCATAATCGGAAGCATGTTTTAGGTAATCAAATACCTGAGCCGATTTTAAAAGCGCTTTTGTAGGAATACATCCCCAATTAAGGCAGACTCCACCAAGGCTTTCCTTTTCAATAATTGCAACTTTAAAACCTAATTGTGAGGCACGGATTGCAGTAACATAACCGCCTGGACCACTTCCTAAAACAATAATATCGTATTTCATATGTTGTGTGAATTTCTAAAATTAATTGAGATTGCAAATTTAGAAAAAAGATTATAAATTTAGGTATTTCGTTATAAAAGTTTGTGGGTTTTATTAACTGAAATTTCTTTAATACGAATAGTTTAATCCAATTGTATATCCTCCATTTATTCTATTAAGAGAAACATCCACTATTTTTTTACTGTAAGGTTTTGTAAATAAATAGGAAGTGCCAATACCAATTATAGCTCCGCCAAGTACATCCCAAGGGTAATGTTTTTGTGCTTGAACTCGAGTAAAACCAACATAGGAAGCTAACACATAGGATGGTAATCCGTATTTCCAACCATATCGTTGTTGGATAAACGCAGCACCCGAAAAGGCACTAGTTGTATGTCCAGAGGGAAACGAATAATTATCCGATCCATCTGGTCTTTTTTCTAAAACAAGACGCTTTAGGGCTTGTGTCAAAATTAATCCAGTCCCATAAGACTTAATAAATTGCCAAGTTGGCTGGGAGTTATCATCATTCCAAATAAAAGTTGATCCAAAAGCAACTGCTGGAATGGCGAGTTGTAAAATATCGCCACTTGTTGTAATGGTCTTATTTTGGGCGTTTGAATTAAATATAGAAAAAATTAAAACGAAAATTAGTGGTATTTTATTCATAAAGTTGCTACTAACTAGCTAATAACTGATTTTCAAATTTTATAGTTTTTTTAAACAGCATTTGAAAATTGAGAATCATAAAGTTTTTTATAAAAACCGTTTTCTAGAATAACTAATTGTGCATGGGTTCCCGATTCAACAATACTACCTTTATCCATTACTATTATTTTATCCGCTTTTAAGATAGTTGCCAATCTATGAGCAATCACAATAGAAGTCCTTCCTTTGGTAATCGTTTCAGTGGCTTTTTGAATTAATTCTTCAGAATAAGTGTCTATAGAAGAAGTAGCTTCATCTAAAATCAAAATACTCGGATTGCTAACATAAGCTCTAAGAAATGCAATCAATTGACGTTGCCCCGTAGAAAGCATTACGCCACGTTCTTTAACATTATAATCGTAACCTCCAGGCAAATTCATTATAAAATCATGCACTCCAATTTTCTGAGAAGCAAGCAAAACAGTCTCTCGAGAAATTTTTGGATTATTAAGTGTTATATTATTTAGAATAGTATCTGCAAAAAGGAATACATCTTGTAATACAACAGCTATTTGAGTTCGTAAACTATCTAAAGTAAAGGTGTCAATATTTTGATTATCAACATAAATAGCACCCGAATTGATCTCATAAAATCGATTCAATAAATTAATTATTGTAGACTTTCCAGCTCCAGTAGCTCCAACAATAGCTATTGTCTGTCCTGATTTTACCTCTAAAGATATGCCTTTAAGAACTTCTTGATCTTTGACATAACTAAAATGAACGTTATCAAATATAATGTTGCCTTGAAATTGATTAGCTGCAGTAGTTCCGTTTTCTTGAATTTCTTCATTTGTATCTAAAATATCGAAAACACGATTTGCCGCTATCATACCCATTTGCATTTCGTTAAATTTATCTGCAATTTGTCGCAATGGATTGAACAACATTCCAATAAACATAGTGTAAGCGGTCATCTGACCAATGGTAGTAAAAGGATTGCCATTTATTATTTGAAATCCGCCATAAAGCACAATTACTCCGAGGGTTATTGAAGAAATTATATCTGCTATTGGAAAGAAAATAGAGTTGTACAAAATAGTTTTAATCCAAGCAACATTGTGTTTTTGATTAATTTCCTTGAACTTTTCATACTCAATTTCCTCTCTATTAAAAAGTTGCACAATCTTCATTCCTGTAACACGCTCTTGTACAAAAGTATTTAAATTAGCAACTTGATTTCGAACTTCTTCAAAAGCTACCTGCATCTTTCGTTGGAAAATTCTAGTTATATAAACCAAAATAGGCATGGCCAAAATAACAATTACCGTTAGATGCCAATTCATATAAAACATGACAAGCAAACAAACAAACATCTTCAATAGATCACTTATTATCATAAATAAGCCTTGACTAAAAATCCGAGCTATTTGCTCAATATCTGAAACGGAACGAGTAACCAATTGCCCTACGGGAGCATTATCAAAATACTTCATCCGAAAGGAAAGCATGTGTTGGAACAGTTTTTTTCGAATATCTTTTACAATATCCTGTCCAAGCCAGTTAGCCCAAAGTACAAAATAATATTGAGATAACCCTTCCATTAACAAGGCAATTCCCATAAGAACAGCATACAATAATAAACCCGATTTATTTCCTGGTTTAATGAAAGTATCTACCGTGATTTGAAGAAATAAAGGACGTAATGCAGCAAAAAGCGATAATAAAACCGCAAATAAAATCACACCCCGAAACCTAAATATATAAGGCTTGGTATATTTTAAAATGCGTTTAAATAAGTGTATGTCAAATACTTTTGCCTTCATTTTTTTCAAAGATGGTTCTTATAGATTTTGGTTTTAGCTTTTAGATACTATCTTAAACAATTTGTTATCAATTACAAAAAAGGATATTCTACTTTAGTCAAATACAATCCATGTGATGGAACCGAAAAACCTGCTTTATTACGGTCTTTTCCTTCAATTATAGTAATGAATTCTTGCAAAGATACTTTTTCTAAACCTATGTTCACCATTGTTCCAACAATTGCTCGCACCATATTTCGTAAAAAACGATCCGCAGAAATTGTAAAAACTAATCGACTGTCTATTTGTTGCCAATATGCTTCGTATACTTTGCAATTAAAAGTATTCACATCGGTATGCACTTTAGAAAAACACTCAAAATCAATATAATTAAAAAGTGTTTTGCAAGCGGCATTCATCAAATCTAAATTTAACAAATTGTGGTAATACCAAGAATCGTCACTTTCAAAAGCATCTTTGGTGGTATGAATGAGGTATTCGTAAGTTCGCTTGGTTGCATCAAATCTTGCATGTGCCTCCTGATGAACCAAATGTATTTTTAAAATTGCAATGTCCTTTGGCAAAAAAGAATTGAGTTTAGCCACGTAATAATCAACATCAATTGGCTCTTCCAAATCAAAATGTGCAAACATTTGTTTAGCATGCACCCCAGCATCTGTTCGGCCTGCACCAACTAAATCAATTTCTTGTTTTAAAATAGTAGAAAGTGCATTATTCAAAGTTTCTTGCACAGACGAAGCGTTAGGCTGGTATTGCCACCCATGGTAATTAGTTCCTTTGTATGCAAATTCTAGAAAATATCTCATTTTTGGGTTTTGGGTTCTAGGTTCTGGGCATTAATATTTTTAATTATATTCAGGCAAAGTTACAAAGGTTTTTAAATTTGATGTTTAAAGTTTTCATAATTAATTAACTTTGCGAGGAAGTGGAAGAGAGTATGTGATAGCTTCCTTACTCGAATTGACAACATGAAAAAAATCCTTTTACTTTCCGATACCCACAGCCATATTGACGATACAATATTAAAATATGTAAACCAAGCCGATGAAGTTTGGCATGCTGGCGATATTGGCGATTTGGCCGTTACGGATATTATAAAAAAAGTTAAACCGCTTCGGGGTGTTTACGGAAACATTGATGATGATAAAGCACGAATGGAATTCCCGTTAAATAATCGTTTTATGTGTGAAGGTGTTTCTGTTTGGATTACTCATATTGGAGGATATCCCGGAAAATACAACCAAGCCGTTAGAGAGGAACTGCGATTGAATCCACCAAAATTATTCATCTGCGGACATTCGCACATTCTAAAAGTACAGTTTGATAAAAGTTTGAATTTACTTCACATGAATCCTGGTGCTTGTGGAATTTATGGTTTTCACCAAATAAGAACCATGCTGCGATTTGAAATTGATGGAGATAAAATTCAGAAATTAGAAATTATTGAGATAGGGAAGAAATAGGTAGTGCTTGCTCAGTATTCATTTTTCAGTAATAAGTTCTCAAAATATCCCTTTACACAACTTCGTGCTTCTTTTGTGAGGCTTTATGAAACATTAAACTAGATAAAACAAAAAAATCCCAAACTTTCGTTCGGGATTTTCTTCGCACTAATAAACATAAATTTATAGGTTTATCTCAATCGATCCACAGATTTTACGAGATCTTCATCCTTCTTAATAGCCTTGTTAGCCAGGACTAGAAAAACGATAGAAAAGATAGGTAGAAACATCCCAATACCCTTCTCCGAAACTACAGGAGTTCCTCCGGATAAATTAAGGGAACGATAAACAAACAATCCTAATAAAATTAAATTTAATATCATATTCAATCTGTTGTAAACAAATTGTTTTTGTCTTTTTTTAAAAGTAATAATACTAATTACCGCTAGTGTAGTGCTCAACCCAAATAAAATTTGATAAGCCATAGCACTCATAAAATAATATTGTTTTCCATCTGTCATTTTCCATAAAGGAAAAAGAAATGGAAGAATCCCCGCAAGAATAAATACCAAAAGTAAATATATGGTTTGAATTCGTTGTAACATTATCACTTATTTATAGCACAAAAATATATTTTCTTTTTTTAAAAAACTATTGCTTGAATGAAAATTATTCGTATTATTGCAGTAGAAATCCGTAAGTACTTCAAAAACACGGAAGTTTCACTAAAAAAATTTACCTCAAATTTGTATTGTCACCCAATTACCAAAAAATTTATATAAACATTTATGTTTGATAGTTCTGCATTAAAAGAAATGAAGTTAACTCAACTTCAAGAAATTGCCAAATTGGCAAAAACCATAAAGTTTAATGGCGTAAAAAAAGAAGCGCTCATTGAACAAATACTAGCCCACCAAGAGGCAACATCCAAGGAAACTTCTTCAGAAAAAGATTCTTCCCCAAAAGAAGAAAAAATTAAAAGAGCGAGAATTACCCCGGATGCTACCCCTAAAATCGGAAATCCATCTAATGATTTATTTTCAGAAGAATCTTTACAATCCTCAATTTTAGCTAAAGATACTCCAGTTCAAGAACAGCAAGAGCTTTCTCCTAAAACAGAAAATTTCCAAAAGAAGCCAAAATTTATTAAGCCTAGTAAATCATTTGTTAATGATTTGCCTATATCAGAAGATCCAAATCAAGAGGCAGCTTCTATAGAAGTTACAACCCAAGAGACTCCCATTGAAAACCAAGAACCAATTCAGATAGTTCCTTCGAAACCACAAAATCCAAATCAAAAGAATCAAAATCCGAACCAAAATCAAAACCAGAATCCGAATCAAAACCCTAATTTCAAAGCTAAAAAAAGCCCAAATTTTAGAGATTCCGACTATGAGTTTGACGGAATTATAGAAAGCGAAGGCGTTCTAGAAATGATGCCCGACGGTTACGGATTTTTACGTTCATCCGATTATAACTATTTAGCATCGCCTGATGATATTTATTTATCAACTTCCCAAATTCGTTTGTTCGGATTAAAAACCGGAGATACTGTAAAAGGAGTGGTGCGTCCTCCAAAAGAAGGTGAAAAATTCTTCCCTTTAGTTAGAGTTTTAAAAATAAACGGACACGATCCACAAGTAGTGCGTGACCGAGTTTCCTTTGAACATTTAACGCCAATTTTCCCTCAAGAAAAATTCAATATTGCCGACAAACAAGCTAGTGTTTCTACCCGAATAATCGATTTGTTTTCCCCAATCGGAAAAGGACAACGTGGTATGATTGTAGCACAACCAAAAACGGGTAAAACAATGTTGTTAAAGGACATTGCTAACGCCATTGCTGCAAACCATCCCGAAGTATATTTAATAGTTTTACTTATTGACGAACGTCCAGAAGAGGTTACCGACATGCAACGAAGTGTTCGTGGCGAAGTAATCGCTTCCACTTTTGATAGAGAACCACAAGAACATGTGAAAATTGCCAATATCGTGCTTGAAAAAGCAAAACGTTTGGTAGAATGCGGTCATGATGTAGTCATTCTTTTAGACTCTATTACCCGTTTAGCAAGAGCCTACAACACCGTACAACCCGCGTCAGGTAAAGTCTTGAGTGGTGGTGTTGATGCCAATGCTTTACAAAAACCAAAACGTTTCTTCGGAGCCGCTCGTAATGTAGAAAACGGAGGTTCGTTAAGCATCATCGCAACGGCACTTACCGAAACTGGATCTAAAATGGACGAAGTTATCTTCGAAGAATTTAAAGGAACCGGTAACATGGAGTTACAATTAGATAGAAAAATTGCTAATCGTAGAATCTTCCCAGCAATCGATTTGACTTCATCAAGTACTCGTAGAGACGATCTTTTATTAGACGAAAAAACATTGCAACGCATGTGGATTCTAAGAAAATTCTTAGCCGATATGAACCCGGTAGAAGCTATGGATACCATTAACGATAAAATTAAAAAGACTAGAAATAACGATGAGTTTCTGATTTCTATGAACGATTAGAAGCGAATCTTTTGGGCATTACCATAAACGTATTTCCCGCTATTCATAACAACAAAAAAATGCTTCCCAACACGGGAAGCATTTTTTGTTTTCATTACTATCGGGGCTATCAAGTTTATGTATTTTGTGAAAGTAGAATTTTTTAAAAGACAAAAACTTAAGACAACCCAATTATCTTTCCATTATCATCAATATCAATACGTTCAGCATTTGGAATCGAAGGCAAACCTGGCATTCGCATTACATCGCCAAGTAATGGTACAATAAATCCTGCGCCACTTGCAATTTCAAATTCACGAACCGTAATTACAAAATCAGTAGGTCTTCCGATTAGCTTTTCATTATCTGAAAAACTTGCTGGTGTTTTAGCCATACAAACCGAAAAATCATTAAAGCCTAAATCGTTAATCATCTTTAATTGTTTTATCGATTTAGTTGAAAATTCTACTGCTTTTGCTCCATAAATTTCGGTTGCAATAGTAATTATTTTGTGTTCAATAGAATCTTCTTTTTCATATAAAGGTTTATAATTCGCTTTACCACTTTCTATTTCTGCAATTACTTTTTCTGCTAATTCAGCCGAACCTTTTCCGCCTTCTACGAAAGCCTTACTTACAATTGCAGTAACTCCTTTTGTCAAACACAAGGCTTTTAAAGCATCGTATTCAGCTTCGGTATCGTCAGGAAAAGCATTAATACAAACCACTGGATTTAATCCAAACTTCTGAATATTTTCGATATGTTTCTCTAAATTGCAAAACCCTTTTGCAATAGCCTCAACATTTTCGGTTTTAAAATCTTCGGCACTCAAACCTGCATGGTGTTTTATCGCCCTAATTGTCGCTACTAAAACTACTGCATCTGGCTTCAATCCGGATTGCCCGCATTTAATATGGAGAAACTTTTCGGCACCCAAATCAGCACCAAAACCTGCTTCTGTCACTACATAATCTCCAAGTGAAAGTCCCATTTTAGTGGCTATCACCGTATTTGTCCCTTGAGCAATACTAGCAAATGGACCGCCATGTAAAATTGCAGGATTTCCCTCTAGTGTTTGCACTAAATTAGGTTTCAAAGCATCTTTAAGTAGCACCGCCATTGCTCCTATCACTTTTAAATCTCTTGCAAAGACTGCTTTTCCATCAAAGGTTTTACCAACAAAAATATTCCCTAAACGTAATTTCAAATCTTTTAAATCATTAGAAAGACATACTATCGCCATCACCTCTGAAGCCGGAGTAATATTAAAACCATCTTCACGCATCGTTCCGTTACCTTTACCTCCTACTCCTATAATGATTTGACGTAGCGAACGATCGTTCATGTCCATCACACGTTTCCAAGCAATTGACTTAGGATCCAAATTCAATGAATATTGGGGATTTTGTAGATTGTTATCAATAACCGCAGACAATAAATTATTTGCTTTTTCAATAGCCGAAAAATCGCCAGTAAAATGTAAATTTATATCCTCCATTGGAACTACTTGAGCATATCCACCGCCCGCTGCACCACCTTTCATTCCAAAAACAGGACCAAGGGAAGGTTCACGCAAAGCCGCAATAGCTTTCTTTCCAATAAAATTTAATCCGTCTGTTAAGCCAATAGACATTGTAGTTTTGCCTTCACCATATTTAGTTGGTGACAGTGCAGAAACCAAAATCAATTTTCCTTTTGGTTTTTCAATCTGCAATTCAAGTGGTAATTTAGCCTTGTACTTTCCGTAATATTCTAGATCTTCTTCTGTAATATTTATTTTTTCAGCAATATAGCGAATGTGTTGCAAGGTTGCACTTTGAGCAATTTCAATATCGGATGGGAAATATGACATAAAAGGAAAATGTGAATAGATTTAGAAAAAAGATTATCCAAAAATAGAAAAAAAACTCAATTTTTAATTCTATAATCGTATATATATTCTTCCACTGCCATAATTTTTACAGCATCAGAATCTAAATTAGTAGGGTTTATTATGAAATTAAATTCATTCGGAATTATAACCGAAGGAACTTTAATTATATTAGAAGAAGTTTGAATTAATTTATCGGAACCAAATGTTTTGGTTGAAGAACTTGCTGGAATTGCTTTCCAATTATTTGGTAAACTTTCTTGTGAAATCGCTTCAATTAAATGATCTTGAATTTCAATAACCGTAAAACACAATTTATGATTAATAAATTCAATACCAATATTGACAGAATATTCTAATAAAGCCAATGCCCTACTTTGAGATGTATATACGCAAGGTATGCCTACTCTATTCCACCTTCCGCCATATAATTTAGCTCCTAAACCAGATAAGTCATTGCAGTATTGCTCTTTGCCAATTCTATAAACTAACATAACCTACGAATAAATACCATATTCAATTCTACCTAAAAGATTTTTTAATTCTTCTCTACCAAATTGATTATCAATAATATCAAAAGGTGTTTTCCCTGCTAATGCTTTATTCGAAACAAACATCCAAGAATTAAAATTATCTACATCTTCAAAAACTTCATATCCATAAGAGTATAAATCAGTTAAAGCAATTATTTTCTCTGAAACACTATCACTATAAACCTCATTTCTTTTCTTATTGATAAGTGTAGCTCTAGTTACAGCCAAAGCTTGAGCTAATTTATCGTAGTCTAAATGAGCTTTTAATTTAAATTGTTCTAAATCATTTTTATTTATCCCTTTATCAAGCAATATCATTTTTTCAAAAGAAGTCATCTTGTTAATTGGAGTAGCAATTCCTGATACTATTGAATTCCAAAAATCATAAGCGGGATTAGAAAAATAAATTGAAGAGATTGGCTCTTCTATTACATCTTGAATTCTACTTTTAGTTGTGTATTTTTTTATGATTTCTGACATAGTATAATTTTTTAATTATTACAATACAAATTTATACTTTTTAATTGAGGATTTATAATTTTATCTCTCTTTTTTTAATCAATTTTAAAAAAGACAAAAAAAACTTACAAGTTAGAAACTAATAAAAAAGTTTTACCTTAATGCTAATCTACTTATTATTTAAATTTTACAAATAAAAAATCCCTAACAGATATAAAAAATCTATTAGGAATAAATATAAAAATTAATAATTTACAGCAACTTATCAATAATCATTTCCTCTGTAATTCCCTCAGCATCTGCTTTATAATTTTTAATTATTCTATGGCGAAGTATTCCAACTGCAACTGCTTTTACATCTTCAATATCTGGAGAGAATTTTCCGTTAAAAGCTGCGTTTGCTTTAGCAGCCAAAATTAAATTTTGAGAAGCTCTTGGTCCAGCACCCCAGTCTAAATAATTTTTAACATATTCGTTAGAAAGCGTATTATCTGGTCGTGTTTTACTAACTAAAGTCACGGCATATTCAATTACATTGTCTGCAACTGGAATTCGGCGAATTAATTGTTGGAAATCAATAATTTCTTCCGCTGAAAATAAGGAATTAATAGTAGGTTTTGCATCGGAAGTAGTACTTTTAACCACTTCAACTTCTTCAGCAAAAGAAGGATAATCAAGTTTAATAGCAAACATAAAACGGTCAAGTTGCGCTTCAGGTAAAGGATAAGTTCCTTCTTGCTCTATTGGGTTCTGAGTTGCTAATACAAAATAGGGTAAATCTAATTTATAATTTTGACCTGCAATAGTTACTGAACGCTCTTGCATGGCTTCTAGCAAAGCAGCTTGCGTTTTAGGTGGTGTTCTGTTAATCTCATCCGCAAGAATAATATTAGAAAAAATAGGCCCTTTTATAAATTTAAACTGACGATTTTCATCTAGAATTTCACTACCTAAAATATCAGAAGGCATTAAATCTGGAGTAAACTGAATTCTTTTAAAACCCAAACCTAAGGCTTGAGAAATGGTATTCACCATTAACGTTTTTGCCAAACCTGGAACTCCAACTAAAAGTGCGTGACCTCCAGAAAAGATACTTAATAATACTTGATCAACCACTAGGTCTTGACCAATAATAATTTTAGATATTTCTTTTTTAAGTTCTAATCTTTTTTGAACTAAATTTTGTATTGCTGCTACGTCGGACATCTTATTTGAGTTTGAAGTTGGAAGTTGGGAGTTGGGAATTTGAAAAATCTGCAAACTAATCTCTGTTTACTATTTCTTTAACCAGTTGTTAGTGAATTTACAATCTTGGTATTCTCCGTTTATCTTGATATAAGTTTCTTTAATTTTATTTTCTGACCATTTTGCAATGGCATCAATTTGTTTTTCTTTAAGAGCGAGATCTTTAATTTTAGTATAATCTTTGCTGAAATCAGCTACGTGTTGCTCAATTTTATTAGTTACCATTATGATTTTATAACGTTTTCCAGCTTTTGGATCTTCATCTAAAATCACCGGAGAAATTTCGCCACTGTTCATATTAGAAACTTGACCGTAAAATTCGGGATCCATATTAGTCAATTCAAAATGCGAATCTTGGGTTTTAGGATTTAATAAAGTCCCACCGTTGGCGCGTGTTTCTTTTTCATCTGACAAAGTTCTTGCTGCCTCCGGAAAAGTTATTTCTTTATCTTGAATACGTTTTTTTATTAATTCAATTTTATTCTTTGCTTCCTTTAAAGCATCTGGTGTGATTTTCGCGGCCATTAAAATATGACGCAATTCTAAATCTTGACCTTTAATTTTTTCTAAATAGATAATATGAAAACCAAATTCTGTTTCAAATGGTTCAGAAATTCCTCCTTCTTGAAGGGAATATGCAACGTCTTTAAATTCTTTTACAAAAGGAGTTTTCTTATTTATTTTATAGAAACCACCGCTAGATCTAGAACCAGGATCTTCCGTATACAAAACTGCTTTAGTTGTAAAACTAGCACCTGCTAATACTTCATTTTTAATTTCTTTGAGCCTATCAATTACAGCTTGTTTTTCGGCAGCAGAAACCTTAGGTGTAATTACAATTTGGGCCATTTCTAATTGTGCTCCTAAAAGTGGTCTGTCGGATTCTGGAATTTTCTTGAAAAAATTTCTAGTTTCTTCTGGAGTAATCTGAATAGGATCAATAATCTTTTTTTGCATTTCTGCAGCTAATTTTTGTTGCTTCAAAATTTCAAAAAGTTCCGTCTTGAATTCGTCTTCGTTGTTTTTCTTGAAATACTTAACCACATTATCCATTGACTTTAATTGCTCTACCATATAGTCAAGTTGCTGGTTCATTTTTTCTTTAACCTCTTCATCTTTAACTATAATAGAATCTTGAATTGCTTGGTGGGCATATAATTTATCTTCCAATAGCTTACCTAGCATCTGGCATCTCGTGATATCTTTAGTAGAACCGCCTTGGCTGGAAATCTCTAGCAACGCTTTATCTATATCCGAATCTAAAACAATATAATCACCCACAGTAGCAACGATACCATCAATTTTTTGCCTTTTTTGGGTAGAAACTAGTTTTTTCTCTGGCTCTTTATCTTTGATAATTTCTTGCGCATTTGCATAAAATCCAATTAAAAAAAGGAAAAATCCTAGTACTCGTTTAGAATTCAATATATTCATTATTACTTTGTTTTTATTTTTTAATTTGATTTTTTACTTTTTCAAAAGTATCTTGATTTACTTTCACCGTGAATTCTTTTTTAAGTTCGTTTACCCAATTTTGTTCTAAATATTGTTGGTAATCGTTTACTAGTTTTCCTTTACATTCTTCAAGTGTTTTGGGAGCTGCAGGAATTACTTTCTCCACATTAGTAATGTAATAATATTCACCTTTAGTGCTTATTTCAGATAACCCTAATTCCATTTTAGTTTCTTTAGGCAAAGCATCTGCACCCTCTTCATATACTGCTTGGTAATACATAATATTTACATTATCTTTTGTATTGAATTTATCTTTAATTTCTTTAGAGGTTTGTTTTTTCTTCAACATACTTAATACCTTTTTCATTTTCTCTAAATCGGTAGAAGAATAAACTTCGGCATCTACTCTTGTCTTCCAAAGATGTTTTTCTTTTTGTGTTTCATAAAAAGCTTTTAAACCAGTAGTATCTGTTTTAGATCGTTGCCAGATTTCTTTATCCATTAAGTCAAATAATAATAATCCGTCTCGATATTCATCCATTACAGCTGAAAATTCTGGAAATTCATTCTCTAAATTATCATTATAATATTGGTTTCGCTGTTCGTCTGCATAATTATCAAATAAGTTATCTGTTAATTTTTCTATTGGCTTAATTGCAGATCCAGCTTTTTGTTTTGAAAAAATATAATCTAAAAAGTCGGTTCCCGAATAATTTTTAGTTCCAATTACGAACAAAGTTTTAGAATATTTTTTTGTGTCTGTTGGAAGTGCCCATTTGTTTTCGTAGAAATCATTAGTCACTAATTTGGATAAAGCACTAAATAATTTAGCATCTTTTTTTATTGGATATTTAACTCTAAGTTTTTCAATCAATGAATTAGTAATCAATCTAGAACGATCATCTTTACTAATTTTATTTTCTAATTCTATTTTAGAATCTTCATAAGATTTAACAGGAAATTTATCAATAAATTTCACTATGTGCCAACCAAATTGTGTTTCGAAAGGTTTAGATATTGGACTTTCTTTAGACAAAGAAAAAGCTTGAGTTTCAAATTCTTCCGAGCTCAGTTGCCCTGAAGCAAATCGATTTAATACGCCTCCTTTTGTGGCTGAAGATTTGTCCTCAGAAAATTGTTTTGCTAATTCTTCAAATTTTTCTCCTTGTTGTAATTTTTTATAGATGTCCTCAATTGTAATTTTAGCATCCGGATTAGCTACACCATCTTTATTCTTCAAAATCATGATGTGAGCTACAGCAACTTCACCCCTATTATTCCTAATGTTATTAACCTTTATCAAATGATAACCAAAACGAGTATGAACTGGCATGGAAATGGATCCTACTGGTGTTTTATAAGCCCCATTTTCAAAAGCGTAAACCATTTTAAAACTAGTAAAATAACCTAAATTACCTTTATTTTCTTTAGCAGATGGATCTTGTGATAACTCTTGGGCTAATGCTCCAAAATCTTCTCCTTTAATAATTCTATCACGAATATCTAAAGCCTTATTATAAGCTATTAAAGTATCTGCTGGCGCTGCGTTTTCATCAACTAATATTAATATATGAGAAGCATTAACTTCTTTCAATAATCTTTTATATCCTTCATCTACAAGTTCTTTAGTAACTTTTGAGTCTGTTGTGTAATTTTTAGACAACTGTGTTCTATAACTTTGAAGCTCCGTTTGGTATTGCTTATTATTTTGCAATCCCAACTTATTTGCTTTAGATACTTTTAATTTATATCCTACAAATAATTCTAAATACTGATTTAAATCTTTTTGAGATTCATCTTTTACTAAATCTAAATTTTTATTATAAACCCTAATAAACTCATCGGTATAAAATGGTTTATCTTCTATAGCAAATAAAACCTCTTTTGTGTTAGTTTGTGCTTTTGTGACCAAAACAAAACCCATCATCAATACTAAAAAAACATGCTTAAACATCATTCTGAATTATATTAATTAAGTTATTTAAAATTACACAGAATTACCTTATTGGCAAAACATAAGTTACAATCAACAAAAGTAACAAATCGACTGTATTAAACAAGTATAGCTTGCACTATTAACAAAAATTTATTAACAGAAATTGCAGTTATCTTTTAAATGTAAAGTAGGATTAGTTATTTATTTAATAAATAGTATTTTTGCATTCCATTACTACAATTATGAGTTTTTTAAAAGAAATAGTACGTCGCAGAACTTTCGGAATTATATCGCATCCCGATGCTGGAAAAACAACTTTAACCGAAAAATTATTGCTTTTTGGAGGGGCAATTCAAGAGGCTGGTGCGGTTAAAAACAATAAAATAAAGAAAGGGGCAACCAGTGACTTTATGGAAATTGAACGCCAAAGAGGTATTTCTGTAGCTACTTCCGTTTTAGCTTTTAATTATCAAAATAAAAAAATAAATATTCTAGATACGCCTGGGCACAAGGATTTTGCCGAAGACACGTTTAGAACCTTAACAGCAGTTGACAGCGTAATTGTTGTAATTGATGTTGCTAAAGGAGTTGAAGAACAAACGGAAAAATTAGTATCGGTTTGTAGAATGCGTAAAATTCCAATTATTGTTTTTATAAACAAATTGGATAGAGAAGGGAAAGACGCTTTTGATTTAATGGATGAAGTGGAAAAGAAACTTGGTCTTCATGTTACTCCGTTAAGTTTTCCTATAGGAATGGGATATGATTTTCAAGGAATTTATAATATTTGGGAAAAGAATATCAATCTATTTAGTGGCGATAGCAGAAAAAACATTGAAGACACAATTGCTATTACTGATTTGTTAAGTCCTGAATTAGAAAAATTAATCGGTGAAAAACCAGCAATTAAACTTCGAGAAGAATTAGAATTAATCGAAGAAGTATACCCACCATTTAATAAAGAAGACTATTTGGAGGGGAATTTGCAACCTGTGTTTTTTGGTTCTGCATTAAATAATTTTGGTGTTCGCGAATTACTAGACTGTTTTGTAGAAATAGCGCCAACGCCAAGACCTAAAGAATCGGACACCCGATTGGTGCTTCCAGAAGAAGAAAAACTTTCGGGTTTTGTTTTTAAAATTCATGCCAATATGGATCCGAAACATCGCGATCGCTTGGCTTTTATCAAAATAGTATCGGGGACTTTTGAACGCAATAAACCGTATGTGCATGTGCGGCTGAATAAAAGTTTGAAATTTTCTAGTCCAAATGCTTTTTTTGCAGAAAAAAAAGAGATAGTAGACATCTCGTATCCAGGGGATATTGTTGGATTACACGACACAGGAAATTTCAAAATTGGAGATACCTTAACAGAAGGTGAAATAATGAATTTTAGAGGAATTCCTAGTTTTTCACCAGAACATTTTAGATACATTAATAATGCCGACCCAATGAAAGCTAAGCAATTGGAAAAAGGGGTAGATCAATTAATGGATGAAGGAGTAGCGCAGTTATTTACTTTAGAAATGAACAACCGAAAAATAATAGGAACAGTTGGAGCGTTACAATATGAAGTAATCCAATACCGTTTAGAACATGAATATGGTGCTAAATGTACTTATGAAAATTTTCCAGTTCATAAAGCTTGTTGGGTAAAACCAGATGATGCAAAAAATGAAGAGTTTAAAGAATTTAAAAGAGTGAAGCAAAAATTTCTAGCTCATGATAAATACAATCAATTGGTGTTTTTAGCCGATTCGGACTTTACTATTCAAATGACACAAAACAAATATCCAAGTGTGAAATTATTTTTTACATCGGAATTTGAATAAAATCGTTTGCAAAATTTATTGAGCATAAAAAAAACTCGTTTAGAAAATTCTAAACGAGTTTTTTAATAATTAATTTTTTTTAATAATTTTTGTGGTTTTTTTTGAATTTAAACTCTCATCTTTAATAGCTGATGTAGCGTATTCATTTGTTGGATCTAGAGCTAATGTTTTAGCGAAATATTCTTTGGCCTTTTCATTATCCTTTTTATTTATTGCATAATATGCAGCAATACTATTATAAGAATCTGTAACGTTCTTTATATTTTTTGTTATTTCTAAATCTCCTTTAGCAATTACTATTTCTATATATTTTTCATAAGTAACTGCCATAATATCGTCTTTTTCTAAAGTACTATTAATTCTAGCTTTATACAAATAAGATTCTTGGTAAGTAGGCTTTGCAAGAATAACAACATCCATGGCTTTATCCGCATTTTGTAGTGCAGCAACATTAACATCTTTTAGTTCTTTTCCTCTGTTTTCAGTTAAAACACAAAGACCATAATAAATATTATCTTCTAAGTAATTTCTTGAATCGGGGTTAGTAATAGCTAATTCAAATAATGAACTTGCTACAGAATATAATTTTTGAGTAAAATATTTTTTTCCAATTTCATTTAATCCATTAGCCATTACAATATCCATCTCAAGGGCTTTTTTTAAATCACTCATTCCTGAAGATAGGTAAGCAGAATCTACTGTTTTACCATCTGCAGCAACCGATTTAGAAACTTTTGCCAAGCCTAAAAAATAATAATCTCCAGCAATTACTTTGTTTGTACCTTTAGAAATATAATCTGTTAAAGCAGAAATTGCAGCATCGTAATTACCATTTTGATATGCAGAGTAACCTAAATAACGTAAAATACGCGGATTTACTTTATCTAATTTTTTCATTTCATTAGCTTCCACTTCCAATGCTTTGTAATCTTTTGCTAAGATTAAAAAATCGGCATGACGCATACGAGAAGGTAAAGAATAATCTGTTAAACTCATGTACTTTTCATAATTACTCAAAGCTTTTGCAATATTGTCAGTATATGTTGCTGGTTTATTATTAGCCCATAAATAATACGTTTCTGCAAATTCACGAAAAACAGGTCCGTAATTTGGATTTAAAGCTAACACTTCATCATACGCTTTAACTGCCTCTGTATATGCTTTAGCGCCTTTTAATAAAACACCCAATTGCATTTTAGCTCTTATTAATGTATTGTCAATTGCATAAGCATCTCTGTAGGAAGCATAAGCTTCATTTTGACTTTTATCGCCATAATAAGCATCCCCTAAAACCAGTTTAATATTAGCATCATTGGGATTTGTAGTCTGAGCTTTAGTCAATAAAGTGATTGCCGCTTTATAATTTGGTTTAGAATTATTGATATATGCTTGAGCGATATATAAATATTCTTCTACATCTTTCTTTTTTAATTGCGATAAAACCTGATCAAATTTAACTTGAGCAGCAACAGAATCTCCATTTTCTAGGTCGATTTGACCTAAACCAATAGAATTCAATCTGGATCCTTCAGAAGCTGTCAATCCTTTTTGAAAATATATTTTAGCTGAATCCTCAATGTTTTGTTTAAGATAAATTGAGCCAAGTAAAAAATCGGCTTTGCCATTATCTGCTTTTAATTTAATACTATTTTTAAGTATAGTTTTAGCTTTCTCAAATTGCTCGGCATCCATAGCTTTTTTAGCTTGATCAATTTCCTGAGAATAACCAACTAAAGAAGCTGTTAAAAAAATTAGGCTTAGTATCTTATTATTTTTCATCTTAATATGTATTTCTAATTATTTTCAATTTTATTTCTAATGCTTATATTACGACTTGGCTCTCTCAAAGGTGCAAGACCAGATTTTAATATTATTCTTTGACCAATTTCTCCAGATATAAAGGAAGCAAAGCCAATGCCTAAACCATCATATCCCTGACAATTGATACTATACAAAACGCGTGCCAAAGGATATTTCCTTGCTGCTATATTCTCTTGACTAGGATAAACATATTCTTTAGCTTTTTTATCCTTAACACTTAAAACTGTGATGTTTTCCAAAATTTTCTTTGTTGCTGCGCTTGGTTGAAAAATCCAATTAACACCAACTATTCCTATCATTCCTTGATTTTGCGAAACGTACTTAATTACTTCATCATTTGTTTTAAATGAAAAAACTCCCGTATCTGGCATGTTTTTTATTCCTGCTAATTCTAAAAAGTAACGTGTGTTACTAGAATTGAAGTTGTCAAAAACCAACCCTTTTATTTTAGTTTGATTTCCTTTTAAAAAATCAACTATTTCTGATATTTCTTGAATGGAATCCTTAGTTTTATTATTTTTAATCAATGCAATAGCGTCAATAGCAAACGGAGTTTCTAATGGAACAATTTGCCTTTTTTTGAATAGTGCTCTTTCTTCCTCATTTAATTTTCGTGTCAAAATTATGGTTTGCGCTTTATTATTTGCCAAAGATTGAACGCTTTCTTTTTCAGATTGCGGTAGCAACTTTATAGTTGCATTATACTGACTTTCAAAAACGGCAACCTGATCTTCAATTATTGGTAATACCGATTCGTCAACTAAAATAGAAGTAGTTCCTGTTAAAATTGTTTCCTTATTTTCTTTATCTCCTTTGCAAGAAATAAGTCCAAAAATTACAAAACCGCATCCAAATAAAAAACTAATTATTTTGTTATTGGTTTTAATCATCAGAATCTGTTTTTAATAATCTCCAAAATCTAAAAAAGCCATAAACTATTAACAATGTTCCTAAAGCAATTCGGTATTTGGATTCCATCCGAACAGGAAATTTAGTCCAAAAAATAAGAATTACTCCAAGTGTTAAATAAATCATAAGAAACAAAACTCCTATAAATAGAAGAAATCGCTCTTTAAGCGATTTCTTCTTATAGTTTGTAACAATTTGTTTCATACTGTTATTCGTCTGGGTTTTCTATAGAAAAACTTTGTTGAAATGCACAACGCACTTTTCTACCATTTTGTTCTGCTGGTGTCCACTTAGGACCTTTACGCAAAACTCTTTCTGCTTCTTTTCCAGAACCATAACCGATATCTTTTATTACTCTAACATCTGTTAAAGAACCATCTTTTTCAATTACAAAAGAAACTACAACTTTACCTTTAAGTCCTGGTTCATCAGGTGGGCTAAAATTATTTTTCAAGAAACTATACCATTTTGACATACCTCCCGGGAAACCTGGTTGCACTTCTAATCCTGCAGCTTCGTGAATAGAATTATCTTCAACAACTTCATTTGTTGGCGGTCCATTTCCAGGAGGCTCAACAGTTAGAGGTGCGTCTTTATCGCCTTCGATATTTTCTTTTCCAAGATTTTTATCTTTAATTTCTTCCACTTTTGGTGGTTCTTCAGTTACGTCTTCTTTTTTTGCAACTTCTGGCTTTACAAATTTTACCACATCCTCTCTTGGTTTAGGTGGTGGTGGTGGTTTTAAATCCTCTTTCGGTTTTTCTTCTTTAGGAGGTAATTTAACAGCCGTTATTCTATCATGCAAACCATCATCAGTAGTAGCTGTAACACTACTAATAAATTCAGCTATTTTAGGAGTCGCAACTGCTAATGCAAAAACGACAGCTCCAATTCCTAATGCCTTTAAATTAGTACTACTATTGTTCTTGCGTAAATCATAAGCACCATAACTTTTGTTACGTCCTTCAAAAACGATGTCTAACCATTTTCTTCCTAATAGGTCTATCTTCATCTTTTTGTTATTTTATTAATGCCTTGGCATTATTTATTAATTTCTTCAGCTAATTTATTTTCCTCTGGGGTAAATTCATTAACTATAGCATAAGTAGGCACTTTGCAAATTGCCATTTCATCTAAAATATCTACCAAATTTTTATAGGTAGATTTTTTTGTAGGTTTAATAATAACAATTAATCCCTTGTTTTTATCGCCCATTACTTCTGGAACAGACTTTATTCTTTTCAGTAATTCTTTACGAATTCCATCTTTACTATAATTTGTAGTAGTAGGGGAACCTCCAACTTCAGGAGTTGCAAGTAATCCATGAAACCATTTTATTTGGTCATTAGCACCAAGAATTACAGTAACAGTTCGTCTTTGATCTGTCTTTACAACTGGTGGTTTAGGATCCGTTGGTTTGGGTTTTGCTGGAAGACCCAAAGGCATAGATTGTGGTTTTGATAACGTGGTAGTTAGCATAAAGAAAGTAATCAATAAGAAAGCCAAATCTACCATTGCGGTAAGATCTACTTTAGAATTTTGTTTTTTACTTCTTACTTTGCCACCTTTACCACCGCCACCGTCGCCAGTATTTAATTCAGCCATTGTATATCTTTTTAAATATTATTAAATTAATTTGTTTTAGGTTTAGCTCTTAAGCCTGTTACTAAAGCAAAATTATTTATGTCTTGATCTTGTAACATATCCATAATTTTTCTAATTTGTGGATATTGTTGTTTAGCATCGCCTTTTATAGCGAAGTCTAATTCTTTCTCTTTAGCCAAATCTATGTTATTAGCTTTTCTGCAGTACATAATCCAATCTTTTAATTCATTGTTAGTCGAATCAATTGGAATACCCGGTTGAACACCACTTTTGTTTCTTTTATCATTTTTCATTGCTATCAATTGTTTCAAACCAGAAACAGGAACACCAAAATCTTCAATTAAAGAAAACTGAGCAACTTCATCAGGAGTAAATTTAACTCCGTACTTTTCACCCATTAATTCTAGGGTTTGAGCACGAACATCTCTATCCTTCATACCAAAAAACACACTTTGACCTACATTACTTCTTCCAACTGTAATGGTAACTAATCCTGTTTCAGGGAGTTTAGTTAGTACCGTTGATGCAGGAGTTTGTACTGGTAATGGCTCAGGTTGTTTTGCAGTAGCGGTCAAAATGAAGAACGTAAGCAAAAGGAAGGCCACATCACACATTGCGGTCATGTCAATAGATGCTGCCTTTTTGGACATTTTTATTTTAGCCATTTTTATATTTTTATTATTTCTTTGAAATTAAATTTCAAAAAAATTAATTATTATTTTAAACTTCCTTTCATTCTTCTGTAAGAATTCACAATTGCAGTACCTGCTTCATCGATAGAATAGGTTAAAGTATCAATTTTAGAAGTAAAAAGATTGTACATTACAATTGCTAAGGCAGAAGTAGCGATTCCTGTTGCAGTATTGATAAGTGCTTCAGAAATACCATTTGCTAGCATTGATTGATCTGGAGTTCCTGAAGATGCTAATGCGCCAAACGCTTTAATCATTCCCGTTACAGTTCCTAATAATCCAGCAAGAGTACCTAAAGACACTAATGTAGAAAGGATTGTCATGTGCTTTTCTAACATTGGCATTTCAAGAGAAGTAGCTTCTTCAATTTCTTTGTGAATCATTTCAGATGCTTCTTCACTATTAAATCCTTCTTTTTTAACTTCTTGATATTTTACTAATGCTGATTTTATAGCATTTGCAACAGACCCTTTTTGTTTATCGCAAGCTGCAATTGCATCTTCAATATTTCCTGCAGCTACACTACCTTGAATTGAAGCCATAAATTTATCTAAATTACCTGTTCCAGATGCTTTAGAAATAACAAAAAATCTCTCGAAAGAAAATACAATAACCATTAACAAGCATCCTAATAATACAGGAACGATTGCCCCTCCTTTATAAACCATTGCTAAATAATTACCTGCTTTTGGATGACCTGCTTCTGCACCAGCATCTAACATTGCTCTTTCGTTTTCGAAATTACTTGCAGCTCCCATGATAAATTTCCATACTAAAATTCCAACAACGATACATGATGCGATGATTATTCCTGTCATCATTCCACCACCATTAGACCCATTTTCTTTTTTTGCGTTTGCCATTTTCTTTTAAAATTTAATAGTTTTTAATAAATTAATAATTTAGTTGTAATTAACTTGTTTAGGAGCAAAATTAATTTTTTAGTTGTAATAAAAAAACTTTTTTCAACTTTTAATTAAGGGGCTCTTTACGAAAACGATTTTCATAACATAAACTTAACATTGACAGGCTTTAAAAGACACTGTTTTATGTTTAAAACGTAAAAATATAAAATTATTGCATCTGATTTTAATAATATTAAGTTAATAATAAATCCTCTTTTGTGTTTTTAATTTGCATTTGTCTAGCTTGTTAATAATATAAGATGGTCAATAGGTTAAATTATTTCAAACAAACCGCATTTAATATAGGATTTTAAATTTATTAACTATTTTTGGAGTTGCTATTGTAATCCTTTTAACTTTAATAAAAAATTAGTCCTCTTGAAAAAATACTTAATACAAAAGACACCTTTTAGAGTTCCAACTACTGATGGAAAGCTAATTGAAGAGCACCACGGAATTCCAACTACAGGAAATAAGGAAATTTCTATTGCTCATATGATTGCACCACCTAAATGGAGTGAGCCTTTTCAAACGCCGGAATTTGAGGAATATACTTATATTATTTCTGGGAAAAAGCAATTTATTATCGACGGGGAGACTATAATTTTAGAGACTGGGCAATCCATAAAAATTGAAAAAAATACCCGTGTTCAATATTCTAATCCGTTTGAGGAGCCATGCGAATATATTGCAATTTGCAAACCGGCTTTTGATTTTAATAAAGTACACCGGGAAGAAATTTAGACTGCAGATTTCAGTTTACTTAATATTAAATTTTCAACTTCTTCCGAATTCCATTTTTCTTCAATATTTTCTAATTGCATTACCTCTTCCATGATTTTATTTTGGAAGTCTCCAATTGCAAGCGCCTCAGAATAAGGCTGTAAACTAAATGTCACTCTACTGTATAACGGCATCCACTTGTCTGGATGATGATCAGAGAACCATTTTTCTATTTTCTTTTGTAACAAGAACTTTTCATCGGCCGTCTTACTACTCATTTCAATAAAATTTCTTCTAGACAGTTCGGTAATTGCGTCTGCATTTGGTTTACGTGATTTTTCATATTCCGAAAAAATCATTTTCCAATCATCACCATATTTATCGATCATTTCGCTAAGTATAGAAATATCTTCAAAACCAGCATTCATTCCATGTCCGTAAAAAGGAACAATAGCATGCGCCGAATCGCCAATTAAAGCAACTTTATCTTCATACGTCCAAGGATAACATTTCATTATTGCCAAATAACTGGTAGGGTTTTTAAAGAAATCTTTTACTAAATCTGGAATTACCGCTTTAGTGTCCGGAAAATATTTAGCAAAGAAAGCTACTAAACTAGATTCGTCCTTTAATTGATCAAATGAATTTTCTCCTTCAAATGGCATGAATAAAGTGCACGTGAAAGTTCCATCTAAATTGGATAAGGCCATCAACATAAAGTTACCTCTAGGCCAAATGTGCAACGAGTTTTTATCGATCTTGTGGGTCCCGTCTTCATTGGCAGGAATATGCAATTCTTTGTATCCGATTTTCATGAATTCTTGCGAATAATCAAACATAGATTGGCGTTGCATTCTATGTCGGATTCTAGAAAAAGCTCCGTCGGCTCCAAAAACTTTATCGTACTTTACATCTTCCCACTGCCCTCTTTCGGTTTCACCAATATGTAAAGTGGCATCGGCTAAAGTAACATCCCAAATTTTAGAGTTAAAAAAGAAATCTACTCCAGCTTCTTCTGCCAAATCAATCATTCTTTTATTCAATAAACCTCGAGATAACGAAAAAATGGACTCACCTTCTTTTCCATAATATTGGTATTGCAAGATATCCTCTTGGGTATGAATAGCTCTTTTATCTACAGGAATTCCGATTTTTCTTATTTCGTCTTCCAAACCTACATCTTGCATTGCTTTCCATCCTCTATTTGACATAACAAGATTAATGGAACGACCAGAAAAAGTGATAGTTCTAATATCAGAACTTCGGTCGTATACATGAACGGTGTGTCCTAATTTTTTAAGATATATTGCCAATAATGTTCCTACTAATCCGGAACCTACCACAGCAATTTTTTGTGGAGTTTGCATGTAATTTTTAAAAAGTTAAGCAAAATTACAGAATTATTAGATTAAACCTCAGAAAATAACTCAAAATAATTATCCCTACATCCACAATATTGTTTATTCTTTTTATTTTTTTATTAAACAAATGGTATCTTTGAATAAAATTAATAATGATAAACTTTTCAAAAGAAGCCATAAACAACATGCACTCCGTTCCGAGATTGAACTTAATTAATTCATGCACAGGATACAAATCGGCAAATTTAATTGCAACAAAATCTAAAGATGGAATTGCAAATGTTGCTATATTTAGTAGTATTACGCACATTGGCAGCAATCCCCCTATGATTAGTTTTATCACTAGACCTCTAACTGCAAAACGAGATACGTATAACAATATTAAAGAAGTTGGATATTTCTCGGTAAATCACGTCGTTGAAAGTATGATTAATGACGCGCACCATTCCTCTGCTAGTTACGATGGGACAATTTCTGAATTTGACAAAACCAATTTAATTGTAGAATATAAAGATTCTATTTCCATTCCCTTTGTAAAGGGTAGCCCTGTTCAATTGTATTGCAAGTACCTCAACGAATACCACATCAAAGAAAATGATACTATTCATGTGATTGCTTCAATAGAAAATTTATTTTTCGAAGAGAAATTATTAAATAAAGACAAATTTTTGCAGCTAGACAGAGCTAATGTAGTTGCAATAAATGGTATAGACGGTTATGCTTTGCCAAAATTAGTTGAACGTTTGGAGTATGCAAGACCTAATTTAGAAGCAAAATCAATTTTAGAGAAATAATGTATTTCTTTGTTACAACATATTAATTGTGAAAAATTTCTCCCCCGGCCCCTATTGAAATTAGAGAGGTGCCGAAATGTGAAACTATTGTGGATGTTTTAGCTGTGTATTTTGTTTGACAAAAAGCCACCCCGCCTTACGGACACCCCTCCAAAGAAGTGGAATGGATGCTGATTGTACACTGCTTATATATTGTAAAGTTATTGCGAATTCTATACGTGTTGCGTGAGGGATAAAAGCGGCATCCTTTGCTTTTTTTTGATTTTGCGAGGTCACGAAGCAATCTAAAAAAGCAAAGATACAGCGTATAGCCCGACCCAAAGGGACACGCCCAACCAGTGAAATTAATTTTTTGGTTTGAAAACTAATTTAGTGGAGTTAGCCATAATTTCTTTTTTGTTGAGTTTCATTTTTCGGAATTGTCCTTTGTTGTACATGGCGGCTTGATCACTGTAATGGGCGCTCATTGGGTTTCCAGATTGCCCAGTTGGAAGGATACTCACGCTATTTTCTACATCTGAAAAATCAATCACTCTTCTAGTGGATGGCCCTCCTTTTACATCATAAATTCCGGTCTCGTTATAGAAAAACATCATATTATTTATAACTTCGTTGGAGCCACTTGCTTCAAATGGACCCACATTGAAGAAAGTTCTTAGAGCTGCAATTTTCCCTATTGGATGTTGGTGCTCCAAAGTATGCACTTCGCTCCAAGTCCATTTGGTTTTGATAGTGCCTAATTGCTTTGTTAAATCAGTAATTGCTTCTTTAAAAGATTGGGTTAGGATCTCTTTTTTGGTTTCTCTTTTGTTTTTGGTTGCTGTATTATCCCACCACAAAGAATTTTCATTATTACTTTGTCCTTCAATAACTTGCTTCATTATATGGGTTGCCAAAAAGGCTTTGAAGTTCTCCTCTCCCAATTCGTCTTGGAACGTGTTTTTCAAATAACAAGAAATCCATTTATTGTAAATAGTTGGGCCAACATCCTGAAGATTATTAGAACCTGACCATTTTTTTAGTATTTCTAAGGCTTCTTTTTCATTGGCATTCCAACTATTGTTTGCAACCGACTGTGTCCATTTAGCAACCAAGGAAACCGCTGTAGAGGAAGTGTTATCGTTAATACTTTTTTGAACGTCACCGCTAGTCCAATTGTTTTTAGGCTTTAACAATCCGTCAATTCTTTGCGCTCTGTCTTTGGGCAAATAATAGCCCGGATATAAATAACCGTCAATTGGTTCGGGTTGGTTGTTAGCCGAATAGACATAATTCCAATTTGGATTTAAGGCATACGGATTTTTGGAAAAATCAATAAATTCTTTTTTATCATCGATGCCATTTGCTCCGTTCATAATAAAATTTCCGTTAACGGATTTGTCTAATTTATATAGTTTTCCGGAAGTTTTCCAAGCAATATTATTTTTAGCATCACCATACATAATATTGAGCCCTGGCGCAGCGATTAACGAAATTGCCTTATGAAAATCGTCTAATTTTTTTGAATGAGAAAGAGCATGAACTGCCTCAAGAATTTGATTTTTTTGTTGGGTGTAAATCCAAGACATTGCTACTGGTTTTTTAGTATTCAAAGTATTTAACAGTCCATTCATAATAGGGCCGTGAACGGATTCTTTTATATTTAATGTTACAGAAGCACTATCTTTTACCTTAATTATTTTCTTACGAATGGAATAATTTTTATATCCATCTACTGTTTTATATTGGTTGCTATTTGCAGGATTTTCTTCCTCTTGAAATAAATCTAAATCGTCATTTTCAAACATGGTCAAGCCATAGGCATAGTTGTGGTTGTGTCCCAATAACGGAAAAGGTGTTCCCGCAAGATAGTAGCCATACATTTCATAATCGGGGGTAGTTATATGGGCTTCATACCATGTGCATGGTTGGGAAAACATAATGTGTGGATCGTTTGCAAAAATAACTTTGCCGTTCTTAGTTTTTTGAGCGCCAATTACCCAGCTGTTGCTTCCAATGAATGAAGGTATTGGAGAATTGTCTAATAGCCTTGCTATAGATTTTGAGATTTCAGCATAATCATTACTCTTTCCTTTATAACTTTTTAATTGGGTGGTCCCAAATGAGCCATCTATGCCGAAGTCTTTAAGATATTCCATTCCGAATTTATCTCGAATATCGGTGAGCAATGGGTCGGTTTTTTGTGCCATGGCAAAACTAAATGACATGTATCCAAATATATTGTAAACGTCTTTTAGTGTGAATTTTTCTATTTTAACACCCAGTAATTGGAATTCAATAGGAGTCTTCCCTTCTTGCATGTATTGATTAATTCCGTCTACATAGGCCATTGCTAAGATATATGTTTCGGAGTTTTTATCTAATTGAGATATTGCTTTTTCGGAGTTTTCATCTATACCTATTCCAGCAAAAAATTGGTCGTTCTTTAGTGCTTTTGTTCCAAATAATTCTGACAATCTTCCTGGTGCAATCCTTCTTAGAAGTTCCATTTGCCATAATCGATCTTGTGCATGAACGTATCCCAATGCAACCATAGCGTCTTTTTGGGTGGCAGCATAAATGTGGGGAACACCAAAATCATCAAAGTAAACGGTAGTTTCTTTTTCAATGTTCTTTAAAGTAATTTCTCCTTCGTATTTTGGTTTTGTAGTTTGCAAATAAACATAAAGTGTTACTGACAATAGTACTACTAAAGAAATAAGAATTAGAAAAACTTTTTTAAGTGTTTTCATCTGAGAATATATTGAATACTAAAAGTAAAAAATAAACCATTAAGAAATTAAGTTTCATTTAGTTATTGTCTTAATTTTTCTTATTTTCGTAATGGTTTAAAAAAAATTGATCTTATTTTCTAGGAAATTCTATTGCTTTTCCAATGTTCATTCCGTTATTTTTTGCCAAAACTCCACATAGATGAAATAACATTCTAGCACCCACATTTCCATCCCAATCGTCGTTTTCACCTGGAGCAACTTCAACTAAATCGAAACCAATAATTTCTTTACCGCTTTCCGATAATTTGTTAAACAAATAGGTGGCTTGTTCAAAAGAAAATCCTCCTGGAACTGGTGTTCCTGTATTTGGACAATACCATGGATACATTCCGTCAATATCAAAACTGATACACACTTTTTGAGGCAATGATGCTATTATAGCTTCACATTGTTGTTGCCATGTTTTTCCTTCAAAGTTTTCTCTTTTCAAATCAGCATCACTATTTACTAAAACCCTTCCTTTAGATTGTTGCACTACATCGACTTCTTGTTCGCAGAAATCTCGGATTCCAACTTGAACTATTTTTGAAATTTGAAGAATTTGTAGAGCATTGTACATTATTGAGGCATGAGAAAAAGTAAATCCTTCGTATCCAATTCGCAAATCCATATGCGCATCTAGATGCAAGATTCCAAAATTATCGTGTTGGGTTGCCAAAGCTTCGTAATATCCTAGTGGGGTAGAATGGTCTCCGCCTAATAAAACTACTTTTTTGCCCTTATTCATCCAATATAAAACGGTCTCTTTAACTTCGGTATGCAAATCGCGACAAACTAAATTTATCCTATCTAAATCGGCTTTAAGAACTGGAATATTTGAAACTTCTTGCCCGTCTTCCAATGCTTCAATGATGGGTTGAGCAAGTGCTTTATATTTATCAGAATTAGATTTCCAAGCAGCTGGAATTTCAGCATAATACATGCCTAATTTCCATAGTTCCGGAAAATCTTGATGGTTAAGATCTACCTGAAAGGATGCCCCTAATATTGCTTCAGGACCATCAGATGCTCCAGATCCATAACTAACGGTTACTTCCCAAGGCACAGGAATTATAATTATTTCTGATTGTTCGGCTGAAAATGGTAATCCAAAAATAGTTGCGTCAGCTAATCCTGGTTGAGAAGGATCAAAGTCTTTTATAATTTGTTCTTTAGTCATATTATTTGAGAAACAAAGCAATTGCTTTAATCTTAATTTAGTTTTTGCAAATGTACTAAGGTTTTGAAGTCTTTACAAAATAAAATAACCACAATGAAATTTACATTCATTGTGGTTATTTTATAAGATTTAAAAACTATTTATTCTTTAATAAACTTATAACTTGATTTAGAAGTATTAAAATAAATAGTGTAAACTCCATTAGAAAGTTTAGAAACATCTATTTTTTCTTCATTGGAAATAGATGCTTTTTCAATTACTTTTTGTCCTAATATATTAAAAATAGTAATACTTTCAGTTGAATCAAATTCTCCTTTAATTGTAATTTGATTTTTAGTTGGATTAGGATAAATAACTATTCTTTCTTTTACATTTTGAGCTACAGCTAAATTTGGTGTTACAACTAAATTAAATCCACAATTAACTGCTGTTCCAAGTGTAGCAGTCATAGTTACTGGGTAAGTTCCAGGAGAAAGTACAGAACCAATTGCAGGTGTTTGGGTTACTACAGCAGCACAATTAGCACTAATTGCGTTTGATAAACTAGAAAAATCTGGAACATTATAACTATTATTTAAATCTGCTTCAACCGTTTGATCGAGGGGACAATTTATTTTCAATGCTACCGCTGCCATTGCATATCCAGCTGCATTAAATTTATCTGTCATTGTTTGTATATCCGCACAAGGATAATTCATATTTATTGCTGCTTGTCTAAGTGCAACTGCAGCTGTTTTTTGATTTGACGAACTATTGGTTAAAGCCAATCCTTCTAAAAATACTTTATCGGTTTTGGTTTTTCCAATGACATCGTAAATTTTCATTAAAGCAGTTGCCCAAATTTGTCCGTAAGTATGTATTTCCGTATTAGTGGCTCCTGTTTGTGGATAGGTTCTAGTATAATTGGTTACTCTACCATTCCACCATTCATTATGACCATCCCAACTAAAAACCCAATTATAAGCTGGCTCAGTAGAGGTCCATTGGTTCAAACTTCGGCTATGGGAAACTGCCCAATAATCACCATTTCCTTCTCCTAGACCTGTAGTACTTGAAGCATGACCACCTGTAATCCAATCGTGAATTCCATGACCCATTTCATGCAAAATAACATCCGCATCTTCGGCATCATCTACACCACCTTCACCAAAAACTAAAGTACCTCCGGTATAGTAGGAATTATCGGCGCCATTAGCCCCAGAAGGATCAAAAAATAAAACTCCAGAATTGGTTAATGGGACGCAAGGAATTCCTAATGTAGTATTGATATAACGTAAACTCTTATCTAAATTATAAAATGCATTAGCAGCCTCAAAGGCATCATTTTCTCTATCAAACAAAAAATCTGGTGAAGATTGGGTAAATAATCCTTTACTTGGCGCTTCTAAATCTTTAACTTCAACATAAGAACTTTTTAATTTATAAACTCCTGCTGTAAAATCAATTTCTGGCAAGGTTACTAAAGTTCTAGTAGCATCTAAATCGGTATTCGTAGCATCATTATTGTCCACGTAATTACCAGAATAGGCAACATGTGCCTGAGAAAGTGGATCTGGGTTATATACCATTGCGGTTCCAGTTACAAAGGAATTAGGAGATGTAACTTTATTATTTAAAACTAATTTTTTAGTCTTATTTTTGTTTTTTTTCTCTTTTTTATGGTGATATACTGCAACATCTGTTTTACTCAATACTAAACCTGTTTTGGCGTCAATCATAACTTCCCAAGATCCAGACATGTCAAATGCATTTGTAACAACTCTATAAACCAATACTGTTTTTTGCTCTTTATTTAACACACAAAGTTTAGATTCCTGGTGAATAATTGCTCCTTTGAAATTTAGAGCAGAATTTGAAATTAAAACAGCTGCTGCTTCTGAAATAGACGGATGAGTATCTATATTTGATATGGTAGCGTCATAGTTATTTGAAGAATAAGCAACTTCATTTCCTTTGACAAAATTTACTACTATCTCTGAATCATAAACTGGAACTTCATTAAGCATTTGTTGAAAACGCAATGTTTCACCAGCTAAACCTTTTCTTACAAAAGTTAGTCTGAATGAATGAAATGGTTGAATATTTAATTCTTTTGAATTCTCGTTTATCCAATTTCTTGCGGCAACTTCTTTATCTGATACCTGAGCAAATGAGGTATATCCTAGTATAATAAAGAAGATTATTATTGCTTGTAATTTTATTTTCATTTTCTATTTTTTATTTATTTGAAATCGATGAATTCAAATATATGAAAAAAAATTGAATTATTCTTATTTAACATTTGCTAAAATTCCTTTTTTCAATATCTGTCCAAATTCAAACATGTCTTCATAAGAAGTATATAAAGGTACAGGTGCTAAACGAATTACATTAGGTTCGCGCCAATCTGTGATTACTCCATTTTTCATAAGATAATCAAATAAACTTCGACCTTCACCATGCAAAAAAACAGATAATTGACAGGCTCTTTCTTCTTGATTAGATGGAGTGATAATTTCGAAAGTGCTATCTACTTCTTTATCAATTTCATGGAGAACAAATTCAAGATAGGAAGTGATTTTATTTCTTTTTTGGATTAATTTCTCCATGCCTATTTCGGCAAACATATCTACAGATGCTAAATAAGGAGCTAAAGATAGAATTGGAAGATTACTTACTTGCCAACCATCGGCACCGTGAACTGGATCAAAATTAGGTTCCATCTTGAATCGACGTTCTTTATTATGTCCCCACCAACCTGCAAAACGAGGAAGGTTAGTTTGGTGGTGCTTTTCATGAACGAAACAACCAGAAGCATTTCCGGGTCCGGAATTCATGTATTTATACGAACACCAAGCAGCAAAATCAACGTTCCAGTCGTGGAGTTCTAATTTAATATTTCCTGCGGCATGTGCTAAATCAAATCCTACGTTGGCTCCAACTTTATGTCCTGCTTCTGTAATGGTTTTCATGTCGAAAACTTGTCCGGTGTAATAGTTTACTCCGCCAAACAAGACTAATGCTAACTCGTCTCCAACTTCTTCAATTTTAGAAAGAATGTCTTCTAAACGAATGTTATGTTCGCCTTCGCGTCTTTTAATTTCTATTATCGTTTCGCTAGGTTTAAAACCATGGTGGTTAACTTGCGATTGGAACATGTATTGATCGGATGGAAAGGCTTTTTCTTCACAAATAATTTTATATCGTGATGCAGTTGGACGATAGAAGGAAACCATTAATAAATGCAGATTAATAGTCAAGGTATTCATTACGGCAACTTCGGAAGGATTTGCACCTACTATTTTACTTAACGGATTTGCGAATCGTTCTTGGTAATCCCACCAAGGTTTTTCTGCATAAAAGTGACCTTCTACAGCTAGGTTTGCCCAATCGTTCATAACTTCATCTACATAGGATTTTGCTCTTTTAGGCTGCAGTCCTAAGGAGTTTCCTGTGAAATAGATTACGTTTTTGCCATTGTGTTGCGGAAAGATGAACTCGTCTCTGTAAGTTTTTAATTCGTCTTGTGCATCAAGATTTTGTGCGTATTCGCGTGTATTTTGAAAAGTCATTATATGTGTGTTTTATATTTTGTGGATAAGTCGCGACTTATCCGAACATTATCCTAATTATGTCTGTAATGTGGCGTAAATGTAGAGAAAAATAATAAGGTTACAAAGGGATTTGGAATTCGAGATAGTAAGGAAAATTTTAATTTTATTTACAATGATTGTTGGTAGCCCCGATTGATCCGATAGCTCTCGTGGAGGAACGGAACGAGACTAAAGGGGAAAGCGGGAATTGCGTTTATTGAAATGCGGAAGCCATTCGCTTCTGACAAAAAAAATTTCCATTTTACCACCCCTTCCTCCGGACAAACCTCCAAAGTAGGAAATAAAAAAATCTCACCATTGCTGATGAGATTTTTTTATTGATTGATTATGTAGCAATTATATGATTAACATAGCGTCACCATAAGAATAGAATTTATATTCTTCTTTGATGGCTTCTTCGTAGGCTTTTTTCATTAAATCGTGCCCGCAAAATGCTGAGATCATCATTAACAATGTTGATTTTGGAGTGTGGAAATTCGTAATCATAGCGTCCGCAAGACTGAAATCATGAGGAGGAAAAATAAATTTATTAGTCCATCCATCAAATGGATTTAGGGTGCGTTGCGATGAAACAGAGCTTTCTATTGCACGCATAGAAGTGGTTCCTACCACACAAATTTTCTTTTTATTTGCTTTGGCACCATTAACAATATCGCATGCTTCTTGGTTAATTTTTAACTCTTCAGAATCCATTTTGTGTTTGGATAAATCTTCTACCTCAACTGGATTGAAAGTTCCTAAACCAACGTGAAGGGTTACTTCAGCAAATTGAACTCCTTTTATTTCCAAACGTTTTAAAAGGTGTTTTGAGAAGTGTAAACCTGCGGTTGGTGCAGCTACAGCCCCTTCTTCTTTTGCATAAATTGTTTGGTAACGTTCTGCATCTTCGGGAGTTACTTCACGGTTTATGTATTTTGGAATAGGTGTTTCACCAAGTTCGGTTAATTTATTTCGGAACTCTTCGTAAGACCCATCGTAAAGAAAACGCAAAGTTCTACCACGAGAAGTTGTGTTATCAATTACCTCAGCAACTAGAGAATCATCGTCACCGAAATATAATTTATTTCCGATTCGTATTTTACGAGCTGGATCCACCAACACATCCCAAAGACGTTGTTCGGCATTTAGTTCTCTTAATAAGAAAACTTCAATACGAGCTCCTGTTTTTTCTTTGTTTCCAAACATACGAGCAGGGAAAACTTTGGTATTATTCAATACCATTACATCGCCGTCACCAAAATAATCGATCACGTCTTTGAACATTTTGTGTTCTATAGTTCCTTTTTTTCTATCGATTACCATTAAACGCGATTCGTCACGGTTTTCTGCTGGAAATTCAGCAAGTAATTCTGTTGGAAGATGGAATTGAAAATGAGATAATTTCATAATTAAATTTTAGATATTAGATGTTAAATTTTAGATATTAAAATCTTAAAATTAAATCGAGTGCAAATATACGATTGTGAGATAGGCGTTGTCAAGTGTTTTGCTGTTTATTTTTTATTAAGTTCCTTAGGTACTAAGTTATTTAGGTTCTTAGGTAACTTAAATCTCAGTTATATTAAAACCAATGGTTTTTAAATCGCTCCAAAAGGTAGGGTAAGATTTAGAAACTACTTCGGCATCTTGAATAATTATTGGTATTTTTAGTGCTAATGGAGCAAATGCCATTGCCATTCGGTGGTCTTGGTAGGTGAAAATTGCTGGGATTGATGAAGAAGTTGGTGACTTTGATAACGAATCTTCATTTGAAGGAAAAGCCACCCCGACCTTCGGGCACCCCTCCAAGGGAGGGGAATGGAAAGCGGTGGGTTGTAACGTAAGAGAGTCGTTGGTTACAGATATAGAAGCTCCAAGTTTAGTGAGTTCGGTTTTTAGAGCTTCTAGACGGTCGGTTTCTTTAATTTTTAAGGTGTGTAAACCGGTTAAATGACATCCAATTCCTAATCCGAAACAAGTAACGGCGATGGTTTGAGCAATATCGGGAGAATTGTTTAGGTTGTAGTCAAACCTCTCCCCGACACTCTCCAAAGTAGAGGGAGACGATGCGGATATATAGGGTTGGAAACTATCTGTTTTAAGTTTTGTTATTGTAATGAAATTATTGCTGTTGAAAGTTGTCTCAACTCCGAAGTCTTTGTAAATTTCAACTAAAACAGCATCACCTTGCAAACTGTTTTGTTTGTAACTAGACATGGTTAATTGAGTGCCAATTTCCGAAAGGGCAACAATAGAATAATAATAGGAAGCTGAGGACCAATCGGATTCTATTGTTATGGACGTTGGATTATAGAAATTGGATGTTGGGTTGACCTTGATGGTGTTATTTTCAAAAGAAGTTTCTAATCCTATTTCGTTTAACAAGGCCAATGTCATTTTAATGTATGGTATCGAAGTAATTTGGCCTTCGAGTTTTAATTCTAATCCGTTTTCGAGTTTTGGTGCTATTAATAATAATGCAGAAATATATTGGCTACTTACATTTGCTGCTAGAGAAACCTTTCTTTGATTGAGTTTCTTTCCTTTGATTTTTATTGGAGGAAACCCATCTTTTTCAGTGTAAGATATATCGGCTCCGAGTTGATTTAATGCGTCTACTAAGATTTTAATTGGTCGTTCTTTCATTCGGGAGGAACCTGTCAATTCAACTTCTGAACCTTCTTTTAATGCAAAATAGGCGGTAAGAAACCGCATTGCTGTTCCTGCATGATTTATGTTTATTGTTTGAAGGGTATGGGGTTTTGAGTTTTGGGTTAAAGCCACCATCATCACCTCGGAATCATCAGAATTAGAAACGTTTTCTAAACTGAGGTTAGGAAATATAGCTTGTAACAACAACAATCTATTGGTTTCCGATTTGGAGCCAGTGATTGAGATGGTTAATTGTTGCTGGTTACTGCTTGCTTGTTGAAGGTTTAAATCCAATTTTTTAAAGTCTTAATTCTAAATACTCTTATCTTAAAACTACTTTAATTTTTCATTGTTTTGATGGCGATCGTGGTCTCGATTGGTTTTTAAATCTAGTTTTTTATCAAAAGCTGCTTGTAAATCAATACCTGTTTGGTTGGCCAGACATAAAACTACAAAAACAACATCGGCAAGTTCTTCGCCAAGGTCTTTGTTTTTATCGGATTCTTTTTCAGATTGTTCGCCATAGCGTCGGGCAATAATTCTGGCTACTTCTCCTACTTCCTCAGTAAGTTGCGCCATATTGGTTAGCTCATTAAAATAGCGAACTCCGTGGTTTTTTATCCAGTTATCTACTTCGAGTTGGGAGTTTTTTAGGTTCATAATTACTCTTTATTTTTAGTGTCTATTAGTATAGTTACAGGGCCATCGTTTAGTAACATTACTTTCATGTCGGCACCGAATTTTCCTGTTTGTGCTTTTTTTCCTATTTCTAATTCCATTTTCGCAATGAAATTTTCGTAAAGTGGAATTGCAACATCTGGCTTTGCTGCTTTAATGTAAGAAGGTCGGTTGCCTTTTTTAGTAGCGGCATGAAGTGTGAATTGACTTACAATTATTACATCTCCAGCAACATCTTTTAACGAAAAATTCATGACCTGATTTTCATCTCCAAAAATACGAAGATTTGCAATTTTAGAAGTAAGCCATAGTATATCGTCATTGGTATCCGCATCTTCAATTCCAACAAGAACTAATAACCCTTTCTGGATTTCAGCTACTATTTTAGAATCTATAGTCACAGATGCTTGAGTTACTCTTTGGATTACTGCTTTCATTATAATTGTGAATTATGGGATTGGATTGCTTTGCTTAGTGTCCCGCAACCGTAACTCCTCGCAATGACTGCCAAACTGAACACTGACCACTGCCTACTTATTCCTCGTTTCGTCGCTCGCAATTCTATCGTCATTATAAATATCAGTGCGATAATGTTCATCATCGCCCTCTAGTATTTTTAAATAACTATTGTAACGGGTCCAGGAAATAGTATCTTCTTCTAATGCTTTTTTGATAGCACAATGAGGCTCTTCTTTGTGTAAACAATTATTGAATTTACATTGGTCTTTTAATTTAAAAAACTCTGGGAAGTAGCCGCTTATTTCTTCTTTTTCCATATCTACAATTCCGAAACCTTTGATCCCTGGGGTATCAATGATTTTGGCGCCAAACGACAAATCATACATTTCAGCAAAAGTAGTTGTATGTTGTCCTTGTTTACTTTGCTCGGATATGGTTTTGGTTTTTAAATGCAGACTAGGTTCTAAAGCATTTACTAAAGTAGATTTTCCTACTCCAGAATGTCCAGAAAACATAGTCACTTTACCCTTCATTATTCCTTTTAATTCTTCTACCCCTTTATTTTCAGTTGAAGAAACTCTAAGGCATTGGTAACCAATTCCTTGATAAACATACTGCATATACAACTGTTCGTCTAGGGTTGCTCCTTCGAGCGTGTCTATTTTATTGAAAACTAAAATTGTAGTTATGCCATAAGCCTCCGCAGTTACCAAAAATCGATCTATAAAATTAAATGTTGTTGGAGGATTATCGATCGTAATTAATAGAAAAACGTAATCTAAATTGGAAGCGATAATGTGCATTTGATGCGATAAATTTACCGATTTTCTTACGATGTAATTTTTCCTGTCGTGAATATTATGTATGGTTCCCGTAATAATATCGGAAGTTTCGTCTAATTCATAATCTACTATATCGCCTACCGCAATAGGGTTAGTACTTTTGATGCCTTTTATCCGGAATTTCCCTTTAATTCTACATTCCATAAAATCGCCTTCTTCCGATTTTACGGTGTACCAACTTCCAGTAGATTTATAAACAAGTCCGGTCATATTTTGGGTTTTGGGTTCTAGGTTCTGGGTATTGGGTCCTAGTTTTGCAAATATAGATAAAACTAATTTTAGTTTATTATACTTAGACCTAAAACCCAGAACCCAAAACCTTGAACCCTATTAAGAATTAAATATTTTCTCTTGATGCGAAATACTTTCTTGGTGAATAGCTTTGAAAAATTGCACAATAAATTCTTCGCTCAATCCTTTTTGGCCTCCATCAGCAATCATTTTATCTAAAACTTCGTTCCATCGTTTATTTTGTAATACAGCTACATTTTTTTCTTTTTTCAAAGCACCAATGCTTGCTGCAACTTTCATTCTTTTACCTATAGTTTCTAATAATTTAGCATCAAATTCGTCAATTTTTCCTCGAAGTTGATTTAATCGTAGTTGGTAATCATCTGCATCATCCGTTTCTTTTCGGATTGTTAAATGAAAAATTATTTTCTTTAATTGAGTTGGTGTTACTTGTTGTTTAGCATCACTCCATGCATTATCTGGATCAATATGAGTTTCAATCATCATCCCATCATAATTTAAATCAAGTGCTTCTTGCGTTACTTGAAAAATCATATCGCGATTTCCAGTAATGTGGGATGGATCAATAATTAACGGTAAATCGGGGAATTTATGTTGAAAATCAATCGCAATTTGCCATTCGGGATTGTTTCTATATTTTGTTTTTTCATAAGTAGAAAAACCTCTGTGGATGATACCTAATTTCTTAATTCCGGAGTTATACAAACGTTCCACGCCACCAATCCACAAAGCCAAATCGGGATTTACTGGGTTTTTTACCAGTACAATTTTGTTTGAGTTTTGTAATGCTTCCGCAATTTCCTGAACTGCAAATGGGTTTACGGTAGTTCTAGCGCCAATCCAAAGCACATCGATGTCGTGTTCTAAAGCAAGTTTCACATGAGCCGCATTGGCTACTTCAACTGCCATTAGCAGTCCTGTTTCGGCTTTGGCTTTTTGCAACCATTTTAATCCGATTTCGCCAACACCTTCAAATCCTCCTGGGCGAGTTCTTGGTTTCCAAATTCCAGCACGAAAAATGGATACTTTAGAATCTTTCAGTTCATGTGCTATTTTCAACACTTGCTCTTCCGTCTCGGCGCTGCAAGGCCCCGCAATTACTATTGGATGTGGCAAATGGAAATCATTTAACCAAGTTCGCATTTCTTTATTGTTTTCCATTGTATATTGAGTTGGAAGATAAAAATATAAACTTTAGTTACTTCCAGAAATTATTCTAAAATTTCATACAAAATTAGTAAACCAATATTAACTAATTCAGAAACTTTTACCAAATCTGCGTTAAATAATTGATATTCGTCATATTCTCTACAAATAGGCTTAAATTATTCAGAATATCAAATAACTAGTTTTAATCCGTTTTAAGATTTAATCCTTTTTAGATTTCCTTTATTAATTATTACATTTGCTTCAAATATCAAATTATGTCTATAGAAGTTAAAAATATTTCCAAAAGTTATGGCACTCAAAAAGCGCTAGACAACGTTTCGTTTTCAGTAAAAAAAGGTGAAATTGTTGGTTTTCTTGGTCCGAATGGTGCAGGAAAATCCACTTTGATGAAAATTTTGACTACTTACATTAATGCCGATGAAGGTACAGCTTCTGTAAATGGAAATGATGTTATAGAGAATCAAAAAGCGGTTCAACTTTCGGTTGGGTACCTGGCAGAGCATAATCCTTTGTATTTGGATTTATATGTTCGGGAATATTTAGCATTTAATGCAGATGTTTATAAAGTTGCAAAATCTAGAATTGAAGAAGTAATTCAATTGACTGGATTAACTTCAGAAAGTCATAAAAAAATAGGAGAATTATCTAAAGGATACCGTCAAAGAGTTGGATTAGCAACAGCTTTATTACACAATCCTGATGTTTTAATTTTGGATGAACCTACTACAGGACTAGATCCGAATCAATTGGTGGAGATTAGAAATGTTATAAAAAATGTTGGTAAAAATAAAACGGTTTTTCTTTCTACGCACATCATGCAGGAAGTGGAAGCTATTTGCGATAGAGTAATTATTATTAATAATAATGGAAAAATTGTTACCGATAAGAAACTTGATAAACTAGTTTCTGAAGTAAAAGAACAAGTGATTGAAGTGGAATTTGATAAAGTGGTTGACGAAACCTTGTTTTCAAAATTATTAGAATTAAAATCCTACAAAAATACCCATGATAAAGTTTGGGAATTGACTTTTGAAACCGAGAATGACTGCCGTTCTTCAGTATTTGATTTTGCTCAAGAAAACGGATTAAAAACGTTGCAACTGAATTTGAAAAGCAAAAACTTGGAAGATATTTTTAGAGAAAAAACATCTAAGAAAGGTTAGAGTTACCAAGTACAATTTACAAAGTTTAGCCCGGATAGAAGTGGAAAGCTTTTAGAAATGGAAAGCTAATTTTTTGTTGCTAGAAAAAAGCGACCATCGGAAGCTCTTTTTATTGCTTACAAAAATAGCTTGACATGAAAAAACTTGCAACGGAAAGCCGGAAAGTGGCATACTAAAATGCCTAATGTTTCGCTCCTAATTTCTTAAGTCTTTAAATAAAATTTGATAAACTTATTCTTTTATATTTGTGGCATTAAAATTTTAGAATGAGAAAGTTGTCTTTTATACTTTTATTTGTTTCATTCCCTTTTTTTGGACAGAAAAATTGTGATACGGATGCTATAGAAGTTTCTTTTTTGCAAGGAAATGTTATTCCGCATACAAAAGACTTGTATCATTTACAGGGACATCCAAACGGGTTAATGCTTAGTTTTGTCAAGCAAACTCATGGCAACGAGGAATGGCATTCGGCCTATAATTTTCCTGATTATGGTATTTATTTTCAATACCAAGATTACAACAACAATTTTCTTGGAAAATGCTATGGGATTGGAGCTTTATATAATTTTTATTTTTTAAATAGGCACTTAGAATTAAAAGTGTCCCAAGGAATTGGATATGCCACAAATCCCTATGAAAAAATAAATAACAGTAAAAATAAAGCTTTTGGATCTTCTTTTATGTCAAATACCAATTTTGGATTAATTTATAAAGAAGAGCATTTAATTGGTAATCTAGGATTACATGCAGGTTTTCTATTTACGCATTTTTCAAACGGAAGAAAAAAATCACCCAATAGTGGTATCAACTCTTTTTTGGTTAATGTTGGTTTAAATTATGATTTTTCTGAGGTTAAAACCAGTACAAATGACACTGTTGCAATTATTACAAACAGTAGTGAACCGATAAAATATAATTTTGTTTTACGCAGTGGATACAACGAAAGTCAGGTTATTGGTAGCGGGCAACACCCTTTTTACCATGCTTCCTTTTTTATTGACAAACGGTTTAACCGAAAAAGTGCTCTGCAATTGGGAGCCGAATTTTTCCTGACTAATTCATTTAAGGATTACATAAAGTATAAATCCATTGCTTTTCCGGAATTAAATTTAGACCCAAATACCGATTATAAAAGAGTTGGAATATTTACTGGATATGAACTATTTATAAATAAAATTTCCTTAGAAGCACAGGTTGGTTATTATATTTATCGCCCTTTTAAAGAAGATATTGCGCTTTATGATAGAGTCGGATTTAAATACCATTTAACTCCTAAAATATATACCGGTTTTTCTGTTAAAACACATATGTTTTTGGCAGAGGCTTTAGAATTTGGTATTGGACTAAGATTGTAACAATATGAAAAAGACATTTATTTTATTAACCTTTTTATTGTTTTTCATCTCATGTGAAAAGCCTAGTGAATGTATAGAGAGTCCAGGAGATATGGTAACTCGGACAATTCCTGTAAATCCGTTTAACAGAATAAAAGTATATCGTGGTATTGCAGTTGTGATTTCACAAGGCACTGAATATAAGGTTGAGATTAAATCGGGAAGCAACTTAATTAACAATATTTCGGTAACTCAAATTGATAATCAATTGATTTTTAAAGACAATACTACCTGCAATTGGTTGAGAGAATATGGCGAATCCACCATCTTTTTAACCACTCCAAATTTAGAAGAAATTTATTCTAAAACAGAGCGAAATATTAGTTCAAATGGCATATTAACATTCCCCACTTTGAGAATTTTTTCTTTAGATAAAGATGGCGATGGTGAAGAAGGTGCTGGAACTGGCGATTTTAATATTGCAATAAATAATGATCAATTAGTTATCGCAAACAATAATGTGTCGCGTTATTTTATTTCTGGCTCGACAAATACTGGAGTATTTAATTTTTGGGCTGGCGATGGGCGAATAGATGCTTCTAATTTAGTAGCACAGACCATAAATGTTTACCACAGAGGATCAAACGACATGATTGTTCGTCCAATACAAAGCATCGTTGGGAAAATGGTAAGTACTGGAAATATTATTCTAAAAAATAATCCACCAATTGTAGATGTACAGCAATTGTATCTAGGACGTATAATTTACAATTAGTTTTTAAAAAATAGCAGCTGCTATTTCCTTAATATTCTCGGCTTTTCCCATTGAGTAATAATGCAATACCGGAATTCCGGCAGCAACCAATTCTTTACTTTGGTCAATACACCATTCTATTCCGACCTGTTTTACAGCATCATTATCTTTCGATTTTACTACTGCCATAATTAAATCATCGGGTAATTCAATACTAAAACGATGCGGAATTAAATTCAATTGTTTCTTGGTTGCTATTGGTTTTAACCCAGGAATTATTGGAACTGTTATTCCTGCGGCTCTGCATTTAGCAACGAAATCAAAGAACTTTTTGTTGTCAAAAAACATTTGTGTGATAATATAATTAGCTCCATTTTTTATTTTCTCCTTTAAAAAATGAATATCGCTATCCAAACTTGGAGCCTCCATGTGCTTCTCTGGATATCCTGAAACACCAATACTAAAATTGGTTTTAGCAGAATTTTTTAAATCTTCGTCTAAGTAAATTCCTTTATTCAAATTGTTTATTTGCAATACTAAATCAGATGCAAATTCATTTCCTTCTTTTTCAGGTTTGAAGTAAGTTTCGTTTTTCAAAGCATCTCCACGTAGCGCAACAACATTATCAATTCCTAGAAAATCTAGATCAATTAACAAATTTTCGGTGTCTTCTTTAGTAAAACCGCCGCACAAAATATGTGGTATAGCATCCACATTATATTTATTTTGTATTGCAGCACAAATTCCTACCGTTCCCGGACGTTTTTTTACAATTTTCTTTTGCAATAAACCGCTAGGTAGTTCTTTAAATTCATATTCTTCGCGATGGTACGTCACATCAATAAAAGGAGGATCGAATTCCATTAACGGATCAATACTGTCAAAAATAGATTGTATATTTTGCCCTTTTAGTGGCGGTAAAATTTCAAAAGAAAATAATGGTTTTCCTTGAGCGTTTTCTATGTGTTGCGTTACTTTCATTTTATTAGGTTTTGGGCCTTGGGTCTTGGGTTGTTGGACTAAAACCTAACACCCTAACCGTAATGCCTATTTATTAATCTGCTATATTTGGATTAAGCCATTTGTGGGCCATTTCGGTGGAAATTCCTCTTCGTTTGGCATAGTCTATTACCTGATCTCCTTTTATTTTTCCGAGTCCGAAATACTTACTTTCGGGGTTTGCAAAATAGTAACCTGATACTGAGGATGCTGGCCACATTGCCATACTTTCAGTTAACCTTACTCCAATTTCTTTTTCGACGTTTAGTAATTTCCAAATTGTTGGTTTTTCTAAATGATCAGGGCAGGCAGGATAACCTGGTGCAGGACGAATTCCATTATATTCCTCAGCTATTAAATCTTGGTTATTTAAATTTTCATCAGAAGCATAACCCCAAATTTCTTTACGGACTTTTAGATGCAAATATTCGGCAAAGGCCTCGGCCAATCTATCGCCTAATGCTTTTACTAATATGGAATTATAGTCGTCTAATTGTGTTTCAAATTCAATTGCTTTTTCTTCCACTCCAAATCCAGTAGTTACGCAAAAACAACCAATATAATCTTGCTTTCCCGAATGCTTTGGAGCAATAAAATCGGATAAAGAAATGTTTGGAGCACCAGCTGTTTTCAAACTTTGTTGTCTTAAAGTTAGAAGCTGGAAGCTGGAGGCAGGAAGTTTAACTTCAATGTCATCATCGTTTATAGTATTCGCAGGAAAAATTCCTAGAATTCCTTTGGCGGTTAGCCATTTTTCAGAAACAATTTTTCGCAACATTTCTTGAGCGTCCGCAAATAAATTGGTTGCTTGTTCCCCAACAACTTCATCAGTTAATATTGCAGGATATTTTCCATATAATTCCCACGAATTGAAAAAAGGTGTCCAATCGATAAAATCTACTAATTCTGAAAGTTCTACTTCAATAGTTTTTGTACCTATAAAATTTGGCTTTACTGGATTGAAGTTATCCCAATTTAATTGCAATTTGTTTTTTCGTGCATCTTCTATGGAAAGGAAATTCTTATCTCGACTTCGGTTTAAATATCCTTCTCTAAGCGCATCATATTCTTCGCGAATACCTTTCACATATTCTGCTTTGCTTTCAACTTGCAATAAATTACTAGCCACCGTTACCGCCCTTGAAGCATCATTTACGTGAATTACAGTTGCAGTATATTCGGGCGCAATTTTCACAGCAGTGTGTGCTCGAGAAGTAGTTGCGCCACCAATCATTATTGGAATTTTAATATTTAATTTATCTAATTCTTTAGCTAAATAAACCATCTCATCTAGGGATGGTGTAATTAATCCGCTGAGTCCAATAATATCCACATTATGTTCAATTGCTGCTTGGATAATTTTTTCTGGAGGAACCATAACTCCCAAATCAATAATTTCAAAATTATTACATCCTAAAACTACTGCAACAATATTTTTACCTATATCATGCACATCTCCTTTTACTGTAGCCATAAGGATTTTTCCGTTACTTGAGGAAGTCAAGCCATCTTTTTCAAGTTCAATATATGGCAAAAGATGCGCCACCGCTTTTTTCATTACCCTAGCCGATTTTACGACTTGGGGTAAAAACATTTTTCCGCTTCCGAATAAATCGCCAACTACATTCATTCCTGCCATTAGGTTTATTTCTATAACTTCAATGGCTTTGTTTGCCTCTAATCGAGCTTCCTCAACATCCAATTCAATAAATTCATCTATACCTTTTACTAACGAATGGGTTAGTCGTTCTTGAATAGAAGTACTTCGCCATTCTACCTCTCCCCCAACCCCTCTCCGAAGGAGAGGGGAGTAGGATCCTTTAAAAGTTTCTGCTAAATCTAATAATCTTTCGGTAGCATCTTCTCTTCTATTTAGGAGAACATCTTCAACATGTTCTAAAAGTGTTGAGTCAATTTGATCATAAATTTCAAGCATTTCTGGATTTACAATTCCCATGGTCATTCCGTTTTGGATAGCATGGTATAAAAAGGCCGAATGCATAGCTTCCCGAACTTTATCGTTACCACGAAACGAGAAAGAAACATTGCTTACTCCCCCCGAAACTCCTGCAAAAGGAAGGTTTTCTCGAATCCATTTGGTGGCTTTGAAAAAATCTAAAGCGTTTAATTTATGTTCGTCCATTCCGGTTGCAACCGGAAAAATATTTGGATCAAAAATTATGTCTCTCGCAGGAAAATTTACTTCGTTTACTAGAATATCATAACTTCTTTTGCAAATTTCTATACGTCTTTCGTAAGTATCGGCTTGACCTTTTTCGTCAAATGCCATAACAATTACTGCCGCACCATATCGTTTTATTAATTTGGCATGGTGGATAAATTGTGCTTCTCCTTCTTTTAAAGAGATAGAATTGACAACTCCTTTTCCTTGAATAACTTTTAAACCCGCTTCGATAATTTCCCATTTGGAACTATCAATCATAACAGGAACTCGAGCAATATCTGGTTCGGCGGCAATTAGATTTAGGAATTTGGTCATTGCATAAACTCCATCTAACATTCCTTCATCCATATTAACATCGATGATTTGCGCACCACCTTCTACTTGTTCTCGTGCAACAGAAATTGCATCTTCGTACTTTTCTTCTTTTATTAATCGGAGAAATTTTCGGGAACCTGTAACATTAGTTCGTTCTCCAACGTTCACGAAAATAGAATTTTCATTTACGTAAAGTGGCTCTAAACCAGAAAGTTGCAAATTTATTTTATTTGATCTTGTCATATTTAATTATCAATAAGACGCTTATAACTAATTTATTATTTTGAAAATGAAATTTAATTTGTTAAATAATATTTTACATTAACTAACTGAATTGATTGTATCACACCCAAATTAAGAGATGCCTGTTTATCAAAAGAAAAAATACAACTTGAATTAGGATTTATTTCATTGCAGGTAGAAATTGCTCCATTAGTAAAACCTGAAGAAGACTCAAGACCATCCGTATTTACAGTTATAAAAGCAAAACCTTTTATTATAAAATTATTTGGATTATTTAGTTTTATATCAAATTTCAATCTGTTTGTATTATTCCCTGTGTCAGGAGTGAAATTAAAATTTAGTACTTCGTAAGTAAAATTTTGTAGTGGTGTTTGCTCTTGTATAGGAGTTACAACATAATCACATGGAACCACGGATTGAGATTCAGGAATATAAGAAGAACCAGTTGGTGTTATAATAGTTCTGCTTGGAATAACAATTGTTTTAGTACAATTTTCAGCTGTAGAACAACTAGCAAGAGTACTTAAAACAATACTGCAAAGAAATAGGATATTTTTTTTCATTTTTAAACTATTCTAGGTTTGAATTCTTTTGCAACGTCTGCAATTGCTTTTATATGCTCTGGCGTTGTGCCGCAACATCCGCCAATTATGTTTACTAAATTGTCATTTAGATATTCTCTAATTAAGGCTTGCATTTCTAATGGTGTTTGATCGTATTGACCAAAGGCATTAGGCAAACCAGCATTAGGATGAGCCGATATATTTAATTGGGTATTCATTGCCAATCGCTTTAAGTAAGGTTTTAATTGATCGGCACCCAATGCACAATTAAACCCAATGCTTAACAACGGTATGTGCGAAATGGAGATTAAAAACGCTTCTACTGTTTGACCTGAAAGGGTTCTTCCGGACGCATCGGTGATGGTGCCAGAAACCATTAATGGAATATCTATATTGCGTTCTTCTTTAACATCTTCGATAGCGAAAAGTGCAGCTTTGGCATTTAAGGTGTCAAATATCGTTTCAACTAATAGAACATCGCAACCGCCATCAACTAGTGCTTCTACTTGTTGTTTATAGGCAATTCGTAAACCGTCAAAAGTTACTGCACGATATCCTGGATCATTTACATCTGGACTCATGGAAGCAGTTCTATTGGTTGGTCCTATAGATCCAGCTACAAAACGAGGTCTATCCGTAAATTCGTCCGCAACTTCACGGGCAATTTTAGCCGATTGGTAGTTTAGTTCGTATACGATATCTTCAAGGTGGTAATCTGCCATTCCGATGGTGGTTCCAGAGAAGGTGTTTGTTTCTACAATGTCGGCACCTGCTTGAAAATACAAACGATGGACTTGCTTAACGGCTTCGGGTTGGGTGATAGAAAGTAAGTCGTTGTTGCCTTTTAAGGAATGTGGGAAGTCTTTAAATCGTTCGCCTCGAAAATCTTCTTCAGAGAAGTTGTTTCGTTGCAACATGGTCCCCATGGCGCCATCGAGCACAAGGATTCTTTCTTTTATTGCTTGTTCTATTTTAGTCATAGTTTTTATTTCACAGAGATTAACTAAGTTTTCACGAAGTCTCTCAAAGATTTTATTTTTTAAACCATAATGGAAATTAAGTTTATTAAGAAATAATTCTTTTAGAAACTTAATTTTACAAAAAGGGATTGCTCTTTAGCCCCGATTGAAGTGGAAATCCTTTCCAACCTGACAGGTTTTTGAAACCTGTAAGGTTGGAAAGATTGCAACAAAAAGCGGGAAATTGGTTTGCTAAAATGCGCAAGCCATTCGCTACATATTATTTCAATTGTCAAATGACGTATGAAAATTCTGCAATGTAATTGTATGTTATCGTGGAAAGAGAGAGGGGAAATTCTCGTGGTTATCTTTGTTTGATTTCTCAAACTAGAATGTAGCACCTTCTACAGGGTAGGGTTGCTAAGCTTTCGTCGGGTCTATTCCCTCGGGCTTTCGTGATAACAAACAGTATGTTTATGAACACTGCAAAGTAAGGACATAGAATTGGTAATTGCAATAAAAATCTTAAATATGTTTGAATTTTATACTATATCGTTGTAATAAAAAAGGAGCTTAATAAATTAAGCTCCTTTGAAAATATAATTAAAGATAATTATTTTTTTATGATTTTAGAAGTTCCAACTCCTAATTCAGATTGTACTTTAACAAAGTATACTCCAGCATTTAACTCTCCAATGTTTATTTGCATAGCATCAGAACCCTTGTTATTGTTGTTTTCGCTTACAATTCTTCCATTGATATCGATTACTTTAATGTTTTCAATTGCAACACTATTTTTAGAAGTTACACTAAAAACATCCGTAACTGGGTTTGGCTGGATAGAGAAATTGCTAGTAAAAAAAGACTGTGTACTAGCAGTTGGTCGGTCTACTGAGAAAGTATCTATACCAATAATATCAGAATTAGCTCCATTTGATCCTGCGTTAGTAACAAAATATCTAAAACCAAAATTTACTGGTGTAAGTCCTGTAAGTCCAGAAACCGTGTAAGAATATTGTGTCCAAGTTTTAGGATATACAAAACCTTGAGCTAATGTAGGATTCACAGAAACGCATAAAGTTGAAAAACTTCCTACACCTGTTGTTCCAGTAGGATTTGTTACAGCTGCAGCTGTACTCATTCTTAATTCCAATCGATCAGGATAATCGGATGTTCCGCTAGTTCCCTTACGAGAGTAGAAAGTAACAATATCGCCATTTTGAACAGACATTGTTGGTGAAATTAACCAGTTGCTAATTGTTGCACCAGTAGCTGCCGTACTTGTAGTGCTTGTAAAATTAACTAACGCAAAAGTATTTTCTGTACCATCTTGACCATTTGGTATTGGGCAAGTTTCTCCAGTAACATATTCTTGATTTTGAAATGGAGATGGATTTACAGGAGGAACAGCACCTGTATCCACAACAAAAGAAGTGTAGTTCGCAACAGACCAAAGCGTAGTTGCTGAGGGCAAAGTGCTTTGATTTGTTCTTGCCCAACCATCTGTACTAGTCATGGTAGCTGTTGGATCAGTAAATCCGTAATTGTAAACGTTTGTTTGTGAGGTAGCTATAAAAGAAACAAACAAAGTTAAAAAAAGTAAATTTTTCATCATGATAATATATTTTAATTAATGTTTACACAAATATAAATAAAAAAAATGGATAAAGATTTTTTATATCTAAAACTTTTCTAAATTTGCAATCAGAATAAAGAGGAAAAATTTGAACTGATTGCAACCTCGTTAAAAAATGCTAAAGCAGAATACCTCGCCTTTAGTATTTCGTGCAATTTTCATTTTTCTTCACTTAAATTAATTAATTATTACTGAACAATTTCAGTATAAAAACTAAATTATTATGGCATATTTATTTACGTCAGAGTCAGTCAGTGAAGGACATCCAGACAAAGTAGCAGATCAAATTAGTGATGCATTAATTGACAACTTTTTAGCTTTTGATCCAGAATCGAAAGTAGCTTGCGAAACTTTAGTTACCACAGGGCAAGTTATTCTTGCTGGGGAAGTAAAATCTAATACCTACCTTGATGTGCAAACTATTGCAAGAGAGGTAATCAAGAAAATTGGTTACACTAAAAGCGAATACATGTTTGAAGCAAATTCTTGTGGGGTGCTTTCGGCAATTCACGAACAATCTGCCGATATTAACCAAGGAGTGGATAGAGCTAATAAAGAAGATCAAGGAGCTGGAGATCAAGGAATGATGTTTGGTTATGCAACTAATGAAACTGAAAATTACATGCCTTTGGCTTTAGATTTATCGCATGCATTATTAATTGAATTAGCTAATTTAAGAAGAGAAAATTCTGAAATTACCTATTTACGCCCGGATGCTAAGTCGCAAGTAACTTTAGAATATTCAGACGACAATAAACCGCAGCGAATTGATGCTATTGTAATTTCAACGCAACATGATGATTTTGACGAAGAAGAAAAAATGTTGGCAAAAATAAAAAGCGATTTAGTTACAATATTAATTCCTAGAATTAAAGCTAAATATCCGCAATATGCTCATTTCTTTAACGATAACATCACTTACCACATTAACCCAACAGGTAAATTTGTAATTGGTGGACCTCATGGAGATACTGGATTAACTGGAAGAAAAATTATTGTGGACACTTATGGTGGAAAAGGAGCTCACGGAGGTGGCGCTTTCTCTGGAAAAGACCCAAGTAAAGTAGACAGAAGTGCTGCTTATGCAACCCGTCACATTGCTAAAAACTTAGTTGCAGCAGGATTGTGTGATCAAGTATTAGTTCAAGTATCGTATGCAATTGGAGTTGCTAAACCAACTTCTATTTATGTAGATACTTATGGTACTGCTAAAGTTGAATTAAATGATGGCGCAATTAGCAAAATTGTAGAAGGAATTTTTGATATGCGCCCTTACTTCATTGAGCAACGTTTAAAACTACGAAATCCTATTTACAGTGAAACAGCTGCTTATGGCCACATGGGAAGAACTCCAGAAACAGTAACTAAAACTTTTTCTGCACCGGGAGGAAACGAAAAAACGATAACCGTAGAATTATTTACCTGGGAAAAATTAGATTATGTTGGCGTAGTTAAAGAGGCATTTAAATTATAAATTCTGCTTAAAATTAATTATTAAAAAACAGTAGTTGCCAATAGGCTTCTACTGTTTTTTTTTGCAATAATTTTATATTATCAAAATAAAAAATCAATTTTAATGTTGAATTTTTAGAGAAAAAATAAGTTATTAAAGAATCAAATTATTGATTTTTAGGAGTTTCTTGTGTTAATAGCAAACCAATAATAGAGGCAATTCTGTTTAAACTGCGCGTTCTATTTGTTTACAAATAATTAATAATTCTAAAGTACTAAAATTTAAACAAGTAGTATTTGTAAGAAAATAAAAAGTTCAAATAGGTATAAATTAATATAATGAACCACGTAGAATTTTAGAAAAAAATTATTAAAAAAGGCCCAATTTATGGGTTCACTTAGCCATGATTATCTTTAAATAAGTGAAACTGCTTTTGTTTTTTTTTTAACTATGAATCTATTTAGTAAAAAGTAAAAAAAATTAATTACACCCAATGGGTTGTTTTATATTGATTTTACTGAAATTCCTAACAACAATAGTAATAATGTAATTATAGGCGGTGTTTTTTTCTTATTTTCTTATTTTTTTTATATATTTTTTTTACATTTGTAATCATTAATATTTTATTCGTGTTCGAACACGAAATTAATAATTAAAGTTCTAAAATAACTATTATCAATTACCTACAATTGTTATATGAAGAAAAATTTACTTCTTTTTACTTTGTTTTTTCTTTACTCTTTTGCTTCTTATGCTCAAGATATATGGCCATTAACTGCAAATTTGGTTCCCACCAACCCCTCTGGAATTGTAGGAGCTACTGCTTTTAGTGCATCAATTACCGGAACAAATACTACAACTTATGCTACTTCATTATTAACCTATAATGCATCTGTTACGCCAGGATCTTGGCCTGCAGATAATATTACATCAATTGGAAAAGAGGGAAGATTTATTGAATTTTCAATTATTCCTAATTCAAATGTTTTAAATATATCTCAAATAAGCTATAATTTATCTAATTCAAGCGTTACTGGAACCTCTTTAAAAATGAGCCTTTATTATTACATAAGTTCATCAGGGGCGCCTGCAAACATTAGTAGTATGACTGCTGTTAGCGCTACTAGTATTGGCGTTACAGCTACAAATGCTGTAGTTAATTTAGCTTACCCTAGCTCCATTAGCGTCCCGGTGGGTAGCACAATATATCTAAGACTGTATCCATTTAGTAGCTCAAGTGGCTCAATTACTAATAGATACCTATATGTATCTAATTTTACAGTAAATGGGAGTTGCATTCCTGTAAATACAGTAAGCACTGCATCTAGTTCACCAACTCCTTGCATCAACAGCACATTAACAGCCATTACGCACACCACCACGGGTGCAACTGGGATATCTAATTCAGGAGTATCTGGAGCAAACGGATTGCCAGCAGGAGTTAGTGCAACATGGTCTGCTGGCACAATTACTATTAGTGGAACACCAACAGTTGCAAATAGCTATTTTTATAGCATACCATTAACAGGAGGTTATGGAAGTGTTAATGCTACCGGAACTATAACGGTGAATCCAATAAATACAGTGAACTCTGCATCAAGTTCTCCAACGCTATGCATCAATAATCCACTAACAGCAATTACGCACAATACAACAGGAGCAACTGGGATATCTAATTCAGGAGTATCTGGTGCAAATGGTTTACCAGCAGGAGTAAGTGCAACATGGTCTGTTGGAACAATTACTATTAGTGGGACACCAACAGCATCGGGCAGTTTTAGTTATAGCATTCCGTTAACAGGAGGGTGTGGAAGTATAAATGCTACAGGAACTATAGTTGTGAATCCAACTTCCGTTGGAGGTACTGCAAGCTCAAATCAAACAATATGTTCTGGAGATACCCCTTTACCAATTTTATTAGTTGGTAAAGTAGGTACTATTTTAAAATGGCAAAGTGCTTCAAATTTAGGATTCACAATTGGACTAACAGACATTGCAAATACAACAACAACTTTAACTCTAGGAGCTCTAACAGCTACTACTTTTTATAGAGCAGTGGTTCAAAGTGGCATTTGCTCAAGTGACATATCTAATGTGGTAACCATAACAGTAAATCAGCCTCCTGTTATTGGAACTGCATCTGCAGTATCCACAACAATTTGCTCCGGAAACAGCACTACAATAAATTTTACTAGTAGCGCAGGAAGCATACAATGGCAATCTTCAAATGCATTTAATGGAACTTATTCAAACATAACGGGATCAACAAACTCTTTATCTACTGGCAGTTTAACAGCAACAACTTACTATAAAGCTGTTGTAACAAGTGGAGCTTGCATTAGAATAACAAATAAAGTTACGGTTACTGTAAATCCACCTTCAGTGGCTGGAACTGCTACTAATGCAACAATTTGTTCAGGAACCGACACTACAATTAACCTAACTGGATATACTGGAAGTCAATTTTACTGGCAATCTTCAAGTACACCAACAGGACCTTACACTCAAATTCCTGGTGCCACAAGCCCGTCTTTACCCACAGGTAATTTAACTTCTACAACCTACTACCAAGCAGTTGTTCGAAGCGTAGGCTTCGGTTGTATTCCCGCAACAAGTAATCCTGTTGTTATTACTGTTGACAATTCCCCAAATGTTTTTATTTCTGGTCCAACCAACACGCTATGTAAAAACAGTATAATTCCTTTAATGGCCTCTGGAACAGGCACCGATTACACTTGGACCTCCAGCCTTTCAAATTCCTTATTTATGGATGCAAATGCAACAATTGCTTATGTCACTGGAACCATTATTTCTACAATTTATGTAAAACCTACCGCTACTATTGTTGTATTAGCAACCGCTACAGCAGGAATAACAGGATGCGCTACTAGCAGTATAACTTTAAACGTATTGCCAGGAAATCTTAAAACCTATACAACAGGATGGTCACCATCCACGCCTACTTCCAATGACCCAATAGAAATAAATGGAAATTATTCGGTAGGAAGTTTACAAGGATGTAACTGCCAAATCACTGGTGGAACGGTTACTTTCAACACTGGAGAAACTTTGTCTTTAGTAAATGAATTAACAATCACAGGGGGTACTTTAACCTTTGAAGATTCCTCTAGTTTAGTACAGACTAATGATGTGATTAACTCCGGTAGTATTAATTATAAAAGAACAACCCAGCCAATAAACAGATACGATTATAATTATTGGTCCTCTCCGGTAAATTCTCAAACATTAGTTGGTCTTTCGCCAGATACTTTGCCTGATAAGTATTTTCATTTCGATGCTGCAATCACAGATTATTGGGCAACTAGTTTAGGTAGTGATATTATGAATCCAGGTGAAGGATATATAATAAGAGGTCCACAAACATTGGACACAAACACAAGGCAATCGTTTACAGGAACATTTATAGGTGTTCCTAACAACGGAACAATTACAACTCAAGTTGTTTCAGGAAGATATAATTTAATTGGAAATCCGTATCCAAGTGCTTTAGATGCTAATTTATTTTTATCAAACACATTAAATGATGCGATAGTTGAGGGAACTATTTATTTATGGACGCACAATACCCCTATTACTAACTTGGCTTATAATCCTGCAGATTATGCAGTATATAACTTAACAGGTGCTACAGGAACAGCAGCTCTAACGGGAGCAACGGTATTGCACAATTGGAATATTCCAAATGGTAACATAGCATCTTGCGAAGCTTTCTTTATAAAAGGAATATCTAGTGGAAACGCAACATTTAATAACTCTATGCGTGTAGTCGGAAATAACGATCAGTTTTTTAAAAATAGTGCTTCCCCTACAGGCGAAAATACATTAGAAAAACATAGAATTTGGCTTGGTGTTACCAATGATCAAGGCGATTACAAAGAAGCTTTAATAGGTTATGTTTCGGGCGCTTCTGTAGGTTTAGACAGAGGCTATGATGGGGAGCTTTTTAGCCAAACACCCGCTTGCATTTATACCTTATCGGAAGAAAAAGAACTTTCTATTCAAGGAAGACCTTTGCCATTTCAAGATTCTGATGAAGTTCCTTTAGGATTTCATGCAGATAATAGTGGGACATTTTCTATAAGTTTGGTGGATTATGATGGACTGTTTAGTAACCAAGATATTTATTTGGAAGATAAAATGTTGAATAGCACTCATAATATGAAAACTAATAATTATAGTTTCACATCAAATTCAGGGACTTTTAACAATCGATTTATTTTGAGATATAAAAATGCTAAAATAACTACATCTTTATTTTCAGAGGAGTCGGTGCTTGTTTTTAAAAACAATCAAAACATAAATATAAATAGCTCTAACACAATTCTAAAATCGGTAGAAATTTATGATTTAAGAGGTAGAGAACTTTTTAATCAATCAGAAATAAATTCTTCGCAATTTGAAGTAACTAATTTTAACTCTTCACAACAAATCGTTCTTGTAAAAGTAACTTCAAAAGATGGAATTACAATTACTAAAAAAATTATTTTTTAATTTTAATACCATTTGAAGTAAAAAATATTTAATAAATATAATTATGGTTTTTTAGTTTACAAAGTTGAAAAGGCTGTTTTTATAAACAGTATCTTTTTTACTATTTTAACAGGTAGTAAACAATAAAATAGTAGTTATTTTAAAAAATATAATTACTAATTACTGGCTTCAGACACTATTTATCAACACAATAAATAATGGTATATTTTCCTACAAAGAGGTATGCCTTTTGAAATTCATAATTTTGATAGACTAAAATTACATTATGTGTTATTTGTTAATAACTTTATTTTTAAATCCTAAAATATTTAATAAATTTGTAATTGTGTACGAGCACGGATTTGTATAACAGTTTTTTCTTAATTGTAACCAAACACCCAATAACACTTATATTTTACCCTTAATTACTCTATATATTTTCAAATTTAAACTATTAAAATTACCTACTAAACATCTTTTTCATGAAGACAAATTTATTTTTTAATCGAAAGTTTATTAACTTTTTTTACACTATTTGCTTTTTTGTGTTGTGCTCAACCACTAGTTGGGGACAAACCTCTTTGCAAGTTATTGGAACAAATCCATCTTATGACGGAGGTTTTGAAGGCCAAGCTCCAACTGTTACAGTGCAACCTACTTCGACTTCGTTTTCAGCCACCGGCACATACGGTAATGCAACGAATAATTCTTGGGGGAAATCTGGTGGAACTGCAGCTGTAATGACAGACGCAACAAATGCTAGATCTGGAAACAAATTTGTTAATTTCCAACTTTCATCCACAACGCATCAAACCATAAGAACTCCCTACTCAGGTACTAATGGCACCAGTGTTGTAGTTCAGTTTTATTACAAAGGAGATAAGAATAATAATGCTGGATCAGGTGTTAGAGGGGGCAGTTTTGGTACTACTAATGGTTATGGAGCTTACACAGCGTCAAACACTAGTACTTGGGCATTATATCAAGCTGTTGTAACAGTAAGTGCTACTAACGCAACTAGTTATGGTGCAGTATCTATCAAATCTGCATCTAGTGCTCTAACAGCTTCTTACGATATAGATGATTTTGTAATTTATGATGGTAGCGTTATTGACTTTACTGCACCAAGTTCTCCCGGAACGGTAAATGTTGCTGCAACTTCTTCTACAAGCAATACGGTTAGCTGGGGTGCTGCCACAGGGGGTGTTGATGGTGGCGGATATGTTGTTGTAAGGTATGCAACAATTCCAGGTACTGGAACTAATCCAAATCCAAACGGAATATATGCTATAGGAAATACTATTACCAACGGAGGTGCTACAGGAACTGTTGCCTATATAGGAACTGGTCTTTCGTTTACTGATTCTAGTTTAACTGCTGGTACAAATTATTATTATAAAGTGTATGCAGTTGATAAGGCTTTTAATTATTCAAGCGCTAGTGTACAAGGACCTACAATAACTGGAATAGCTACAACTTCGGCTTTTACAACAACTTACGGTACTGCTTCTGCAGCACAAACATTTACAATTGGAGGCTCTTTATTAACTGCAAATTTGGTTGCTACCGCTCCAACAGGATACGAAGTATCTGCAGATGGTATTACTTATGGCACTACAGCTACATTTGTTCAAAGTGGCGGAACTGCTAGTGGCTCTTTACGAATCCGTTTAGCAGCTACAGCTGGCGTGACTGGCGCTTATAATTCAAAAAATATAGTTCTTTCTTCAACAAATGCAACATCAATAAATATTACAACTCCAAGTACGGGGAATAGCGTTACTGCAAAAGGACTAACCATTACGGGAGTTTCTGCTGTGAATAAAGTTTATGACGGAATTCTATATGCAGCTTTAAACGGCACCGCTTCCTATTCAGGATTAGAAAATGGCGAAAGTTCATTAGTTACAGGAACGCCCTCTGCTAGTTTTGCTACTAGCGCTGTAGGTAATGATATATCCGTTGCTGTAACGGGCTATACTGCTCCGAATGCCAACTATTCTGTTACGCAGCCAACTGGTTTAAAAGCAAATATTACCGCTGCTGCCTTAACCATTACTGCAGATAATCAAAATAATAATTACGGTACTGTGGCTTCCTTAGGAACTTCTGCTTTTACAAGTACCGGATTAGTCAATTCAGAAACAATTGGCAGTGTACTATTTTCTAGTACAGGTGCTGCAGCTAATTCTGCTGTTGGAACTTATGATATTGTGCCTAGTGGTGCTTCAGGAGGAACTTTTACCTCTGGAAATTATACTATTACTTATGTAAATGGTGCCTTAACGGTTAATGCAGTGGTTGCTGGTTCTCCAACAATTACAGCAGTTTCAGCAAGTGATAGTACTTTAAGTATTGTATTTACTGATCCAACTTTCACTGGTGGTACTCCAATTACCAATTATCAATATTCATTAAACGGTACAAATTACACCACTTTATCCCCTGCTCATACTACTTCTCCTATAGTAGTAACGGGATTAACTAACAATACTATTTATAGTGTTACTGTTGTTGCTATAAATTCTGCAGGAAATGGTGCGGTTTCTAACGTAGTTACAGCAACTCCGGTTTCAGCATCTACACCATTAATTAGTGTTAGCGGTGCACTTAGTGCATTAACTACTACTTATGGCTCGCCAAGTACCACCACTTCCTTCACAGCAAGTGGATCTTCTTTAACTAGTAATGTTATAATAAATGCTCCCGAAGGATTTGAGATTTCGCAAACTAGTGCGAGTTCAGGGTTTTCTTTTTCACAATCTTTAGTCCCATCAAATGGGGTAATTCCTAACAAGACTATATATATTAGACTTGCACCATCTGCAAATGTTGGTTCCTATTATGGATACATTACATTATCTAGCGCAGGAGCTACAACAGCTTCAGTTCTCACTGTTTTGAGTAACGTAAACCCAGCACCTTTAACCATTACTGGTATAACTGCTTCAAACAAAGTATATGATCAAAGTACAGCCGTTACAATTACAGGCACTCCTACTTATAGTGGACTTGTAAATGGGGAAGTTTTTCCAGTTAGCGGAGATGTTACTTATGCATTTGCAACTGCAACTGCTGGAAACGGAAAAACAATAGTTAGAACTGGTTTATATGATGCTCCGTCTTCTAACTATAGCATTTCACAACCAAGTTTCACGGCTACTATTTCTCCTATTAATTTAACATTAACTAACGTAGCTGCTTCTAATAAAACGTATGACAGCACAACAGCTGCAACTATCTCAGCTACTGTGTCTGGAGTTTTATCTGGAGATACTGTAAACTTTAATGGCACAGGAAGTTTTGCTACTGCAGCTATTGGAACTGGTATTGCAGTTACTTCTTCTGCTATATTAACTGGAACAGATGCTTCTAACTATAGCTTTAATCAACTTACAGGATTAACAGCAGATATTACAGCTAGAACTTTATCTATCTCTGGAATTTCAATAGCTAGTAAAACATACAACGGCTCGGCAAACGCAACTATTACTGGAACTGCTATTTTAAATGGAGCAGTCGTTTCAGATGGTATTCAATTAATAACTTCTGGAGCAACTGCTAGTTTTTCAGATAAAAATATTGGAACAGATAAAATCGTTACTGTAAGTGGTTACAGTGTTTCAGGTGGAGCAGTTTCTAATTACACCTTTACAGAACCAAGTGGATTTACTGCTTCTATTACTGCAGCTCCATTAACAATAACAGGTATTTCTGTAAGTAATAAAATATACGATGCTACAACTGCAGCAACTATTGTTGGAACTCCAGTATTAAATGGTGTTGTTGGAACTGAGGATGTAACTCTTGATAGTTCTGGATCCACTGCTGTATTTGCTTCGGCTGCAGCTGCTACAAATATTAATATAATTTTTTCTGGGTATTCGGTTAACGGAACTGACATTGCAAATTATTCTTTTGCGCAACCAACCGGATTAACGGCGACTATTACTGCTATTGCTAAATATTACTTTGTGCCAACTTCGGGTTCTAGTATAGATGCTACTACTGGACAATGGTGGAGTAATGCTAATGGTACAGGTTTAAACCCTTCTGATTTTACAGGAGCAGGAGTTACGTATCAAATTAATACGAATGCAAATACTAGTGCGCCTTTTGCTGTATCCGGAACAGGTTCTAAAATTGTAGTTGGAGAAGATACCCATACCCCTACTCTTACTATTGCTTCTGGATTTGCAATTACTGGAACTGTAGATTTAGGTGCTAGTACTACGTTACTATGCGGAGCCGCAACTTTACCAACATTTGGTACTCTAGCTGCTACATCAACTGTAAATGTAACTACAACTGTTACATTTGCTCCACCTGTAACTACAACTACTTTTGGTAATTTTATAGTTTCAAATGCTGCAACATTTAGTTTGTTTGCTTCTGCTTCTAGAACAATTAATTTCGCAGGAAATTTTGATGTTTCAGGAGGTGTTTTTAACACTAATGGATCAACTTCAACATTTATATTAAATTTTACTGGAACAAATAAAACAATTAATGTATCGACGTTATCTGAATTTAATAAAATCAATACAATTAATATTGCAAGTGGTGCCAGTTATACTTTATTATCTGATTTAAAATGTAACAGTGGAACAGCAATTAGAATATTTGCATTAAGTGGAACTTTAGATATTTCTGGCCGTACATTAGATGTTGCTGTAAACACCTATACTTTGGGTGCTGCAGGTGTGTTGATTCAAAATGCAACAAGTACTGTAAAAACGTCAAATGTTAGTGCTACGCCACTTCCATCCGGAGTAACTTGGGGCGGAACGGTAGAATACTACAGTTTGTTTGCACAACCAGTTGTTACTGGTAACTATAGTAATTTAACTATTACTGGAGCATCCGTTAAAACTCCAACTGCTGGTATTATTAATGTTTCGAAAGATTTAAAAATCAATACAGGTGCAACTTTCACAGGTGCAACTAATAGTCCAACTTTAAATGTAGGCGGGGATTTTACAAATTCAGGAACTTTTACTCAAGGAACAGGAACAGTTTCTTTTAATGGTTCAACTCCACAAACAATTACCAATACAGGTGCTTTTACAAATGTAACCGTAAATAATGCGGCAGGTTTAGTTACTGCAACCAATTTAACAGTAAGTGGAGCATTAACATTAACTTCTGGAGTTATTACCACTAATAGTTTTGCGGTAATTGCTAATGGATCTGTAAGCAGAACTTCTGGACACGTTGCAGGTAAATTAACAAAACCGTTAAGTACAACAACAACGGCTATTACTTATGAAATTGGTGGAGCAAATTCATACCGACCAATTAATTTTAGCTTTAATGGCATTTCTGCTGCAGGAACATTGACAGCTACTGTTTCTCAAACAGCTGGTGCACATCCAAATCTTATATCTTCTAACATTTCCTCAACAAAGCGTCTAGATCGTTATTATACTGTGAGTTCTACCGGGTTTACTTTCACATCTTGTAGTGCTATATTTAATTTTGTTGCCACAGATGTTTTAAATGGTGCAGATACTTCCAGTTTTATTGCAAAACGTTTTGCTTCCTCCGCTTGGACAGCTTCAACAACTGGAACTTTGTCAAGTACAAGTACTCAGCTAACTGGCATAACTGCTTTTGGAGATTTTGCTTTTGGAGAAATCAGATTAGATCCTACTCTTATTGTAAGTTCACCGATAACTTTTGATAATCAATGTATTAATAGTTCTTCAACAGCAAAAACTTTTACAATTTCAGGACAAAATTTAACTTCTGATCCAATTGCAGTTGGACCTTTAGCTGGATTTACATTTTCATTAAATGGAACAAGTTATACTGATTCACTATCTATAACTCAATCTGGTGGAACTTTTAGTTCTCAAACTATTTATGTGAAATTTACACCAACCGCTGTCGCTTCTTTTGCTGGTACTATTACCGTTTCCGGTTCAGGAGCAAATTCGGCTTCAGTAACTATTTCCTCCGCAACTGGATTTAATTCTCCAGTAACAACTGCAACAGGAATAGCTATTAATATAGCTTCAACAACAGCAACATTATCTGGAAGTTATAGTCTTGGATGTACTTCTTTATCAGAATATGGAATTGAATACAGTTTAACATCCAATTTTGTTAATGGTACAGGAACCAAAGTTAATGCCAATTCAGGAGCAAGTTTCTCAGTTAATGTATCGGCATTATTAACCAATACAACCTATTATTATAAATCGTATGCTACGGATGGATCAGTAACAGTATACGGAAATCAGTCAAATTTTAAAACTTTAAATATTGATGCACCAGTTGCTACAAATGCTACTAATGTTTCAAATACTAGTTTTAATGCTAATTGGAATCCAGTTACAGGAGCAAGTAATTATTTAGTAAATGTATTGTTGAAAAATAAAATTGCAGAATGGACTTTTCCTTTATCTGGACTGACACTTAATGCAGATGCTACTTCTAATGCAAATAACACTTCAAGTGCTTTAACATTAAGTAGTGGTACAATTACTGATGTTACTGGTTTAACATCAAGGTCTGCAAGTGGAACAACATGGACAACAGCTGGAAAATATTGGGAAATTTTAATTAACACTACAAATGCTTATAATTTAACTGTTTCTTCTGTACAATATTCATCTGGTACAGGACCAAGAGATTTTAAATTGCAATATAAAATAGGATCAGCAGGAACTTATACTGATGTATATAATGGCTCTATTACAGTTGGGAATAATTATACATCTGGAGTTGTTTCGAATTTACCGTTACCATCGGCATGTGAAAATAAATCTTCGGTTTACGTGCGTTGGATAACTACTTCAAATATTAGTACAACTGGTGCTGCAGTTGGTTCTGGTGGAACTAGTAGAATTGATGATATAGTAATTAATGGTATGAATCCTTTATCCAACTATTCAAATGTTAGTGTTTCAACTAACACTTTAAATGTTTCCGGATTGATGGAATCGACTGGTTATTATTATTTTGTTAGTGCTTCTGATGCAAATTCTGCCTCATCAAATTCTAACACAATCTCAGTAACAACAACAATTAATCCAGCGATTGCAGATTATAGATCTAGAACATCTGGAGATTTTTCAAATTATACAACTTGGGAATTTAATGATGGTTTGTCATGGGTCCCAGCGGTTCAAGCGCCAACAAGTACCAATAATATTACCATAGTTACAGGACATACCGTAACATTAACAGATAATATTTCTGTTGGAACAGCTAAAACACTTACAGTTAATGGTGAATTGAATGCTGCTGGTAAAGTAGTTTCTGGATTAGGTAGTTTTGCTCTAGCAACAGGTTCCACGATTAGATTAGGAGACAATATATCTATAGCAACTGCTGTTACATCAACAACAAAAACTTTTAATGCTGGTGCTAATTACATTTATAATGGAACCGTAGCGCAAACAACTGCTTCTTTGCCAGGAACTGTTACAGGTAATGTAACTATTGCAAATGCTGCTGGTGTAACTTTTAGTGCTAATAAGATAGTAAATTCTCCGGGTACATTTGCTGTTATCAACAATGGAAATGTACTTTTTGGAAACGGATCTAACATGGTATATTATGTTTCTGGAACTGGAAATTTTTCTGCAGATTCAGGGAGTACGTTGGTACTGACAAATTCAAATGGTATTACAAATGATGGACTTACTGGTAACATTAGACTTACAGGTACACGTACATTTGCTTCGGGAATCAATTATGATTTTACTAAAAATGATGCGACTAACTTTTTAGCTTCAAATATGGGTAGTTCATTTGGAACAGAAATTACAAGTATTAATAACTTAACAGTTAATAATCCGAATAATGTAATTTTGCCAACCACAGTTGCTCCAATAAATTCTAGTGGAACTCCTGATAGAGATATTACTATTAATGGAGTACTTACTTTTACTTCAGGTAATATTGTTACGGGTGCAAATAAAATTACCATTGCTCCAACTGGTTTGGTTTATAGAATTGGAACAGGGTATGTAGTAGGTAATTTAGCTAAAACTGTTAGTACAACCACTACAGCAATTAGCTATGAAATTGGAGACGCCAGTTCTTATGGTCCTATAGATTTAGCTTTTACTGGTGTATCAACAGCGGGAATTCTTACTGCAAATGTATCGCAAACTGCTGGAGCTCATCCTCAAATTGCAACTACAACAATAGCTCCAACTCGCATAATTAATCATTATTATACATTAAGTAGCGATGCATCATTATCATTTACTTCTTATAATGCAGCTTTTAATTTTGTTCCTTCAAACATTCTTAATAATGCGAATCCTTATAATTTCATAATTGGTAAATATGATGGGACTTCTTGGAGTTATCCATCATTAGGAACGGTAAACAGTTTCAGTTCGCAAGCAACTGGCCTCACTAGTTTCGGACAATTTACACTTGGTGAAGTTAAATCTTCAGTTGACTTAAAATTAAATATTGAAGGTTACTACAGTTCGGTAACCCATTCTATGGTCCCTGTAAAAGCGAATCAATTAGTTGCTGGTGCGACTAATACAGATGTGGATAATATCACTTTAGAATTTAGAACTGCTACTGATGGTACTTTAGTAGATACCGCAACTATTGCATTAAAAACTGACGGTTTTGCAGGAACTAGTTTCCCTAATTTAGCCACTGGTTACTACTACCTAGTAGTTAAATATAAAAACGCTATTGAAACTTGGAGTACAGTACCTCAATTATTTAATAATGTTCCGTTTACTTATGATTTTACTACTGCTGCAAATAAAGCTTTTGGTAATAACATGAAACAGGTTTCACCAGGTGTATTTGCTATTTATTCTGGAGATATTAATCAAGATTTTAACGTAGATAACTTAGATTATTCTACTTGGGAAGAAGATGCAAAT